>JAZUIE010000048.1:0-6009 GCA_045642125.1 Acutalibacteraceae bacterium | reverse complement strand
AATATTTTGCTTTCTATTTTGGACGAAGGCAGAATAACTGACGCACAGGGCAGAACCGTTAACTTCAAAAACACTATTATCGTTATGACTTCCAACGCCGGAAGCGATAGAAGTGAAAATCTTTTAGGGTTCGGTAAAACTGTTGCTGATGCTTCAAAAGAAAAAGCGCTCAAGGCTTTAGGAGAGTTTTTAAGACCTGAATTTTTAGCAAGGATAGACGAAATTATTGTATTTAAGCCACTTGAACTTGATTCTCTTGCAAAAATTGCCGAAATTGCATTATCTGAACTTTCTGATTCGCTTAAAGAAAAGAATATCAATTTAAGTGTTCTTAAGGGCGTAACGACACTTATTGCCGAAAAATCTGACGGTAAGGCAACGGGTGCCCGAGAAATACGCAATGTTATAAGGCGTCAGATTGAGGGTAAAATTGTTGATATTCTAATAGATACGCCTAATGTTAAAGAAATTATATTAAAGGTTTCAAAAGGCGACTTTGCCGTTGAAATAAAGAATTAAGGGGAGATTACTAATGTTGGAATTTTATAAAAGCTTTATTGATGCATGTCATGATTTTAATTTTTTATCAGTTTTGGTAAGAGTTGTTTTTGCTGTAATTGCCGGTGGTGTTATAGGACTTGAGCGTGGAAAACACGGAAGTGCAGCAGGTCTTAGAACTCATATACTTGTATGTTTAGGTGCTTGTATGTCTTCTACAACAAGTATGTATATTATTCAAGAATTAGGTATACAAACCGATGCTGCCCGTCTTGCCGCTCAGGTAATTTCAGGTATTGGTTTCTTAGGCGCCGGAATGATTATAGTTAAGAATACAAGTATGGTAACGGGTCTTACGACCGCTGCCGGTCTTTGGGCAACAGGTACTATAGGTATTGCAATCGGCTTTACATTCTATTTCGGTGCATTTTTAGGCACCATTGCATGTGTTTTCACAGCCGCATTTTTGACAAGATTTGAAAGAAAACAAAAAATGCTTGTTAACCTTTATGCGGAAATTTCAGACACAAAATTCGCCGGAAAAATTTTCGACGAGATACATAACAATGTTATGGGCGATGTACTTATTGAAGCAATACCCGCAAAGAGCGGTATTGACGGTAATTTAGGTTACTTTATAACAATATCTGATGCCGAAGACTTTGTCGATTTGCGCCAAAAAATCGAAGCTATGGAAGGCGTGGCTTTTGTAATGCCCGAATAACTCTTTTGTGTAACACTTTTCCGATTTTTAAGTATTATGTATTATCGGAGGGTGAAATATGCGAAAAAAGCGAGTTAACAAAGGCGCTATAACGATTACATTCGCTTTAGGTCTCTTGATAAGTTGCTTTTGCCCACCGAAATTGCTTGTTGCGGTATTGGCATGTTTTGTCATTATACTCGGAATGTCTTGCTGCAAATAATTTTCGGAGGTCATTTTATGAAAGTTGTACTTATTAAAAGTCCTAAGTTATTATGCGGAATACTGCGTCTTATTTTCGGAATTAAGAAAGAAATGCCGGATACATAAAAATTCGGCGGAGCGCAAAAGCGTTCCGCCATTACTCTTATTAAAAAGGTGTACAAACTATGCTTGAAATTAAGAATTTAACTAAAAAATATGGCAATAAAACTGTTGTTGATAACCTTTCGCTTAGCATTAATGCCGGTGAAATTTACGGCTTCATAGGTCACAACGGCGCCGGAAAAACAACAACTATTAAATGTTCAATAGGAATATTAGATTTTGAGAGCGGTGAAATATTCATTGACGGTATTTCTATAAAAGATAATCCTATCGAATGCAAAAAGAAAATTGCTTACATTCCCGACAACCCCGATTTATATGAATTCATGAGCGGTATTACATATCTTAATTTTATCGCTGACATATTCAGTGTAAGTGCGTCCGATAGGGAAGAGAAGATAAAAAAATATGCTAATATGTTTGAAATCACTGATAATTTAGCAGACCCCATATCTTCATATTCTCATGGAATGAAGCAAAAACTTGCTATAATTTCTGCGCTTATACATAACCCCAAACTAATCATTATGGACGAGCCGTTTGTCGGACTTGACCCTAAAGCGTCACATTTACTTAAAGAAACAATGCGTGAAATTTGCAATAACGGCGGCGCAATATTCTTTTCGACTCATGTTTTGGAAGTTGCCGAAAAGCTTTGTGATAAAGTTGCTATTATAAAAGACGGTAAGGTTATAAAATCGGGCAGTATGGAAGAAGTTAAAGGCGATGAGTCACTTGAAGCTGTTTTCCTTGAGTTGGAGGAGTAATCTTATGTTCAAGGTACTTTTCAAAAAAGAATTATTACAATATTTATCCATATATTCACTAAACAAGAAGAAAAATGCAAAAAGAAAACCTGCCGCAATTCTAGGTATTATCCTTTTATGGGCTTTAATATTTTTTTCTTGCGGTTTTGCTTTTTTCGGTATGGGTAAATTGTTTATTCAATTTGCCGATATGGGACTTTCGTGGTTTTATTTTGCTTTTTTTGCAATATTATCGTTTTTTGTCGGTACTTTTTTATCTATGTTCCAAGTATCGTCTCATGTGTTTAACGGTAAAGACAATTTAATGCTTTTGTCGTTACCTGTAAAACCGTCAATTATACTTATTAACCGCCTAATCGGTGTTTATTTAATCGGAGTTTTATTTTCTTCTATTGTCTACATACCCGCTTTAATTGTTTATTATATTGATGTTAAATGCACTTTAATTCAGATAATATATCAAATACTCTTTTTGTTTATTTTAGGACTTATTATATTAGCTTTTGGTTCGCTTTTCGGGTTTATAGTTGCATTTGTTTCATCGAAGTTAAAAAACAAGACAATTGTTACCGTGCTTATCTCATTTTTATTACTTGCTTTATATTATTTCGTTTATTTCAAAATAAACACCTATTTACAACTTGTAGTTAAAAATGTCGACAAGTACAGCAAAAAACTTTCTGCGTCCTTTATTATTTATAATATAGGTAAATCACTTGACGGCAATTTAATTTCGATGTTAATAGTCATTGCTTTTGCAATACTGATTTTCCTTATTACATTTGCGGTCCTTAATCTCAATTTTACTAAAATTGTTATGAGTAATAAAGGTCAAAAGCAGGTTAAATATGTTGAGAAAACTGTAAAAGTTAATTCTATTGACAAAGCACTCTTAGGAAAAGAAGCTAAGCATTTCTTTTCTTCAGCGCCTTACATACTTAATATAGGACTCGGTGTAGTAATCTCAGTTGCTTTAAGTGTTTTTGCGCTTATTAAGGCTGATACAATTAAATCTACAATAGTACCGTTTGCAAAAGCTTTTGGACTTTTCGATTATATTCCCGTTGCTGTTGCAGGAGTTATTGGCTTACTTGTTACCATGAACAATTTTACCGCTCCTTCAATATCTCTTGAGGGTAAAAGCAGATGGATATTGCAAACATCACCCATTGATTCTAAAAGCATAATGAATGCAAAACTGAAATTTCACATGCTGATAAATTATTTACCGATTTTAGCATTAAGTCTTTCGCTTACTTATATTTTCGGTTTAGAGCCGACCAGTTTGGTATTTATTCTTATTTATGCTGTTGCTTTTGCTCAGTTTACGGGAAATTTAGGTTTGTATTTTGACTTAAATAAACCGAATTTCGACTGGACAAATGAAACAGTGCCGATAAAGCAGGGGCTGCCTGTTTGCATTTGTCTTTTCGGCGGCTGGTTTCTTAGTATAGCTACAGTAGGTGTATCATATTTAGTTAAACATTATTTGCTTACAGATATTAACTTGTCATCTTATATTTTAGTAATTGCTATTATATTAATCTTAGCCTCTCGTTTTATCAACAAATCGGTTATGGATAAAAGTACTGAAACTTTTAATAAACTATAGTTTGAAAGGAAAAGTTATGCAAATAAGCAGCAAGGACAGAATTAAATTTTGGCACAAATGCAATGTTGCGATTTTTATAATACAAATTGCTTTCGTTTTATCTGTTATAAGTTATATGTATTTATCGGACCTCGCTTCATTGCCCAGAATAAATATTCTTAACATTTCGGTTGACTGTTTTGCTCTGTTTTTGTCTTCGATAATTTTTATTTCTTGTACACGAGCAAAGATAGTCGACAAAACTACCGCTGTCTTTATGGCAATGATAGTAGTATGCTTTTTCTTTAATTATCTCGATATCATTTATTGGCTTATTAACGGAAAACCGCAATATGCCACCATTAATTTCGTTATCAGTACTTTTTACTATTGCTGTCCAATTGTGTTAACAGCGATGTTTTGGTATTTTATTTGCGCCTGGACAGGTAAGAATCCGAAATACGAGAAAATCGGCACAGTAGTTATAAATACCTTTACTGTTGTGGCGTTTATACTAATAATAGGCAATATTTTTGAAAAATATTATTTTACAATTGATAACGGTGTATATGTAAGGAATCAAGACACTTATTATTTAAGTATAATTTTGCCTACCGCAATGCTTTTTGTTTGCTTGTTTAATATATTTTTCAGAGACTTTTCGTTAACAAATAAACTGATACTTATTTCTTATCCGCTTATTCCGTATATTAGTTTTGTATTAACAGGAAGCAAACTAGGAATTTCTTTTCAAACAGTCTTTACATTTATTTCAGTATTTATAATGTATACAAATATTTTTGTCAACCGTGAAAGGGAACTTGAAAAGAAACAAAAAGAACTTGCCGAATCAAAAATCAATGCTCTGCTTTTGCAAATAAATCCTCACTTTATATATAACACGCTCGGTTCAATTGCAAGTCTATGTATTGAAGACGGAAATAAAGCCCGTGAAATGTTATATTCGTTTTCTTCTTACCTTCGTAATAATTTCGGTGAATTATCTCAAAAATCATTAGTACCTTTCAAAACCGAAATTGACCATTTAATGAATTATATTGATATTGAAAAACAACGTTTTCATGATATTCAATTTGTCTGTGATTTTTCGTGTCAAGACTTTCTCATACCGAGCCTTACACTTCAACCGCTTGTTGAAAATGCTATTACACACGGTATCATGGGAAGAGAGTCAAGCGGTTCTGTAACAATAAATTCATTTGAAGACGAAAGTTATTATCACGTTATTGTTAAAGATGATGGCGTAGGTTTTGACCCCGATAAGCCTAAGAAAGACGGTAAAAATCACATAGGTGTTCAAAATGTAACGACCCGCCTTGATATGCTTTGTGACGGTAAGCTTTTGATTGACAGTACAATCGGTGTCGGTACTACCTGTGAGGTATTAATTCCGAAGAAAGGAAAACAACAATGATTGCATTATGTGTCGATGATGAAGAGTTGTTATTAAGAGAACTCGAAAGAGCCGTTTCTGCTTCTCCTGACATTTCTTCAGTTTTTGCATTTAGAACTTTTACTGATGCTACTGCGTGGTTAAGCTCTAACAAACCCGATATAGCATTTTTAGATGTTAAATTAAGAGGCCATACAGGTTTCGAGATTGCAGAAAAAATAAAAGAATTATATCCCGACACACCTATAATATTTTGTACAGGTTACCGTGAATATGCTTATGATGCATTTAAGTTGCATGTTTCAGGATATCTCGAAAAGCCGATATTAGATAAAGATGTGCAAAATGAAATTAATATCGCCAAAAAAAATCATAAAGCAAAAGCTTTGTTAACGGTTAATTGCTTCGGAAATTTTGAAGTGCTTAAAGACGGTATTCCGTTACATTTCAAGAGAAAGCGTTCAAAAGAAGTATTGGCATATCTTATAGACCGTAGGGGTGCCACTGTCAGTTCAAAAGAAATTTGTGCAGTTTTATGGGAAGATTCAGGAGACACACAAAAAAATCTTATGCATTTATATAAGATAATTGCTGACCTTAAACAAACGCTTTCAGATGTAGGGGCAGAAGATGTATTTATAAAAAATAATTACGATTATTCTGTAGATACATCAAAACTTGATTGTGATTATTACAAGTATTTATTAGG
>JAZUIE010000047.1:0-11955 GCA_045642125.1 Acutalibacteraceae bacterium | reverse complement strand
GTTTTTAATACTAACCTCTTTTGTTTCGCCGTTATTCATGTTTTTAATAACGGTTTTGCCCGAGGCGAGTTCGTTATCGCCTATAACTGTTGTGAATTTAGCACCGATTTTGTCGGCATATTTCATTTGGGCTTTAAGACTTCTTGAACAAATATCTGTTTGCGCTTCAAAGCCGTCTGCTCTTAAAGTGTTACAAATTTCGGTTGCTTTAAGCGAAGCACTTTCGCCCATAGGCACTATGTAAATATCGCATTTTTTACCCTGCGGAATTGAAACATTACTGTTATTAAGAAGCAGTAAAAGGCGTTCAAGACCTATTGCGAAGCCTAATGCTGGAGTATCGTTTCCGCCCATTTGTTTAACAAGCCCGTCATAACGGCCGCCGCCGCATACGGTTGACTGAGCGCCGATTTCACCCGAAACAAATTCAAAAACCGTTCTTGTGTAATAGTCAAGACCTCTTACAATGTGCGGGTCAACGGTATATTTAAGACCTGCCGAGTCAAGATGCGCTTTAACCTTAGTAAAATGTTCTTCGCATTGATTACAAAGGTAGTCGGTAACCAATGGAGCATTTTCGGCGATTTTTGAGCAAACGGGAGATTTGCAGTCGAGAATTCTCATAGGGTTACGGCTTAGTCTGTCGATACAAGTATCGCAGAGTTCATTTGTATGGGCATTAAAATACTCCTTTAATGCCTTTTCGTAATCTTTTCTGCATTCAGGGCAGCCTATTGAGTTAATCTTAAGGGCGATATTTTCTACGCCGACATTTGTTAAAACTTGATTTGCAAGTAAAATAACTTCCGCATCAGCAGCAGGAGAAGCGGCGCCTATACATTCAACACCGAACTGGTGGAATTCACGAAGCCTTCCCGCTTGAGGCTTTTCATAGCGGTAGCAACCGCCTATGTAACAAACCTTTTCGGGCAAAGCGCCGTAAACAAGACCGTTTTCGATACTGCTTCTTACTACACCCGCAGTAAGCTCGGGGCGAAGGGTTATAGACCTGCCGCCCTTGTCTGAAAACGTGTACATCTCCTTTTGAACAACATCGGTAGTATCGCCGACATTACGGCTGAACACTTCCGTATGTTCGAATACGGGGACTCTTATTTCACGAAAGCCGAAAAGCTCGGCTGTCTTAATCATTTTACTTTCGATAAATTGCCAACGGTAAGAGTCGCTCGGTAAAACGTCCTGCGTACCCTTAACCGCTTTGTTGATTTCTGCCATTATTATATTTCCCTTCGGAGATTATTTATTTTTTACTATGTCACGCCAGTCAAGGTCGCCACGCTCAAGACCGTGTATCAAAACCTCGGCGGTTGCAATGTTTGTTGCAACAGGTATATTGTGGACATCGCAAAGGCGCAAAAGCTCACGGTCGTCCGGCTCATCGGGTTTACGGTCGAGCGGGTTTCTGAAAAGGAGTACCAAATCTATTTCGTCACAACCGATTCTTGAAGAAATCTGTTGTCCGCCGCCTTGTGAACCGCCTAAAAAACCTGTAATTTCAAGCCCTGTTGCTTCGGATACCATTTTTGCCGTTGTACCGGTGGCAACAATATTATGATGGCTTAAAATACCGCAATAGGCTATGCAAAACTGTACCATAAGTTCCTTTTTTGCATCGTGTGCGATTAGTGCTATTGTCATAAAAATACTCCTTTATATTTTTTTAGGGCGGGGAAGCAGTATGTTTTCGCCGCAAATTCGCCCGTTTATTCGTTTAAGTGCTTTATATGCTCTGCCGTGCTTTGATATTTTGTGTCTTACGGGCAAAAGCATTAGTTCAAGAGATTGCGGAACAACGCCTAAAAGCTGCGTGTTCGAAATATCAACTATGTCGTCAAAATTTTTATAGGTGCCGTTTTTAATAAGCTCGGCATCAAACTTGTTTATTATAAGTGATGCTTTCTTATCAAACTCACTAAGTTTATCGCAAACAACGGATGCGTCTCTTACCGATATCGGGTCGGGATTGCAAACGGTTATAAATTTTAGAATGTCGGTACTTTTCGATAAAACACGGAAGTTAATACCTGCCGGCATATCAATTAATATTATATCGAATTTCGGTTCACAGAAGGAAAGAAAATCGGCAAAACGCTCGGGGTTTAGTTCTTTGTCCGAAGCGGGTGCGGGGGCTATATAAATGTTATCGAAGCAATTTGCCTTATATAAAGCGTTGGCAAAATTACCGCTGTTTAAGACATCGGAAATGTCAAAAACTATACTGTCTTCAATACCGAAGAAAATATCGAGACATCTTAGCCCTATATCGAGGTCAACGAGTAAGACTTTCTTGCCGCACTTTGCAAAACTTATGGCAAGTCCCGATGAAATTGTAGATTTTCCGGTACCGCCTTTTCCGGAGGTAACGGCAATACATTTCCCCATAAACTACTCCTTATTTATCAAAATATTCTACCATACAAGCCTTAGTTTGTCAATTTTATCTGAGCTTAGATATTGCCTATTTAAGTACGCTGTAAGGCACTGTTTCAGACGATGAATTTTGAATCGAAGTGAAATACGAATCTAAAAGCTTTCTTACAAGTGTACCTGACGAATAACCCGAGTTACCGTGCTCTAAAACAACTGAAATTGCGATTTTCGGGTTATCATAGGGCGCAAAAACAATAAATGTACTGTGGTCGGCACCGCTGTTTGTTTGTGCGGTACCCGTTTTACCGCCGATTTTAATCGGATAATCTCCGAGTGCGGCACGTCCGGTACCGTCAACCGTAACAGATAACATACCTTCTTTAATAAGCTTTTGCGTTTCCGGACTTATATTTACTGTATTTTTAACCTTGGGTTTTGCTTCGTCATAGGTTTTTGAAGCATCATAAGATGTGATTTTGTTAATTATGGAAGCCTCATAATGTGTACCGCCGTTTGCAAAGGTTGCAACATAATTTGCAAGTTGAAGCGGCGTAAAGGCATTAAGCTGTCCTATAGAAATTTGAAGAGTGTCACCGCCGAAACCGTTTGTTTTCGGCTCTACTAAAATTCCTGCGGCATCGTCAACCTCAACACCTGTTTTAACACCTAAGCCGAACTGCTTGAAATAATCGGTAAGCTTTGTGGCACCGACTCTTCTGCCAAGCTCGAAGAAAAAGTAGTTACAGCTTTTTGAAAGTGCCGAGTTTAAGTTTATGTTACCGTGCCTATGCATACAAGACGGTTTATAATCGTCAAAGTAATCGTATGTATGAACACAGCAAATCATTTCGCCTTGAGAATAAAGACCGTTTTGAAGCGCCGCAGTTGCAACGGCGGGTTTTATTGTTGAGCCAATCGGGTAAACGCCCGTAAAGGCACGGTTTGAAAGGGGAGAGTTTGCTTCTTTGCTAACTAAGTATTCATAGTTTTGAGCAAGAGTTGCCGAGTCGTATGTAGGATAGTTTGCGGCGCAAATAACCTTTCCCGTATTAACATCAATCATAACTGCCGCACCTGCAGAAGCGGTACCGCCGGTTGCACGAAGTGTACGAACTGTATCGGCGAGTTCGTTTTGAGCCGTTTTTTGAATATTTTTATCAATGGAAAGCATCACCGTTTTACCGGCAACGGGTTCTTTTGTAATTTCTGAATCAACTATGTTGCCTTTACTGTCAATGTAGTAGGTGATTTCGCCGTCTTTACCCCTTAAATTCTTTTCCGCATAGTATTCAATTCCGCTTTTGCCGACCTTGTCGTCAAAGGAATAGCCACGGTCTTTGTATTTTTCGCCCGAGTCCCAGTCGTCTTCAAAAATGGGACCTACCGAGCCTATAAGATTGACGGCAAGAGATGTATCGGTGTATTCACGAAAGGGGACAACATCTACCGAAACACCCGAAAGCATAAATCCCGATTCGGAAATTTTGCGCATGAGTTCAGTAGAAACGTCTTCGGCAAAGGTATAGGGATAAGAAATAGAGAAATCTGCGATTTCCATACTGTACCTTACACCCATTATTTTGCGTCTGTCGTCCTGACTGTACTTTTCAAGCTCGTATTTTTCGGTCATTCTTTTAATACAGTTATCGGGTGTTGCATAATGGGCAAGTTTGAGTGTTTTTATAAGCTTATCGGTCGACTCGTTTTCCTTAAAAGAGTACGGAGCGGTTTCGCTTATCGGCAATTTGTCGTTCCAAGAAGCATTGTTTCGGCTTAAAAGGTTAATAAGGCATAAAATAACATCGTTAAGGTCGTCTTTTATATACGCCTTGTTAAAAACAATGTTATAACCGTCACGGTTTACGGCAATTTTTCTGCCGTAGCAGTCAACTATTTCACCCCTCGGCGCTTTAAGTACCGAAGTAAGAGAAGTTGTACTGCCCGAAACGGAAGAGTATTTTTCGGATTTTTTTACCTGTATATAGTAAATTCTTGCCGTGTAAGCGACAATAAGCAATACTAATAAAATTGAAAGAACAATAAGCGGAGTTTGTCGCTTTTTGTTAAACGGCATAGATTTACACCTCTTTTTATAACGGTTTTTTGTTTATTTTTTTCTCAACATAAAAGAATATAACAGTGAAAACTGTTGTATAAATTGCGGACGGGAAAGCAAATTTTACAATATAATCAAAAGCTTCGTACAAAGTACCTAAATTATACACGAATAGTAGTTTAAGAATGAAATAGGCAAGTGAAAACACAAAGCCGAGCACTAATGTTGCTCTTATGTTGTTATTAAACAAATATCTTGAAATAAAGGCAACAAAAAATGCAATAGCGGTAAAAAGTATTGTGTTAAACCCGAAAGCCGATGCCGAAACAGCATCAACAAAAATGCCTATAATAACACCGTAGAGTGTTGCTTCAAGTTCAGAAGAAAATATTGAAATTCCGATAACAAGTCCAAGCGGAAGCAAAGGGTATGCATTTGAAATTTTAATATTAAAAATCGGGTTATACTGTAAAAACACCGTAAGAACGGCAAGTATTGAATTTACAATAGTTTGTTTTTTGTAAAAAGAGTGCAATTACTTGCCCTCCTTTGAAGGGTCAAGACCGCCCTTACCGTCAAAGTCTGTTATTACCATAACTTTTCTTACAGAACTGAAATTGACAAACGGCTCTATATCTGCATAAATTGACGAATTATACTTGTCCGAACCGATAGAAGAAATCGTACCGACAAGCAGTCCGTCAGGGAATATGCCTTCTCCCGATGTAATAATATAGTCGCCTATGGCAACCTTGCTTGTTCTTGCAAGATTTGAAAAACGGCATAAACCGTCCTTTGAGAGTTCTATATTGCCCGAAATTATACCCGAATCACTTGTTCTGCTGTCAAGTGCACCGAGAGTTATATCGGGGTTTAATATGGTAGTAACTTTAGCCGTGGTAGTGCCTATTTCGGAAATATATCCTATAAGTCCGGCATCGGAGATAACGGGGTCGTGAACTGCAATACCCGAAGCCGAGCCTTTATTTATCAAAAAGCCCTTAAAAGAATCGTCATTATCTCTTGAAATTACCGTTGCGGGAGCAAACTTGTAATCGGGGTTTAGCTCCTTTATTTCCAAATAATTTTTGTAGAAATCGTTTTGCGATTTAACCTTGTCGTAATCGGCAATTTTTTTATGCAAATCGTCAACTTCACTTTGGAGTTTGTTGTTTTTAAGCATAAGCTCATTACCGTCATTAAATGCGGAAATTGTATCCTTTACACCGTTTGAAATAGCCGTAGCCATACTGCGAAACGGTGCGGTAATAATGGCGGCAAGGTCAGTATACGGTGCCATTCTTTTACCGGCAAGTGCAAAGGAAAGCGAAACGATTAAAACGGATAGGAATACGGCAATAATCATTTTGAATTGTCTGCTTCTAAAGAAGAAACGCATTGTTATTCCTCCAAAATTTATCTAAACCGTTTACCTCTGCGGAAAACATAGTTTTCGAAACCGTTGTTGCCTTCAAGACGCTTCGCAGTGCCTAAAACCACGCAGTCGAGCGGGTTAAGAGCAACACTGACGGGCATACCGGTTTCTTCTGCGATAAGCTCGGCAAGTCCACGAAGTAGTGCGCCACCGCCCGTAAGGGTGATGCCTTTGTCTATAATGTCTGCCGAAAGCTCGGGCGGAGTCTTTTCGAGAGTCATTTTTATAGCATCTATTATTTGATGAATCGGGTCGGTCATGGCATTGCGCACTTCTTCCGATGTGATATCGACATTTTTCGGAAGTCCGTCAACCAAGTTTCTGCCCTTAATCTCTATTGTTTTTTCGTCTTCATAAGGCTTTGCGGAGCCTATTTCTATTTTAATTTGCTCGGCAGTTCTTTCGCCTATGAGCAAGTTGTGTTTCTTTCTTATGTAGTTAATAATTGCTTCGTCAAGCTTGTCTCCGGCAATTCGTACCGACTGTGCGGTTACTATGTCACCGAGAGAAATAACGGCAACTTCACTTGTACCGCCGCCGATGTCAACAACCATTGAGCCCGATGCGTCCCAAATCGGAAGACCTGCACCGACAGCCGCCGCCATAGGTTCTTCAATAAGGTCAATATCGGTAGCACCGGCTTGTTTTGCCGCATCGTAAACCGCACGGCTTTCAACCTCGGTAACACCCGAAGGGATACAAATTACCATACGAACTCTTGAAAAGAAAGAGCCTTTAAGAGCTTGAGCAACAAAACGCTTAAGCATTGCCGCAGTAACATCGAAGTCGGCAATAACACCGTCTTTAAGCGGTCTTACGGCAACTATAGAGCCGGGTGTTCTGCCTATCATTTCTTTAGCTTCGGTACCTACGGCCCTTACAGCATCGTTTCTTACATCGTAAGCAACAACTGACGGCTCTCTCATTATAATTCCTTTGCCTTTTACGCAAACAAGGGTATTTGCTGTGCCTAAATCGACACCGATATCTCTTCTGAACATAAAATTACTCCTAAAATTTATTCTTTTTCATTTGGGACAACAAAGGTAACTGCGGAATGCATATTTTCTGCCGTGAGTTCGTTAAAGCCTTCGCAGTATTCACCGTCAAGTGTCCACGGAATATCGGGACTGCCCGTAATTTCTATTTTTTCTGCGTGGAAAAACAAAATGCCGTCACGGTCAAGCTGTTTTCTTAAAATACCGTCTAAAATACCTTGAAACTGAATTATCGATTCGGGGTTTTTAATGAGCAAAACTTCAAATTTTCCGTCATTCAGCTTTACAACCGTTTCGTCAAACTTTACTATACCTCCGACACTCATTGAGTTTGAAATGGCGCCGAAAAGGTAATCGCCCTCGATTACTTCTCCGTCACACACAAACTTAAGGTGAAGCGGTTTTATGTTTGTAAGACTTTTAATGCCCTCAAAAAAGTATGCCGCTTGACCTAAAACATTCTTAACATCCTGCGGAGCCGAATAAGAAGCATCGGTAAATGCGCCGAAAGAAGCCGTATATGTAAAGTATTTATCACCGAATTTGCCGATATCGAGAACGATATTCTTACCCGATACAATGTCTTTTGCGGCTTCGGATATATTTCTCGAAATATTAAGTCCGCTTGACCACTCGTTAAGTGTTCCCGAGGGAATATATCCGAGCGGACAGTCAATTTTATATTTCATAAGTCCCGATATGACTTCGTTAAGCGTACCGTCACCGCCGCAAACAACTATAAGGTCGTATTCGCCGTTATTAACTCTTTCCATGCGCTTTGTGGCATCGGCTTTGTCCTTCGTTATGTAAACGGTAACATCATAGTCGGCATTTGAAAATACTTCGGTTACCTTTAGAAGCTCGGTTCTCATTTTAGCTCTGCCCGATTTCGGGTTAACTATCATCAGTAATTTTTTAGACATTTTTAATACCTCTTATCTATAGTCAATAGGAAGTGTGGCGGTGGCATTAAGCGACATATCGCCTAAATTACCCGCCTTATATTCATAGTAGGCTTGAACTCCGACCATTGCCGCATTATCGCCGCAATATTTAAGGTTTGGAAGATAAAGCTTTAAGTCTCTTTTTGTGCATTCCTCTGTCATTTTTTGTCTTAACTCGGAATTTGCCGAAACACCACCCGCTATAACTATTTTATGAGAGCCGTATTTTTCGGCGGCTTTCATAGTGGTGTCGGTAAGTATATCGCAAACCCTGTTTCTTATTGTCGCCGCTAAAACGGGCACATCTAATTGAACATTTTTTTGATTTGAATTGTGAATTAGATTTATAACCGCCGTTTTAAGTCCCGAAAAACTGAAATCAAATTCGTTTCCCGTAATTTTCGGTATGGGAAGCGGATATTTTTTATGGTCGGGTAAAGTAGCGATTTTATCAAGGGAAATTCCGCCCGGATAGGGAAGACCGAGCGCCCTTGCGGTTTTGTCGAAACATTCTCCCGCCGCATCGTCTCTTGTAGAGCCTATGGGCTCAAATACGGTATAATCTTTTACTTTCGTTAAAATAGTGTTTCCGCCCGAAACGGTAAGGCATAAAAATTCGGGAGTCAGTTCATCGTTTTCTATGTAGTTTGCCGCAATGTGAGAACGCAGGTGATGAACGGGGATAAGCGGAACATTAAGCGCCATGCTCAGTCCCTTTGCAAAATTAACACCTACAAGCAAAGCACCGATAAGACCCGGTGCAAAGGTTACTGCAACGGCATCAATGTCATTATAAGTAATTCCGGCTTCCTTTACGGCAGTATCACAAAGGACACTTATCGCTTCGGTGTGCATTCTTGAAGCAATTTCCGGAACAACACCGCCGTAAACTCTATGCTCATTTATTTGAGTCGCAACGGTATTTGAAAGTATTTTTCTGCCCTTTGTAACGGCAACCGCAGTTTCGTCACAGGACGATTCAATGGCAAGTATTATCATTTACTGATTAAACCTTCTTGTTAAAATTATCGCATTTTCACACGGCTTTATGTAAAAGTTTTTGCGAAAACCTTCTTTTATAAAGCCCAATTTTTCATAAAGCGCCAAAGCGCCTTTGTTTGACTCTCTGACTTCAAGAGAAATAAACGAAATCGAGTTGTTAAGAGCATATAAAAATGCACTGTTAATAAGGTTTTCGGCTATTCCTTCGCGCCTTTTATCTTTTCTTACGGCAATGCTTGTAACATACCCCTCATCTAAAATATGATTAAGTCCCATATAGCCTAAAACGGCGCCGCAAGAGTCTTTTGCAACGAAGAATTCCGTATTGTTTTTTAATGATTCTTTAATTGATGTTTCACTCCACGGCTGCGAAAAACACTCTTTTTCCAAAGCCGCAATTTCCTTTATGTCGCTTTCGGTTATTTTTAGGTTAGTTATTACGGTAATGTCCATTATCCTTTAGCCTCTAACCAGTTTTGTCCGCAGTTTGCGTCAACCGAAAGTTTCACTTTAAGATTTACGGCATTTTCCATTTCTTCACTTAATATCTTTTTGGCAAGTTCGGCGCTTTCTTTCGGTGCCTCAACTATAAGTTCGTCATGCACCTGAAGTATGAGCTTAGCTTGAGGGAGTTCGTTTTTAAGCCTTTTCCAAACATTTATCATTGCAAGTTTTATAATATCGGCAGCAGTACCCTGTATAGGTGCATTTCTTGCAACTCTTTCGCCAAACGACCTTATCATACCGTTTGAAGACGAAAGCTCGGGTAAATAACGGCGTCTGCCGAAATATGTCGAAACAAAACCCGTCTTTTTTGCGTTTTCAATGGCGTTTTTCATATAACTGTCGACACCCTTATAGGTGTTTAGATAATTTTTAATATACCTGTCGGCTTCAGCTCTCGAAACACCTATATCTTTGCTGAGCGAAAATGCCCCGATACCGTAAACAATACCGAAGTTAACTGCTTTTGCACGGCTGCGCATAACCGGAAGCACCATATCTACCGGTATGTCAAAGACTTCACTTGCCGTAACCGTATGAATATCAACACCCGAATTAAAGGCATCTATCATAACTTTATCGTCCGCAAGACTTGCGAGAACACGGAGTTCAATTTGAGAATAGTCGGCATCGACAAGAACAAAATTTTCCTTTGCAATAAAGAATTTACGGAGTTTTTTGCCTTCTTCGGTCCTTACGGGAATATTTTGCAAATTAGGCTCAAGAGAACTGATTCTGCCCGTTCTCGCTTCGGTTTGGTTAAAGGTTGTGTGTATCCTTTTATCGGTGGAAACGGCAGCCAAAAGTCCGTCACAATAGGTAGATTTAAGCTTAGATAACCTGCGGTAGTTAAGCACTCTGTCAACAATAGGATAGTCGTATCTTAAACTTTCCAAAACATCGGCATTAGTACTGTAACCGCTTTTTGTTTTCTTTTTTGCGGGAATTAAGAGCTTCTCGAAAAGAATTTCACCCAACTGCTTCGGCGAGTTAATGTTAAATTCTGTTCCCGCCATACTGTAGATTTCTTTTGTTATTTCGTCAATTTTAACGGATAATTCTTCGCCTTCGTTAAAAAGACCTTCAGAATCAATTAAAAACCCCGTTTTTTCCATATCGGAAAGCACTAAAGAAAGCGGAATTTCGATGTTTTTAAGCAAATCTAACTGGGCTTTACTGTCGAGCACTTTTTCGAGTTCGGCGCAAACAAGGGAAAGCAAAACGGCGTTATTTATAAGCTCGTTTTCAAAGCTTTCAAAGTCTGAAACAGGATACTCGGCAGCCAAACGGTTTATAGTATAGTCGTTTGAAGAGGGGTTAGACAGATATCCCGCAAGTAAAGCATCAAAAGTAACATTATTAATATAGGGAAACTCAGAACCGAGTTTTTTAAGATTGTAGGTTTTCTTTGATTTTTCACTTTTTAATATGGCTTCGGCTTGTTTTTTGTCACAAATAAATACTTTTTCACCCGAAACGGCGGCATATTCGCCATTTTGAGCATAAAAAGTTATTCCGTCCGTTATCAAGCTTTCGTTAAAGTCGCAAAGCTCGAACTTTGCACTTTCACTCGGTGTTAATGAGACCTTTTTTTCAGTATATGAGATATTCATTCTTTCCATAAGCTTAAAAAATTCAAGCTTAGCCATAAAAGGAGCCAAATCGTCACTTTTATCTTTTATTTTGTAAGAGTTTATATCCGTATCAATCGGTGCGTCAAGACAAATAGTGCCCAAATATCGGCTTAAATAGGCACTTTCTTTGCCGTTTGCGAGTTTAAGCTTAACACCGTCTTTTATATCGAGAGAATCTAAATTTTCGTAGATATAATCAATATTATCAAATCTCAAAATAAGGTCGGTTGCAGTTTTTTCGCCTATTCCGGCAACACCGGGGATATTGTCGGAAGAATCTCCCATTAAGGCTTTAAGCTCTATCATTTGCTTAGGAGAAAGTCCGTATTTTTCTTTAAGAGTATCCGTGTTATAATCAATTATTTGCGGTTGTCCTGCCTTAGTTGCGGCAAGTAAAACCCTTGTAGTATCGGATATAAGCTGTAAAGCATCACGGTCACCGGTAGCAATAGCACAGGTGTTGCCGCTTTGTCCCATATTATACGAAAGAGTGCCTAAAATATCGTCCGCTTCAAAGCCCTCTTTTTCGATAATTGTGTACCCTGCAAGTGTGAGCCATTCCTTAAGAATAGGGAACTGCGTTGCAAGTTCGTTCGGCATAGGCTTTCTACCGGCTTTATAAGCATCATATTTCTTATGGCGAAAGGTGGGAGCCTTAAGGTCAAAGGCAACAGCAACAGCATCGGGCTTTTCGTACTCAAGCAACTTGTTGAGAATGTTTATAAAGCCGTAAACTGCGTTAGTATATGTTCCGTCCTTTGTTGAAAGCAGTTTGATGCCGTAAAAAGCACGGTTTATAATACTGTTACCGTCAATTGCCAAAAGCTTCACAGTTTTCCCTCCGATAATATGTAAATAACTTTTTAGATAATTATATATATAATAACACTTTTTTTATATTTTGTCACTATAAAACTTAAAAAAAGTTGTTAAAATATTTTTTTAGCAATTTGTATAATTTTTTTCAACATTTTACTTGACAAATTAGTAA
>JAZUIE010000046.1:0-52970 GCA_045642125.1 Acutalibacteraceae bacterium | reverse complement strand
ACAAACTAATGCCATTTCGTTTGTATGACGGCATAAACGAGTGCGGAGTTATTGCAAATATGAATGTCGTACCTACTGACAAGGGTGTGAATTGTGCCGTACCAACAGTAAGTAATAAGGTTACTATATCTGGTCATATGCTTGTTAGATATATAATTGACCACTTTGCAACCGCTGCTGAGGCTGTACAGTTTGTTAAAGAGCATATGACAGTATATTTTGCAAAATCATTGCACGATATGAATTATGAACTGCACTATATGGTTGCAGATAAGAACAAAACATTTCTTATCGAGTTTATTGATAACGAGGCTGTTATTACCGAAATGACATCTGGCTCAAATACAACTCTGGATGGTAAGGAATATATGACAAACTTTTTCTTATCTGATGTTGTATTTAATGATGACGGAACGGTATTTACACCAGCAGATTATGAGACTGGAAATGCTATTGATGATAACAATATCACACCGCACGGTGCTGGTCTTGAAAGATATAATTACATAGTTGAAAACATCAATAGTGCAAACACAAAATCAGGTATGCGGTCTATGATGAACGGACTATTGTATTCAAAAACATATCCTACATCTGAAAATCCAGCATCACCTGTATGGAATACGGAATTTGTAGGCATAGAAAATCTCACGGCTGGTAGCCCAGCAAATGATTTTAGCAAGGTGCTTTCTTTTGTGGGCAATCTCTACACAAACAAAACTCGTAAAGACAATACTGATATTTGGCATACTGTACATAGCGCAGTGTACGATATAAACAATATGACACTAAACATCGTCGTCCAAGAGGATGGCGAAGAGCTAAACTTTGCTCTCGGAGATACAACTGAATCTCTTAAGCAAAGAATTATAGCACTTGAATCAAAAATCTCATAGGAGGTATCACAATGAAAATTAGAAGTAGATTAGAATTTTTCCTTGCAAAAGTTGCTGGAAAAGATGCTGATGTCACTGGTCTCGTTCCTGCCGGTGCGTCTGATACTGTTGAGGGACTTTTACTTGATATCGCAGATAGGTTTGACGGTATCGACGAGGCTATCGAAGATATTTCCGATGCTTCTACTCCTGCTAATGCTACTGCTGAAAAGGCAGGCGTAGTTAAAATGGCTGCCAATGTAGCTGGTGCTGCTGGCGAAGCTCCCACTGCTGCTGAGTTCAAGGCGTTAATTGATGCTTTGATTGCGGCTGGTATTATGGCTGCTCCCGCAACCGCATAATACAAATTATTAACCATTTCATAGAAGCTTAAAATTCGCTGTATACTGCGCTTTGTATTTAAGTATATAAACTGATTAGGCGTTAATAAAAACGCCTTACAACGCATTTCTGATAGCTTCTAAGGCAAACAAAGGCTGGTCTGAACAATTAAAGTTCAGCCAGCCTTTTCTTTCTGTTTTAATTATAAACAAACTAATATAATTTGTTTATAATAATATACATTATTAAAGGCAGGCTGTGTCATTCAGTCTGCCTTCTTTTTTTTGGTGCGTTACTCCAAGTTCGCTATGATTCTCTTTAATAGCGTTACGCCTTTCTCTGCATTTACGACTGAAAGCTATGTCTTTGCTCTTTTCATTTGTCGTAAAAGTGTCGTAAAATGCACTGTTTTTTATTCGTAAATCGTTGTGTTGTAACGGTTTATGGTTCTAATGGTTTCATTGTCGGGAAGAGAATTACATCTCTTATAGACTCATTGCCTGTAAGAAGCATTACAAGACGGTCGATACCGATACCGCAGCCGCCTGTCGGGGGCATACCGTATTCAAGGGCGGTAACAAAATCTTCGTCAAGCATATTTGCTTCTTCGTCTCCGCATTCACGCAGCATAAGCTGATGCTTAAATCGTTCGAGCTGGTCTATAGGGTCGTTAAGCTCGGAATAAGCATTTCCGTACTCGGTACCCAAAATAAAGAGCTCGAAGCGCTCGGTTAAATACGGTTTATCGGGTTTTCTCTTGGTAAGCGGAGAAACCTCAACCGGATAGTCCATAATAAAGGTCGGTTGTTCGAGTGTTTCTTCTACGAAAGCATCAAAGAAGCTTACAAGAACATCGCCCCATGTTTCCTTGCCCTTTTCGACTTCGATATTCTTCTCCTTTGCAAGTGCTACGGCTTTTTCGTTATCCATAGCAAAGCTCTCAAAGTCAATACCCGTTACATCTAAAACGGCTTCTGCCATAGTTTTTCTCTTAAAGGGCTTTTCAAGGTCAATATCTACACCCTTAAAGGTTACATTATAACTGTCGTTAGCAGCCAAAGCGGCATTACGGATAATGGCTTCGGTGCGGTCCATCATTCCCTTATAGTCGGTATAAGCTTCATAAAATTCAATAGATGTAAACTCGGGGTTATGCTTAGTATCCATACCCTCGTTACGGAAAATTCTGCCGATTTCAAAGACACGGTTCATTCCGCCTACAATAAGTCTTTTAAGCGGAAGCTCGGTAGCTATTCGCATATACATATCCAAATCGAGCGCATTATGATGCGTTACAAACGGTCTTGCCGTTGCGCCACCCGCTATTGTTGAAAGCACCGGTGTTTCAACCTCGGTATAACCTATGTCTTCCAAAGTTTTTCTTACCGAGCGAATGATTTTAGAGCGCTTTATAAACGTTTCTTTAACTTCGGGGTTAACAATAAGGTCAACATAACGCTGACGGTATCTTGTGTCGGTATCCTTTAAGCCGTGGAACTTTTCGGGAAGCGGAATTAATGACTTTGACAAAAGCTCGATTTTTTGGGCATGAACGGAAATTTCGCCCGTTTGTGTTTTGAAAACAAAACCGCTTACGCCGATAATATCACCGATATCCCATTTTTTGAATGCGGCATAGTCTTCTTCGCCGACATCGTCACGGCGGACATAAAGCTGAATATCGCCAACACCGTCACGGAAGCCGACAAAACTTGCCTTACCCATAATTCGGCGGCTTATTATTCTTCCTGCCAAGCAAACGGTTTTACCCTCAAAGCCGTCAAAATCGGCTTTTATTTCACTTGAAGCAGCACTTGTTTCATATTTTGTTTTAACAAAGGGGTCGTTACCGGACTCTTTTAAGGTCTTTAACTTTTCCCTTCTTACCATCATAAGTTCATTAATATCCTGCTCGGGCTTATTATTAAAATCGCTCATTTTTTTCACCTTTATTTTGTATCTTAAAAACGGGCAGTTACCAAAAAACTGCCCGTAAAGAATTACTTGGAAATTTTAAGTACCTTAAGCTTAGATTCGCCGTTCGGCGTTTCAACTATTACCTCGTCACCGACTTTTTTGCCTATTAAAGCCTTGCCTACCGGAGATTCGTCCGAGATTTTTGCTTCAATGGGGTTTGCTTCGGTTGAGCCTACTATTTTATAGGTGCATTCTTCGTTATATTCTTCATCGAAAACCTTAACCTTTACACCGACAACAACTTTTTTTGCCGAGCCTTTAATATCGCCGATAATCTCAACATTTTTAAGCATTGCCTCTATTTCAACTATTCTGGCTTCAATTTTTGCCTGTTCGTTTTTGGCTTCGTCATATTCGCTGTTTTCGGAAAGGTCGCCGTAGCCACGGGCAACCCTTATTTTCTCGGCGATGTCCGCACGACCTACGGTTTTTAAGTTTTCAAGTTCTTCTTGTAATTTCTTAAGACCGTCTTCTGTAACCTTAAATGTCTTTGCCAATTAGATAACCACCTTTACAACAGTAAAAATAATTAAACGGTGCAACACAGCACCGATAGACCTACATATTATATTATAGGTAACAAATATTGTCAAGTTTTTTTGAAAAAAGGTACTTGACAAATCAAATCTTGTGTGCTAAATTGTAAATAATAAGATAAAGCGTTTAGGAAATTTTCAGTAGAATTTGCGTTTTAAGTCAAGAGAGTTGCCGGTTGGTGCAAGGCAAACAATAAACCTTATTCGAATTACGTTTTCCGAGCTGCGAACTGAAGCCTTTTTTGGTGTGTAGGTGATGTCGGGTGTGCCCGTTACAGCACTGCGGATATGTTTGTATCCTACAAAGGTCTTATGCGTGAGCATAAGGCGAATATGAGGTGGTACCACGTTTTTAACGTCCTCTGTGAAGCAATGCTTCATAGAGGACTTTTGTTTTTTATCTTTTACGGTTATAAGCGTGAAAATTCACGCAAATAATAAAGGCAAGGTGATTTTTATGGATTTATTTATTAAATCAAGTGTACTTGTGCTCTTCTTCGGAGTTATGATAGGTGTAGGCCTATACTGCAGAAAGCACGCAACCGATGTAAACGGTTTTGTTTTGGGTGGAAGAAATGTAGGCCCGTGGCTTACCGCTTTTGCTTACGGTACATCTTATTTTTCGGCAGTCGTTTTTGTAGGATACGCCGGTCAGTTCGGCTGGAAATACGGTATTGCCGCAACATGGGCGGGAATTGCGAATGCTCTTTTAGGCTCACTACTCGCTTGGGTTGTTTTGGGCAGAAGAACAAGAGTTATGACAAGACATCTTAACTCCGCTACAATGCCGCAGTTTTTTGAGAGCCGTTTTGACAGTAAAGGACTTAAATTTTCGGCATCAGCTATAATATTTATATTCCTTATGCCTTACACCGCTTCGCTTTACAACGGCTTAAGCCGTCTTTTCGGTATGGCATTTAACATTCCGTACCCCGTTTGCGTAATTGCAATGGCGGTTTTAACGGGTATATATGTTATTTTGGGCGGATATATGGCAACCGCAATAAACGACTTTATACAGGGCATTATAATGCTTATAGGTATTGTTGCGGTAATAGCTGCCGTACTTAATACAAAAGGCGGACTTATCGAAGCCCTTGACTCACTTGCGAGAGTTAAGGATACTACCGTTTCGTCTACACCCGGTATTTTTGCCTCCTTCTTCGGACCTAACCCGCTTGACCTTTTGGGCGTTATGATACTTACATCGCTCGGCACTTGGGGACTTCCGCAGATGGTACAAAAATTCTATGCAATAAAAAGCGAAAAGGATATTTCCAAAGGCACGGTTATTTCGACCGTATTTGCAACAGTTGTTGCCGGTGGCTCTTATTTCTTAGGCGGTTTCGGACGCCTTTTCTCCGACAAGGTTGATGTTGCAAAGGACGGCTTTGATGCGATAATTCCGACTATGCTTTCGGGACTTCCGACAATACTCATTGCAATAGTTGTTATTTTGGTTTTGTCGGCATCAATGTCCACTCTTTCGTCACTTGTTTTGACATCGAGCTCAACACTGACACTCGACTTCATTAAAGGCACGATAAAAAAAGATATGAAAGAAAAAAGCCAGTTATTCATTATGCGCCTTTTAATCGTTGTTTTCGTTGCTGTTTCGGCAATAATTGCAATAGTTCAGTACAACTCAAACATTTCCTTTATAGCACAGCTTATGGGTGTTTCGTGGGGCGCTTTGGCAGGTGCATTCTTAGCACCGTTCTTATACGGCTTATATGCAAAATGGGTTACAAAAACCGCTTGTTATGTTAACTTCGTTTTCTCGACCGTTGTTATGCTTCTTAATACCTTTATCCGTTCTTCGTTCCCGACTGTTTTACAGTCGCCTATCAATGCCGGTGCATTTTGTATGCTTGCCGGAATGATAATAGTTCCGGTTGTAAGTCTTATCACTAAAAAGCCCGACAAGAAGATGCTCGAAAATATTTTCTCTTGTTACGATAGAACCGTTACCGTTAAGGTAAGTGATTCAATAGGCGAAGAATAAAAAAGGCACAACTAAAAGGCACACCGAATTATCGGTGTGCCTTTGTTTTTTTAGTTTATTCTTTTTGAGCCATAACGCTCTCAAAATATTCGTTTGCTTCCTTGTAGATATTATCTATTTTTTCTTTTTTTGTTACGATATCAGAAGACTCGTTTACAACCGAAAGTATCTCCGATTTTGCAACCTCGGTTTTACCCAAAATAAGGTTTACGAGTTCTTTATACTTGGTTTCGCCGTTTGCGGTTAAGGCGGTACTTAAGTTAGCTGAATCCACAACAATTTTTCCTATAATCTCGGAGCCGTAATCAATATCTTCGGGGAGCTTTTTGCCCATAACCTTTTTTTCGATTTCTTCGATACTTTCCGAATGAGCCGAGTTGTTATTATTTATGGCATCAACATTGAATTTATCGATTATATCCGTTTTTTGTTTAAGCTCACTCTTAACATCGTTTAACTCTCTTCTTAAATCGTCAATTTGCTTAAACAAAAGCATATTTTGTTCCATAAGAGCCTTTTTACGCATCGTCTTCACCGCCTGTTTCTTCGCCTAACAATTTATCGACCGTATAATCTTCACTGTCAAGCGATTTGTTTTTCTTTTTAAGCTTAACATTTACTAAGTTTGAAATAAAGTAGTAAATAATTGCGAATATCGGAACACCGATAATCATACCGACAACACCGAACATTCCGCCGCCGACAATAATCGCAAAGATAACCCAAAATGTTTCAAGACCTATCTTATCACCCAAAATCTTAGGTCCTAAAAGGTTGCCGTCAAGAGTTTGGAGAAGAATGATAAAGATAATAAAGTAAAGTCCCTTTATGGGGTTTGTTATAAGAATTAAAATCGAGCAGGGAATACCGCCTAAATACGGTCCGAATACCGGAATTATGTTTGTTACTCCGATTATAACCGTAATAAGCATTTGGTAAGGTATGCCGAGTGCTTTTACACCGATAAAGCAAAGTACACCGATAATAAGCGAGTCAATAAGCTTTCCGACAATAAATCCGTTAAATACACTGTTGCTTTTTCTGAGTCCCGACAAAACTTTTCTTACGGTTTCGTCCTTAAAAACGGCAACCATAAGTTTTCTTACTCTATTGCCTAACTTTTTACGGTTGTAAACAACATAAATGGCGACAATTAAGCCGACAAAGAAATCTTTAAGGAAAATAATGACATCTAAAACGCCCGAAGCAAAATAGGTCGCAATATCGTTAATCTTATCGGCAAAATCGGTCTGCAACCAGTTTTTCTCGTACTTAAGCATTTTTTCAAAAGCAGTTTCGATACTCTTGTTTTCCTTAAGAAAATGCTTTCCCCAAGATGTTAGGGCATCAATTTGACCGGGTATTATATCAATAACATTAGATATGCTTTTAATTAGTCCCGGAATAACAAGAACAATTATTCCCGCAATAATTGCAATAAAGAATAAAACCGACAAAAGCACGGACAGAGCATTTGAAAGCTTTAAAGCCTTTTGCTTTGATTTCATTTTTTTCTCAAACAACGGGTTTAATTTATTCTCTAAAAAATTCGTTACGGGGTTAATAAGATAAGCGATTATAAGACCGAAAATAACCGGCTCTAAAACAGCAAATACCTTTGAAAATGCACCTAAAATGACATCAAAACGGTAAATGCAAAGAAAGAAAAGTATGGACGCCGCAATAACTAAAAATGCAACGGTGCCTTTTTTTAAGTACTCTTTCTTTCCGTTATCCATATAATCGCCTCCTATTTAATAATCTTGCTTAATTTCTTTGATTTATAACAAATTACCGTTAAAATAAGTACGGCAAGTAAAGAACCTAAAGCATCTATAAGTATATCCCTTATTTCACAGCTTCTGCCCGAAACAAAACACTGATGTAATTCGTCTGTTACAGCATAAATAAAGCAAACCGCATAAGAAATAATAATTCTCAGTTTGATACCAATGCTTTTATAAGCGGTAAAGGCAAAAAACGAAAATGCGCCTAAAAAGAAATATATAGTAAAATGTGCCGCTTTTCTTACAAAAAACGAAGCGCTTTCTACAGCCGTTTGCCTTGCCTGTTCGGTCATTGCCCTAAAGTCGGGATAAAAAATCATAAAAACCTTATAGGTTAAGCCTTTACTTAATCCCGCAGATTCAACCGCAGACTGCGCCGAAAGAATGAATATGAGTAACATCCACGAAACAAGCAAAACAAGTGAAACGGTTTTATAAATGTTTTTAGACATATTAGAAAAGTATTGCCGGATTTATCCAAGCATTATTTCTTAAAATGCCTAAATGCAAGTGGTAACCCGTTGACCAACCGGTTGTTCCTACATAGCCTAATGTTTGACCCTGCTTAACCTGTTGTCCGGGACTTACAATAATTCTTTGTGCATGAGCATAATATGCAACATAGTTAGAGCCGCTTATTGTACCGTGGTTAACAACACAGTAGTTACCGTATCCGTTACCGCAGCAGTTGCCGCTCTTTTTATAGTTATGCGAACAGCCGTTATAAGCCGTTGTTACTATTCCGTCAGCAATAGCCAAAATCGGCTGACCTGCTATATTTCCGCCCGAAATGTCAATACCGTTGTGGTTGCCTTTATGAACAGAGTCATTACTCTTAAAACCTGCGGTTATCATTCTGAAACCGCTTACGGGCCACTGCATGTGAGTGTTCGGGTTAATGAAAGCCTCATAAGAAGCACCCCGTATTGCGTCTTCGAGTGCTTTTTGCTTTGCTCTTATTTGAGCATCTACGGCATTCTTTTCGCTTTGCGTCTGCTTTTCTTCTTTTGCAATGCCGTTATAAATTGATGCGGCATCGTCTTCTTGAGAATTAAGCTCCGCCTGTTTTTCGGCAATTTGATTTTTAATTGCTACCTGCGACTCCAAAAGCTTGTCGTTCTCTTCGTTTTTGCGGTTAAGCTCGTCTATGTCCTTTTTAAGGTCGGTAACAATCTTTTTATCACTTGCGGCAACCGAAGCCGTAAGCTGCGAAAGTTCAAGGAAACTTGCAAAACTACCTGCACCGAGCAAAATTTTAACGGTGCTGCCCGAGTCGCTCATTCTTATTGTTCTTATGCGTTTTTTGAATTTTTCCTTATCTGCTTCAATTTCTTTGTTTTTCTTATCCATTTCGGCTTTATTTGCCGAAATTTTTGCGTTTATTGAAGCAATTTCACGGTTACAACGGTCAATTTGTGCCTGAGTATTTGCAATTTTCTTTCTTATTGCCTCTAATACGGCACCCTGACTGTTTTTCTTCGATTTAAGCTGATTTATTTCAGTTTGAATTTTTTTCGATTCCTGCTGTAAAACATCAATATCTTTATAAAGCTGATTTTTCTCGCTGTTCGATAGTGCAACGGTGTAAACGGCAGAGCCGAAAACAAAAATAAGGGAAAGAAATACCGATAAAATTCTTTTTTTATAAGTTTTCATAATCTTCTCTCCTTATATTGCCGCAAATTCGCTGCCTTCTTTACGAAGGTATTTGCCTATCATTATAAAGCTTCCTATTGCGCCCGAAACAATACCGATTAGAGCGAACACAAGGAATAAGTATATCGCAACATCGCCGAACTTAATAATATCAGCAGTTTGAAGCGTTTTTGAAATCGCTTCGGTTGCAACCCTATAGCAGAAATACAAAAGTCCCTCCGAAATAACTGCCGAAATAAGACCTATCGTCATACCCTCGACAACAAACGGTATTCGTATAAAGGCATCGGTTGCGCCGACCGCTTTCATAATGCTTATTTCAAGTTTTCTGTTGTACATCGTAACTCTTATTGTATTTGAAACAATAACAAGCGATATGATAAGCAAAATTGCGATTATCCAAAAACCTGCAATTTCAACGCCTCTTTTAATGGCGGTTATCTTTTCGGCAAGGTCGTTTTGCGACTGAATAACATCAATGCCGTCAAGCTTCTCTATTTCTTTTATCGTTTTATCGAAAAGCGACATATCCTTCATTGTTACCTTTGCGGCACACGAAATCGGGTTTCCGCCGTCTTCTTCTAAGAATGCAAAGTACTCTTCCTGACCGTCAAGCATATTTTTCTTGACATCGTTAAGTCCTTCCTCTGCCGAAATAAACTCCGCTTTTTCAACATTGTCTATCTCTTCGATTTTTTCGCAAAGGGCTTTACCTTCTTCGTCACTGTGGATAACATAATCGTCATTTGTTATTTCGTCTTTGACGGTTTCTTCGTCATTGTTTCCGTAGTACGCCCAGCTGTAGTCTTTCATATAAGCCATAACTACATTTTGCTTTTCAAGATTGCCGAAAGCGAGTTTAACATTTTCGGAAATCAAAAGAGCAAGACCGATAACAACCATACATGCGACAAGAACGCCTACCGAAGCTATCGTCATAAGTCTGTTTGCCCATGTGTTCTTAAAGCCTTCTTTTAAGAGGTAACCGGAGCTTCCCATTTTCATATCTCACTACCTCCTGCCATATTGTCGGCTATGACTTTACCCTGGTCAAGCATTATAACACGGTGCTTAAATTCACGCACTAAATTATGGTCGTGCGTTACCATAAGCACGGTAGTGCCACGCTTGTTAATGGCGGTAAGCATAGATACTATATCGTAGGACATATTAGGGTCAACGTTACCCGTAGGCTCGTCCGCAATAATCAAATCGGGGTTGTTAACCAGCGCTCTTGCTATTCCTACACGCTGTTGTTCACCGCCCGACAGCTGATTAGGCATAGAACGGGCTTTATCACCTAAACCTACGGCGCTTAATGCCTTTGTTACTTCTCTTCTTACCTGCCTTGTCGGAGTGCCTACAACATGCATTGCAAAGGCAACATTATCAAAAATGTTCATTTTGGGAATAAGACGGAAGTCTTGGAAAACTATTCCCATAGTGCGCCTTAACATCGGCACTTGACGGCGGGGCATTTTAGTTAAATTAAAGCCGTTAACATGAATAGTACCCGTATTGGCCTTTTCTTCACGCATTATAAGCTTCATAAATGTACTTTTACCGGCGCCCGAAGAACCTACAACGAATACAAACTCACCGGGGTTAATGCGAAGATTAACATTGTTAAGCGCATGTGTTCCCGTCTGATAAGTTTTTGAAACGTCCTTAAATTCTATGACCGGTCTTGTATAGTCGGCAGAATTATTATCCGCAGTTATATTAGACATTGCTTTCTCTCTTTCAATCAGTATTTAACAGGGGTGCTCTTAAGATACTTGTTAACCATAAGCGCAATCTTAAATACAATTGCATGGTCAAACTCTCTAAGGTCAAGTCCCGTAATCTTCTTTATCTTCTCAAGACGGTATACCAAAGTGTTTCTGTGGACAAAGAGCTTTCTCGATGTTTCCGAAACGTTTAAGTTGTTTTCAAAAAACTTTTGAATGGTAAAGAGTGTGTCTTGGTCAAGACTGTCAATGGAGCCACGCTTAAACACTTCCTTTAAGAAGGTTTCGCAAAGTGTTGTCGGCAACTGATAAATAAGACGGGCAATACCAAGGTTTTCATACGAAATTATCGTCTTCTCGGTATCAAACACCTTTCCTACCTCAAGCGCAATTTGTGCGTCCTTAAAGGAACGTGCCAAATCACGAAGTGTATTTGCCATTGTACCTATTCCCACAACAACCTGAACTAAAAACTCGCCCGAAATGGTTCCCGCAACGGTTGCCGCAAGATTTTCTATGTCCTTAGGCTCAACATCGTTGGGTGTTTCCTTTACAATTGCGATATCCGTTTCGTTGATACTTATTATAAAGTCTTTGGTCTTATCGGGGAAAAGATTTTGCAAAATATCGTAAACCGATACATCGTTTTGATTTAGCGAACGCACCAAAATAACTGTTCTCGAAACATCGGTGTTAAAGGAAAGCTCTCTTGCCTTAACATAAATATCACCCTGTAAAATGTTGTCGAGAATTATGTTTTTAATGAAATTCGAACGGTCGTATTTTTCGTCATAATAAAATTTTATGTTCGAAAAAGCGACCGACAAAATACCTGCATACTTTGACGAAAGAATATCCTCGCCCTCAACAAAAACGGTATATTGAGTACCGCCGTTTACTTCGATTTGCTTAAATGTATAGCCGTTTGCCGTAACGGTTTCGTTAGCTCCCGAAAAATCAGCAGACATACTTTCTCCGATTTTTCCGAGTTCGCTCGAAGCTATAACCGTCATAGCATCGTCAAGCACACCGAAGGTTTTATCAACGGTATCTTTCATCTGCTGAATAACACCTTGAAATAAACGGTTTGCCATAAAAAATTACACCTCTCAAAAAAATTTTCCAAAATATATAGTTATAGTTATATTTTATTTTACTATAAGACCGATTGTTTTGCAAGTAGTTTTATTCAAAAATTCACAAATTTTTTATACAAAATTACTAAAAAATGTACAAAAAAGCCGTACGGAAAATTTGACCGTACGGCTTTAGAGTTTTATATATTTAATATGCTTTGCCCCAATAGAGCATCTTATCGGCTTTTTTACCGCAGCAAACACACTTGTCGCTTAAGTTTTCCTGCTCAAACGGAATACAGCGTGATGTGACTGACGCTTCTTCCTTTAATTTGTCTTCGCATTCTCTGTCGCCGCACCACATAGCCCTTATAAAGCCGGGCTTTTCTTCGGCAATCTTCTTAAGCTCGTCAAAGTCTTTTGCATCGTATGTCATACTGTTACGGCGCTCAAGAGCCTTGTTGTAAAGACCTTTTCTTACCTCTTCTAAAAGTCTGGGAATTTCTTCTTCTATCGTATCAAGACTTACAACCGTCTTTTCGCCGTTGTCACGCCTTACAACAACACAAGAATTGTTTTCGATATCACGGGGGCCTATCTCAATACGGAGAGGAACACCCTTCATTTCGTATTCCGAGAACTTCCAACCGGGGGTCTGGTCGCTGTCGTCAATTTTGGCTCTTACAACCTTTTTAAGTCTGTTTGTTATCTCGTTTGCCTTATCGAGTACGCCCTCTTTATGCGAGGCTATCGGAATTATTACAGTCTGAATAGGTGCAATATCGGGCGGCAATACAAGACCGCTGTTGTCACCGTGCGTCATAATAATGGCGCCGATTAAACGGGTAGTGGTTCCCCAAGAGGTTTGATAGGGATAAACCTGCTTATTGTCTTTATCCGTAAACATAACATCGTAAGCCTTCGAAAAACCGTTGCCGAAATAATGCGATGTTCCGCTCTGCAAAGCCTTACCGTCATGCATAAGCGCCTCAATCGTATATGTAGCCTCCGCACCCGCAAAACGTTCTTTCTCGGTCTTTTGACCTTTAACAACGGGTATCGCAAGGAATTTTTCGGCAAAATAAGCATATATATTCAGCATCTGCTCGGTTTCTTTTTTTGCTTCCTCAGCGGTGGCGTGTAAGGTATGTCCCTCCTGCCATAAAAACTCACGGGAGCGAAGGAAAGGTCTTGTCGTTTTCTCCCAACGCACAACATTACACCACTGGTTGTAAAGCTTAGGCAAGTCACGGTAGGAATGAACTATATCCTTAAAATGGTCGCAAAAGAGAGTTTCGGAGGTAGGTCTTACGCAAAGACGCTCTTCGAGTTTTTCTTCTCCGCCCATGGTTACCCATGCAACCTCGGGAGCAAAGCCCTCAACATGGTCCTTTTCCTTTTGCAAAAGACTTTCGGGAATAAACAGAGGCATATAGATGTTTTCATGGCCCGTTTCCTTAAAAAGACCGTCCATAAGGCGCTGAATATTCTCCCAAATGGCATATCCGTAAGGGCGGATAATCATACAGCCCTTAACCGATGCATAACCGATAAGCTCGGCTTTTATGCAAACATCGGTGTACCATTTGGCGAAGTCTTCGTCCATAGATGTTATTTCTTTTACCAATTTTTCTTTTGACATTAATATCACCACTAAAAGATTATATATTATACTTTCGCTTTTTGCAAGATTTTTTAGAAAAAGGCAAAAATCTATTGACAAACAGCACAATTTCTCATATATTTGTTATGGTATAGGCTAACGAGCATTTATACGAAACTGCCGAATGAAATTCCCGACAGGAATCTAGTTTGGGCTTAAATGCTCGGGAATAATTTTTCCGAAAGGTTGTTATTTATGGTTTTTGAAAAAATTAAAGAAATCTTGGCGGCTCAACTTGATGCCAATGCTGACGAAATGACTCTCGAAACAAAAATCGTTGAAGATTTAGGTGCCGACAGTCTTGATGTTGTTGAAATGCTTTTGTCCGCCGAAGACGAATTTGATGTTGAAGTTCCTGACGATAAAATCGAAGGAATGAAAACAATAGGCGATGTTGTAAATTACATAACCGCCAACATGTAATATCCTAACTTTTAAGACCGAATGCCGTTTGGCATTCGGTCTTTTTTCTTTTTATAGTAAAACTGCGCCTATCTTTTTGCAGTAGTCAATTTCCGACTGCGGCCAAACAGATGCATGTACCTCACCTATATGCGCTTTTTTAAGCAACAGCATACAGAGTCTTGACTGTCCTATTCCGCCGCCTATTGTAAGCGGAAGCTCACCGTTTACAAGCGATTTATGGAACGGAAGCATAAGTCTGTCTTCTGCATTTTCGGCTTTAAGCTGAGCTAAAAGACTCTCCTTGTCAACCCGTATTCCCATACTCGAAAGTTCAAGCGCCGTACCGGTTATCTCGTTAAAAACGAGCAGGTCGCCGTTAAGCTTCCAATCGTCATAATCGGGTGCTCTGCCATCGTGCTTTTCGCCGTTTGAAAGCTTTGCACCTATGCCTATAATAAAGACGGCACCGTACTTTTCGGCAATAATGTTTTCTCTTTCCTTTGCCGTCTTGTCGGGATACAAGTCGAGTAATTCCTGAGAAGAAATAAAGGTAATTTCTTTAGGCAGGTTATTTTTAAGCTCTTTATATTCCTTTTCTACCGCCTTTGCGGTGTCAAGAATTGCGGAATAAATGCTCTTTACGGTACTTTTTAAGTACTCTAAAGTTCTGTCTTCCTTTGTTATAACCTTTTCCCAGTCCCACTGGTCAACATAAAGCGAGTGCGCATAATCGCATTTTTCGTCACGCCTTATGGCGTTCATATCGGTATAAAGTCCCATATGAACGGGAAAACCGTATTGTTTAAGCGCAGTTCTTTTCCATTTTGCAAGACTGTGGACTACCTCTACCGTTTCGCCCGTTTCTAAAATATCAAAGCTCACCGGTCTTTCGACACCGTTAAGGTCGTCATTAAGTCCGCTTCCCTTTGTGACAAAAAGCGGTGCCGATGCCCTTGTCAAATTAAGAGCATCACAAAGGTTTTCTTCGAATTTATGACGAAGAAAACGAATGGCTTTTTGAGTTGTTAAAACATCTAATAAGGGTTTATAATCTCCCATAATTTTCTCCTTTAACTGATATTACCGGCAGTTCTCGGATAAAGAATAACATCACGGATATTTTGTACACCCGTTACATACATTATTATTCTTTCGAGGCCCAAACCGAAACCGCTGTGAGGTACGGAACCGAAACGGCGAAGAGAAATATAGTCTTTATAATCGTCTAAATTCATATTGCGCTTTTTCATTGCATCTAAGAGCTTATCGTAATCGGCTTCACGCTCACTGCAACCTATTATTTCGCCGACACCCGGCACTAAAAGGTCGGTTGCGGCAACGGTCTTGCCGTCAGGGTTTTGCTTCATATAAAACGACTTTATTTCCTTAGGATAATCGGTTAAGAAAACGGGGCGTTTGCAAATTTTTTCGGAAATATATCTTTCGTGCTCGGTCATAAGGTCAAGTCCCCATTCAACCTTATTATCGAACTTTTCGCCGCTGTTTTTAAGAAGCTCTATAGCTTCGGTGTAGGTCATAACGGCAAAGTCATTTTGAACAACACTTGTAAGCTTTTCGATTAGTCCTTTTTCAAAATGCGCATCGAAGAAATTAAGCTCATCGGGGCATTTTTCGAGCACTGTTTTTATTATATGCTTAATAAGTCCTTCGGCAATTTCGATTATATCGGGAAGCTCGGCAAATGCAACCTCGGGTTCAACATGCCAAAACTCCGCCGCATGTCTTGTTGTATTGCTGTTTTCGGCTCTGAATGACGGGCCGAAGGTATAAATTTTTCCGAGCGCCATAGCGGCAACCTCACCCTCAAGCTGTCCTGAAACCGAAAGAGCGGCACGGCGGCCGAAAAAGTCAGCTGCATCGGCTTCGTCCTGTGTCTTAAAGCCGTCTTCAACGCCTACGGTCGTTACCCTGAACATTTCACCTGCACCCTCGCAGTCACTTGCCGTAATAAGCGGTGTATGAACATAGGTAAAGTGTTTGCTTTGGAGATATTCGTGAATACAAGCCGAAACGACCGAGCGAACTCTGAACACCGCATTAAAGGTGTTTGTTCTCACTCTTAAAGCGGGTATTGTTCTTAAGTATTCGAGTGTATGGCGCTTCTTTTGAAGCGGATACTCAGGCGGACAAACGCCTAAAACCGAAATGTCTGCTGCGTTTATTTCGACACTGTCCTTAGCGACTACGGAATTAACAACCTCGCCTTTTACCTTAAGCGAAGTTCCGAGCTTCATAAATTCGCCTATCTCCGAAATAGTGTTCTTGTCTATTACTATTTGAAGATGCTTAAGCGTTGTACCGTCATTAAGCTCTAAAAACGCCATATTTTTAGAGTCTCTCGATGTTCTTACCCAACCGCAAACTGTTACGGTTTTACCTATAAAGGACTTGTCGTTTACAATGTCAAAAATGTCGGTGTGTTTCATAAAAATACTCCTTAAAAAAATAAAAAAGCGCCTATTATCCCGAAAACATCAGGACGAATAGACGCTTAAATTTCTTATCCGCGGTGCCACCCGATTTACCGCAAAAGCGGTCAGCTCAACAGCTTTAACTGTTCCCGACTGTAACGTATCGGCTACGGCTTCCCTAATAGCATAATGCGTTCAGGTTGCGGCTAAAAAGTGTTCTTCCCTGCCGAGCGTAAGGCTGCATTTTCACTGTCTGCAACTCACTTTACACCGTTTTCGGCGGTACTTTTCTTTCTCAATGCCTTTACAAAATATATTAGTATTATAACACCAAAACGAAATTTGTCAACAAAACTTATCTACATTGTTCCCGTATAATCTCTGTCAACGGTTATAACGGTGCAATATGTTTCGTTTATCTTTTTAATCTTTTCGCTTATTAAAGAGGTGATTTCACTGTCGTTTTCAGTGATATCTGACGGCAAAACAATATCGAAAATCAAGTTGGTTTTGGCTTTTGCAATAGGTGTCATACGAAAATCGTGGAATGTTATTCTCCCGTCTATTTCGGCTAAAACCTTTTTTACATCTTCTTTTGTATTCCGTATTTCTTCGCTGTTTGTGTCGATAGGGTCCATGTGAATTACAAGCTCTATGCCAAGTTTCTCGTTTACGACTTTTTCACATAGGTCGATTTTTTCGTGGCACTCGACTATATCGACATCCTGCGGTACTTCAATATGGAGAGAGGCAAACTGCCGTCCCGGACCGTAGTCATGAATAATAAGGTCGTGGATACCCAAAAAACCGTCAAACGACATAACCGTTGCTTCAATATTTTTTATTAGCTCCTTATCGGGCGCTCTGCCTAATAAATCGGCTATCGTTTCTTTTGCGGACGATATTCCCGACCAAATAATAAACAACGCAACAAAAAGTGCCATAACGGCGTCAAGATTAAAGGGAAGTGCAATTAATTTTGATACTATTGCCGCCGCTAAAATTGCAAGGGTTGCAACGGTATCGTTAACCGAGTCCTGCGCTGTGGCTTTTAATGCCTCAGAGTTTATTGCGTTGCCGAGTTTTTTATTGAAAAAGTACATCCAAAGCTTTATTACTGCGGAAACTACCAAAATAACAAGCGAAACTACCGAGTAAACGGGTGCTTCTTCACCGTTTATTATCGCCTTAACCGAGCTTATGCCGAGCTCTGTGCCCACAAGTAAAATAAGTGCCGAAACTACAAATGCCGACATATATTCCATTCTTCCGTGCCCAAACGGGTGGTCACGGTCTGCGGGTTTGTTTGAAAGCTTAAAGCCTATCATTGTAATAACAGACGAGCCCATATCCGAAAGGTTGTTAAGTCCGTCCGCTATAACCGACATACTTTTAATAACGAGTCCTGCAACTATTTTCATTGTGCATAAAACTATGTTGCAAAAAATGCCCGTTCCGCTTCCGAGCGTTCCGTAGGCTTCTCTTACGGTGTTATCCGATGTTTGCTTATAGTTTTTAACAAAAATTCTTAAAAGCAGGTTTGTCATAAAATCACCTTTCAGAACTTTGAGCCTTTACTGCCCTTTGCTCCGCCGAGTTTAACACCCGAAAGGATATTTGTATCAATTGAAAAGCTCAAATTTTCTCTGTTTCTCTGTCTTTTATATGCAATATCGACAAGTTTGTCTATCATATCGCTGTACTTAAGTCCCGTGGCTTCCCAAAGATAAAATGCAAGGGAGCCGGGTATTGTATTTATTTCGTTTGCATAAACCTTATCGTTGTCGTTAGTATCTAAAAGATAGTCAATTCTTACGACACCGGACGCACCCATTGTCTTAAATATCTTACAGGTTATATCTCTTATTTCGTCCGATTTTTCCTTTGTTATGTCGGCGGGAATTTTTCTGCCGAGCGATGCCATACCCTTGCTCGGTCCCTCATTCTTTGAGCCTTTCGCTCCGCCTAAATATTTATCCTTATAAGAAAGAATTTCGTCATTCATAAATGGCTCTTCGCATACCGATGCTTCGCATTCGTCTGCATCGCCTAAGCAAGAGCAGTTTATTTCTCTTAACCCCTCTATCGCTCTTTCGGCTAAAATCTTATCACCGAAAGAAGCCGCTTCGTCAATGGCAATAATAAGTCCGTTTCTGTCTTTAACCTTTGTTATACCGACACTTGAGCCCAAATTTACGGGCTTTACGATTATCGGATAATCTATTTTATCTTCTATCCTTTTTACTATTTCTTCTTTGTTGAGCAAATATTCTCTCGCTCGGAATGTTACGCAGGGCAAAACGGGAAGACCGGCAGAAGCGAGTACATCCTTAAAAACTGATTTATCCATACCTACGGCGGCGGAAACTATATCACAGCTTATGTAAGGTATTCCCAAAAATTCAAAATAACCCGCCATTGTTCCGTCTTCGCAGTTTGTTCCGTGAACTATCGGAAAAGCAAGGTCTATTTTTATGTCCTTTTTCTTTCTTAAAAGTTTATTACCTAAAAAGTGCAAATCGGCTCCGTCCTTAGTCTTTATAACGGTTACCTCGTCACTTTCCTTTTTAAGTTTTTCTATGTCCTTAAAGCTTTCGATATCGAACATCTTTTCGCTTGTAAACATAGTGCCGTCCTTAGAAACATAAACGGGCAAAACATCGTATTTTTCACGGTTCACGGCAAGCATAGCCTGAACGGCGGAAATAATCGACACCTCGTGTTCTACCGAACGGCAGCCGAAAAATACAGCCATAGTCGTTTTCATAAACTAAAACCTCTTTTAACTTAAATAGTTATCGGGCAGGTCGTTTTCGAGCAAAACGACCTTATCGGTTCCCTCATAACCGTTATAAATGCTCATAGCCTCCGCAAAAGACGATGCTATATGCAGTTTACTTTTATCAAAGTCGGTTGAATTTACCGCATCTAAAAGGGGTTTTGAACGGTTTTTGCCGACTAAAATAATTATATCACAGTATTTGGCGGCTTCAAGTCCCAAATTGTAATTTGCTTCGTATTCTTTCTCGCCGAGCTCTATGAGTCCCGGTGTAATAATCGCCTTTTTAACTCCCTCGAACGACCCTAACACCCTTACCGCTTCAAGACAGCCTACGGGGTTTGAGTTGTACGCATCGTCAATTAAAAGCGACCCGTCCGTATGGTTTTTAAGCTCGAGCCGATGCTCGGTGGGCTTAAGAGAACTTACGGCAACCTTTATGCTGTTTTCGTCAATGCCCAAATAATAAGCAAGACTCGCCGCCGCTAAAATATCGCTGACACTATGCGCTCCCAAAAGCTTTGTTTTAACGGGTATTACCTTATTATCCAAAACTAAATCGAAGCTTGAACCGAACGGTCCCGATTTTATGTTTAAGGCTTTGTTTTCGGTATCAAGGCCGTATAAAACATACGACTTTTCGTCATTTTCGTATTTTTCCTTTATTAAAGGACAGTCAAGATTAATAAAGGTTTTTCCGCCGTTTTTCTTTACGGCATCTGCCAACTCAAACTTTGTTTTATACACATTTTCGATGCTTTTGAATGTATCAAGATGCTGTTCGCCGACATAGGTTATAAGTCCGAAATCGGGGTTTACGATATCGCAAATTTCTTTAATATCGCCCACCTTTTTAGCACCCATTTCGCAAACGAAAACCTGTGTGCTCGGCTTTATATATTCCCTTACCGTTCTTACAACACCCAAAGGCGTGTTAAAACTTTTAGGTGTACAAACGGTATTGAATTTTTCGCTTAAAATTCGGTTTAATATAAATTTGGTTGTGGTTTTGCCGAAGCTTCCCGTAATTCCTATGACCTTTAATTTGCCGTTTTCTCTTAAAATTCTTTTGGCATCGTTTATATAATAGCGGTTAAAGGCTTTTTCAATAGGATAGGTTAAAAGATAAGACAAAAGACAGATTAAGGGCGAAACAAAACAAAAAGCCGATAAAACGATAAAGGCGATTTCACCCGTCATATTATCTGTAAACAAAACAGTTAAAACAAGCAAAACGGCAATAAAGATTAAAGCTGCCGCATAGAGCCTTTTAATTCTTCCCGTAAATTTAAGCCCGATTATTGATTTTTTCTTCGTCTTTAACGATAAAATTATCCGTACCGCCAAAATTATAACGGCAAGGCATAAAAGTATTATATATTTCTTCGCAAGATAAAAAGACGAGCATACACAAAAAAGGAAAGTTTCCGCCAAAATGCTCAGCATATAAGACGAGTCTATCCACTTTAAGTATCTTGACGGAAAATACGAATTTTGCTGAAGCATCTGAAACTGTTTATAAAGCGAAAACATCGCCGATAAAGAAAGTATAAAAGCAAAAAAAACAGTTAATACGGTCATTTTTATCTCCTTACTTTATAAAACTTCTCAAAATCGCCGCCGCTTCATACGGCTTTTCCAAAAACGAATAATGTCCCGTGCCCTTAATTACGCAAAGTCCCGCATCGGGGATAAGCTTTTCGATAATTTCGGCATCCTTAAGCGGAGTTGCGGTATCGTTTTCACCCCATATTAAAAGCGTGGGGCAGGAGATAAGACTTAACTTATCTCTTAAATCGGTATTTACAAGTGAAACGAGTGTTTGCCTTAAAACGGGCGGTGCCGCATTATAGTCGGCAGAGCCGTAATGATTTCTCGCTTTATTAAGTAAACCGCCGGAAAATTTATTTATAACGGGTGCGCTTAAAACCTTTTTTATGCGCTTAAATCTTTTTGCTCTTCTTATTTGCTTAGGACTTTTTTCGGGTATAAGTCCCGCCGAGTCCAAAAGTACTGCCTTAGGCGAGTTTACAAGCTTTTCGCTTAAAAGTTTAAGTGTTACTCTGCCGCCGTGAGAGTGGCCTATCAAAATCGGGTCTTTTATGTCCACTTTTTCCATAAATTCGAGGACAAAATCACAATAATCGTCTATATTCCAAGGCTCTTTCATAGTTTCGCTGTTTTTACAGCCCGGAAAGTTTACCGCAACAAGCCTTGCTCTGTCCGAAAGGGCGCCGATAATACCGCTGTAGACATCGAAAGACGAACCCCAGCCGTGCAAAAGCAAGACGGGTATACCGTCCTTTTTGCCCTCTTCAATATATTCGGTTTTAAGTCCTTTTACTTCGGTAAACAAAGCATTACACCCCTTTTGGCGGTCGGCAAGACTCATAATTTTCACAGTTACATACATTATACCAAATTTTTTCGCAAAAAAGAAGACTTTTTTAATTATTACTAAAAATATTTTTTATCCGTTGCAAGTTCGCTTAGAATATGTTATTATATTATGAATTGTTATGTATATATATTATACGGTGGTGTTTTTATTATGAGTGACAACCGTCCTATAGGTATATTCGACTCAGGACTCGGCGGCCTTACGGTTGCAAAGGAAATAATAAAGCTTTTGCCCTGTGAAAACATTGTGTATTTCGGTGATACGGGCCGTGTTCCTTACGGAACAAAGGGTGAAAAGACGATAAGAAAGTATGCTTTGGAAGACGAAAATTTTCTTCTTAAAAAAGGCGTCAAGCTTATAGTCGCCGCATGTGGCACCGTTTCTTCGGTTGCGTCCGACACAAAGGACTCTCTCCCCGTCCCGTTTATTGAGGTTATTTCTCATTCGGTAACAGAAGCGGTAAGGGTTACCAAAAACAAAAAAATCGGTGTTTTGGCGACTGCCGCAACAATTAAAAGCGAAGCACATAAAAAGCTTATCTTAAAAAAACTTCCCGATGCAACGGTGGCGCAGAACAGTGCGACACTGCTTGTTCAGTTAGTCGAAGAAGGAATGACAAGCAAAAACGACCCCGTTGTTTTGGAAACGGTAAGAAGATACTTAAAGCCGCTTATTGATGCAGAGGTTGACACCGTAATTTTAGGTTGTACGCATTTTCCCGTACTTAATGATGCGATAAAAGAAGTTATGGGTGACGGTGTAACACTCGTTAATATGGGCTGCGAAACGGCAAAGGCGGTTAAAAAGACGCTAAAAGACTTAAATCTTTTATCCGACAAAAAAGATGCAAAACACGAATTTTTCGTGAGCGACAAGGGTGCAACCTTTAAGAAAACCGCTTCGTATCTTTTAGGCGAAGATATAGACGAAAATAATGTTGAAACGGTGGACATAAGCAAAATATGACAGATGTTTTTCTAAAAATTACCGGTACGCAGGAAATTGACGGGCAAAGTGATACCGTGACATTCTCCACTCACGGCACCGCCGAAAAAAGCGAAAACGGCATAACCCTTTACTACAAAGAGGGTGAGCTTACCGGACAAAAGATAACAAATACAAAGCTTTCGGTAGACAATAATAAGGCGGTTTTAAGGCGAAGCGGAGAAATCAATTCCGAGCTTATTATTGAAAAGGACAAGCGTAACAGTTGTTTTTATTCGTCCGAATTAGGCGACATTTTAATCGGGATATACGGGCAAGAGGTTTCGTATACAAAGGACGAAAACAAGCAAACTGTTTTTCTTAAATACAACATTGATTCAAATTTAACTGCCGTAAGCAGTAATACGGTGGAAATCAAAATTAAAGAGGTTTAGAAATGAGCATACTCGTAACAACAGCAAAAGAACAAATTAAAAAGGCGATTTTAGACTCCGTTAATATTTCTGTAAATAACGGCGAACTTAACACTCCCCAAATAAATTTACCCGATTTTACAATAGAAACTCCGCAAGACCGTTCGCACGGCGACTATGCCGTAAATGCGGCTATGGTTTGGGCAAAGGCTTTCTCTAAAGCGCCGAGAATGATAGCCGAAATCATAACAAAAAACGCAAACTTCGAAAACACATATATTGACCGTTTCGAAATTGCGGGACCGGGCTTTATAAACTTTTTCCTTAACGATAAATACTATGCCGATATTCTTTTGGATATCGAAGCAAAGGGCGCCGATTACGGCAAGAGTGATTACGGTAAGGGCAAAAGAGTTTTAGTTGAGTTTGTTTCCGCAAACCCGACAGGTCCCATGCACATAGGCAATGCCCGTGGCGGTGCTTTAGGTGACTGTTTGGCGGCAGTTTTGGAGAAAGCGGGTTTTTATACCGAAAGAGAATTTTACATAAACGATGCGGGTAACCAAATAAACAAATTTGCAATGTCGCTTGACATAAGATACCGTCAGCTTTTCGGCGATAAAGAAGAAATGCCGGAAGATTCTTACCACGGCGAAGACATTAAGGCTCACGCAAAGGCATTCGCCGAAAAGTACGGCGATAAATACATAAATGCGGAAGAGTCCGAAAGAAAAGACGCATTAGTTAAATTTGCGCTTCCAAAAAACATATCTGGGCTTAAAACCGATTTAGAGAAATACAGAATAAATTACGATACCTGGTTTAAGGAAAGTTCTCTGCACGAAAGCGGAGAAACAATGCGAATTATCGACTTATTAAAGAAAAGCGGACACACTTATGAGAGCGAAGACGCCTTGTGGTTTAAGGCTACCGATTTCGGTTGCGATAAGGACTTTGTTTTAATAAGAGCCAACGGTGTTCCGACCTATGTTGTTCCGGATATTGCCTATCACTACAACAAGCTCGTAACAAGAAAATTTGATAAAGCGATAGATATTTTGGGTGCCGACCACCACGGTTATGTTCCCCGTCTTAAAGCCGCTCTTACGGCTCTCGGTGTTGACGCAGACCGTCTTGATGTCGTTTTAATGCAAATGGTAAGACTTGTCCGTGACGGCGAAGTAATAAAGGCTTCGAAGCGCTCGGGAAAAGCCATTACACTTGTTACATTGCTTGACGAGGTTCCGATTGATGCCGCAAGATTTTTCTTTAACTTAAGAGAACCTAACAGCCATTTCGACTTCGACCTCGATTTGGCAGTCAGCGAGTCGAGTAACAACCCCGTTTACTATGTTCAGTATGCTTATGCGAGAATTTGCAGTATTATAAGAAATCTTAAAGAAGAGGGCGTAAATATCGGCTCTTCTACAAGTGATGAGCTTTGTCTTCTTAAAGAAAAGGAAGAAAGAGAGCTTATAGTTCACCTTTCACAGTTCACAGACGAAGTCACAATGTCCGCAAAGCTTTACGACCCTGCAAGAATTACACATTATGTTGCCGAACTTGCAACAAAATTCCATAAGTTTTATTCGGCAGTAAGGGTAAAGGACTCGGACGAAAAGCTTATGATGGCCCGTGTCAACCTTTGCAAATGTACGGCTCTTGTAATTAAGAATGTACTCGATATGCTTAAAATCAACGCACCCGAAAAAATGTAAAGGGGATTTTTAACGATATGAAAAAGGACAACAGAAACCTTACAATGCTTATGGACTTGTATGAGCTTACAATGTCCAACGGTATTTTTGAAAGCGAACTTAAAGACACTACAACATATTTCGATATGTTCTTTCGCCGTGTCCCCGATGACGGCGGCTTTGCCATTATGGCAGGTGTCGAGCAGTTAGTGGATTACTTTAATAATCTTCATTTTGACTCGGAAGATATTGAGTATTTAGAAGGCTTGGGACTTTTTTCGGCAGAATTTATCGACTATCTGCGTGATTTTGAGTTTGTCTGCGATGTATGGGCAATACCCGAAGGAACGCCCATATTCCCGACAGAGCCCATTCTTACCGTAAAGGGTCCCGCAATACAGGCTATGATGGTTGAAACTATGGTGCTTCTTACAATAAACCATCAGTCGCTTATAGCAACTAAAGCAAACCGTATTGTCCGTGCCGCAGGTTCAAGACCCGTTATGGAGTTCGGCGCAAGAAGAGCGCAGGGCCCCGATGCGGCTTATTTCGGTGCCAGAGCCGCAATAATAGGCGGTTGTATCGGAACATCAAACATAAAAACCGGCAAAGATTACGGCGTTGCCGTTTCGGGTACAATGGCGCACAGCTGGGTACAGCTTTTCAAAGACGAGTACACCGCATTTAAGACCTATGCACAAAAGTATCCCGACAGTTGTCTTTTACTTGTCGATACCTACAATGTTTTAGAGTCCGGCATACCGAATGCCATAAGGGTATTTGACGAAGTGTTAAAGCCGTTAGGCAAACGGCCGCTCGGAATTCGTATTGACAGCGGCGATATCACCTATCTTTCAAAGAAAGTAAGAGCCATGCTCGATAAGGCGGGTTATCCCGACTGCAAGATTTGTGTTTCAAACTCGCTTGACGAATATCTTATTAGGGATATGATTTTTCAGGGCGCCGAGGTTGACAGCTACGGTGTCGGCGAACGCCTTATAACATCATCAAGCGAAGCCGTTTTCGGCGGAGTTTATAAACTTGCCGCTACCGAAAAAAACGGCAAGGTAACACCTAAAATAAAGGTTAGCGAAAACACCGCAAAGATAACTATACCCGGTATTAAAATTCCGTGGCGGTTATTTGACCGCCAAACCGGTAAAGCAATTGCCGATGTTATTACACTTAATAACGAAAAGATAGACGACTCCCTGCCCTACGAGATATTTGACCCCGTTTACACATGGAAGCGCAAAACCGTTACCGACTTTGTTGCAAAGAAGCTTCAGGTTAAATTGTTCGAAAAAGGAAAACAGGTTTACGAAGTCCCGTCACTGAGTGAAATAACAAAATTAAGAGAAGAGTCGGTTGACGCTCTTTGGGACGAGGTTAAGAGATTTGAGAAACCGCATACATACTATGTTGACCTTTCCGAAGACTTATGGAATTTAAGAAACGATTTATTAAACAAGCATTCAAGTAAAGGAGAATAAACATGAAAAAAGCTGTTTTAATTTTACTTTCACTTTTAACCGTTTTTGTTTTCGCAGGTTGCGGCTCCGATAAAAAGGACGGAGTCGATATTGAGTATTACGCAAATTTAGGGCAAATTCCCGAAGCAAGTTATGCTTTGGACTTTAATGCCAAAACGGCTGTTAAAGACTTAGAAGCAAAACAAGAATCAGACGAAAATTTTTATTTCGATAATTTTGAAGACGGTGACAAAGGCACCGTAATCGCCTCAGATACAAAGTATTTTTATTCGGTTAAAACAAATAAAATAAACCGTGTTGTTACCTTTTCGACCGCCTACGGTTATAAAACCGGCACTGTTTCTATAGAAATTAAAAAGGCACTTAAAGAAAAGGACTTAAAATTAAAAGAGCGCAGTCTTACCGGTGACGAATCGGCTTTGTTATCGGCTTCTTCCGACACAGATGCAATTGAAGTCGATTTCGAAAAGGCGACCGTTTTGTTTGCCTTCGAAAATAACTCGCTTTTTGCGACTGTGCTTACCAAAAAATAAATTTTCACCCTAAAGGAAAAAGATATGTCACTAAACGATTATAATGAAAATGTTAAAACCTATCCTACATTACCGCTAAGGGGACTTGTTGCCTTCCCCGGTATGCTTCTTACCGTAGATGTAGGAAGAAAACTATCGGTTAATGCGGTTAATTACTGCATCGAAACCGAAACACCTATTTATGTTGTAACGCAAAAGAGCATAGGTGTTGATATGCCGACATCGGGAGATGTTTACAGTATAGGTTGCTTATGTAAGGTACAGCAGGTGCTTAAGGTAGGCAACGAAGCTAAGGTTATGCTTAAAGGTCTTACAAGAGCAAAACACCGTTCGTTTTTGTCGAACGGCAACTATTATTGCTCCGATGTTTTTGAGCTTAAAGACGCAGAAGATAAAAACAGGCCCGTTTACATAGAGAGTCTTGTAAGACGGATACACGCCGAATTTTTAAGTTATGCCGAAGTAGCACACGGCATTCCCGCCGATATCGTAAAAACGGTAGCCGTTAACGACAATTTGTCGTTTCTTTGCGACTTTATTGCCTTTAATATTAATGCACCGTTTGACGACAAGCAATATGTTTTAGAACAGCATTCACCCGTAAGCCGTGCAAAAATTTTAATTGAGCTTATTAAAAAAGAGCGTGAAATCTGCAAAATTGACAATAAGATTATCGAAAAGACCAAACGGGGAATTGACGATAACCAAAAGGAATACTACCTTAAAGAGCAGATGCGGGTTTTAAGCGAAGAGCTTTACGGTGACGAGGGCGCAGACGAAATTGAGATGTATTTTGAAAAACTTTCAAAACTTGACGCTCCCGATAATGTTAAAGAAAAGGTAAGAAACGAAATAAACAAGCTTTCCAAAATGCCACAGGGCTCCCACGAGGGCGCCGTTATGCGTGGTTGGCTTGACCTTGTATTTGAACTCCCCTTTAACAAGTACACCGACACTAAAGTAGATATAAACAATGCCAGAAAAATACTCGACCGTGACTTTCACGGTCTTAAAAAGGTTAAAGAGCGCATTCTCGAAATGCTTTCGGTTTATGCCCTTAACCCTGATTTAACGGGACAAATTATTTGTCTTGTAGGCCCTCCCGGTGTCGGCAAAACATCTATAGGAAAAACCATTGCCGAATGTATGGGCAGAAAATTCCAGAGAATATCATTAGGCGGTATGCATGACGAAGCCGAGATAAGAGGTCACAGAAAAACCTATGTCGGCTCCATGCCCGGAAGAATTATTAACGCCGTTAAAAATTCGAAAATCTCTAACCCGCTTATCTTGCTTGACGAAATCGACAAACTCGCAAGTGACTATAAGGGTGACCCCGCTTCGGCGCTTTTAGAGGTCTTAGACCCCGAACAGAACAATAATTTCTGCGATAATTTCCTTGAGGTGCCCTACGATTTAAGCAAGGCAGTATTCATTACCACCGCAAACACCCTTGACACCGTTCCGGCTCCGCTTCTTGACCGTATGGAGGTTATCGAAATTGACGGGTATACAAGAGAAGAAAAATTCCAAATTGCAAAAAAGCACCTTGTTAAAAAAGAGCTTACCCGCCATGCTCTCAACGGTAATCTTTGCAGGATAAGTGACTCCGCTGTCTACTCGCTTATTGACAACTACACAAGAGAAGCGGGTGTAAGAAAGCTCGAAAGAAGCATAGCTTCGGTTTTAAGTAAGGTGGCTCTTAAAATCGCTTCCGGCGAAGCAAAAAGAGTAACTGTAAATGCAAACGACTTAAAAACTCTTTTAGGCAAACACAAATACAAGCCCGAAATCATACTCGAAAATGACGAAGTCGGCATTATAAACGGTCTTGCCGTTACAAGTGTCGGCGGTGAAATAATGCAGCTTGAGGTTGCGGTGCTTAACGGTACGGGCAAAATAGAGCTTACGGGTAATTTGGGCGATGTTATGAAAGAATCGGCGGCAGCCGCCGTTACATTTGTAAGAGCAAATGCCCAAAAATACGGTATTGACCCCGATTTCTACAAGGATAAGGATATCCATATACATGCAACCGAGTCGGCTGTTAAGAAAGACGGGCCGAGCGCCGGTGTTACCATTACTACGGCACTCGTTTCTGCGCTTACCGGCAGAGAAATCAAGCGTGATGTTGCAATGACGGGAGAAATTACCGTTAAGGGAAGAGTTTTGCCGATAGGCGGACTTAAAGAGAAAGCCATGGCGGCATATACCGGCGGTGTTAAGACCGTATTTATACCGAAAGCCAATATCCCCGACATTGACGATGTTGACGAAACGGTTAGAAATAATCTTAACTTTATACCCGTAGAAAATGTAAAAGAAATTATTGCTTTGGCGCTTAACAAAATTGAGGTTATCGAAAACACTTCGGTTACATACTCCGCAGTTTCAGGTGTTAACACCGAAAGGATAGTAAGATGAATATAAACAGTGCCGTTTTTGAAGCCGCCTTTGGGGTAGGCTCACAGCTTCCGGTATCCGATATGCCCGAAATTTGTTTTTCGGGGCGCTCGAATGTCGGGAAGTCATCGCTTATCAATAAGGTTTTAGGCAGAAAATCAATAGCAAGAGTAAGCTCAACACCCGGCAAAACCGTTACGGTGAATTTTTATAAAGCAGGTGATATAAGGCTTGTAGATTTACCGGGGTATGGCTATGCAAAGGTCAGCTTTTCCGAAAAAGAGCGCTGGGCAGAGCTTATGGAAAGTTATTTTAATTCAGGCAGAAACATAAAGCTTGTTTTTGCGCTTATGGATATGCGCCATAAACCGTCCGAATATGATGTTTCTATGCTCGAATTTCTAAAGGAATACAATATCCCCTATGCGGTTGTTTTGACTAAATGCGATAAGCTTAACAAAACCGAGTTTTCTTCGCAGTTAAACTTAATTTGCGAATCTTTAGGGGAGTTATCAAAGGACATTCCCGTTATTCCGTTTTCGGCACTTAAAAATATCGGTACTGACGAAATAAGGGAACAAATAAACAAAATCGGATAAAAAAGAAACGCTGTTTTAATTTCTTAAAACAGCGTTTTTAAGTTTACTTTAACTTAAAAAGTCCTTTGCCTTATCAAAAAAGGACTTTTTCTTTTTATAGTTTTTATCGCTTGTTGCAAGTTCGAATTCTTTAAGCTTTTGCTTTTGCTCTTTAGATAAATCTTTGGGGACTTCAACCGTTATTTTAACATACTGGTCGCCCTTACCTATATAGTTAAGGCGCTGTATTCCCTTTCCTCTTAACTTGAACTCGTCACCGGGTTGCGTACCCTCGTGAATTTGGAATTTAACCTTACCGTCAAGAGTGGGAACGGTTATTTCGGCGCCTAAAGTCGCCTCGGCAAAGGTAATGGGTATTTCGCAGTAAACATCGAAGCCGTCCCGCTCAAAAATCGGGTGGGGGCGAACATTAACACTTACTCTTAAATCGCCTGACGGTCCGCCGTTTACGCCGGCATCACCGCCGCCTCGAACAGATAAAACCTGACCGTCATCAATACCTGCCGGAATGTCAACGGTTTTTTCAACCGTATGCCTTATTCTACCCTTTCCGGCGCAGGTTTTACAGGGGTTATCGATAATTTTACCGCTACCCTGACAGTTGTTACAAACGGTCTGCGTTCTTATTTGTCCGAACGGTGTTCTTTGTACTGCGTCTACTCTTCCGCTACCGTGACAAACGGGGCAGGTTTTAGGCGAACTGCCCTTACTGCAACCCGTACCGCCACAGTCGGTACAGTTGTCTATTTTAGTTACCTTAACGGTCTTTTTGCAACCCTTTGCCGCTTCTTCAAAGGAAAGATTAACGGCGGTAGTGGCATCATTACCACGCCTTGGAGCATTAGGGTCGCTTCGTCTTGAACCGCCGAAGCCGCCGCCGAAAAATGAGCCGAAAATATCGCCTAAATCTCCGAAGTCACCGAAGCCGCCGCCAAAACCGCCAAAACCGCCCTGACCGCCACCGGCACCGAAGTTGGGGTCAACACCTGCGTGTCCGAACTGGTCATAACGTGCCCTTTTCTCTTTATCGGAGAGAATTTCATAGGCTTCGTTAACTTCCTTAAAATGCTTCTCGGCCTCTTTATCACCCGGATGTAAATCGGGGTGGTATTTTTTTGCGGCTTTTCTGTATGCTTTTTTGAGTTCATCATCGCCGACAGATTTATCGACACCTAAAACCTCATAATAATCTCTTTTATCCGCCAAAACAGTTACTCCTAAATGTTATGTATGACATTAGAGTGGCTTTGAGCCACTCTAATCTTAGTTTATAAAAATTACTTGTTGTCCTTACTGTCGTCAACATCGGTATAATCGGCTTCGTAAACATTATCGCCGTTTGTACCATCGGCAGTATTTGCATCTTGTGCACCCTGAGCCTGGGCCTGAGCTTCGGCAGCAGCCTTATAAACCTTTTCGCTTACGGCATAAAGTTCTTTTTGAAGCTCTTCTTGTTTAGCCTTGATAGCGTCAATATCTTCACCCTTAAGTGCTTCCTTAAGTGCGTCCTTTGCGGCTTCTATCTTTGACTTTTCGTCTGCTTCAAGCTTATCGCCGAGCTCTGTTACGGTTTTTTCGGTCTGATAAATCATCTGGTCGGCATTGTTGCGGATATCAACCTCTTCACGGCGCTTCTTATCTTCTGCCGCATAAGATTCTGCTTCCTTAACAGCCTTATCAATATCTTCTTTTGACATATTGGTGTTCGATGTAATAGTGATATTGTTTTCTTTGCCGGTACCTAAGTCTTTTGCCGAAACATGAACTATACCGTTTGCGTCAATATCAAATGTTACTTCTATTTGGGGTATGCCACGGGGAGCCGGAGCAATACCGTCAAGATGGAATACACCGAGTGTCTTATTGTCTTTTGCAAATTCTCTTTCACCCTGCAAAACATGAACTTCAACCGAAGTCTGACCGTCAGCAGCAGTAGAAAAGATTTGGCTCTTTTTTGTAGGAATGGTAGTGTTTCTTTCGATAACCTTTGTTGAAACACCGCCCATTGTTTCAATACCGAGCGAAAGGGGAGTTACATCTAAGAGTAAAAGTCCCTTAACATCGCCGCCTAAAACACCGCCTTGTAACGAAGCACCTATTGCAACGCATTCGTCAGGGTTGATGCCCTTAAACGGCTCACTGCCCATAAACGACTTGACGGCTTCCTGTACTGCCGGAATTCTCGAAGAACCGCCAACCATAAGAACCTTATTGATTTCTTTCTTGTCAAGTCCCGAATCGGCAAGTGCCTGACGAACAGGTCCCATAGTTGCTTCAACCAAATCGGCTGTAAGCTCGTTGAATTTTGCTCTTGAAAGAGTAGTTTCAAAGTGCTTAGGTCCTGTTGAATCAGCGGTTATAAAGGGAAGGTTGATATCGGCAGTAGTCATACCCGAAAGGTCGATTTTTGCCTTTTCAGCGGCTTCCTTAACACGCTGCATTGCCATTTTATCGCCCGAAAGGTCTATACCCTGTTCAGCCTTAAAGGTTGAAACGATATAGTCCATTATTCTCTTATCGAAGTCGTCACCGCCCAAACGGTTGTTACCTGCGGTTGCCAAAACTTCCTGTACACCGTCACCCATTTCGATAACCGAAACATCGAATGTACCGCCGCCTAAGTCGTATACCATTACCTTTTGGTCGTCTTCCTTATCTATGCTGTAAGCAAGAGCGGCAGCGGTAGGCTCGTTAATAATACGCTTAACATCAAGACCTGCGATTTTACCCGCATCCTTAGTTGCCTGACGCTGTGCATCGGTAAAGTATGCCGGAACGGTTATAACGGCTTCTGTTACGGTAGTTCCCAAATAACTCTCGGCATCTGCCTTTAATTTCTGCAAAATAATTGCGGAAATTTCCTGCGGAGTGTATTTTTTATCGTCAATATTAACGGTATAGTCACTGCCCATTTCTCTTTTAATTGAGCTTATTGTTCTTTCGGGGTTGGTTATAGCCTCACGCTTTGCAACCTGACCTACCATTCTTTCGCCCGTTTTTGAAAATGCTACTACGGACGGAGTAGTTCTCGAACCTTCTGCGTTTGCGATTACTACCGGCTCGCCGCCTTCCATAACTGCTACGCAAGAGTTTGTTGTACCAAGGTCAATACCAATAATTTTTCCCATTTTTATTTCTCCTTTTAATGTTTATGTTTTTAATATTTTAATTTGCAACTTTTACCATTGCAGGTCTTAAAACCGTGTCACCTAATTTATAACCCTTTTGCAAAACTTCGGCAATTTCATTTTCACCGAATGCCTCGTCTTCAATATGCATAACCGCTTCATGAAAGTTAGGGTCAAACTTTTCGCCCTTTTCACCTATCGGAGTAACCGAAAGGGTATCGCCTAAGGAATTAAACTGTTTTATTATCATTTCTATTCCTTTTATATATTCTGGGCTTTCCTTGTCGGCGGTATTCGCTCTCTCTATGTTATCGAGTATCGGCAAAAGGTTTTTAACTAAGTTCGCTTTTGCGTACTCTATAACCGATGCTCTTTCCCGCTCGGTTCTTTTCTTAAAGTTATCGAACTCCGCAGCAGTTCTTTTAAGCAAATCGGTTTTTTCGCTAAGCTCGGCTTTAAGACTTTCGATTTCCAAGTCTTTTTTGCTTTGCTTTTTCTTTTTGCTTTTTTCTGAAAGCTCCGCCTCGTTTACTTCGGCAGCTTCGTTATTTTCGATTTCTTCGTTTTTTAATCCGTCTTTTTCGTTAGCCAATTTTTCTTTCCTCCGAATTAAAACATTTCCTTGAACGATTACTATTATATGCTCTTTTTTGAAAAAGTCAATAGTTTTTTGAAAATATTTTTTGACTTTCTCTGACCTTTGGTCTTAAAAGTACCGTAAAGTGCCTAAAATAAAGGGTTTTTATAAAATAAAAATTTTTGACTTTTTTCGACAAAATTTGAAAAAGCAGGGTTATTTACCCTGCTTTTTTTGGTTTTTCTTGATAATTTACCTTATATATTCGACAGCTTCTCTTAAGTTTTTAACGCCGATAAGCTCGATGCCGTCAACCTTGCCTTTTATACTTTTTATTGAGCTTACGGGCATTATGCATCTTGAAAAGCCTAACGATTTTGCTTCGTTTATTCTCGAAAGCGCTCTCGGTACACTTCGTATTTCGCCCGAAAGTCCGACTTCTCCGAAAACCACCGTTTTGTCGTCTATCGGAATATCTCTGAGTCCCGAAACAAGCGACATACAAACCGCCAAATCTGCTGCCGGTTCATTAAGTCTTATTCCGCCGACAACATTTAAGTATGCATCAAGATTGGAAAAATAAAGTCCTAACCTTTTTTCGAGCACCGCCAAAAGCATATTGAGTCGGTTAAAGTCGAAGCCTGTCGCCATTCTTCTCGGGTTGCCGAAGCCCGTTGTTGTAACAAGCCCCTGAATTTCAGCCAAAATGGGACGGGTACCTTCAATAACGCAGGATATACACCCACCCGAAACATTGTTTGCTCTGCCCGACAAAAGCATTGCAGACGGGTTTATTACACCGTCAAGTCCCTTTTCGGTCATTTCAAAAACACCGATTTCGTTAGTCGAGCCGAAACGGTTTTTGATGGCTCTTAAAATTCTGTAAGACTGATTTCTCTCACCCTCAAAATAAAGTACTGTGTCAACAATATGCTCGAGTACTTTAGGTCCGGCAATATCTCCGCCCTTATTTACATGGCCTACTATCATAATGGGAATGTCGAGTGCTTTCCCGACATTAAGGAGCATATTTGTCGACTCTCTTACCTGAACGATACTGCCCTGCGAAGAAGCAATTTCTTCGATTTTCATTGTCTGAATAGAGTCTATCATAACAATATCGGGCTTAGTGTCCTTAATGTATTCTGTGACTGCGACAGTATCGGTTTTTGATATTACTGTTACATTTTCACCCGTAACACCGAGTCTTGCCGCACGGAGTTTAATCTGACTTGACGATTCTTCGCCCGAAACATATAAAATATTAAGTTTGTCTGAAAAAGCCGAGCAGACCTGCAAAAGTATTGTCGATTTGCCGATACCGGGGTCGCCCGAAAGCAAAACAACACTTCCCTTTACTATTCCGCCGCCGAGTACTCTGTCAAGCTCGTCTATTCCCGTAACATAGCGCTCTTCTTCCGATGCGCTTATGTCGGAAAGTCTTTTTGCGTCCGTCTTATTAAAAGACACCGCCGTACCTTGTTTTTTGCTTTCATAGGATAAATGCTCTTCCAAACTGTTCCAAGCGCCGCAGGACGGGCACTGTCCCATCCACTTTACGCTTTCGTAACCGCATTCGTTACAAACAAAAACCGTCCTTTGCTTTGAAGCCATACCTTACACCTACTACAAGTAATTTATTATTCCGCACGAAATGGCAAATGCCATTTGCGACTGATACTTATCCGTTTTTAATTTGTTTAGTTCGTCTTTATTGCTTAAAAAACCGCATTCGACAAGAATTGCCGGTACAGTTGCATTATAAAGAAGAAATGTACTGCTCGTTGCTCTTTTAATGGCTCTTGTATTAAGAGGCTGGAGTCCTGAAACAATAGATTTTTGAACGAGAGAACCCAGTTTTTCGGAGTCCTTGAGATTAGGCGAATAAAAAACCTGCGCTCCCGTTGCCGAAGATGTTGTAAATTTATTAAGGTGAACACTTACAAAAACAGAGTTTTTGTATTTTTTCATAAGCCTTAACCTGTTATTAAGGTCGCTTACCTTCTTTTTATACGGCTTTCCGTCCGTATCGTTAGTGCCTGTATCCGTTTCTCTCGTCATTACAACATTTATGCCGTTTAGCTTTAGCATTTCTTTAATTTTTAGGGCGATTTTAAGATTTATGTTTTTTTCTACCGTTCCGTCACCCGCAACTGCGCCGCCGTCAAAGCCGCCGTGTCCTGCATCTATTATAACTGTATCACATTTATTGTACGATTTTAAGGACACCGACACCGCATTTTTGATTTCTTCTTTATAAAGAATCGTGCCTAAAGCCAACGCAAGGCAAAGCACGAAAGCCGATGCGCTTAAAGAAAATTTCCTTAAAATGATTTTTTTCGATTTCAAAAAATCGCCCCCTCGCCTATGTTTATGAGGTGAGTGCGGCGGTTTATGATTTATAAGTAAGAAGCCATATTCTTATCTTTATTATAAAATAAACATATTATATTTTCAACATTAAACTTAAAACAAAAAAAGCTCTCTCTAATAAAAGAGAGAGCTTTTAGATAGTCTAAAGATTAAAGACCGTTTTTAAGACGCTCTTCAGCAAAACGCTGAGCGATTACGCCTTCGGGCTCACCGGTTGACTTTGATTCTTCAAGGATATTGTAAACAGTGTTATAAATATTTCTAACCTGCTTTAATACCTTTTCTTTATCATAGGTGGTGAATGCTTCCTGAGCTGCGTTTATAACGCCGCCACCGTTGATAATAAAGTCAGGTGCATAAACGATACCCTTCTTCTTAAGTTCAACGCCGCACTGGTCGTCAAGAAGAACATTGTTTGCACCACCGGCAATAGCCTTGCAACGAAGTTGGGGAAGAGTGAACTGATTAATTACGGCACCGAGTGCGCAGGGAGCGAATATATCGCATTCCTGTGCAAAGATGTCCTTTTCACGGACTTCCTTAACACCAAGTTCGTTAACTGCCTTTTCCATTGCTTTTCTGTTGCTGTGAACACAAGCTACGATGTTGGCACCTGCTTCATGCAAATGCTCTGCAAGACCGTAACCTACCTTGCCGAGTCCCTGAATGGCAACGGTGATACCGTTAAGGTCATCACTGCCGTAGAGTGACTTAGCTGTTGCTTTGATACCTTCAAATACACCGATAGATGTAAAGGGTGACGGGTCACCGCTTATATCCTTACGGCCAACAACGTACTTTGTTTTGCGCATCATATAGTCGATATCACGGGTGTCGGTATTAACATCTTCTGCGGTGTAGTACATACCGTTAAGTGATTCAACTGCTTCACCGTAAGCTTCCATAAGTACTTCGGTTCTTTGTGACGGGTCAGCTATAATAACACCTTTACCGCCGCCTACGGGAAGACCTGCTGCTGCATTTTTGAAGCTCATTCCTCTCGAAAGACGAAGAACATCAAAAAGTGCGTCATCGAAGGTTGGATACGGCCACAAACGGCAACCGCCGAGTGCCGGACCTAAATTTGTATTATGAATAGCTATAATACACTTAAGTCCTGCTTTTTCGTTTGTGAAAATTGCCACTTTTTCGTGTCCGTACTCATTGATGAGTTCGAGATTACTGCTCATTTTGTTTTCCTCCTAAAATTTTTTTATTTATGAGCTTTCCGATGTCTTCACGCATTCGATACTTAAGAACCTTTCCTGCTGCATTCATCGGGAAGTTGTCAACAAAGAATATATATTTCGGCACCTTATGACTTGCAAGTCCGTTTAAGGTGTATTCACGGATAGCCTTTTCGTCCGCTTTTGCACCCTCTTTAAGAATAATACACGCTGCCGCTTCTTCACCGTACTTTTCGTCTTTAACGCCTATTACCTGAACATCCTTAACATCCGGATGGGTGTAAATAAATTCTTCTATTTCTTTTGGGTAAATATTTTCGCCGCCTCTGATTATCATATCCTTAAGCCGTCCGGTTATAAGATATGTACCGTCACTGTTTCTCACGGCTATATCACCCGAATGAAGCCAACCGTCATTATCAACAGCTTTCTTCGTTGCCTGAGCCATTTTATAGTATCCCTTCATGGTGTTGTATCCCCGTGAGCAAAACTCACCATTTACACCGTCAGGCAGTTCTTCGCCTGTTTCGGGGTCAACTATCTTACACTGAACATGCGGGAACGGGTAGCCTACCGTATCGCAACGCATATCAAGCGGGTCGGTCCACGCCGTCATGGTACTGCCGGGGGACGATTCCGTTTGACCGTAAACACTTATTATGCCCGTCATATTCATTTCGTCTTCCCTTGCCGCTCTTCTCATAAGCTCGGGCGGACATCCCGCACCTGCCATTATACCGGTTCTCATGTGTGAAAAATCGGTTTTTTTGTAATCGGCATGGTTAAACATTGATATAAACATTGTAGGAACACCGTTAAAGCAGGTGATTTTTTCCTGATTTATACAGTCAAGCGAAGCTTTCGCCGAAAAATACGGTAACGGGCAAAGGGTTGCGCCGTGCGTAACCGCCGCCGTCATTGAAAGCACCATACCGAAGCAGTGGAACATCGGCACCTGTATCATCATACGGTCTGCCGTTGAAAGTCCCATTCGGTCGCCTATACACTTTCCGTTGTTTATAACATTATAATGCGTCAGCATTACACCCTTAGGAAAACCGGTTGTTCCCGATGTGTACTGCATATTGCAAACATCGCTCGATTTTACCTTTGATGCCAAGCGCAAAATCTCGCTTAACGGCACCGTGTTTTTTCTCTCGACTGCCTCTTCAAAAGTAAGACAGCCGGGCATCTTAAAGCCTACGGTTATAACATTTCGCAAGAAAGGAAGACGCTTACAGTGAAGCGGTTTACCCGCTGTGCTTTCGGCAATTTCGGGGCATAATTCGTTTATGCTGTCCTTATAGCTTGAGTCCTTTGAAGACTCTATCATTATAAGCGTATGCGTATCGGACTGGCGAAGCAGATACTCTATCTCGTTTGTCTTATACGCCGTATTAACCGATACCAAAACGGCGCCGATTTTAGTGACCGCCCAAAATGCGATAAACCATTCGGGTACATTAGTAGCCCAAACCGAAACCTTGTTTCCGGGCTTTACACCCAAAGATACAAGGGCACGGGCAAAATCGTTTACATCACGGCGGAACTCCATATAAGTTCTCGTATAGTTAAGAGTTGTATACTTAAAAGCGTACTGGTCGGGGAAAGCATCGACTAACTTATCGAGAACCTGCGAAAATGTTCTGTTGACAAGCTGGTCTTTTTTCCAGATATAATAACCGCTTCCGTCATGATTAGGATAAAAAGAAGTTTTTTTATTGTCACTTTCAAAGCTGTTCATATAGGAAACGAAATGGGGCAAAATTATGTCGTAATCGTCAAATCCGCCCATCCAAGCGTTGTCCCACTGAAGCGACAAAAAGCCGTCATAGTCAACCGAAGAAAGGGCGCTCATAACATCGCCAAACGGCATATCGCCCTCGCCCACAACGGTAAACTGTCCGTTCTTTACGGAGTCTTTAATATGTACATGTTTAATATATGCTCCGAGATTTTCAACCGATTTGTCGGGCTCCTCTAAGGAGTAAAAATAGGTACTGTAACAGTCCCACAATGCCGCAAGGTTATCCGAGGCAAAGCCGTCAAGTAACTCACGGAGCTTTACGGTGTCACAGTAAACACCGTCAGTTGCGATAAGAAGAGTTATGCCGTACTTTGTAAGCATCGGCAAAATCTTTAATAACTGTTCTTTCACCGTTTGGGGCTCGTCTTTTAACACATGAACGGCGATTTTATCGGTGCCTAACTCTTTTGCAATCGAAATAAGCTTTGAAATTTTGCTTAAAGTAAGCTCACCTTCACATAGTCCCATTGCCGTATCTATGCAAGGCACCGAAAGGTTCTTTTCATACAAGCCCCTTACGGTTGACATTATTTTGTCTTTATTAAAGGGGCCTTCTCTCGAAGCAAAAGGGGGATAAAGTTCAAAAAGCTCAATACCTTCAAAATCGGTTTCACAAGCTATATCCTGTATTTTCTGCCATGAGAGATTCTGCCATCCTTTAAGAGAGAAAGAAAGTCTCATGAATTTTCCTCCTCGTAAATGATTTTATTAAGTGCATTTACATACGCCGCAACACCCGAGCCGATAATATCGGTTGATATTCCTCTGCCCGAGTAAATTTTGCCGCCTGAACGGAGTTTTACTATCGTTTGACCCATAGCCTCTCTGCCTTCGGTTACGGCTTGAATTTGGAAATCGTCAAGCTCGTAATGGTGACCCGTTATCTTTTCAATAGCAAGGAATGCCGCATCAATCGGGCCGTCACCTAAAGAAAGACCATCAAGGACTTTATCGCCTTTTCTAAGCTTAATATGTGCCAAAATATCTATTGTATTACTCGTTGTTACAACGAAGCTGTCAATTGCGTATGTCGGGGGAACCTGCATGGCCTCCGATGCGATAATGGCATCGAGTTCGCCTATACTTACCTGTTCTTTTCTCTGCGCTATATCCAAAAAAGCCTTGAAAACCCGCACTTTATCATTTTCGTCAAGAATGTAGCCGAGTTTTTTAACGGCACCGTCAATAACATCTATGGTGCTGTCCTTCGAAAACGACATTGCTTCCGAATACGAACGGACACCGTCTTCAAAAGGAGAATTTCCCTTTGTTTCTTTGTTAAACGGTTTGGCAATTTCTTTTAGAACTCTGTTTATTTCGGTTGTTCGTAAAAGGAATTTTGCATCAAGTAAATCTGCTTTTGAAGAAATGAGCTTTGCTATTCCCGAAACAGAAATACACTCATTCCCCACAGATGTTGCCTTTATTTCGGCAGCGCCGTTTTTAATGGCGGAAACCGCCAAGGCATTAGCGAGTTCAAGGTGATTTGAACAGTTAATACCTAATGTAACATCTTCTTTAAGTAGCGCTTTTATTTTCGCAACAAACTCTCCGAACTCGTCAGGAAGCATAGCACCTGCCGTATCGCAGAGTGTTACGGTTGTAGCACCGCATTTAACGGCGGTTTGAACTAATTTTGCAAGGAAGTCGAAATCGGCACGGGTAGCATCTTCGGCGATAAACTCAACATCTTCGCATAATGACTTTTGAAGACTTACCGCTTTTTCGACCGCCTCTAACATGCCGTCACTCTTTTTATGATAAACATATTCCATTCGGGCGGTACTTGCGGCGGCGCAAACCTGCAAACGGGGTTTTTTCGCTTCCTTTAATGCCGACCAAACACTTTTTATCGTATCATCTTCAAAGCCAGGGCATACTGCAACAACCCCTTCGTTTACCGAAGAAGCTACCGATTTTATCAAGAGTGTATCCGCCGTGCCGGATGATAGGGCGCCAAGCTCTATAACCGAAACATTTAAGCGGTCAAGCAGTTTTGAAATCTCTATTTTCTCCCTAAAGGTTAAGGAGGACTTTTCTTTTGTTAAATCTGTAGCAAGTGTAATGTCGCTGATACGAATAGTTTTCATAAATTAATACTCACTTCCGATTACGAGAGCGTCACGGTTAAACTTTAACATATCCTGATGACGGGCGGAAATGCACTTTCCGAGCGCTTTGTTTACAGCCTCGTCATCAATATCCGTTCCCTCGTTTTTAAGAATTTTTCCCATAATAATCATGTTAGCAAGGGTAGTAAGTCCGTTTTCGGAGGCAAGACGGGTTGCGGGGATATAATAAACCGTAACATCGTCTCTCTTAACCTTGCGTTCAATAAGGGTGGAATCAACATATATCGTTCCGCCCGACTGAACCTCAGACTCATACCTATCGAGTGAAGGCAGGTTCATTGCTATAAGTACATCGGGGTGCAAAACTATCGGGGTTGCAATCTGATGGTTGCTTACAACAACACCGCAGCTTGCCGTACCGCCACGCATTTCGGGGCCGTAGGACGGCAACCAGCTTACATCCTTACCTGCCATAAGCTCCTTGTACGCCAAAAGCTTACCTGCGAACAAAATACCCTGTCCGCCGAAACCTGCAAAAAGATACTGCTTTGTCATTTTGCCACCTCCGCATTGTCATTGTCTTTATAAACACCGAGAGGATAATAAGGAATCATTGCTTCGTCTACCCACTTAAATGCCTTCGTAGGAGTCATACCCCAGTTGGTAGGACAGGAGGACAAAACTTCAACAAGTGAAAATCCCTTTTTGTTTATCTGATTTTCGAATGCTTTTTTAATAGCCTTTTTGGCTTTTCTTACATTTGCCGGTGAATTAACGGCAACACGCTCAAGATACTGCGCACCCTCAAGCGGAGCTAACATCTCGCAAACCTTTACGGGATAACCGCAAAGCTTCGGGTCTCTGCCGTAGGGAGAGGTTTGGGTAACCTGACCTACAAGCGATGTGGGCGCCATCTGACCGCCCGTCATACCGTATATTGCGTTGTTTACGAAAATTACTGTTATGTTTTCGTTTCTTGCGGCGGCGTGTACTATTTCGGCAGTACCGATAGACGCCAAGTCGCCGTCACCTTGATATGTAAATACTATGTTCTTATCGGGGTCTGAGCGCTTAACGCCCGTTGCAACGGCAGGTGCTCTGCCGTGAGCTGCTTCTATCATATCACAGGCAAAATAATCGTATGCCATAACGGCACAGCCAACGGGGGCAATACCTATCGTTCTGCCTTCTATTCCGAGCTCGTCAATTACTTCGGCAACTAATCTGTGAATAATGCCGTGCGAACAACCCGGACAGTAATGAAGCGGAACGTCCAATAATGACTTAGGTTTATCAAATACAACCATTATTTATTACCTCCGTTTGCAATTTTGTGAATTTCTTCGAGTACTTCCTCAGGCTCGGGAATGATACCGCCGACACGGTTACAAAGTGTTACCGGTACCTTGCCCTTTACGGCAAGTTTTACATCTTCTATCATTTGTCCCATGGAAAGCTCAACAGCTACCATAGCCGAGCAATGGTCTGCAACTCTTTCGAACGGCTCGGTCGGGAACGGCCAAACGGTAATAGGTCTTATAAGTCCTACCTTTATACCTTCCCTACGTGCCTTCTTTATGGCATTTTTACATACTCTTGCAGCTATGCCGAAAGCGGCGAGAATAATGTCGGCGTCTTCGGTCATAAACTCCTCGTACATAGGCTCGTTCTTTATTATTTCTTCGTAACGCTTATAGCGTTCAATGTTTTTCTTTTCAAGGTCGTCAGCCTTTAAGTAAAGAGAATTTACAACATTATGCTTTCTCTTGTTGTCGGTACCGTTTGTTGCCCACGGCTTTTCGGGGGCTTCCTTTACCGCAAAGTCAAAGGAAACGGGTTCCATCATTTGTCCTGTTGTACCGTCTGCCAAAATCATAACCGGCATACGGTATTTGTCGGCAAGGTCAAAGCCTTTAATGGTAAGCTCTGCCATTTCCTGTACCGAAGCGGGGGTTAAAACTATCATGTGATAGTCACCGTGACCGCCGCCACGGGTTGCCTGAAAATAGTCGGACTGGCTGGGTTGAATACCGCCAAGACCCGGACCGCCACGCTGTGCATTTACGATAAGCGCCGGAAGGTCAGAACCGGCAAGATAAGAAATGCCCTCGCTTTTAAGTGAAATACCGGGGCTTGACGAAGATGTCATTGCTCTTTTACCTGCTGCCGAAGCACCGTAAACCATATTTATAGCGGCAATTTCACTTTCGGCTTGAAGAAATGTACCGCCGATTTTAGGCATACGCTTTGCCATATATGCCGCAATTTCGGTTTGCGGGGTTATGGGATATCCGAAATAATGACGGCAACCGGCAATAATAGCCGCTTCCGCAATGGCTTCGTTACCCTTCATCAATACTTTATCTGCCATTGTACTTTACTCCTTTTCTATCTTAATAACACAGTCGGGACACATCGTTGCGCAGGAAGCACAACCGATACAAGCCGATTCATCGGTCACACCGGCAGGGTGATGTCCGTTTTTGTTAATTATGTCTTTTTTAATCTCAACGATTTTTTTGGGACAGGCATCGACACAAAGTCCGCAGCCCTTGCAGACATCTGTCTTAAAGGTGATTTTTACCATTTATGAACATTCCTTTCAAATAAAAAACTAAAATAATGTTTTAACGGCTATCGGAAACAAGTCGGGTATCTTGCCGTCAAGTTCACCGTAAAGGCTTTCTTTTACGCTTGTAAAAACTATGGGAAGTCCCGTAGCCTTTGATACACCGTCTGCAAATTCGGTAGAGTCAAGCACCGTTTTTGCGGTTGTTTCTTCGCCTAAATTTGAATTGTTTACTATCCCCGTAAAGGGTATTTTACATGCATTTTCAATTTCTTCTTTTATTTCGATTACCGACTCAATATCGGGAGTGAGCGGCCGATAACAGTTAATAACCAAAAGCATTTCGTAGTCGTTTTCGGCAACTATCTTAGGTGCTATTCTGCCTAAAGCCAAAGCACCTCTTTCGTCACCGCCGATATCGAGCACCGCATTTATCGTTTTATCGTCCGTTAAGGCATACATTTCCTGCGGAAGCGCCGGAAAGTCAACATTTGTGTTGGCAAACTCCGAACAAATAAGCTTAATTCCGTTATTTTCGAAAATTTGCATACTGTCCTTTGCACGGAAATACGGGTTTACAATATCAAGGTCGGCAACGGCAACATTTTGCCTTTGCTCTTTGAGTTTAATTGCGGCATTTACGGCAACACTCGTTTTTCCGCTTCCGTAATGCCCCGCAAAAAGAGTTAATCGCTTAAAGTTCAATTTATTACCTCTATAAAAGATTTCGTTGAATTTTACCGCTTGTTGTTTTGGGAAGACTGTCTCTGAATACGACTATTCTCGGATACTTATAGGGTGCCGTATGCGTCTTAACATAGTCTTGTATTTCTTTTTTGAGTTCTTCCGTGGGCTTTGTACCCTCAAGAAGTACAACACTTGCTTTTACTACCTGACCTCTAACCTCGTCAGGTGCGGCGGAAACACCGCACTCGAGAACATAGGGGAGTTCCATAATAACGCTTTCGATTTCAAACGGTCCTATTCTGTAGCCGGACGACTTAATAACATCGTCCACTCTGCCTACATACCAGTAGTAGCCGTCTTCGTCACGCCAAGCGGTATCGCCGGTATGATAATAACCGTCTTTCCAGGTTGCGGCGGTTTTTTCTTCGTCCTTATAGTACTCTGTCGCAAGTCCGCAGGGACAACCGTCTTTAATATTTATAACGATTTCACCGACATCACCGGCTTTAACCGAGTTGCCGTCTTCGTCAACAATATCAACATCGTAAATGGGAGCGGGTTTACCCATAGAGCCTATCTTATGCGGAGCACCTAAAAGGTTTCCAATAATCATTGTGCTTTCCGACTGACCGAAGCCCTCGAGTATCTGAAGCCCCGTTGCTTCTTCGAAGCGCTTATAAACCTCAGGGTTTAACGCTTCACCTGCGGTAGTCATGTGCTTTACCGAAGATAAATCGTACTTGTTTATATCCTGATGTATCATAAGCCTGAGCATTGTAGGCGGTGCGCAAAATGTAGTAATTCTGTATTTTGCGAACATCGGCAAAATATCGGCAGCGGAGAAGCGCTCAAAATCGTAAACAAATGTTGCCGCTTCACAGAGCCACTGACCGTAAAGTTTGCCCCACATCGCCTTTGCCCAACCTGTATCGGAAATTGTAAAGTGAAGACCGTCCGGATCAACACAGTGCCAATACTTCGCAGTATGGAAATGTCCGAGCGGATACTTATGATTATGTACGGCGATTTTCGGATATCCCGATGTGCCCGATGTAAAGAACATAAGCATGGTATCGTCACCGCAGGGGGACTCGGCATCTCTCGTAAAGTGAGAGCTGTACATCGTATATTCTTCGTCAAAACAACGCCAGCCGTCCTTTTTGCCGCCGACAATTATTTTATTCTTAACAGACGGACAGTTCTTTGCCGCTTTTTCGGCTTCGTCCGCCGTGTTACCCGTAGCGGTACAAATAATGGTATTTACACCCGCCGCATTAAAGCGGTATTCAAAATCATGCTCTAAAAGCTGATTAACCGCAGGAATTGCAACGGCGCCGAGCTTATTAAGACCGAGCATTGCAAACCAGAACTGATAATGGCGCTTAAGAACGAGCATAACCTTATCGCCCTTTTTAATGCCTAATGACTTAAAGTAGTTAGCGCACTGTGACGAAGCTCTCTTCATATCCTCAAAGGTAAAACGCCTTTCGGTCTTATCTTCGGAAATATGAAGCATTGCGAGTTTCTTCGGGTCTTTTTTGGCAATACCGTCAACAACATCAAATGCGAAGTTGAACTTTTCGGTGTTTTTGAATTTAATCGAAGTGGGAGTACCGTTTTCGTTTTCGGTAACATCGATAAATTTATGATAAATTCTCTTTCTTGTGTCCTTTTCCGTAACCGCCGATGTGGCAATTTCCTTTGAGGGCATAAGCTCGGGAATAGGCTCACCGGTAGGGTTTAAGACTATCGCATAAAAGTAACAGTCTTCGCCGTCAACCGCTATCATTCCGTGCGGTGTCGAGCTGTCGTAATAAATACTGTCGCCGGGGCCTAATGTTTCTTTATGAGAACCTACCTGAACCTGCAAGTGTCCGGAAATCACAATGTCACATTCCTGACCTGCATGTGTAGTAAGCTCTATATCACGGCTTTCCGCTTCCTTGTTGTATGCACAGCAAACATAAAGCGGTTCCGCTATTCTGTTTTGGAATGACGCCGCAAGGTTGTAATAAACCATTCCGTGCGCCTGTTCTATTTTTTGTCCTGCACCTTTTTTTGTAACTGTATAAGATTTAAGCGTAGGGCTTACGCCCTCAATAATGTCGGTAACGTCAACACCGAATGCCAATGCGCAACGGTAAATAAAAGCGAAGTTCAAATCGCTTTCGCCACGCTCGCAAGCTAAATACTCGCTTACCGTAACATCGGTTTTCATGGCCATTTCTTCAGGTGTAAAGCGGGTTATTTCTCTGAGCTCACGAATACGCTCCGCCATCTCGCCGATTTTGAAATCAAGTCCCGTTATATGGCTCATTTTATACCGTCCTTTCCGTTTAGTCCTTAATTGCCTTAAATAAGGCGACTTCTCTGTATTTTACCGTTGACGGTTTTGGGTAACTCGTCACGGAATTCTATTATTCTCGGATACTTATACGGCGCCGTGTTTTTCTTTACATAATCTTGTATTTCCCGTTTAAGCTCTTCTGTAGGTTTAGTTCCCTTAACAAGTACTATACTTGCTTTAACTACCTGTCCTCTTACTTCGTCAGGTACGGGACATACACCGCACTCAAGAACATAGGGAAGTTCCATAATTACACTTTCTATTTCAAACGGTCCTATTCTGTAACCGGACGACTTTATTACATCATCGACTCGTCCGACATACCAGTAATAACCGTCTTCGTCACGCCAAGCAGTATCGCCGGTATGATACATACCGTCATACCATACCTCTTTTGTTTTTTCTTCGTCTTCGTAGTATCCAGCAAAAAGTCCGCAAGGTACTCTTTTGTCGGTACGGACGACTATTTCACCCGTTTCACCGACCGACACGGAATTACCGTCTGCGTCAACCAGGTCAACATCGTAAAGCGGTACCGGTCTGCCCATTGAGCCTACCTTATGAGAATTACCTCTAAGGTTTGCAATAAGCAGAGTCAGCTCGGTCTGTCCGAAGCCCTCCATAATCTGAAGTCCCGTAAGCTTTTCGAAAAGTCTGTAAACTTCGGGGTTTAATGCTTCTCCCGCCGTAGTCATATGCTTGACAGACGAAAAATCGTATTTTCCGATATCTTCTCTTATCATCATACGAAGCATTGTCGGCGGTGCGCAGAATGTTGTTATATTGTATTTTGCGAACATCGGCAGTATATCCGATGCATCAAAACGGTTAAAGTCATAGGTGAATACTGCGCTCTCGCACATCCACTGACCGTAAAGTTTACCCCATAAGGCCTTACCCCAGCCGGTGTCGGAAATAGTGAAATGCAAACCGTCTGTTTCGGCACCGTGCCAATATTTAGCCGTAATAAAGTGGCCGAGCGGATACTTATAAGTATGCACGGCAACCTTAGGATATCCCGTAGTTCCCGATGTAAAGAACATAAGCATCGGGTCATTACCGCAAGCGGTATCTTCGTTGCGGTAGAAATGGGCGCTGAAGAGCTTATACTCTTCGTCAAAATTATGCCAACCCTCTTTGCTCTTGCCCACAAGAAGCTTATGAACAAGTGTCGGTGAATTTTTGGCGGCTATATCGACCTGCTCTGACACATTGTCGTCACCGGTGCAGACTATTGCGCTGACCTTTGCGGCATTAAAGCGGTATTCAAAGTCATGCGCCTGAAGCTGACAGGTTGCGGGAATTGCAACCGCACCGAGCTTATGAAGACCTAATATTGCAAACCAGAACTCATAATGGCGTTTAAGCACGAGCATGACTCGGTCGCCTTTTTTTATTCCAAGCGACTTAAAGTAGTTGGCACACTGATTAGAGCCGTTTTTAATGTCCTTAAATGTAAACCTGCGCTCGGTTTTATCACTCGAAACATGAAGCATTGCAAGTTTATCGGGCGAACGCTTTGCAATCTTATCGACTATATCGAAAGCAAAGTTAAATTTATCTTCGTTCTTAAAGTCGATGCTTAACGGTGCGCCGTTTTCGTCTTCCGAAACATCAATAAACGAATTTGCAACAAGCTGTTTTTTGGAATTTCTTGTCGGAAAAAATGTATCACGGACAATAGTTTCCGCAGTATTTTCGCCGGGAAGTACAACCGCAACAAAGTAACAGTCTCTGCCGTCAACGGCTATCATTCCGTGCGGTGTGGAGCTGTTGTAGAAAATACTGTCGCCCTCGCTTAAATATTCGACATTATCACCTATTTGTACCTTTAAGCGGCCGCTTATAACAAAGTCAAATTCCTGACCGGAATGCTTAGCAAGGTGGATAGGCTTATCCTGTGCGTCCTCGTTGTATTCGTAATGAACCCAATAAGGCTCACCGATTTTCTTTGTAAACATCGGCGCTAAGTTCTGAATTTCAATACCGTCTTCCTTAGCGGTCTCCTGACCTTCGCCCTTACGGGTTACGGTGTATGACGAAAGGTGGGCAGACTTACCCTCTAATATATCGCTTATTCCTATGCCAAAAGCGATGGAGCATTTATGAATAAACGAGAACGGAAAATCGGCTTTTGCCGCCTCGTAATTTTTATACTCTTCGAGAGTGACTTCGGTTTTCTTTGCCATCTCTTCTTCGGAAAAACCGATAATCTCACGCATTTCCTTTATACGAAGTGCAACATCTTTAAGTTTATCGGCCGAAACATTTGACATAACTACACCTTCTCTATCCTAAAGTGAATATTAAAATCAATATACCCGTCTCAAATTTTCCTTTGAGACGGGTAAACATTACTCGCGGTACCACTCAAATTGCAGCTAAAAGCTGCCACTCTTGGAATCAAACAATTCCTATGCAAATTAACGCAGCATTCACGGGGAGCCCTACAGGAAACCAACATCGCCACTCGGACTTCCGGCTCAAAAGTGATTGGTCTTTGTAACTCCGGTTTTGACTCGCACCAACCGTCAAATCTCTTAAAGCATCGTTACAGACCGTCTTTATCATAGCCTTTATATAATAAATAATTTGAAACATATATAATTTATTAGATATTATCACAGTTTTTTTCGTTTGTCAATAGAATTTTCGCATAAAAACAGCTGTTTTTTTGATTTTTGAAAAAATATTACCTTTTTTCGGTATTTTAGTCTAAAATCGCCATAAAAATTGCCGTTTTTACACAAAAATCCCCTTGCCGTAAAGACAAGGGGGAAATTAATGAAAGAAAGGTTAAATCTTTTCGTTTGTCTTGAGCTTTAGTGACTTCATATAATGCTCACAAGCCTCTTCAACCGAGAAAACATAAGAGTAATAGTAACCTTGAATATAGTCGGTTCCGGCGTCATTTACAGCATCAAGCTGCGCTTTGGTTTCAACACCTTCGCAAACTACACCGATTTTAAGCGCATGTGCTAAATCAACTATGCCCTGCAAAAGTGCGGTGCCACGGGAAGTCGTGCATTTCGAAACAAACTGGCGGTCAACTTTAATTTGGTCAACGGGATAGTTGTTTATATCACTAAACGAAGAACTTCCGGCACCGAAATCGTCAAGTGCCACCTTAAAGCCCTCATCTCTCAGTCCGACTATGTTTTTATAAGCAACAGTTTGGTCGCCTATTAAAGCATCTTCGGTAATCTCCAAAATTAAACGGTTGCGGTCAAACTTGTATTTTTTGGCGATTTTTTTAATGCTCTCGAGAAAATCTTTTGCGGAAATCGTAACCCTTGTTATGTTACAGGAAACAAGCAAGTCCTTAAAATCGTTTTTCTTGGACCATTCTTCGAGTAATGCGCAGGTTTTTTCAAACATATACATATCGAATTTTTTAATTACACCGCAGTTATGCATATCGTTTATGTAATAAGCCGGCATAACAAAACCGTCATCGGGACTGTTCCAGCGGGAAAGCGCTTCCGCACCGACAAATTTCTTTTCTTTTACATTGTAAACGAACTGCAAAAACAGTTCAAATTCACCGTTATCAATAGCATTGGTAAGCTTCTTTTGGAGGTTATTTTTCAACTTGCTTTTTGATGCCAAGGCATCATAATAAACGTAAGTATTAACACCCTCGTCACAAGAGAACTCATAGGCGATTTTAGCCGAATCCATAGCGTTATCAAACGATGATTTTTCAGTTTCGTTTACAAAAATTCCCGAACGGAACGGAGCTATGTTTTCAAACAAAACATAATGCTGATATTTATTAAGCTTGTTAACGAGATTTATAACTCTTTGCTCCGCATGAAGCGCATCACAACAAGGTAAAATCATTCCGAATGTGCAATCGTCAATTCTTGCGACATAATCATTTTCCGTACAGTTTTCAAGTAAAAGCTTGGCGGCACCCTTTTGAATTTTTTCCGATACAACCTTATTGTACCTTTGCATAAGCTTATCCGAATTAAAAGCTATGTAAACAACGCTTAACTGCTGGTTATATCTTATACCGATTCTCTTGTATTTTGCTTCAAGATAGTTGCGGTTGCCGATTCCCGTTAAAGCGTCCTTTTTTCCGTATTCGCCCGATTCGCTTGTTTGACGCAAAAAAACGACAAACAGCGCAGTCCAACAAACAAGCAGGGCAAATATTCCGACATAAATGCTTACCGCTTTTTTGTCAAGAGAAAAAGCCTTAATAACATCAAAATAGAATACCGCCATTAAAGCAATTCCTATAATGGTAAACACCATACACGCTGCAAGAAAAATCATTGTTGTCTTCTTTTTCATAAGATAGCTTTCTCCTTTTTGCAACCGGCCTGTCATACGAATAAAATCGGTTAGATACCATGGCTTTGCGTCCCGCACTTTCGTACGGTTTGCCTAAATTTTACAGTACTGTCAATTAATAATGGACTATTGTGTTTTTTCCGTTTGATTTTGCTCTATATAAAGCTTCGTCAGCTTCGTTTATAATGCTGTCTATTTTTTCAATGCCATAACTTTTATTATTGCTTACTCCTATACTTGCCGTAATATGAAAAATTTCGTCACCGGCATTAAAATCGTAGTCTTCAATATTTTTTCTTACCCTGTCAAGCTTTTTGTCACTGTAAAAGCCGTCAGTAAAAATAACGACAAATTCTTCACCGCCCCAACGGCAAACAAGTCCGTTAAGCCCCGAAGAAATTATTTCGGCGATTTTTGTTAAGACGACATCTCCGACATGGTGACCGAATCTGTCGTTAACGGACTTATAGTCGTCAATATCGAACATAACAACGGTTATATTTGTTGCGTTTTTGTAAATCTCGTCACTCTCGAGCAGCGAATACATTCCTTGCCTGTTATAGACCTTTGTAAGCTGGTCACGAACAGAAAGGTCACGGTAATAATCTTGCAGTCTTAACATTTCGTTATGCGCATAAAGACGCAGTGTTTCAAGCAAAAATGCCAACATAAAGAATGCTATAAACAAAACGGGGAAGCGCATTCTGAAGGTATCGTTGTAATCGTACAAAAGCAATGTTCTGCCAAATGGCAACCACAGGAAAAAGGTAAGTATAAGGAACATTGCGGCGGATATAAGTGTTCCCCATTTTCTGCCGAAAAACAAAAGTCCCAAAGACGGAAGCATTGCTATCCAAATCGAACTGAAACCGTCAGGATTACCGGAAACCAAAAAGAAGGTAAACATAAAAAGAACTTCCAAAGCAAAAAGCACCTTTGCGAGTGACGCAAAAAATGAATTTATATAGCTAAAACCGACATTAAGAAGACATAGTGCCGAAAAAACCGCAGTGCAAATTGTCAGAAAGCCTTTAACGGTTATAATATTAAGCACCGTCATAACAAGCGATACCGTAAAAAGTACAAGATATGTAGCGACATTAAAGAGACGGCTTTCGCTTATGTTACTGGTATTTTTAATTGCGGCTCTTAATCTTTCAAACACTTTATCACTTCTTTTTGCTACATGTATTTTTTCTATTATATTATACATTATTCCGCTCTTTCCGTCAATAGTTTTATAAATTGCGACTTGTTGCATTTGACCGTTTAATATGATAAAATACTAATAAATTTTAATGCTTATTTTCACTTAACTTTTAAGGGTGATAATGAATTATGCAAAAAAATACCGTGGTTTTATACTCGTCTGTAAGTTTTCTTAATGACAACGAACTGTTTTTAAGGGCTTATAATACCGTTAGTGAACAAAGGCGCATAAAGACCGACAAATTAAAGCTTAAAGGCGACAAAATGCTTTCTCTTTGCGCCGAGCTTCTTTTAATAGCCGCATTAAACGATAAAGGCATAAACTACATAGATGTTAAAATAAACCGTAATAACGCAAAGCCGTATATTGAAGACAAAGATATTTATTTTAACATTTCCCATTCAGGAGAATATGCAATTTGTGCCGTAAGTTATGAAAACATCGGCTGCGATATAGAAAAAATATCCGATTTTAATATTAAAACAGCCGAAAAGTTTTTTAGCAAAAAAGAAACGGATATAATAAAAAGCGAACTCGATTATGATAAAAGAAAAGAGCTTTTTTATAGGTTTTGGACGGCAAAAGAAAGCTATGTTAAGTATCTCGGAACTGGACTTAAAACACCTTTTGACTCTTTTTGCGCAGACCTTGAAAAGCAAATAATAAAAAACACCGATGTTAAAATAAAAGAGTTTTCGGGTATAGACGGATATAAATGTACCGTTTGCGGTAAAGACCTTCAAAACATAACATTAAAAAAATGCGATTTAGAAGAGTTACTTCTTAAAAAATAAATCAACATAAATGAAAAGAACCGACAATTTTGGGCGTCTTCACTTAGGGATTAAAAGTCCAAAAAGGCGACTTTTGGCGAATAACTGCTTCAAAAAAACCGACATACGCCAGTATGCCGGTTTTTTATTTATTGTTCTTCACTCAAAATTCGCTCTTTTTGGATGGAACA
>JAZUIE010000045.1:0-84980 GCA_045642125.1 Acutalibacteraceae bacterium | reverse complement strand
GACATTACATCCTACCCCTTGTTTTTTTGCCCACATCTGTTTTCGTGGTGGGCAAATGGTGGTCAATTTGGTATTTTTACTGTTTTTTCGCTCTGTCGTAGAAAAACTCAAAATGCGAGAGACCCCTGATTTATCGGCGTTTTAAGGCTTCTTCGACAGCCACAGCACAGGCTACAGTACATCCAACCATCGGGTTGTTGCCCGCACCTATAAGTCCCATCATTTCAACATGGGCAGGAACTGAAGAAGAACCTGCGAACTGAGCGTCCGAGTGCATTCTTCCCATTGTATCGGTCATACCGTAGCTGGACGGACCTGCACCCATATTGTCGGGGTGAAGTGTTCTGCCTGTACCGCCGCCCGATGCAACAGAGAAGTAGTTAACACCGTTTTCGATACACCATTTTTTATATGTACCTGCAACAGGGTGCTGGAAACGGGTGGGGTTAGTAGAGTTACCGGTAATGGAAACACCTACATTTTCAAGTCTCATAATAGCAACGCCCTCGGGAACATTGTCTGCACCGTAGCATTTAACATCGGCACGCTTGCCGTTTGAAAATGCCTTTGTACTTGTTACGGTAACTTCTTCTTTATACGGGTCAAACTTTGTTTCGCAATAGGTAAAGCCGTTAATTCTTGAAATGATGTAAGCGGCGTCCTTACCGAGACCGTTTAAGATAACACGAAGCGGTTTTACACGAACTTTGTTTGCGTTAAGAGCAATTTTAATTGCACCCTCAGCAGCGGCAAAAGATTCGTGACCTGCAAGGAAGCAGAAGCATTCGGTTTCTTCGGATAAAAGCATTTTGCCTAAGTTTCCGTGACCGAGACCTACCTTCCGGTTTTCGGCAACCGAGCCGGGAATACAGAAAGACTGAAGACCGATACCGATATTTGCGGCAGCGGTTGCGGCAGACTTGTCACCGGTTTTTTCGGCAGCCTTAATTGCAATAGCGGAGCCTACAGTGTAAGCCCATTTTGCGTTTTCAAAAAAAATCGGTTGAGTTTCGGCTACTATTGTGTAGGGGTCAAAACCGTATTTGTTGCAGATTTCTTTACATTCGTCAATTGACGAAATGCCGTATTCTTTAAGAGTAGCGAGAATTTTTGCCTCTCGTCTTTCATAACCTTCAAACTGTGCCATAATCTCCACTCCTCCTTATTCTTTGCGCGGGTCAATATACTTGACCGCACCGTCTTCTTTAGTGAAACGACCGTAATGGCCCTTTGCATCTTCGTATGCTTTGTTAGGCTCAACACCGTTTTTGATAGCATCGGTCATTTTGCCTAATGAAACGAATTCGTAGCCTATTACTTCGTTGTTTTCGTCAAGTGCCATTCTTGTACAATAACCTTCGGTCATTTCAAGATAGCGAACACCCTTTTCTTTGGTACCGTACATAGTACCTACCATTGAGCGGTGTCCCTTACCCAAATCTTCCATACCGGCACCGATAACAAGACCGTCATCTGAGAAAGCGGACTGGCTTCTGCCGTAAACGATTTGAAGGAAAAGTTCTCTCATTGCCGTATTGATAGCATCGCAAACAAGGTCGGTATTGAGAGCTTCCAAAACGGTCTTGCCGGGGAGAATTTCGGCAGCCATAGCAGCCGAGTGGGTCATACCCGAGCAACCGATGGTTTCAACTAATGCTTCTTCGATGATACCGCCCTTAACATTAAGCGATAACTTACAAGCACCCTGTTGCGGAGCACACCAGCCGACACCGTGAGTGTAAGCCGAAATATCCTTAATTTCTTTTGCTTCTATCCACTTGCCTTCTTCCGGAATGGGAGCAGGGCCGTGATGCGGACCTTTGGCAACCGGACACATGTTTTTAACTTCTTCTGAAATTGTCATATGTAAACTCCTTTTAAGTATTTGGGGATAAGTTAATAAAACCTGCCCATACGAAGATATTATATCAAAACGAAAATCAAATTACAATACCTAATATTAATAATTTAAGTAAAAATAAAAGGCCGCAAAGCGACCTTTTTCGTTTGTTTTTACTATAAGTTTGTCATTTTGCTATTCTCGGAACTCTTGCCGATACGGCGCATACCGTTTCGTAGTTTATGGTACCGCAAATATCCGCAACATCTTCAACGGGTAAATCTTTTCCGAAGAGTATAACTTCGTCACCTACTTGTGTGTCAATACCCGTTACATCAACCGACATTTGGTCCATACAAATTCTGCCTATAATCGGGGCTTTCTTTCCGTTTATAAGGACATAACCTTTATTAGATAAAAGTCTTGAGTATCCGTCCGCATAACCTACGGCAACTGTGGCAACCTTTATATCCTTACTTGCTTTATATGTTCTTCCGTAATTAACCGTTTCGCCCTTTTTAAGCGTTTTTACCATTGAAACGGTCGATTTAAGGGTCATAACGGGGATAAATTCTTTGCACAAGTTAAGTTCTTTGTTAGGTGTCAGTCCGTAAAGGATAATTCCGGCTCTGCACATATCGAGATGCTTATTTTTATCGAGGCAAAGTGCTGCAGAGTTACAGCAATGGGCATACAAAAAAGTAAGACCGGCGGCTTTTAGCTTGTTAACACCGTTTATAAAATGGCGGTACTGCTTATCGGTAAAGCCGTCTTCGTCAGTTTCCGTGCGGTCGGCATCGGCAAAATGCGTGAAAACACCTTCTAAAATAAGGTTATCGAGTTTTGCCGAATATAAAGCATCTTCAATGCCTAATAAAGAGTCGCTTCTTGCGTCAAAACCTATCCTGCCCATACCCGTATCGAGTTTTATATGAATTTTTACTTTTACGCCGTTCTTTTTTGCATCAGAAGATAGATTTTCGGCATAAGTTTTATCGTAAACACACTGCGAAATATCATAACAAGCAAGAGTTTTTGCCATATCTTCGGGCGTGTATCCCAAAATAAGGAGTGGCTTTTTTACGCCGAGTTCTCTTACCTTAATTGCTTCGTTTATATTTGAAACCGCAAACGCAGAAGCCCCGCAGCTGTCAAGCACGGGCACGACTATATCGGCACCGTGACCGTAACCGTCAGCCTTAACGACTGCCATTACCTTAGTGCCGTTTGCTTTCTTCTTTATTACATCAAAATTGTGTTTAAGAGCATCAGTGTCAATTTCCGCCCATGTACGGCGCAAAAAATCCATAAAACTGCCTTCTTTTTTATTTATTAAACGTTGAAACGGAAAAGAACTATATCACCGTCATTCATAACATACTCTTTTCCTTCGCTTCTTACAAGACCTTTTTCCTTGGCGGTAACCATATTGCCGTCACATTTGTTTATAAAGTCGTCAAAAGAGATTACTTCGGCACGAATAAAGCCTCTTTCAAAATCACTGTGAATTTTACCTGCCGCCTGTGGGGCTTTGGTACCCTTTTCGATAGTCCATGCCCTTACTTCAGGCTTACCTGCGGTCAAATACGATATAAGACCTAAAAGGGTGTAGCATTTTGTTATCATACGGTCGAGTCCCGAATTTTTAAGTCCGAGCTCTTCTAAAAACATAAGCTTTTCTTCGTCATTAAGCGTTCCTATTTCGGCTTCCAAAGCAGCGCAAATAGGTAAGATTTCGGCTTTTTCCCGCTCGGCGATTTCCTTTACCGCAAGGTAATTTTTGTTATCTGCAATACCGCCCGTAAAATCTTCTTCACTCATATTACAAGCATAAATAACAGGCTTTGCGGATAAAAGAGCCGTTGTAGCGAGAACTTCTTTTTCGGTATCGTTTCCGGTGTCAATGCTTCTTGCGGGAAGACCGCTTTCGAGATGCTCGGTAAGGCGTTTTAGGAAATCGACTTCAACCTGCATTGACTTATCGCCCTTAAGCAGTTTTTGCGCCTTATCGAGTCTTCTTCCTACAATTTCAAGGTCGGATAAAATAAGCTCTAAATTTATAGTTTCGATATCACGAACGGGGTCTACAGAGCCCTCAACATGGATAATATCGGTGCTTTCAAAACAACGGACAACATGAACAATAGCGTCCACTTCTCTTATGTTAGATAAAAACTTGTTTCCGAGTCCTTCGCCCTTTGAAGCACCCTTTACAAGACCTGCTATATCAACAAACTCAATAACCGCCGGAGTAAATTTATCGGGGTTATATATTTCCGCTAATTTTTCGAGTCTTTTATCGGGAACGCTTACCATTCCGACATTAGGCTCAATGGTGCAAAACGGGTAGTTAGCCGACTGCGCACCGGCATTTGTAATCGCATTAAAAAGCGTTGACTTTCCGACATTCGGAAGTCCTACCATACCGAGTTTCATAAATTTTCATATCCTTTCGGGGTAAATGCCAAAACAAAGGCAAAATTTATCATTCACACTATACGATTATATAATTTTTTTCATATTTTGGCAAGAAAAATTAAAAAAATACAAAAAAATATTTCAAATTAAGGAAAAATATAGTATAATGTTAAATGAATAATTATATGGGTATTTAACTTTGGTGCCTAAAAAGGAGAAAATTATGAAGACTGATTATAAAGTTAAGCTCTCGAGAATAATAAAAGAGTTTTCTCTCGAAACTCTTTATATGCCCGAAGATGCCGAAAAAATTATGATTTCTTCTCCCGAAATAAACAGACCGGGACTTCAGATTTCGGGATATTTTGAGTATTTTGACACATACAGAATTCAAATTCTCGGTATCAGCGAAATAAGTTTTCTTAAACAGTTTTCAAAAGAAGAAGCCGTTAAGCGAATGGACGACTATATGTCCAAAAAACCTGCGGCTGTAATAATAGCAAGAAGTCTTGAGGTTGAAGACTACTATATAGAAAAAGCGAAGAAATACGGCATTCCGCTTTTAAGAACAAGGGAAACAACATCTGAATTTGCAGCGGGGCTTATCGCTTTTCTAAACCTGCATTTGGCTCCCCGTGTTACAAGACACGGTGTTTTGGTTGAGGTTTACGGCGAGGGTATTTTGCTTACGGGCGAAAGCGGTGTCGGTAAAAGCGAAACTGCCATTGAGCTTGTTAAAAGGGGACATAGACTTATTGCGGACGATGCTGTCGAAATACGCAGAGTTTCAAACAAGTCGCTTGTAGGTACCGCTCCCGAAAACATAAGGCACTTTATTGAGCTTAGGGGTATAGGAATAATAAACGCAAACCGTATTTTCGGTATCGGTGCCGTAAAGCTTACCGAGAAAATTGACCTTGTAATTAATCTTGAGCACTGGGATAATACAAAAACCTATGACCGAATGGGTATTGATGACGAAAAGACCGACATTTTAGGTCTTAAGGTTCCGTCTATTACAATTCCCGTAAAGCCCGGACGAAATCTTGCAATAATAATTGAAGTTGCCGCAATGAACCAAAGACAAAAGAAATTGGGTTACAATGCCGCAGAAGATTTACTTAAACGGCTCGGTATGAAAGACGAAGACGAAATACCGGTAACCGAAACGAAAATAAGACCGTTTGATTAAGGAGATAAGTATGTTAAGACTCGGAATAGATTTAGGCGGAACAAACATAGCAGCAGGTGTTGTTGACGAAAACTATAAGATAATAGGCACGGGAAAGCTTAAAACAAATGCTCCCCGACCTGCCGAAGAGATAGCTGACGATATGTGCAAAGCGGCATTACTTGCTGTCGAAGATGCGGGACTTACCTTAGACGATATAGAGAGTGTCGGTGTCGGAACACCGGGCTCTGTTAACCCTAATGACGGAACGGTTGCATATTCTAATAATTTAGGCTTTTATAATACACCACTTGCAAAGCTTTTAAGCGACCGTTTAGGTAAAAAAGTGTCGGTAGAAAACGATGCTAATGCCGCAGCCTACGGAGAGTATATCGCAGGTGCCGGAAAGGGAACAAACAATTTTGTTGCCGTAACACTCGGAACGGGTGTAGGCGGCGGAATAATAATTGACAAAAAGATTTACTCCGGCTCTAATTTTGCGGGAGGGGAACTCGGCCATACCGTTATTATGGCAGGGGGAGAGCCTTGCTCTTGCGGAAGAAATGGTTGTTTCGAAGCCTATGCTTCTGCAACGGCTCTTATCCGCCAAACAAAAAGGGCAATGGAAAAGAACAAAGACTCTGTTATGTGGCAGTTATGCTCCGGCGATATAAACAAAGCATCGGGAAGAACGGCTTTTAATGCGATGTATAAAGGCGATAAGACCGGCAAGGAAGTTGTAGACCGTTATATAGAATATTTGGCAATAGGCATTGCAAATATAGTTAATATTTTTCAGCCCGATATCGTTTGTATCGGCGGCGGAATATCAAATGAGGGCGACAATTTGATTTTGCCCGTTACGGAAATAGTTAAGGGCGAAGACTACGCCAAAAATATGAAAAAAACCGCAAAAATAAAGGCGGCACAACTCGGTAACGATGCCGGTATAATCGGTGCCGCATATTTAGGTTAAGTATTTAAGTTTCGGAGTGATATTTTGGAAAACGCCATTTTTGAAAGCGAACTTAATATTAAAAAAATCGAATATCTTAAAAACGCCCCTATGAGGGAGCATACAACCTTTAAGATAGGCGGTAATGCCGATTATCTTATTTATCCCGACAGTATTGATGCTTTAAGCTTTTGCTTAAAGTCGGCGAAAAGCCAAAATATGCCCGTTTTTATTTTGGGAAACGGCTCTAATATTCTTGTTAGCGACCGTGGTATAGAGGGTGCTGTTATTTCCCTTTTAAGGCTCAACAAAATAACCGTTTCGGGCAATATTTTAACCGCTTTTTCGGGAGCGATGCTTTCGGGTGTTTGCCAAAGTGCATTACAAAACTCTCTTTGCGGTCTTGAATTTGCATACGGAATACCCGGTACCGTAGGCGGTGCTTTGTTTATGAATGCGGGAGCCTACGGCGGAGAAATGAAAGATGTTGTTATAAGTGCCGAATGTATGGATAGTAACGGGAATGTTTTAACCCTTAAAAAAGACGAAATGGCACTGTCCTACAGAAACAGCGCCTTTAAGGAGAACGGTTTAATAATTATTAGTGTCACATTCTTTCTTAATGTCGGAAACCAAGCGGACATTAAGAAGGAAATGGATACTTTGCTTCAAAAAAGAAAAGATAAACAACCGCTTAACCTACCGTCTGCCGGAAGTACATTTAAGCGACCGGCAGGAAATTTTGCGGGAACACTTATTGAAAAAAACGGACTTAAAGGAAAAGCCGTAGGCGGTGCTGCGGTAAGCGAAAAACACGCAGGGTTTGTAGTAAATGAAGACAATGCAACCGCCAAAGATGTATTAGAACTTATAGAAGAAATAAGAAAGACCGTTAAAGACAATGACGGTGTTTTGCTTGAGCCCGAAGTTGTCTTTGTGGGCAGAAAATAAGGAAAAAATTATTTTAAGTGACGGTGAAAAGTATGAAATTGCTTATTATTACGGGTATGTCGGGTGCCGGAAAATCTCAGACGGCGAATGCCATAGAAGATATGGGCTTTTACTGTGTTGATAACATTCCGCCTCAAATAATACCGTCTTTTGTTTCGCTTTCGGAGATAGGCAACGAAGAATTAAACCGTATTGCCGTTGTTACGGACGCCAGAGGCGGAGATATGTTTGCGAGTCTGCCTAAGGTGCTCGAAAATTTAGAGCAAAGAAAAGTAGACTTTAAGATTTTATTCCTTGACGCATCTGACGAAATACTTATTAAAAGATACCGTGAAAACCGCAGAAAGCACCCGCTTTGCGACAATGATAATGTTTCGCTCGAAGAGGCGGTTAAAAAAGAAAGAAAAATGCTTTTGGCGATAAGAGAAAAAGCGGACTATGTAATAGATACAAGCGCAATTTCGGTTGCAAAGCTTAAACAGACCGTATCGGAAATGCTGTTCGGCAATGTAAACGAAGGCTTTTCCGTACTCGTAAAGTCGTTCGGCTTTAAGTACGGGCCCGACAGCGAAGCCGATATTATGCTTGACGCAAGATGTCTTCCAAACCCCTTTTATGTTGAAAGCTTAAAGGATAAAACAGGACTTACAAGTGAAATAAACGAATACATTTTTTCCTTTAAGGAGAGCAACGAATTTAAGGTAAGGCTTCTTAACTTTATTGATTATTCGGTGCCGTTATATGCAAAAGAAGGCAAGTCAAGACTTGTTATTTCGGTAGGCTGTACCGGCGGTAAGCACCGTTCGGTTGCCTTTGCCGAGATTATTTATAAATCGCTTAAAATCAAGGGCTATAATGTGAGTGTTTTCCACAGAGATATAGAAAAATAAATTTTGGTGATAAAATGTCTTTTTGTGCGGATATTAAAAATGAACTTGCCGATATTAAGCTTAAGGGTTGCTGTAAAACCGCTTTAATATACGGTTTTGCACTGTTTGCGAAGTCGTTTTCTGCTAAAAGAATATGTATCCAAACCGAAAACGAAAAGGTTGCAAAGGCTTATAGAAACCTGCTTTCTTCGGTTTACGGTGTCGAAGTAAACTTAAAAAAAGGCGGAGTAAAAACACCGACATATATTGCCGAAGTTTTAAGCGAATCGGATAGGCTTATTGTTCTTGCAAGTGTCGATTTCGGAATAGGCGAAAATGTTATTAACACCGATGTTTTTTACAGAGAATGCTGTGTTTCCTCTTTTGTAAGGGGTGTTTTTCTCTCCTGCGGTCACTTAACAAACCCCGATAAGGGATACAGGGTAGATTTTTACATTAAAAACGAACAACTTGCAAAAGATTTTTCGGAATTACTTACAAGCCGTCAGATTTCAAATCATTTAGGTAAGGTGAACGGCGGATACAGAGTTTACATTAAGCAAAACGAAATGATAGTAAATCTTTTGGCGTTTATGGGAGCGAGTGCTTTAAGTCTTCAGTTTATCGAAGCATCTGTAATTAAAAGTGTTAAAAACAAAATGAACAGAGCGAGAAACTGTGACGATGCGAACATATCGAGAACGGTTGAAGCGTCATTAAAGCAACGCACGGCTATTGAGTATTTAGAGAAAAAGGGACGGCTTGAAGCATTGCCCGAAAAGCTTTATTCGGTTGCCGTTTTAAGAAAGGAAAATCCCGAGCTTTCGTTAAAGGAATTAGCAAAGGTAAGCCCCTTTGCCATTACCCCGTCAGGACTTAATCACAGACTCAACAAGATACTCGAAATTTACGAAGAACTAAAGGCTTAATAAAATAAAGGAAGGCAAAAAAAATATGGATTTTGTGCATTTACATCTTCATACCGAGTATAGCCTTCTTGACGGCTGTTGCCGTATTGATAAGCTCATTGACAGTGTTAAGGAAAAAGGACAAAAAAGTGTCGCAATTACCGACCACGGTGTTATGTACGGCGCCGTTAATTTTTATAAGGAAGCAAAGGCAAAGGGGATAAAGCCGATTATAGGGTGCGAGGTTTATGTTGCCCCGACAAGCCGTTTTCAAAAGACGAAAGCGGACAGCGACTATTCCCATTTACTGCTTTTGTGCGAAAATAATAAAGGATACGAGAATCTTATTAAACTCGTGTCTTTTTCTTTTACCGAGGGCTTTTATCAAAAGCCCCGTGTAGATAAGGAGCTTTTAAGGAAGTACAGTGAGGGAATTATCGCTTTGTCGGCGTGTCTTGCGGGAGAAATACCGAAAGCACTTATTAAAGACGATTTCGATAAAGCGTTTAATTTAGCCAAAGAATATAAAGAAATTTTCGGCGAACAAAACTTTTTTATTGAACTTCAAAATCATAATTTACCAGAGCAGAAAAAGATAAACCCCGAGCTTTTTAAGATAGCTGAAATGCTTAATTTGGGTGTTGTCGCAACAAACGATGTCCATTATATAGAAAAAGAAGACGCATTTTTGCATAAGGTTTTACTTGCAATTCAAACGGGCTCTAAGGTCAACGAGCCGTCTGCACTTCAGTTTAAGACAAACGAATTCTACTTAAAAACCGCTTCGGAAATGGAAGAAGCGTTAGGCGAATACGAAAATGCTCTAAAAAACACCGTTTTGATAGCCGAGCGGTGCAATGTCGAGTTTGAATTCGGAAAAATTAAACTGCCGTATTTTGATACAAACGGCGAAGACCATTTTGAATATTTTAAGAAAAGATGCTTAAAAGGACTCTACGAAAAGTACGGCGAAAACCCGAAAAAAGAGATAATTGACCGCTTAAATTACGAGCTTTCCGTAATAGACAAAATGGGATATACCGACTATTATCTTATAGTTTGGGACTTTGTTAATTTTGCAAAGAAAAAGGGTATCCCCGTAGGGCCGGGACGAGGCTCGGGAGCGGGAAGTCTTGCGGCATACTGTATAGGGATAACGGGAATAGACCCCATTAGATTTAATTTAATTTTTGAACGTTTCTTAAACCCCGAGCGGGTATCCATGCCCGATTTCGATATAGATTTTTGCTATGTCCGCCGTCAAGAGGTTATAGATTATGTAACCGAAAAATACGGTAAAGACCGTGTATCGCAAATAGTAACATTCGGAACTATGGCGGCAAGAGCGGCAATAAGAGATGTAGGAAGAGCACTCGATATTTCGTACAGTACTTGCGATAAGGTTGCAAAAATGATTCCGCAAAGTATCGGCATGACGCTTAGTACGGCGCTCGAAATAAACAAAGACCTTAAAAACCTTTACGATTCCGACCCTACCGTAAAAACACTTTACGATACGGCATTAAAGCTTGAGGGTATGCCGAGACATGCTTCAACCCATGCGGCAGGTGTTGTTATATCCGATAGGGCGGTAAGCGACTATGTGCCACTTGCCACTAATGACGGTACACCCGTAACGCAGTACACAATGACGGCGCTCGAAGAATTAGGGCTTCTTAAAATGGACTTTTTGGGGCTTCGCAATTTAACCGTAATTGACGATACCGAAAAAATCATTAAAAAAGAGAACCCCGATTTTGATATAAATAAAGTTCCGCTTGACGATAAAGAAACATTCAGTATGATGGCAAACGGCTTTACGGACGGAGTGTTTCAGTTTGAGTCGGACGGAATGAAATCGGTATTAAAAAGGTTTGTGCCCGAAAATATTGAAGATATAATCTCGATTTTATCTTTATACAGACCGGGCCCTATGGACTCAATACCGAAATTTATAAAAAATAGGCATAACGAGTCGCTTATAAGATACGACACAGAACTTTTAGAGCCGATACTTAAGGTAACCTACGGCTGTATAGTTTACCAAGAACAGGTAATGGAAATATTCAGAACCTTAGGCGGTTATTCCTTCGGAAGAGCGGACATTGTAAGACGGGCTATGGCAAAAAAGAAACACGATGTCATGCGAAAGGAAAAGGACGCATTTATTTTCGGCGAAAAGGACGAAAACGGCAACGAAATATGCAAAGGTGCCGTTAAAAACGGTGTAAAACGAGAAATTGCCGAAAAGATTTTTGACGAAATGAGCGCATTTTCTTCCTATGCCTTTAATAAATCTCATGCGGCGGCATACGGTGTTATTGCTTACAGAACAGCATATCTTAAATGCCATTATCCTACCTATTATATGGCTTCGCTTTTAACGAGCGTACTTGATTTTTCGAATAAGCTTTCACTTTATACAAACGAGTCAAAACGAATGGGAATAAAACTTTTACCGCCCGATATTAACAAAAGTTTTGTTAATTTTACCCCTGAGGGAAATGCTATCCGTTTCGGACTTTTGGCGGTTAAAAGCTTGGGCGATAAGGCGATAGAAACTTTTATAAACGACCGAAAAAATAACGGTTTATATAGTTCTCTTTATGATTTTTGCAAACGCAACAAGACAAGAGAAGTAAACAAAAGAGCACTTGAAAATCTCATAAAAAGCGGTGCTTTCGACTGCTTCGGCGATAATAGAAAAAGTCTTTTGTCGGGACTTGAGGTAGTTTTGTCAACCGTTAGTGACGAAATGCGCTTTTCGGGAGAAAATCAACTGGGCCTTTTCGGCGAAGAAACGGTTAAAACCGGTGCTTTAATTCCGAAAACAGAAGAAATGCCCGAAATCAAAAAGCTTAATTTCGAAAAGGAAGCTACGGGGCTTTACCTTTCGGGTCACCCTATGAAGTTATACGAAAACTATGTAAAGCTTAAGGGTGCAGCATCTGTTTTCTCGGTTTTAAGCCGTAAGTTTAAGGATAACAGCAGGGTGGTTTTGGCAGGTGTTTTGTCCGAAACAAAGATAAGACAGCTTAAAAACAAAACCTTAATGGCATCAACCTTGCTTGAAGACACAACGGGCGTAATAAGTGTAACGCTGTTTTCTTCCGCTCTTACTGCGGCACGGCCGTACTTAGTCGAAGGTAATGCGGTAATAATAAAAGGCCGTGTGTCCGAAAAGGAAGATACCGACCCCGAAATTATTTGCGAAAATGTGGAAATAATACCCGAAGAGTCGGCAAACAGTGCAGTTTTACCCTCAAAGAACGAAAACGGGACACTCTATCTTAAAATTAACGGTATTAAGAGTAAAGCGGCAAACGATATAAAGGAACTTTTTTCGCATTATGACGGTGATACAAAGGTTATTATTTTAGATGCTCTTACCAATAAGCGGTATAAGGCAAAAAGCATAAAAGCCGAAGACTATGTTATTGATGCATTAAAAGAACTTTTAGGAAGCGAAAATGTAGTTCTTAAAAAAAGTTAAAAAGCTCTTGAATATTGGCAAAAACTGTTATATAATATAGACTGCTATGATTTGTGGAGATGATATCTTAATGAAAACCATCGGTGTTTTAACAAGCGGAGGAGACGCCCCCGGTATGAATGCCGCCATTCGTGCGGTAGTCAGAACAGCCATATCTTTGGGTATGAATGTTAAGGGTATAAAAAGAGGCTATAACGGTCTTATTGAGGGCGATATTATAGACCTTGATTTGCGCTCCGTTTCCGATATAATAAACAGAGGCGGAACAGTGCTTTATACCGCAAGAAGTCCTAAGTTTAAGACCGAAGAGGGTATGAAAGCCGCTGTCGAAAATTGCAAGAAATTCGGCATTGAGGGTATAGTTGTTATCGGCGGTGACGGTTCCTTTAGAGGCGCCCGTGACTTATCAAACAACGGTATTCTTTGCATAGGCATTCCCGGTACCATTGATAACGATATTTCTTCTACGGAATATACAATAGGCTTCGATACCGCAATGAATACGGCTATGGAAATGGTAGATAAGATAAGAGATACCGCCCAGTCGCATGACCGTTGCAGTGTTGTTGAAGTTATGGGAAGACATGCCGGTCATATTGCCGTGCAGACAGGTATTGCCGTAGGCGCAACCGCAATTTTGGTGCCCGAAATCGAAACCGATATCGGCGATGTAGTAAACAAAATAATAGAAACTCAAAAGACCGGTAAAAAGCATTTTATCATCGTTGTTGCAGAAGGTGTCGGCGGTGTTGAGGAAATAGCTAAGGAAATCGAAGAAAAAACCGGTATTGAGTCAAGAGCAACCGTGCTTGGACATGTTCAAAGAGGCGGAAGTCCTACTGTTCGTGACCGTGTTTTTGCAACACAGATGGGCAATGCGGCGGTTCACCTTTTGGCAAACAACATAGGCAACCGTGTTGTGGCATATAAGGATGACGAGATAGTAGACTATGATATTTTCGAAGCGCTCAATATGACAAAAGAAATTGATGCCGATATGGTAAGAGTAGCGCACGAAACCTCAATTTAACATTATTTAGGTTATTGATAATTCGGTCGGGCAAGGTGGGAAATCTTGCCCGATTTCTTTTGTTTATGATAAAAAATTAACGATATTTTTTTAACAATTTAATTACTTTGTAATATTGTCAAAGACTTTGAAAATAAATATAAATATAAAAGATTTGGTGTTCATATATAGGAGGCATTTTATGTTCAAATCAGAATATCTTAACAGAGTTTACGGTGAGCTTGAAAAGCGAAGCGGAAACGAAAAAGAATTTATGCAGGCGGTAAAGGAAGTTTTGGAGTCCTTAGAGCCGGTAATCGAGAGCAACCCGAAGTACGAAAAATACGGTGTTATTGAGCGTATGGTAGAGCCCGAAAGAATGATAGTATTTAAGGTGCCGTGGGTTGATGACGAGGGTAAGGTAAGAGTAAATAGAGGCTTCCGTGTTCAGTTTAACTCTGCTATAGGTCCTTATAAGGGCGGACTCAGGTTTCACCCTACCGTTAACTGCTCCATTATTAAATTTTTAGGCTTCGAGCAGACCTTCAAAAACAGTCTTACAACACTTCCCATGGGTGGCGGTAAAGGCGGCGCCGATTTTAGTCCTGTCGGCAAGTCGGACGCAGAGGTTATGCGCTTTTGCCAAAGCTTTATGACCGAGCTTTCAAAGCATATCGGTGCCGATACCGATGTTCCTGCCGGTGATGTAGGCGTAGGTGCAAGAGAAGTAGGTTATTTGTTCGGACAGTACAAGCGCCTTCGCAATGAGTTTACGGGCGTTCTTACAGGCCGTGGACTTTCGTTCGGCGGTTCACTTATAAGACCGGAAGCTACCGGCTACGGTGCTGTTTACTATACCGAAGCTATGTTAAAAGACTTCGGAGAAACAATAAAGGGTAAGACCTTTGCTGTTTCGGGCTTCGGCAATGTTGCTTGGGGCACTGTTAAGAAAATCGCCGAGCTTGGAGGTAAGGTTGTAACCATTTCGGGACCGGACGGATATATTTATGATAAAGACGGCATAACAACCAAAGAAAAAATAGACTTTATGCTCACCATGAGAGCTTCCTGCCGTGATAAGGTAAAAGACTATGCCGACAAATTCGGTGTACCTTTCTTTGAAAACAAGAAGCCTTGGGAACAAAAAGTCGATGTTATTATGCCTTGTGCAATACAAAACGAAGTCGACCTTGAAGATGCGAAGAAAATCGTCAAAAACGGTGTTAAATACTATATCGAGGTTGCAAATATGCCCACAACCGCTGAAGCGGTACAGTACTTTAAGGAAAACGGTGTAGTAATCGCTCCGTCAAAAGCAGCTAATGCCGGAGGTGTTGCCGTTTCGGGACTTGAAATGAGTCAGGGCTCCATGAGATACAGCTGGACCTCCGAACAGGTTGACAAAAAGCTTAAAGAAATCATGGTAAACATTTATAAAAACTCGAAAGAAGCTGCCGAAAAATACGGTATGAAGGGTGACCTCATGGCAGGTGCCAATATCGCCGGTTTTGAAAAGGTTGCCAATGCCATGATAGCCGAGGGTGTTTGCTATTAAGCATTCTTTTAGTTGATTTAGACGGCAAAAAATGTTATAATTACGCAAGGCTTTATTTTAAGTCTTGCGTTTTTATATATTAAAATCGGGTTTTGCCGATTTTTTTGTTTCTTTTTTATTAAAACTGTGGTACAATTACTTTGTTATTTTCATTTTATCTTAAGGAGAGGTTTTTATGACTACAACCAATATTATCATATCGGTTGCCATAGGTCTTTATATGGCGCTTATGATAATTATCGGTTTTGCCGTTTCAAAAAGAAATAAAACGGCAAGTGACTATTACTTGGGCGGAAGAAAATTAGGTCCGCTTGTAACCGCTATGAGTGCCGAGGCATCTGATATGAGCGGTTGGCTTCTTATGGGACTTCCGGCAGTTGCTTTAATGGGTGGTCTTGCCGAAGCCGCATGGACTGCAATAGGTCTTGCCATAGGTACATATCTAAACTGGTTATTTGTTGCAAAGCGCATAAGGGTCTACAGCCAAAAGGTTGATGCTTATACATTGCCCGATTTCTTTACAAAAAGATTCGGCGATAACACGAAGCTTTTAACCGTAATAGGCGCACTCTTTATTATAGTTTTCTTCATTCCTTATACCGCTTCGGGTTTTGCCGCTTGTGGAAAGCTTTTTAACTCGCTTTTCGGAATGAACTATCAAACGGCTATGATAATAAGCGCCGCAGTAATAATCATTTACTGTACATTAGGCGGTTTCTTTGCCGCTTCAACAACCGACTTTATTCAAAGTATTATTATGACTATCGCATTGCTCGTTGTAATAGGCTTTGGAGAGGGTTGTGTTCACGGTTTTGATAATGTTTTTGCGAATGTCAAGAGCTTAAGCGGATATTTAGATGTATTTAAGGGCTTCGATGTTGCAAATAACACTACAACAAGCTACGGCGCACTGCCTGTTGCATCAACACTTGCTTGGGGACTCGGATATTTCGGTATGCCCCATATTCTTCTCCGCTTTATGGCTATTGAAGACAGGAAAAAGTTAAAGCTATCGAGAAGAGTTGCTTCGATTTGGGTAACAATTTCAATGGGTATTGCAATACTTATCGGTGTTGTCGGATACTCTCTTATGAAGAACGGAACAGTTCCGACTTATGCAAATGCTTCCGCCGCCGAAACGATTATAGTTGATATATCAAAGGTAGTCGCAAACTTCGGTTTTGTTCCGGCATTTGTAGGCGGACTTATTTTGGCGGGTATTTTGGCATCAACAATGTCAACTGCCGACTCACAGCTTTTGGCTGCCGCTTCTTCCATTTCCGAAAACTTAGTTAAGGAAACATTAGGTGTTAAGCTTTCGGCAAAGGCATCAATGTGGTTTGCAAGAACTTCGGTTGTCGTAATAAGCATAGTTGCCATATTCTTGGCAAGAAATCCCGACAGTTCGGTGTTCAGAATAGTATCCTTCGCTTGGGCTGGGTTCGGCGCAGTGTTCGGACCGGTTGTCTTGTGCGCACTTTTCTGGAAGCGTACAAACAAGTGGGGAGCTATCGCAGGAATGCTTTCGGGCGGTGCTATGATATTTATTTGGAAATTTATCGTAAGAGTTAATTTTGCGGGTACTATACTTGATATCTACGAATTATTACCTGCATTTATTTTAGCACTCGTTTTAATCATTGTCGTAAGTCTTTTGACAAAGGCTCCCGAAAAGGAAATAACCGATACATTTGACGAGGTTAAGGCCGAACTTAAAGCATAATATTTCTTAAATAGACTAAGCCGTATTCAGTAAAACTGTTTACGGCTTTTTGTTTATATTTATTGTTTAATATATTATTCTTGATATTGAGGCGACTTTGCGGTATAATCAGTGTAGGCAAATATATTTTGATTTTTGGAAGGGAAAACAATGAAAGACGAATTATTAAAATTACTTGCAAAAAATGCCCGTTATTCTGTAAGCGAACTTGCTACAATGCTCGGTGAAACCGAAGAAAATGTCAATAAGCAAATAAAAGAATACGAGAAAAGCGGAGTTATTTGCGGATATAAAACCGTTATTGACTGGGAAAAGTTAGACGGTGCTTATGTTTCGGCAATAATCGAACTCAATGTTGTCCCGAAAGCGGAGCTCGGCTTTGAAGAGGTTGCGGTAAAGATAGCCGCTTATCCTGAGGTCGAATCAATATATCTTATGTCGGGAGTTTATGACCTTAATGTTGTCGTTAAGGCGAAGACTCTAAAGGACATTGCCCGTTTCGTTGCAAGAGAACTTGCAACCATAGATTCGGTAACCTCGACAACTACTCATTTCGTTATGCGCCGTTATAAAGAAATGGATGTTTTGCTTTATAACTCCGATAAAGACGATAGGGGGCAATTCCTTTTATGATAGATTATTCATCCGTTTTATCAAAAACGGTTATGGATATAAAGCCGTCCGGCATACGAAAGTTTTTCGATATCGCCGCTACGATGGATGATGTTATATCATTAGGTGTAGGTGAGCCTGATTTTCAAACGCCATGGCAAATAAGAAAAGCAGGTATTACTTCACTTGAAAAGGGTAAAACTAAATATACCTCTAACCGTGGACTTCAAAAGTTAAGAGAAGAAATTTCCAAGTATCTTTTAAGGAAATACAGTATAAAATATGACCCCGAAGAGGAAATTTTGGTAACGGTAGGCGGAAGCGAAGCGATTGACGCCGCCATAAGAGCCTTAATAAACCCCGGTGACGAGGTTATTATTCCTCAGCCGAGTTATGTCTGTTATGAGCCTATGACCCGTCTTGCCGGTGGTGTTCCCGTTATAATTGAAACAAAAGCGGAAGACGAGTTTAAGCTTACTGGTAAACAGCTTAAAGAAGCCATAACCGATAAAACAAAAATTCTAATTTTACCGTATCCCTGTAACCCGACAGGAGGTGTTATGGAGAAAAAGGATTTAGAAGAAATTGCCGAAGTATTAAAGGATACTAACATAGTGGTAGTATCAGATGAAATCTATTCGGAGCTTACCTTTACAAAGGAAGGCCATGTTTCTCCGGCAAGTATAGATTCTATGTTTGAAAGAACCGTAACGGTTAACGGTTTTTCAAAATCGTTTTCCATGACGGGTTGGCGTTTAGGGTATGCATGTGGGCCTAAAGAACTGATGGCTCAGATAACAAAAATTCATCAGTATGCCATTATGTGTGCCCCGACAATGTCGCAGTATGCCGCTTGTGAAGCATTAAAAGAGTGTGACGATGCGGTTAAAAATATGAAGGAAGAATACAACCACAGAAGAAGATTAATAACTAAGGGCTTTAACGATATAGGTCTTTCCTGCCGTGAGCCTAAGGGTGCTTTTTATGTCTTCCCGTGCATAAAATCTACAGGACTTTCAAGTGAAGAGTTCTGCGAAAGACTTTTGCAGGAATACCATGTTGCCGTAGTTCCGGGAACGGCATTCGGCGACAGCGGTGAGGGCTTTTTCAGAGCTTCCTACTGTTATTCAACCGAGCATATTAAAGAGGCATTACAAAGAATAGAAAAATTCGTAAACAGCTTAAAATAGACTAAAAGGGTGATTTTTATGAAAAAGAAAATAATAATTATCGGCGCATGTGTTATATTGGCAATCATTATTATAGCTTCGGTTATAGGCGCATATAACGGCCTTGTTGATAACAGAGAAGAGGTAAAAAATGCCGCATCTCAAATTTCAACGGTGCTCCAAAGAAGAGCCGATTTAATTCCCAATATGGTCAAGACCGTCAAGGCGTATTCAGATTATGAAAGCCAGACATATATTGATGTTACTAAGGCAAGAAATACCGTTAAGAATGCCGACAGTGTTGAAGATTTATCTGAGGCATCGGGCGAACTTAACAGGGCTATTGATGTATGGGTTAATGCCGTAAGTGAAAACTATCCCGAGCTTAAGGCGGACACTCAGTACACCGCTCTTATGGACGAACTTGCGGGAAGTGAAAACCGTGTTGCGGTTGCCCGTAAGGACTATAACGATGCGGCTAAAAAGTACAATTCAAAAATAAAGAAGTTCCCCACAAATATTGTTGCAGGACTTTTTGATTTTGACGATGCCGATTATTTCGAAAGTGACAGTTCGGCGAACAGTGTTCCCGAAGTCAGCTTTGACTGATTATGAAATCATTTAAGAAATTTTCAGCGTTTGCACTTATAATTGCGGTTGTTTTTTCGTTAGTTACACTTTGCGGTTGCGAAGAAGAAAAACTAAAACCGACAGAAAAGTTTTTTGTAAACGATTTTGCAAACTGTATTGATAACGAAACCGAAACCGAAATTCGCCAAAAGGGTGAAGCTCTTCAAAATACAACGGGTGCTCAGGCGGTTGTTGTAACTGTGGAGTCGGTAAGCGGAGAAATAAGCGATTATGCCACCGAGCTCGGAAGAGAATGGAAATTAGGCGAAAAGGATAAAAACAACGGTGCTTTAATTCTTTTGTCGGTTAACGACCGTCAGATTTATGTTGCCGTAGGCTACGGACTTGAGGGTGCGCTCAACGATTCAAAAGTAGGAAGACTTATTGATAACTATGCTTTAAGTGACCTTAAAAATGACGATTACCAAAAGGGTTTGGCTTCACTTTACGATGCCGTAGTTAACGAAACGTATATAGAATACGGAATAGAAGTTCCCGACTCTTATGTTCCGGCGAGTGAGCTTAAGGTTGTCGAAGAAGAGAGCAACCCATGGGTTGTAATTATTTCTTGGCTTGTTCTTCTTGTGGTAGTGATATTATATACCTTCTTTTTCAGAAGACGGGGCATTATGCTTATGCCGTTTATAAATATAGGCGGGTATAACAATAATAATTTCCGTGGCGGTGGCTTCGGCGGCGGTTTCGGAGGATTCTCCGGTGGCGGCGGAAGCTTTGGCGGCGGCGGTGCCGGCAGAGGATTTTAATTTAAGGAAACATTTAAGTGACAAACGGAAACAAAGACTACGAAGATTATTTATCGGCGATAGAAAAAAGAATAAACGGCGAAAAGCAAATCGAACGTAAGAGCCCTTATAAAAGTAATAACGGTTCCAAATTAAAAAAGCGCAAAATAAGGGCATACTTAGCGAGAGCTGTCGCCGTTTTTGTTGTAGTTTTAATTGCCTTAATTGTGATTTTTTCGTGTAAATCTTGCTCAAATTCGTCAAAGCAAGAAGAAAAAAACACAACCGTTACAACACAAAAGGCAGCGGTAAAAACTGATAATAAAACAAAAAAGGTGCCGAAGATTTCTTATGCTTCCTATAATAAGAACTCAAAGGAGCTTGACAGCACTTATACCGCAAATAATATTCTTTTTATCAATACGAAAAAGAATAATGTTTTGGCATATAAAAATGCAAAACAAAAGTGCTATCCTGCTTCAACTACAAAGGTTATGACACTTTTGGTCGCCGTAGAAAACATAAAAGATTATGACGACACTTTTGTTATGAGCTATAAAATAACCGACCCGTTATATAAAGAGGGCGCAACGGTTGCCGGTTTTTCAGCCGGTGAAAAGCTTAATATGTACGATTTAATTTACGGAACTATACTTCCCTCAGGCGGTGACGCTTGTTTGGGACTCGCCGAAAAAACAGCGGGAAGCGAAGAAAATTTCGTAAAGCTTATGAATAAAAAAGCCAAAGAAATGGGACTAAAGAACACCCATTTTACAAACTGTACAGGGCTTTTTGATTCAAATCATTATACAACGGCGGAAGATATGGCGGTTATTTTAAGAACGGCTATGAGCGATAAGCTTTGCAAAAAAGTTCTTTCGACCTATAAGTATACGACAAGCAAAACCGATAAACACGAAAACGGGTTAGAGCTTGAAAACACACTTTTTAAGTACATGTACGGAACTGAGCCCGAAAAAGCGACTATTTTAGGCGGGAAAACGGGCTTTGTAAACGAATCGAGATACTGCATAGTAACGTTCGGCAAAGATAAAAAAGAAAACGAATATGTTTGTATAACGCTCGGTGCCGAGTCAAGGTGGCCATGTGTATACGACCAAATAAATTTGTACAAAAATTTTTGTAAATAAAGGAGAAAAAATTTATGAACATTGTTTGTCTTGACATGGAGGGCGTTTTAGTACCCGAAATATGGATAGCCGTTGCAAATGAAACAGGCATTCCCGAGCTTAAACTCACTACCCGTGATGAGCCCGATTACGATAAACTGATGAAACACCGTTTAAGAATTCTTAAAGAACATAATTTAGGTCTTAAACAAATTCAAGATGTTATTGCCAAAATTGACATCATGGACGGAGCAAAGGAGTTCTTAGACGAGCTTCGTGACTTAACGCAGGTTATTATTTTAAGTGACACCTTTGAGCAGTTTGCAAAACCGCTTATGAAGAAACTCGGTATGCCGACAATCTTCTGTAACTCGCTTGTTGTAAACGATAAAGGCGAAATAGTAGATTACAAAATGCGTGTTGAAAAGTCGAAGCTTACAACCGTAAAGGCTTTACAGTCAATAGGCTTTGAAACTATCGCTTCAGGTGACAGCTTTAACGACCTTGGAATGATAGAAAATTCGAAGGCGGGATTTTTGTTTAAGTCAACCGATAAAATCAAAGCCGACTATCCTGATATTCCGGCATACGAAGAGTATGGCGACTTGTTAGACGCCATTAAAAAAGTACTCTGATATAATTTGCTTTTTGAGAATACCTGCCCTTTTTTTGTGAAAGATAAAAGGGGAGGTATTTTTTTGATTAGAATAGCATTTTTTGATACGAAGCCTTACGACATTCGCTCATTTGACAGATTTAAGGACGATGAATATTATATACGGTTTTTTGAGAGCAAACTTACACCCGATACGGTAAGTCTTGCGGCAGGTTTTGACGGTGTATGCGCCTTTGTAAACGACAGGCTCGACAAGGAAGTAATAGATAAGCTTTACGAACTTAAGGTTAAGGTTATTGCAATGCGGTGTGCGGGATATAACAATGTTGACCTTAAAGAAGCAAAAGATAAGATAACGGTTATGACGGTGCCTTACTACTCGCCCTATGCCATAGCCGAACACGCAATGGGGCTTGTTTTAACCCTTAACCGTAAGCTTCACAGAGCATATATAAGAACCCGTGACCATAATTTTTCGCTTGAGGGACTTTGCGGTTTTGATTTATATAATAAAACCGTAGGAATTATAGGAACGGGCAATATAGGAAGCAAGTTTGCAGACATTTGCAAAGGCTTTAATATGCGTGTCTTGGGCTTTGACCCTAAAGAAAATAAAGAGTTTTGCGGTGAGTACTGCGATTTCGATACACTTCTTAAAGAAAGCGATATAATTTCGCTTCACTGTCCCTTAAACGAAAAAAACCGCCATATTATAGACAAAAAGGCGGTAAAGAAAATGAAAAAGGGTGTTTATATTATAAACACTTCCCGTGGCGCACTTATAGACACTTGGGCTTTAATTGACGGCATAAAATCGGGACAAATAGGTGCTTCGGGGCTTGATGTTTACGAAGAAGAAACCGAGCTTTTCTTCGAGGATAAGTCAGACGAAATAATACACGATGACCGTTTTTTAACGCTTATTTCAATGCCTAATGTCATAATAACCTCACATCAGGCTTTTTTAACAAACGAAGCCTTAGACGAAATTGCAAAAACAACCCTTAATAATATTAAGAGCTTTTTTGAGGGCAAAAAAACAGAAACCGAAGTTGTTGCGAAATAGAAAAGTTTGTAGTATAATTATTTTTGGTGATTATATGACGACCTTATATATTGTAAGGCACTGTGAGTCTATGGGGAATGTTACTCATACCTTTCAGGGTGTGACTAACTCCGACATAACAAAAACGGGTGCTAAGCAACTTAAATTTCTTAAAAAGCGCTTTAAGAATGTTCATTTTGATAAAATTTATACGAGTCCGCTTTTAAGGGCACAAAAAACCGCTCTTGCAATAATAGGCAAACGGGATATGGTAAGTATAATAGAAAACGGGCTTATGGAAATTGACGGGGGAGTCCTTGACGGACTCCGTATGATGGATGTTTTCAAAAAATACCCCGATTTTAAGAAAATTTGGGATAGCCGTCCTCAAGATTTAGAGTTTGCCGGTGGCGAAAAAATGCGTGATGTTTATGAACGCATATACGACTGTGTTTTGAAAATTGCAAATGAAAACGAAAATAAGACGGTCGTTTTGGTTATGCACGGCGGACTTATAAGATGTCTTATGGCAAGACTTATGTACGGCTCGGTTGACAGTCTTTTGAAGGCTTCTTGGTCGGACAACACGGCGGTAACAAAGCTTACCTTAGATAACGGCAAAATGATGGTCGATTATTTCAATGACTATAGCCATTTGCCGAAGAGACTTCTTCCGGAAAAAAGCCGTTTTTCGAGTTTTTTGGGTGAGGAGTAAGGCTTATGATTATTATGTCTGTCGATTTGGGACTTAAAAGAACGGGAATCGCCGTAAGCGACAATCTTTGCAGTTTTGCTTTTCCAAAATGTGTTATAACCGAGCAAAATACAGATAAGATTATCGAAAAAATAACCGAAAAGGCAAAGGAATACGGCGCCGAGAAAATAGTAGTCGGACTTCCAAAGAATATGGACGGAACTTTAGGGGAAAGAGCCGCCACTTGCAGCAGTATTGCCAAAAAAATTGAAGAGGCTTCCGGCATTGAAACACTTTTATATGACGAAAGGCTAACAACAAAAAAAGCATACAACTTATTTGACAGCAGCAATACCTACGGCAAAAAGCGAAAAGAAAACATAGACGCTGCCGCCGCAACGGTTATTTTGGAAGATTTTTTAGTATCGCTTAAAAACAAAAATCTTTTTGAAAACCAAAAAGCAACGCTCGATACATTTCTTAAAACCGGTGCCATAACAAAAGAGCAGTACGAAAAAAGCCTTAACGGGCTTAAAGAAAAAATGAATATTATTTAGATTTTACTATTACCGAAAACACCCTTCTTTTATCGAAATAAAGGGTGTTTTTCGTTCTTTTGTCTTCGATTTCCAAAGAGTCCTCAAACACATTTTTAAGCACACCGTAATATCTGTATATCCTGTTGCCCAAAATAATGCTTATTACTATGTTTTTTCCGATTTCGTCCTTTAGTCCGCAGTTTTGCTCATTTTCTGTCGGATTTTCGTTTTGTAAGTACTGTTCGTAAAATAAAAAATCGCTTTCGTCTTTAATTTCGGGAAATTTTTGCATAAAAAACACTCCGTAAACTTTTTAATACAGTTTACGGAGTGAAAAATTTTTTGTTACTTATAAACTTAACATATCGGACATATCGTAAAGGCCTTTTTCTTTAGTGCAAATAAATTTAACCGCTTTTATTGCACCGAGAGCAAAAACCTCTTTAGAGTAAGCACTGTGTTTAAGGGAGATAACCTCATCGTTTCCGGCAAAAATAACCTCGTGTTCGCCTACGATGTTTCCGCCCCTTACAGAGTGAATACCTATTTCCTTTGCGTTTCGTTTTTCTCTTTTTGAGTGACGGTCATATTCGAAAACATATTTATCGCCGTTTACGGAATTAATCGCATCACCGAGCATTAAAGCAGTTCCTGACGGTGCATCAATTTTAAGGTTATGATGCTTTTCTATTATCTCGACATCAAAGTCGTCACCTAAAATGAGGGACGCTTTTTTAACGAGAGCCGACAAAAGATTAACGCCGAGCGACATATTAGCCGTATAGAAAACGGGTATTTCCTTTGACGCTTCCTTAATGCTTTCTATTTGCTCTTTAGTGTATCCCGTAGTTGCCAAAACAACCGGCATTTTATTCTTTTTCGCAAAGCTTAAAATACTGTTAAGCAACGAAGGGTTTGAAAAGTCAATTAAAGCATCGGCTTTTTCGGTTACGCAAGATAAATTGTCATAAATATTAAACGGAGCATTGCCACTTTGTTTGTCAATGCCGCAGACAATTTCTATTTCGTCACTCTTTTGGCATAGTTCGGTTATTTTAGTGCCTACATGACCGAGAGCACCCGTAATAATAACTTTTAACATCTTTTTTATTTCCTTAAAATTTACTTAAAGTACGCCCATTTCCAAGAGCTTTTCTTTAATAAGTTCTTCGTTTTGTTTAGTGGTTGCGGTAAGCGGAAGTCTTAAAGGACCGGCATTAAGACCTGCAATATTCATAGCCGTTTTAACAGGAATGGGGTTAACATCGCAGAACATGGCATTCATAATTCCGGTTGCTTTTATCTGCATTTTCGCTGCCAAATCTTTATCGCCTTTAAGATACTCGAATACAAGCTTATGCATATAATCGGGCATAATGTTAGATAAAACTGAAATGACACCTTTTCCGCCTAATGATAAAATCGGAACGGTTTGGTCGTCATTACCCGAATAAATATCCAAGTCGTCACCGCAAAGATACTTAGTTTCTGCAACACTTGATAAATCGCCGTTTGCTTCTTTTATTGCAACAATGTTTTGATGCTTTGAAAGCTCCTTATAAGTTGTCGGCTTAATATTAACGCCCGTTCTTGACGGAACATTATAAAGGATAATCGGCTTGTTAACACGGTCTGCTATGTAGTTATAATGCTCAATAAGTCCGTTTTGCGAAGCCTTGTTATAATAGGGCGTAACCATCAAAAACGCATCGGCACCGGCCTTTTCGGCATCGTTGCAAAGTTGGACGGAATAAGCAGTGTCGTTGCTGCCGGTTCCTGCGATAATCGGAACTCTTTTGTTTGTAACCGATACGGCGGTTTTTATAACTTCGACATGTTCGTCATAACGAAGAGTCGATTTTTCGCCTGTTGTTCCGCAAATGACAAGGGCATCAATACCGCCGTTAATCTGTTCTTCAATGAGTGTTTTAAGACGGTCAAAGTTAACCGATTTATCGTCATTCATGGGAGTAATAAGCGCTGTTGCGGCACCTTCAAATATATGTTGTTTCATAGTGTGCATCTCCTTTTTGTATTAAACAATCAGTATCAGTCCATATAGCCCATTTCACAAAGGAGCTCTGCCAACAAAACTCCGCCACCTGCGGCACCACGGAGAGTGTTATGAGAAAGACAAACAAATTTATAGTCATACTGAGTGTCTTCTCTGAGTCTGCCTACGGAAATTGCCATACCACCCTCAAGGTCACGGTTGAGTCTTGTTTGCGGCATATCGTCCTCAGTAAAATAGTTTAAGAACTGCTTTGGAGCATGGGGGAGCTTAAGCTCTTGCGGAATAGAAGAAAACTCTTTCCAGGTATTTAGAATTTGCTCTTTAGTGGGCTTCTTGTCAAACCTTACGAAAACGGCAGCCATGTGACCGTCCGAAACGGGAACACGGAGACATTGAGCAGTAAATTTGGGCGATGTGGCGGGAACTATCTTGTCGCCGTCAATTTTACCCCAAATCTTAAGAGGCTCAAGTTCGCTTTTTTCTTCTTCTCCGCCTATGTACGGAATAACATTATCAATTATTTCGGGCCAACGCTCAAAGGTTTTACCTGCGCCCGAGATTGCCTGATAAGTGCAAACCAAAACATCTTTAACGCCGAATTTTTTATCGAGCGGGAATAAAGCCGGAACATAAGACTGCAATGAGCAGTTAGATTTAACGGCAATAAAGCCTTTTTTTGTACCGAGTCTTTTTCTTTGAGCAGGAATTATTTTTGCATGTTCATAGTTTAATTCGGGGATAATCATCGGAACGTCTTCGGTACTTCTGTGTGCCGAGTTGTTTGAAATAACAGGACATTCTTTTTTAGCATAAGCTTCTTCGAGCGCCTTTATTTCGTCCTTATTCATAGCAACGGCGCAAAAAACGAAATCAACCTTACTTACTATTTCGTCAATATCCTTTGTTGCATCGTAAACATACATATCTTCAAGGTTTTTCGGGCATTCGTCTTTCATTGCCCATCTGCCGTTTAAGGCTTCCTTATAGGTCTTATGTGCACTTTTTTCACTTGCGGCAAGAGCCGTAACGGTGAAATTTTCGTGATTTGCGAGTAACAAAGCAAATCGCTGACCTACCATTCCCGTGGCACCTATAATGCCGACATTGTACTTTTTCAAAATAAACATCTCCCAAAGAATTTGCAAATATATGTTGATAAAAACCTTAATCTGCAATATAATTACATATAATAATACCATTAGGCACTATCTTTGTCAATTATTTTGCGAAAGAAGACATCTAATTTATATGAAAAAAAGCGACTTTTATTACAATTTGCCCGAAAGCCTTATTGCTCAGACTCCGTTAGAGCCGAGAGACGCTTCAAGGCTTATGAAAATAAACAGAGAAACGGGACAAACCGAGCATAAGCATTTTAAGGACATAACCGACTATCTTAAAAAGGGCGACTGTCTTGTTCTTAACAACACAAGAGTTTTACCCGCAAGACTTTACGGTGTTAAGGAAGATACCGGCGCAGTAGTCGAATTTGTTTTGTTAAAGCAGATTGACCTTTTAACATGGGAAGCCATTGCGGGTCCCGGAAAAAAGGCAAAGGAAGGTGCGGCTTTTAAGTTTTCGGACGAGCTTAAAGCCACTGTTGTTAAAGTGCTCGAAGACGGCAACCGTATAATTGAATTTAAGTGTGACGGTGAATTTTTCTCGGTGCTCGATAAAGTAGGACAAATGCCGCTTCCGCCTTACATAAAAGAAAAGCTTAAGGACAGAGAACGCTATCAAACGGTTTATTCAAAGGAGTTAGGCTCCGCCGCAGCACCTACGGCAGGACTCCATTTTACAAATGAAATGCTTAAAAAAATCGAAGATATGGGCGTAGGCATAGCTTATGTCACATTGCATGTGGGACTCGGAACATTCAGGCCCGTTAAGGTTGACGATATTAAAGACCACCACATGCATACCGAACACTATGTTATAAGTAAAGAAGCCGCAGATAAGATAAATAATGCAAAGAAAAACGGTTCAAGAATAATTTGTGTGGGAACGACATCTTGCAGAACACTCGAAAGTGCAATGCAAAAATTCGGCGAAATAAAGGAATGCAGTGACGATACGGGAATATTCATTTACCCCGGCTATGAGTTTAAGATAATGGACGGACTCATAACCAATTTTCACCTGCCCGAAAGCACACTTATTATGCTTGTAAGCGCCTTTGCGGGTTACGAAAACACAATGAATGCTTATAACGAAGCCGTAAACGAAAAATACAGGTTTTTCAGCTTCGGCGATGCTATGATGATTTCATAAATTTACGGGAGAAAGTATGTTTAAGCTAATAAAAGAAGAAAACGGCGCAAGACTCGGAGAGCTTACGACAAATAAAGGCACGGTAAAGACACCGGCATTTATGAATGTTGCGACCTCTGCCGCCATAAAGGGTGCCGTTTCGGCAAACGACTTAAAGGAAATAGGCTGTCAGGTTATGCTTTCAAACACCTATCATCTTCATGTAAGACCGGGTGACGAGGTCATTAAGAAATGCGGCGGACTGCATAAGTTTTCAACCTTTGACGGTCCCATATTAACCGACTCGGGCGGTTTCCAGGTTTTTTCTCTTGCTTCACTCCGTAAAATCGAAGAAGAGGGCGTTTTCTTTAACAGTCATATAGACGGCAAAAAAATATTTATGGGTCCCGAAGAAAGTATGCAAATTCAGTCTAATTTAGGCTCTACTATCGCTATGGCTTTTGACGAGTGCATAAAAAACCCCGCAGAGTATGACTATGCTTGCAATTCGGTCAAAAGGACAACCCGTTGGCTTAAACGCTGTAAGGCGGAGATGGAAAGATTAAACTCACTTGATACCACCGTCAATAAGGAACAAATGCTGTTCGGTATAAATCAGGGTGCGACCTTTAACGATATAAGAATCGAACACATGAAAGAGATAGCAGAGCTCGACCTTGACGGATATGCCGTAGGCGGTCTTGCCGTAGGTGAGCCTACCGATGTTATGTACGATGTACTTGACCATGTATGCCCTTATATGCCCAAAGATAAAATCAGGTATCTTATGGGTGTCGGAACACCTGTAAACATACTTAACGGTGTTGAGCGGGGTATAGACCTTTTTGACTGTGTTATGCCGTCAAGAAATGCCCGTCACGGCCATCTCTTTACATCAAACGGCATTATAAACATAAACAATAACAAATATGAGCTTGATATGACGCCCATTGACGAAAACTGTGAGTGTCCTACATGTAAAAGGTATTCGAAGGCATATATCCGCCACTTGCTTAAATCGTCCGAAATGCTGGGCTCAAGACTTATGGTTATTCATAATTTGTGGTTTTATAATCATCTTATGGAAGATATAAGAACGGCAATCAGTGAAGGTAATTTTGCCGAGTTTAAGAAAGAAAAAGAAGAAATTTTAGGCAGAAGAATATAATAAAAAATTCTTGAAATAAAGAGCAAAAAATGGTAAAATATAATGTAAATTTAATTTAAGAAGGTAATTGTATGGTAAAAGCAGTAGTTGGTGCAAACTGGGGCGATGAAGGTAAAGGTAAAATTACCGATATGTTGGCGGTTAATGCCGATATTGTCGTAAGATTTCAAGGCGGTGCAAATGCCGGTCATACGATAAAAAACAAATACGGTAAATTTGCTCTTCATACCTTGCCGTCAGGTGCGTTTAACGAAAATGTAATAAATTGTATAGGAAACGGTGTTGCTCTCGATATAGACAAGCTTTTAAGTGAGTACAACGAGATAGTTTCACGGGGCGTTCCGGCTCCTAAGCTTATGATAAGCGAACGGGCTCAGATAGTTATGCCGTATCATGTTTTGTTCGATGTTTATGAGGAGGAACGCTTAGGCAAAGCGAGTTTCGGCTCAACTAAGTCGGGAATAGCTCCTTTTTATTCCGATAAATATGCAAAAATCGGTTTTCAGGTTTGCGAACTTTTTGACAGCGAAGCGCTTAAAGAAAAGCTCCACCGTGTATTAGAGGTTAAAAACCTTTTAATTAAAAATCTTTACTCAAAAGAGCCTATTGACGAAGCCGAGCTTTATAATAAAATGCTCGACTGGAAAGAAAAAATCGCTCCGTTTGTCGGCGATGTAAGAAAGCTTGTTTACGAAGCCGAAAAGCAGGGCAAAACAATTCTTCTTGAAGGTCAGTTAGGCACTCTTAAGGATACCGACCACGGCATTTATCCTATGGTAACATCTTCTAATACCATTGCGGCTTACGGTGCTGTCGGTGCCGGTCTTCCGCCTTATTCAATAAAGGAAGTTTACACGGTTGTTAAGGCATATTCTTCTGCCGTAGGCGCAGGAGCATTCGTAAGCGAAATTTTCGGTGACGAAGCAAAGCAGATGCGTGACCACGGCGGTGACGGCGGCGAATACGGTGCTACTACCGGAAGACCCCGCAGAATGGGTTGGTTTGACTGTGTTGCAACCCGTTACGGTTGCGAGGTACAGGGTACTACCCATGCCGTATTGACCGTTGTTGATGCACTCGGATATTTAGACGAAATAAAGGTTTGCGTAGGCTATGAGCTTGACGGTGAAGTTACAACCGATTTCCCCGTTACGAATAAGCTTTATAAAGCAAAACCCGTTCTCAAAACTCTTCCCGGTTGGAAGTGTGACATTTCGGATATTACCGAGTATGATAAGCTTCCCGAAAACTGCAAAAAATACATCGAATTTATAGAAAACGAAATCGGCTTTAAGTTTAAGTATGTTTCAAACGGCCCCGCAAGAGAAAATATTATCGTAAAGGAATAATGAAATGAATTTTAACGAGCTTACAAACGGCAAAGTTGAAGGCTTTTTCCTTATTAAATCGGTCGACAAAAAGGTATCTTCTAAGGGCGATACATATCTCGATATAACCTTAGGCGATAAAACGGGAGAAATAAACGCAAAGCTTTGGGCTTATAATCCCGATATGCACGGCGAGTATAAGGCTAACGATATAGTAAAAGTAAGGGGAACGCTTCAAAAATTCGCCGGAAGCGACCAGTTAAGAGTAGAACAGATAAGAACGGCGTTTGACGGTGACAATGTTAAGTCAGAAGACCTTGTTCGCTCTGCGGAGTATTCTTCGGAAGATATGTACAACGAGCTTGTACGCTTAGCCGGGAGTTTTACAAACGAAGAGCTTAAAAAACTTGTTTTAAGTATTTATGAAGACAAAAAGGACAAACTGTTAATATGGCCTGCCGCATATAAGCTTCATCATGCCATAAGGGGCGGACTTTTGCTTCATACCCTTTCTATCGTTAAACTTGCCGAAGGCGTTATAAAAATTTACCCGTTTGTAAACAGAGATTTTTTACTTGCCGGTGCAATGCTTCACGATATTGCCAAAATTGACGAGTATAATGTCGGAAACGAGCTCGGTATTGCCGAAAATTACTCTGTTAAAGGTAATCTTTTAGGGCATATCCCCATGGGTGCCGAAACGGTTAAAGAGTATGCCGATAAGCTTAGTATCAGCGAGGAAACCAAAACACTTATTATGCACATGATTTTATCGCATCACGGAAAGCATGAGTTCGGTGCTGCGGTGTTGCCGATGACCTTAGAAGCCGAAGTTTTATCCGAGCTTGACCTTATGGATGCAAGACTTTATGAAATAAAGGACGCATTGTCAAATACTGACGAAAACGGCTTTACGGGCTCAGTTCGCTGTTTAGACGGCAGGAAGTTTTATAAACCGTCTGATTTCGATATTGAAAAGGAAACAAAACTTATTTAAGGAGAAAATTATGAAAATAACGGAAGATATGTTAATAGGCGATGTTCTCGATATGGACAGTTCTTGCTCTGAATACTTTTTAAGTATCGGTATGCATTGTTTGGGATGCCCCTGTTCAAGAGCCGAGAGCATAAAGGATGCCTGTAATGCTCACGGGACTGACTGCGAAGCTTTACTCTTAAAGCTTAACGAACATTTCAAAGACAAGTAATGAAAGAATTAAGTGCAAGACTTAAGCTTATAGCGTCATTAGTGCCGCAGGGAAGCAGCGTCTGTGATGTAGGCACGGACCACGGTTTTCTTCCTGCGGCTCTTTATTTAGGCGGAAAGCAAACAAAAGTCACCGCAACGGATATTAACGAGAAACCGCTTTTAAGCGCTAAGAAAAACCTACAAAAATTAAAGGCGGACAAGGTTAATTTAGTCCTTTGTGACGGACTGTCTGAAGTTACATATAAAGACGCCGAAACGGTTATAATAGCCGGAATGGGCGGAGATGTTATAAGCGGAATAATAGAAAGATGTTCCTTTAAGGAAAAACCGCTTTTTATTTTGCAACCTATGACAGCTTCGTTCGTTTTAAGAAGATATTTAGCCGAAAACGGCTTTTTTGTGTCGGACGAAAAAGCGATAAAGGAAAACGGAAAAATCTATTCGGTTATGACCGCAAAATTTGACGGTAAGCCGTATTCTTTGTCGCCCTTAAGAGAAAAAATCGGTCTTATTACCGCTATTTGTGACGATAATATTTTATACCTTAAAAAGCAACTTTCCATTGCAAATAAGTCAATAAACGACCTTAAAGGCATAAAAGAAAAAGAAGAAATGTATCTGAATGCTTTAAGCGTTAAACAGGGTATTGAGAAACTTTTGGAGGAGAAAAATGGCGATTGACGGCAACTTTGTCGGTGTTTTGGCAAGAGAACTTGACAAAAAAAGCGGCAGTTTAATTGAAAAAATATATTGCCCCGATAAATCGGAAGTTTTTTTATCCCTTAAATCGAAAGATTTTAAGGGACGCCTTATGCTTAATATCAAAAGCGGCTCACAAAGGGTGCATTTTACCGATATAAAGCCGATAAACCCCGAAAAGCCGCCCATGTTTTGTATGCTTTTAAGAAAGCATTTTTCTTCCGCTAAGCTTATAAATGTTTCTTCATACGGCTTCGAAAGACTTGTTTGTTTTGAGTTCGAAACGAGAAACGAACTCGGCGATAAAACGGTCAAAAAGATTGTAACAGAGCTTATAGGCAACAGCTCCAATATAATTTTAGTCGGCGAAGACGGAAAAATAATTGACGCCGTTAAAAAGAGCGACATCACTGACGAAAACCGTCTTGTTTTGCCGGGAGCCGTATACAAGTATCCCGACAAGCAGGACAAACTCAGTATTACCGAAAACACCTTAGAAGAAATAGAGAAAAAAATTAAATCTTTTGCGGAATATCCTCTTTCGAAGGCGATTTTAAGTTCTATAGGCGGTATTTCGCCTAAACTTTGCGATGCTTTGATACTTGCATCGAAATTAACCGATAAGCCCGTCTGTGAAATTAAAGATTTTACTTTACTTATGCAAAATATCAACGGGCTTAAAGAAGAAATTATTTCGGGCGGAACTCCCGTAATGGTTTTAAGGGATAATAAACCGTATGATTTTTCGTACACTAAAATTTTCGGTAAAACGGGAATTTTTGATATAAAAGAATATAATTCATTCAGTGAACTTTTGGACGCTTTTTATAAGGAAAGGGAAAACGAGCTTATAAAAAGCCGTCTTACAAACGATGTAAATAAAACCGTAACAAGCCTTATAGAAAAAGCGGTTAAGCGTAAAGAATTAAGAAAAAAAGAACTTAAAGAATGCGAAAAAAGGGAAGAGTACCGCATTAAGGGCGAACTTATTAAGGCAAATATCGGTTTAATAAAGCAAGGGCAGGACTCTGTTGTACTTAAAAACTACTATTCCGAAAATTTAGAGGAAATGGAAATTCCACTCGATAAAACCTTAACGGCGCAAAATAATGCGCTGAAATACTTTAAGACCTATAAAAAACTAACCGTTGCAAATAAAATGCTTCAAAACCTCATTAAGGAAGACGAAGAAGAAGCGGACTACTTAAACTCGGTGCTTTTTTCTATCGAACAGTGCGAAACGGCGGACTCTTTAAGGGAAATTAAAAGAGAACTTGCCGACAACGGATATATTAAAAAAAGCAAAACTGTAAAAAAAGAAACGGCACCTAAAGACTATATTGAATATGTGTCTAAAGAGGGCTATAAAATACTTGTCGGTAAAAATAATGTCGAGAACGATTATTTAACAACAAAACTTGCCAAAGACAATGATTTATGGTTCCATACGAAAAATATTCACGGAAGCCATGTAATCGTTTTTTGTGACGGTAAACCGGTCAGTGACGAAACATTGCTTTTTGCGGCAGGTCTTGCGGCATATAATTCAAAGGGCAAAAACTCTTCGTCTGTTCCCGTTGATTATACCTTTGCTAAATTTGTCAAAAAACCCGCTAAAGCAAAACCGGGAATGGTTACCTATAAAAATCAAAAAACTTTGTTTGTAACACCTAAGGAGAAGCTATGAATATAGGGCTTTCAACATCGTGCTTTTATCCGCTCGAAACCGAAAAATCGCTTATGCATGTCGGAAAATCGGGTGCAAAGCTTACCGAAATATTTTTTAATGCCGAAGAAGAACTCGAAAAAGATTTTGTAATGAAACTCAAAAGGCAAAAGGATTATTACGGCATTAAAGTCAAATCTGTTCACCCGGCATTTTCTTTGACCGATTCTTTTATGCTTTTTTCGAACTATGAAAGAAGACTTGTTAAAGGACTCGATACATATAAGCGCTACGGTGAAATTGCCGAAATGTTAGGCGCTTCCTATGTTATTCTCCACGGGGGAAAGCCTAATAAAATATTAAATGACGAAGAATATTTTGAGCGTTATATGTTAGTTAAAGAAAATGTAAAATCGGGCGGAAATGCAACACTTTTGCAGGAAAATGTCAAAAGATTCAGGGCAGGTAACTTAGATTTTCTCGTCAAAATGCGTGACTACCTTAAAGACGATGCCGAGTTTTGCATAGATACAAAGCAGTGCTTAAGAAACGGGTATGCACCTATAGAGCCTTTAATAAAGCTCAATAAAAACATTAAGCATCTTCATATAAGCGGGGCAAGCAGAGAAAATGACTGTATGTTGCCAAACAAGGGAGATATGGACTTTTATTTCTTTTTTAAGATGGTCAATTCTTTGGGAATAAAAGCCGATGCCATAGTGGAAATTTACCGTGATGCATACGGGGAATACAGTGAACTTTATTCTTCGTTTGCCGAATTTACAAAATTTATAGACAAAAAGATAAATTTAACTTGAAAATATTTTTTATTAGTGGTATCATTATTTGTGTGATTATACCAAATTAAGGTTATCAAATTTATAAAGGAGTTAACTTATGGATAAACTTTCGATTATCTATCTCTTGCAACTTGCTCTTAAGAGAATATGGGCGTTGATACTTGCTTGTGTTATTTTCGCCGGTTCCGCCTTCGCTTATTGCAAGTTCGTTGCCGTTCCGGTTTACAGTGCTTCGGCGTCAATCTTAGTAACCAACGGTGCTCTTATTTCTACCTATGACCCATCGCTTGTCAACCAGAAAACTTCCGTTAACGGTACCGATATTGCCGCTTCAAAGGCTCTTGCCGATACGGTTGTTGATATCCTTAAGACAAGCAATATATACATAGACTTAGCCAAGGAAACGGGCAACCGTTACAGTTACGGTTCTCTTAAAGGTATGGCAAGTGTAAGCAAAAGAAACGATGAAACTCTTTTCATTGACATAACCTTTAATTCAACCGACCAAAACGATGCTAAAGAGCTTGTAAATAAATTTGCGAGAATTTCCTGTGACTATATTGTCGATTTTATTCCCTATGCTAAGGCAAATGTTGCCGAAGAGGCAGACGGCGCAGGAAAGGTTTCTCCGAGAACAACATTTATAACAGGTCTTGCAGGTCTTGCCGGAATAGTAGTTGCATACCTTTTGGTATTGCTTATTGACTTACTTAATCAGTCAATAAGAGGCGAAGAAGAATTTGTCGCCAGATACGATATTCCGCTTATAGGCTCTGTTCCTGATTTCGAAGCAGCCGGTGCAACTTACGGAAGCACCTATCTTTACTCGAAAGGTGGTTATCCAAGTGGCAAGAAATAAGTTTAGAAAAGGCTATGAATATGACGATTCAAAGTCAACTGACGTTTTAACTGCCGAGCAGTTAAATGAAAACGAAGAAACCGCCAAGGAAAACGAGAAAAGCGGTAAGAATACCTCCTCTCACAGAAGAGTTCCTTTTGCGGTTGTCGAGGCTTACAAGAGTATCCGTACTAATTTAAGCTTCCTTTTATCAAACGATAACGGCGGAAATGTTTTTGCCGTAACGAGTGCTAATGCAGGTGAGGGTAAATCTACCACAGCGGCAAACTTGGCAGTTGCATTCTCACAGCTCGATAAAAAGATATTGCTTATCGATGCCGATATGAGAAGAGCATCTCTTCATAAGAAATTTAAGGTTAAAAACGGTGAGGGTCTTTCGAATGTTCTCTCGGGCTTAACCGAACTTGACTCAAGTGTCAAAAAGCTTAACTCAAATCTTTTCCTTTTAACGGCAGGTGCTATTCCGCCTAACCCGTCAGAGCTTCTTGACTCAAAGAATTTTGCTGATTTAATTGAAACGGCAAGTGAAAAATACGATTATGTTATAATCGATACTCCGCCTATCAATGTTGTATCGGACTGCTTAGTTGTAGCTCCGCATACTGTAGGTATAATATTCGTTATCCGTGACGGATACACTCCGCATTATTCGATTAAAAAAGCTATCGACCTTATAACCTTTGCGAATGTTAACATTTTGGGTGCAATTATGAACTGTGCAAACCCGAAATCAAAGAGCCGTTATGTATATAGAAAATCTTATTACGGCTACGGTAAGCGCAAGGGATACGGATATGGCTATGGCGGTTACGGTGGCTACGGTGGCGGCTACGGTGGTTACGGTGGCTACGGCGGTTACGGTGGTTACGGTGGTTACGGCGGTTATGACAGCTACGGCGGTTACGACCGTGTCAGAACGGGTAACGAAAGCTACGGCGGTTATGATAGAGTTCAGTCCGCTAATGAAAATTACGGCAAATAATATTCAGTAAATAAAGGGGAGATGTTTTATCTCCCCTGTTTGCTCTTTTTGGATATTTTAATAATCGAGGCTTAAGGTTTATGCGTATAATTGATATGCACTCTCATATTTTGCCCGAAATGGACGATGGGGCAAAAAATGTCGAAGTTTCAATTGAACTTCTTAAAATGCTCAAGGAAGACGGTGTTACCGATGTTTTGGCAACACCTCATTTCATTGCGCAGGAAAACAGTTTAGAGGGCTTTTTTGAAAGACGGGAAGAGTCGTATAAAAAACTTCTTGAAGCTACAAAGGGAATGGACTTGCCAAATGTTTATTTAGGCGGAGAAATATATTATTTCAGGGGTATGGGATACAGTACCGAGATGTCCAAATTTTCTTTAGGCGGTTCAAAATACATTTTAATCGAGCTTTCGAATTATCCTATTGACAAGCAGGTTTTTGTTGACCTAAAAAACCTGACAATTAATTCGGGACTTGTACCGATAATAGCCCATATTGAGCGGTATACTAAGGTTAAAGGCTTCAAAGATTTGCTTAAGTATATAAACGAAAACGAATGTTATGCACAAGTAAATGCTTCTTCTTTTCTTAAAAAATCTATTTTCAGAAAAAGTGTAAAAAAACTGGTAAACGGCGGATATATTACTTTTATAGGCACCGATACTCATTCTACCGAGTTCCGTCCTCCTCTTATGGGCGAGGGACTTAAGGCTCTTAAAAAGGACTTCGGCGAAGATGTTTACAATGTATTTTTGCGAAATATGAACACTTTTGTTATTAAATCGGGTGTCAGCGAAAAGAACGAGGATATATAGGTGATAGAAAGCAAAACATCAATTGTCGTAAATGACGGCGACTTAACTTATATTAAGTTCAAAATTTTTGAAAATAAAGGCGTAAAGCACTGTTTTACAACACGGCTCGGCGGTGTAAGCAAGGGACATCTTAAAGGTATGAATATGTCCTTTTATAAGGGCGACAGTCCCGAAAATGTCAGGAAAAATTACGAGATTATTTGTGATAAAATAGGCATTGATACCGCCGATTTGGTATTCACTAAGCAAACGCATACAACGAATGTTTTGTCGGTCACGGAAAAGGATAGGGGCGTAGGCTATACAAGACCGTCCTTTTCGGATATTGACGGACTTGTAACCGACAAAAAGGGTGTTGCTCTTGTAACGCAGTTTGCCGACTGTGTTCCGCTTTTATTCTTTGATTTTAGGAAAAAAGTTATTGCTTCTTCTCACTCGGGTTGGCGTGGAACCGTAGGAAAAATCGGTGAAAAAACAGTCGAAAAAATGGTAAACGAGTTCGGCTGTAAAAGAGAAGATATATTGGTTGCGATAGGTCCTTCGATTTCGGGCGAATGCTACGAAGTAGGCGAAGATGTATATAAAGAATTTATTAAAAACGGTTTTAATAAAGCTCAAATTTTCACCGAAAAGGGCAACGGAAAATATTTGCTTGACCTTAAAACGGCAAACAAACAAATTCTTGTAAACTGCGGAATTTTGCCTCAAAACATAGAGGTTTGCGATATATGTACTCACTGCCAAAAGGATATTTTTTCGCATAGGGTTTTGGGTGAAAAAAGGGGTAATAACGCAGCGATAATCGAACTTTTGTAAGGGGATAGTTAAATGAAATTAAAGTATGGCAGAACCTGTCTTATAGGTTTAGGCTTTATGGCAATTTTGGCATTTTGGCAGTTTTATGATCAGGTAATTCCTTATTTGCTTGAATATAAATTCGGGCTAAGTACCTTTAACTCAAACGCAGTAATGTCTATAGATAATGTTTTGGCAATATTTATGCTGCCTTTGTTCGGTATCATTTCGGACAGAACAAAAAGCCGTTTCGGAAAGAGAATGCCGTATATTTTCTTCGGTACACTCGCTTCGAGTATTTTGTTGCTTGTTTTGGGACTGTTTGTGGAAAAGGTTTGGTTTACGGGCTTTTTTGTAACACTCATTTTGCTTTTGATAGTTATGGCAATTTACAGAAGTCCTGCCGTTGCTTTAATGCCCGATGTGACACCGAAACCGCTCAGAAGTAAGGCTAATGCTGTTATAAACCTAGTAGGTTATTTGGGCGGAATTTTTGCAACTGTTGCAATGATGTTTTTGCTTAAGTCCGAAAAATCGTCTTCGGGTGAAAAGCTTTATTCCGATAATCAGTCGTTTTTGCCCATTTTCGTTGTTATAGCTCTGTTTATGCTCATAAGTGTCGTTATAATGGCGGTGACCGTAAACGAAAATAAGCTATTAAGCGAATGCGATTTCTCAGAAGAAGACGAAGAAGAAACAAAGTCGTCAGAGAAGTTAACTAAGGGCAAAATGTTAAGCCTTATTTTAATTCTTTTTTCGGTGTTCTTTTGGTATGCCGCTTATAACGGCGTTACGACAATGTTTTCCCGCTATTGCGTAAAGATTTGGCATACCGATTTGGGTGCTTCTTCGAGTTACCTTTTAATTGCAACCGTTGTCGCCATTGCTTCGTTTTTACCGCTCGGAATAATATCGAGTAAAATAGGCAGAAAAGCCACGGTTTTAGCAGGTGTTGTCGCTATGGCGGTTTGCTATATTTCGGCACTGTTTATTACTCATCAAAGTGTATTTATGTATATAGTTTTTGCGGTAGTCGGCATAGGCTGGGCGGCTATTAATGTAAACTCATTCCCGATGGTTGTAGATATAGCAAAAGGCTCCGATGTCGGTAAATATACGGGACTTTATTATACCTTTTCCATGGCGGCGCAAATAGTAACACCGTTTTTGTCGGCATATATTATCGAAACCTTGGGGCTCGGTTATAAGGCACTTTTCCCGTACGCCGCAATTTTGATGCTCCTTGCCTTTGTGACCATGTCGTTTGTAAAACACGGCGACTCTAAGCCCAAAGCCAAAGAAGTCGTAATTGATGCGTTGTCGGGTGACAATTAAATATTAAATTTTCGGTGCGGTAAATTTACCGCACCTTTATTTTTAACTAAAATTTTTTCAAAATTACTTTGCCGTTATTGACTTTAATTACTCTTTATTGTAGAATATAGATATATAATATATTATAGCGAAAGGGTGTTTTTTTATGGGCTCGGTATATAAAAGAGTACTGCTTAAACTTTCAGGTGAGGTTTTGGCAGGAGAAAAAGGCACGGGGATAGATTTTGACAAGGTAACAGAGGTATGTCTTCGTGTTAAAGAAGCCGTTAATTTAGGTGCGCAGGTCGCCATAGTTGTAGGCGGCGGCAATTTCTGGCGTGGCAGGTCAAGCGGAAGTATGGATAGGACAAGCGCTGACCACATGGGTATGTTGGCAACGACCATAAACTCAATTGCTCTTGCCGATACTCTTAATCAAATGGGCGTTAATGCAAGAGTTCAAACCGCTATTGAAATGCGTCAGGTTGCAGAGCTTTACATAAGAAATAAAGCCGTAAGACATCTTGAAAAGGGAAGAGTTGTTATTTTCGGTTGCGGAACCGGTAACCCGTTCTTCTCTACCGATACGGCGGCGGCTTTACGTGCGGCTGAAATCGGTGCCGATGTAATATTTAAGGCAACTAATGTTGACGGCGTTTATGATTCCGACCCCAAATTAAACCCCAATGCCGTAAAATACGATAAGCTTTCGCATTGTGAAGTGCTTACAAAACAGCTTCATGTTATGGACTCAACCGCCGCTTCGCTTTGTATGGACAACAAGATTAAAATTTTGGTATTTAATCTTAACGACCCCGATAATATTGTAAGGGCAATAAAAGGCGAAACCATAGGTACTCTTGTAGAATAAATTTTAAGGAGAAAAGTTATGGACGAATTACTAAAAGTAACCGAAGAAAAAATGGGTAAAAGTGCTGCGGCACTTGAGCGTGAATACAAAGCCGTAAGAGCCGGAAGAGCAAATGCTTCGGTGCTCGATAAGGTTGTTGTTGACTATTACGGTGTTCCGACACCCGTTCAGCAGATGGCGGCGGTTTCGATACCTGAGGCAAGAACTCTTGTTATCCAGCCTTGGGACGTTACCATGTTAAAAGAAATCGAAAAAGCAATTTTAACTTCCGAAATCGGCATTAACCCGCAAAATGACGGTAAAATCATTCGTCTTAATTTCCCGCCTTTAACGGAAGAAAGAAGAAAAGAAATAGTTAAAGATATAAAAAAAATGGGCGAGGACGCAAAGGTTTCGGTAAGAAACATAAGAAGAGATGCTCTCGATAAACTCAAAAAACTTAAAAAAGACAATGCCATAACCGAAGACGATGAGACAAACGGCGAAAAGAAAATTCAAAATTTAACCGATAAGTTTTGTAAGGATATAGACACTCTTTCGTCCGACAAGGAAAAAGAAATAATGGAAATATAAAACATTTCGGCGCACGGTAAACAATGTGCGCCGTTCTTTTAGGAGAAAAACGATGTTTTTTAGAAAAAAAGAAAAAGCCCCCGTAAAAATGCCTACGCATATAGCCATAATTATGGACGGTAACGGAAGATGGGCAAAAAAGCGTTCTCTTCCGAGATTTGCAGGGCATACGGCAGGAGCAAAAAATTTCAAAAGCATTGCAAGATATTGCAATAAGATAGGGCTTAAATATTTAACGGTTTATGCTTTTTCAACCGAAAACTGGAAAAGGCCGAAAGAAGAAGTCGATAATATAATGAACCTTTTAAGAGAGTATCTTTTGGATACTAAAAACTTTAAGGGTGAAAATATTAAGCTTCAGTTTATAGGTGACCTTGAGCCGCTCGATAACGATATAAAAGAGCTTATTAAAACCGCCGAAGCCGACTCTGCGGACGCAACGGGGCTTATAGTTAATATTGCTCTTAACTACGGCGGACGGGACGAAATAGTAAAGGCCGTTCAAAAGATAATAAATAAGGGTATAAAGGCAGAAGATATAACGGAAGATTTAATATCCGAAAATCTTTATACCGCCGGAATGCCCGACCCCGACTTTATTATAAGACCGTCCGGCGAGTTCAGACTTTCAAATTATCTTATTTGGCAGTCTGCCTATGCGGAATATTGGTTTTCCGATATTCTTTGGCCCGATTTCAGCGAAAAAGATTTGGATACGGCGATAGAAGACTTTAACAAGAGAAACCGCCGTTTCGGAGGAGTGTAGAATATGAAAACGAGAATTATTTCCGCTGCTGTTTTGATAGCTTTTGTAATAGGCGTACTTACAGTATCAAAATTATACTGTCCGCTTATTGTAACTTTTTTTATTGCTGTAATTTGCGCTATCGGTATTTACGAACTGACGCATAATGCAGCAAAAATAGAAAATAAGGCATTTTGTATTGTTGCCGGTGTTTACGGTGCGTTAAGAATACTTTTATTAAGCTCCCGTTTTACCGATTTAATAGGCGGCTTTCTTACATTTGACAAAACATTGCCGCTTTTAGCCTTAACCGTTTTCTATTTTCTTTTTGCGGTTATTGCGATACTGTATCTTAATAAAAGCATAAGCTTAGGCGGAATTTTCGCTCTTTGTGCATTTCCTTATTTTTTAAGTTACGCTTTTTCGATGCTTTCAAGTATTATTGTAAGCGATAGGGGAATATACTATTTATTGCTTATAGTTAATTTTGCATCTGTTTGCGATACCGGAGCATACTTTGTCGGCAGCTTTTTCGGAAAACACAAATTGTGCCCGAATATAAGTCCTAAAAAGACGGTTGAAGGAGCAATAGGCGGTATCGTTTCGAGTGTAATTGTTTCTGTTATACTAAGCTTTGCTTTCTCAAGTGAGCATATAATAGCAACACTTGTTTTGACTATTCCTTTATGCATTGTCGGAATGTTAGGCGACCTTTTTGCTTCGGCAATAAAGAGAAGTGTAGGTCTTAAAGATTACGGAAACTTAATTCCCGGTCACGGCGGTATTTTAGACCGTTTTGACAGTATGCTTTTGATAACACCTTTTGTTTATCTCTTTGCACTTGTGGGAGTTTTATAATGACAAAGGAACTCATTATTTTGGGAAGTACCGGCTCTATCGGTACACAGGCTTTAGCGGTTTGTGATAAGCTCGGAATAAAGGTTACGGGACTTGCCGCAGGAAAAAATTATAAGCTTTTGGAAGAACAGGCAAGGAAATATAAGCCTTACTCGGTAGCACTGTCCGACACGAATGCCGCAAACAAACTTAAAATTGCCCTTAAGGATACCGATATAAAGGTTTATTCGGGCAAAGACGGTGTTAATGCCGTAGCAAAAGAAAAGGGCGATACGGTACTTTGCGCCATAGTGGGAATAGCAGGGCTTGAAAGCACCCTATGTGCTATAGAAGCGGGAAAAGATATTGCTCTTGCAAACAAGGAAACACTTGTAACGGGCGGCGAGATAGTTAATAAGAAAATCGCCGAAAAGGGTGTTAAGCTTTTGCCGGTTGACAGCGAACACTCCGCAATTTTCCAGTCTTTGCAGGGTGTACCCGAAAATTCCCTTAAAAGAATACTGTTAACGGCTTCGGGCGGCCCGTTTTTCGGTAAAAGTGAAGAAGAACTTAAAAATGTTACGGTTAAGGACGCACTTAATCACCCTAACTGGTCTATGGGCGCAAAAATCACTACCGACTCTGCCACCTTAATGAACAAAGGACTCGAAGTAATAGAAGCGGTGCACCTTTTCGGTGTTTCGCCTAAAGATATTGAGGTTTTGGTGCATAGGCAAAGCATTCTTCATTCGGCAATAGAGCTTTGTGACGGCGCCGTTATAGGTCAAATGGGAACTCCCGATATGAAGATACCCATTCAGTATGCCTTGACCTACCCGAACAGAGGCGAAATGATGTCAAAGCTTTCGCTTTTTGATATTAAAACACTGACCTTCGAAAAGCCCGATACAAAAACTTTCCCGTGCCTTAGTATTTGCAAAACCGCAATAGAAAAAGGCGGACTTTATCCTACTGCGGTTAACGGTGCAAACGAACAGGCAGTGGAACTGTTCTTAAACGGGAAAATCGCATTTTCCCATATTCCGAAGCTTGTATCTTTAGGGCTTGACCTTAATTTAACTAAAAAGGATATAACCCTTTTTGATATTTACGAAACCGATAAACTTGCAAGAGAGAAAGTACTCGAAAAATATAAAGCCTAAAGTGAGTGATACCTATTTCGGTTATTGATGTTCTTAACAATATTTGGCCTTATTTGGTTGCAGTTTTACTTTTTTTGATACTGATTATTATCCACGAATTCGGCCATTTTTCTGCCGCAAAGCTTTTAGGCGTTAAGGTTAACGAATTTGCCGTAGGCTTCGGGCCGAAGCTTTTTTCAAAGAGAAAGGGTGACACTCTTTACAGGGTTAACCTTTTGCCTTTCGGCGGTTACTGTGCAATGGAAGGCGAAAACGAAGAGAGCACGGACGATAATGCCTTTTGCAACAAAAAAGCATGGCGCCGCTTTATTATCGTTATTATGGGCGCACTCTTTAATCTTATTTTAGGTGTTATACTTGTTTCCTTTACGGTAGTACCGCAGAAATACTATGCATCAACTAAGATAGAAGAATTCAAAGAAAACAATGTAAGTCAAAGCTACGGTCTTAAGATAAATGACGAAATAGTATCGGTAAACGGACGGAAAATTTATACAACCTACGATTTAAGTTATTGCTTTACGAATGTTTCGGACGGTAAGGTAGATATGACCGTTATAAGAAACGGGCAAAAGAAAAACTTAAAAAATGTAAAGTTTAAGACCGAAACGGAAGACAATACAGAGTTTATTGATGTCGACTTTTGGGTAAAACCGATAAAAAGAACTTTTGTTACGGCTGTAAGTCAAACTCTAAAGACGACCGTATCTTACTGTGCGGTTGTTTGGCGGTCGCTTATCGACTTACTATCGGGGCGATACGGAATAAGTGCCGTTTCGGGACCTATCGGTGTTACGGCGGTAATAGGAAGTGTTGCAAAGGAAAACCTTTTGATGCTTTTGCCTATTATGGCTTTAATTACGGTAAACTTAGGAATTTTTAATCTCTTGCCGTTACCGGCTCTTGACGGCGGCAGACTGTTATTTATTTTAATTGAAATGATAACGGGTAAAAAAGTCCCCGAAAGGTATGAAACTTTAGTCCATACCGTAGGCTTTGCGATACTTTTAACATTTATGCTCTTTATAACCGTCAAGGACATTACGGGACTTATAAAATAAACTTTAAGGGAAGTTTTTTATGTTTACTAATAAGCAAACAAAAAAGACGGCAGTAGGAAATATTTTTATAGGCGGCGGCTCTCCTGTTACCGTACAGTCTATGCTTAATGCTCCGTCCCACGATATAAGTAAAAATGTAAATTCCGCAATGGAAATTTATAAAGCAGGGTGCGATATAATTCGCCTTGCAGTACCCGATAAAGAGGCACTTAAAACTCTTTATAAGGTAAAGGAAAGTGTAAATATCCCCGTTGTTGCGGACATTCATTTTGATTGGCGACTTGCGGTTGAAAGCGTAAGCGCCGGTGCCGACAAAATACGAATTAACCCCGGCAATATCGGTGATGACGAAAAAGTAGGACTTGTCGCAAAGGCTTGTAACGAAAAAAATATCCCGATACGAATAGGTGTAAATTCGGGCTCACTTCAAAAGGATATTTTGGCAAAATACGGCAGGGTGTGTCCTGAGGCTTTGGTCGAAAGCGGTTTTTACCATATTAAACTTCTCGAAAAACACGATTTTTCGAACATAGTCCTATCCCTTAAATCTTCTGATGTAAATATTATGTTCGATGCGTATAGACTTGCGGCAGAAACTTGTCAGTATCCGCTTCATTTGGGTGTAACCGAAGCGGGGACTAAGGAAAACGGCATTATTAAGTCGAGCGCAGGTATAGGCGGACTTTTGTTAAGCTCGATAGGTGATACAATAAGAATTTCGTTAACGGACGACCCCGTAAACGAAGTAATAGCCGCAAATAAACTGCTTAAGCTATTAAAACTTAAAAAGGGCGGAATAAATTTTGTTTCCTGTCCTACCTGCGGAAGAACTTCCATTGACCTAATTAAAATTGCAAAAGAAGCCGAAGAACGGCTTAAAGATGTTAATAAAGACATAACCGTTGCCATTATGGGCTGTGTTGTAAACGGGCCGGGCGAGGCTAAAAACGCCGATATAGGAATAGCCGGTGGAAAGGGCTGCGGTGTTCTCTTTAAGAAAGGCGAAATACTTTATAAAAACATAAAGGAAGAAAACCTTTTAGATGTTTTGTGTGACGAAATAAACAAGATGTAAATAGGGGCAAAATTTATGTATGGCTTTACTGAACTCTTCGGCGGATATTTTGAAGAAATACCCGAAGAACTCGAAAAAACGAAAATAAATTCGTGTCGGCTCGATGCCGAAAACCGAAAACTTCATATTGAACTTTTAGTCGGCAGTTACATAGGAAACGACACTGTAAATATGCTTAAAAACAAGCTTGTAACAAAGCTGTCGCTTAATGATGTCATTATTGATGTAAAGTACGAAAATGCCGCTTTATCAGAAGAGGCGGTAAAGACTGTTACCGATAAAATAAAGTTTAAAAACCCTGCAATTAACGGGTATTTTAACGGCGCAGTTATAAGTGTTAAGGATAGCAATATTAATTTCACGCTTAAATACGGCGGACTAAACAAGATAAAAGAATTAAATTTCGAAAATTTGCTCAAAAATAAAATTTTCGATGCATACAAAGTAAATGTTACAGTTACCTTTGACGGTGTGACCGAAAAAGCGGAAAACGAGCCTAAAATCGAGCCTGTTAAAGAAAGTAAGGACAAGCCCGTTATTAAAGAAAAAGCCGAGCCGCCTAAAAAAGTGTTTACGGGAAAGCCTAAAGACGGACTGCCTATTTACAAAGAAAGTGCCGAAATGTTTTACGGCAGGAAACTTGTAACCGACCTTAAACCGCTTAACAGAATTGTTCCGCCCGATAATCAAGACTCGGGAGTTTTCGTTGCGGCTTGGGGCGAGATTTTTGACAGCGAAATCACAGTGCGCCAAACAAGAACGGGTAAAACGGTAGTAAGAGCAAAATTTTGCTTCAGTGATACTACAAATTCCTTTAAGGCAAATTTAACGAAGTTTTTTGACCCTAAATATTCGTCTAACCCCGAGGCCGAAGCTCAAAGGTTTAAGAAATCTTTGTCGCCTATAAAAGACGGTGCTGCGGTTATTGTTAACGGCAAGTACGGTTACGATAATTATTTGGCGGAATTTGTTTTAGATGTAACGGCTCTTGCAACCGTTCAAAAATATGAAGAAACAGACGACTATGAGGGTGAAAAGAGAGTAGAGCTTCACCTGCATACGAATATGTCCGCAAAAGATGCCGTTTCGAGCGCCGAAGATATAATTAAGTGCGCTTATAAATGGGGACATAAGGCGGTTGCCATAACCGACCACGGTGTAGTGCAAAGTTACCCGTCCGCTTATAATACTCTAAGCGGTATCCGTAAAAAAGGCGGAGATTTTAAGGTTATTTACGGTGTCGAAAGTTATTTTGTAGACGATGAAAAGTATGATATAAGCGGCTTAAACTCAAAGGAGATAGGTCGGCTTAGAAATCACCAAATTTTGCTTGTTAAAAATTCGGTGGGACTTAAAAATCTTTATAAGCTGGTTTCGGGAGCGCACCTTAATTGCTTCCACGGACGGCCTATAACCCTTAAAAGTGAGCTTAACAAATACCGTGAGGGCTTAATAGTCGGCTCGGCTTGTGAGCAGGGCGAGTTTTATAAGGCGGTTGTTGACGGCAAACCGAGAGAAGAACTTTTAGAAATCGCAAAATACTACGATTATCTTGAAATTCAACCGCTAGGCAACAATGCTTTTATGGTAAGGGACAGCGTTCTGCCCGACAAGACCGATAAAAAGACCGGAGAGATTAAACCTAACCGCTTTAAGAATGTTACATCGCTCGATGTTATTAAGGAGTTTAACAAAACCGTAGTTTCTATAGCGGACGAGCTTAATTTGCCGGTTGTTGCAACAGGCGATGTCCATTTTCTTAAAAAGGAAGACGGCATTATAAGACAAATCGTTATGGCAGGACAAGGCTTTGACGATATAGAAAATCAAGCACCGCTTTACTTTAAGACGACTAAAGAAATGCTTGACGATTTCGATTATTTCGGCGATAGAGCAAAGGAATTTGTAATAGATAACCCGTCAAAAATCGCCGATATGATAGACCCCGATATTGTACCCGTTCCGCAGGAGAGCCATCCGCCGGTTATTGAGGGCTCTGACGAGTTGTTAAGCGAAATTTGTTGGAACAATGCACATAGAATTTACGGCGAAAAGTTACCCGAAATCGTTGAAAACAGACTTAATAAAGAGCTTAATTCAATAATTAAAAACGGCTTTTCGATTATGTATATTTCGGCTCAAAAGCTTGTGTCCTACAGTGAAGAGCAAGGATATTTGGTAGGCTCCCGTGGTTCGGTGGGCTCGTCATTTGTTGCTACAATGGCGGGTATATCCGAGGTAAACCCGTTGCCACCGCATTATGTTTGCGATAAATGTAAGCACACCGAATTTTTTACTGACGGTTCGGTAGGCTCGGGCTTCGATTTGCCGCCTAAGAAATGCCCTGAATGCGGCGAAGAATTAAAGCAGAACGGTCACGATATACCCTTTGAAACATTTTTGGGCTTTAAGGGTGATAAGGTGCCCGATATTGACCTTAACTTCTCGGACGAAGTTCAAAACGATGTTCAGGAATACACAAAAACGCTTTTCGGTAAAGAGAATGTGTTTAAGGCGGGAACGGTAACATCTATAGCCGAAAAAACGGCTTACGGTTTTGCCAAGGCATACGCCGAAAAAATGAATCTTACACTGTCTTCGCCGGAACTCAACAGACTTGCAAAGTTAGTTGAGGGTGCAAGTGTAAAGACTACTACCGGTCAGCATCCGGCAGGTATGATAATAGTGCCTAAAGGTATGAGCATTTACGACTTTTGTCCTGTCCAGCACCCTGCCGATGACCCGAACACCGATATTGTCACAACTCATTTTGAGTTCAAGTACATTCACGATACGCTCTTAAAGCTTGACGAATTAGGCCATGTTGTTCCGACAACCTATAAGTATCTCGAAGAGTATTCGGGCGTTAAGATTAACGATGTTCCGATGTCCGACCCTAAGATTTACAGCCTGTTTACATCGACCGAAGCGTTAGGCGTTTCTCCGGAAGAAATAGACTCAAGAACGGGAACTATAGGTCTTCCCGAGTTCGGTACCGAGAACACCCGTAATATGCTTATCGACTGTAACCCCAAAACATTCTCCGATTTACTTCAGATTTCGGGACTCTCCCACGGCACCGATGTATATCACGGTAATGCTAAGGACCTTATTGATAACGGCACTTGTACGATTTCCGAAGTAATCGGTACCCGTGATAACATAATGGTTTATCTTATCCATAAGGGTATGGAGGAAGGCCTTGCATTTAAGATAACCGAAACGGTTAGAAAGGGTATGTACGCAAAGGGCAAGATAAGCGAAGAACAGTGGAATGAGTATGCGGAAGATATGCGGAAAGTAGATGTTCCCGAATGGTACATAGACTCCTGCAAAAAAATTCAGTACATGTTCCCTAAGGCTCATGCAACGGCGTATGTTATTTCGGCGCTTAAAATTGCCTGGTATAAGGTTTATAAACCGCTTGAATATTACTGTGCTTACTTTACCGCCCGTCCTGACGATGTTGATGTCCCTACCATTCTTAAAGGTCTTAAAGCGGTAAGAAACACGATGTTTGAAATAAAAGCAAAAGGTAAACAAGCCGAGAAAAAAGAACAGGATAACTATAAAAATCTTCTTATATTCAATGAAATGATGTCAAGAGGTATTGAAGTTTTGCCTGTTGATATAAGATATTCCCATGCGGTTAAATATCTCCCTGAAAACGGCAAGATGAGACTACCGTTTTGTGCTATCTCAGGTGTCGGAAGAAAAGCGGCATTTTCTATCTATGAAGCCGCAAAGAAAGGCAATTTCGTATCACGGGAAGATTTTGCCATGGAAGCGGGAGTATCTAAAACGGTTATCGCTACATTGTCCCAAATGGGGGCGCTTGGAGATTTGCCCGATACAAACCAAATTTCCATGTTTTAACAAATTTTAATACAATAAGTTAAGTTAAAATCGGACAAGGTTAAACCTTGCCCGATTTTTTTAATTTTTAACGATTTTTTTGCTTTTTGGGGTTGATTTTTTCTTAAAATGTTATATAATAGTAACAAAGGTTACAAATTTGTAACAAATAAAAAACGGCTCAAAGGAGAAAGTATGTTCAAAGATTTTTTTGACCTTATATTTGAATATATCAAAAAAGGTTATATAAAGTTAAAGAACGCAAACGCCTATGTAAAAATAGGTTTGTTTTTATTTGTCTCCGCTTTTGCCGTTTTTTTTGCGTTTTACGGTTCGGGTATAAGAATTGCATACAGAGTAAACTATAACGGTCAAAATGTCGCTACGATTGATAAAAGGTCCGACTTTAACGGAGCCGTAAAAATAGTCAGTAAAAATGTTTCGGGTAAGAATGTAGAAGATGCTGTTTACAAGCCTAAGTTCACTGTAACGGTTGTTAAGAAAGACCGTCTTACTTCTGCTGACACATTAGCGGAAGCAATTTTGCAAAACACCGAAGAAATAGTAGAGGGTTATACCGTAATGTCAAACGGTAAATCTAAAGTGTATATAAGTGAACGGTTTGGCGATGTTGTCGAAAAATACCTTAAAAGTTTTGATGTTAAAGGCCAAGAATCGATATCTACATTTGTTGACGATGTCAACATTAAAAGCGGATATTTTCTTTTAAGCGATGTGAAAAATGCAAAGTCTATAGACACTTTTTTGCAAACCCTAACTGTTAAAACCGTTGCCAATGTTAATAGTGATGTTGCCGTTCCTTATGAGACGGTAACCGAAAAAAGCGGCGAAATGGTTATAGGAACATCTAAAATAAAAGTTGAGGGTGTTGAAGGCCTTAAGAACATAACCGAAAAGGTAAGCTTTATTAACGGAGAGGTTTGTTCGAGGGAAACATTAAAGGAAAATATTATCAGAGAGCCTGTTACCGAAGTTATAGTTGTAGGAACGGCAAGGACTGTTTCTAGTGCAGAAGAAAAAGCAAAAGCAAGAAAACAAGGCTTTTCCGTGCCGGTATCTTCAGGCTCGTATAGAATAGGTGACTCTTTCGGCTCGGGAAGACGCCATAAGGGTGTTGACCTTTTAGCGCCTCACGGTACTCCGATATACGCTTCGAAGGGCGGTACGGTTATAAGAGCCGGTTGGTATGCAGGTTACGGTAACTGTGTGGAAATAGACCACGGAAACGGTATAGTTACCCGTTACGGTCACGCAAGTAAGATTTGTGTGTCGGTAGGCACAAAGGTGTCGGCAGGTGACCTTATTGCTCTCGTAGGCTCGACCGGTAACTCAACCGGCAACCATGTCCATTTCGAAATTTTAGTAGGCGGAAAACAGGTTGACCCGTTGCCGTATATAGGTTTAAGTTAAGTTTTGCTTGAAAAAAGCCTTAAGATATTGTATAATACCTTTTAGTAAAATTGGAGGTAAATATATGTTCGGAAATGTTGTTATGACAGCCGCCGCTACTAAAGGCGCATCAAGTGGAGGCGGAAGCAGTCTTGCCTTTACGCTTATTTATTTAGCGGTTATTTTAGGTGTTATGTATTTTCTTCTTATCCGTCCTCAGAGAAAGAAGACTAAAGAAGAAAAGAAAATGAGAGAGAATTTGCAGGTTGGAGACGAAATAGTAACAATAGGCGGTATTTACGGCAGAGTTATTTCTCTTAAAGAAGATACAATTGTTATTGAATCTAAAAGCGACCATGCAAAGCTTACTGTTGCCCGTTGGGCTTTACAGCAGAATTTAACAGTTCATGACGAACCTGCTAAATAATTCAATTAAATGAATAAAAGTAACCCCTTTCGCAGTATATTTACTACGGAAGGGGAATTTTTTATGCTTATAATGATTAAAGAAAACAAAAAGACTTTTTTATTGTCGTTTTTACTTGGCTTAACGGGTTTTTTCGTATTCGCACTATTGTTCGCCGCAGTGCTTTACTTCTTAGGACTTGACAGAGCTTATGCGGCGGTATTTGCAACATTGAGCATTTCGGCGGGAGCGTTTATAAGCTCATATTATTCAGCGCTTAAAATAAAGGGCAAAGGTTATCTGATAGGTGTTTTAACGGGAGCTGTTTATTTTGTTGCCGTCTCTATTTTATCGGCTTTATTATCGAAAGGTTTTGTCGGTACTAATACACTTTTTCATTTGATAATTATTGTTCTTTCCGCTGCCGTAGGCGGAATAACGGGTGTCAACAAAAAAGAAAAAAAGATTATTTAATAAATATTTCTACCGTAAAAACAATGAAAACAGAAATAAGTGACACGGTCATAAGGTCTTGACCGAAATAGGACAAAACAAGTGCAACTATAAAGCCTATGGTTGCCGAAGTAACCGAGCCGGTAGAATATAAAACCGCCGGAAATATCATGGTTGCAAGTGTAACAAAAGGTACATAGTAAAGAAAAGATTTAATAAAATTACTTTTTATTTCTTTTCTTATCAGAACTAGCGGAAGCATACGGATAAGATAGGTAACTACCGCCATAACGAGAATGTAAATAATTATGTTTCCGCTCATACCTTATCGCCCTCGCTTTCTTCCTTTACGGGGCGGATAATTGCCGCAATACTTGACAGTAAAACGGTTATAATAATTATCTTAAAGCCGGAGGAAACCGTTTTAAGAAGCGGCAAAACGGCAAAGAGAGTAGATAGAAGAAATGCCGTTAAAATAAGCGCCAAAATAAACTTATCCTTTCTTGCCGTGGGTACAATTATAGCGATAAACATTCCGTAAAGGACTATTCCGAGCGCCGAAAGCACACTTTTCGGTAAAACCGTTCCGGCAAAGGCACCCAAAGCAGTTCCGGCAACCCAACCGGGAATGGCAGGGGATATAACACCGTAGCAGAATGACGGTTTTAATTTTCCCTTAACACTCGATAAAACGCCGAAAACCTCGTCAGTGTTTCCGAAAGCAATTAAAAACCTGTGAAACAAAGGTGTTTTACTGTCAAACTTTTGTGAAAGTGCTGACGACATAAGCGAATATCTTAAATTAATTACAAATTGAAGTAATGCCATTTCAAGATAAGTAAGTCCGCTCGATATTACCGATAACGCCGCAAACTGTCCGGCTGAGGTTAAATTTGTGGCGGACATTATTATTGCGAAAATAGGCTCAATACCGATTTTTACCGCTTCGATACCGAAAGAAAAGGAAACGGCAAAGTAGCCGAAAAATATCGGCATACCGCTTTTAACACCTGATAGAAAGTACGATTTTTTCAAGTTTTTTCTCCTAAATTCAAGTTAAAAAATTCCGTCACCCTAAAAAGCTTAGGTGACGGAAAAATCTTTAAGTTATGCTTCTAAGTGGCGCTCAAGCCAGGTAAGGCCTAAATCGAGAGCATCAAAAAGGTTTTCTCTTTCGCCCGATTTTGCAACACGTTCGTCTATTGGGGCTTCCGTGTCGTTCTTTATGAGTTCAACCGAAACCTTATCGGCAATATCAAGTTTACCTTCTTTTTTTGAAGATAAAATCTTGAAGCGGACAACATATTTTTCCGTCATATCACCGTAATAAATCTCGTTGCCTTTTCTAACAAGCGGTTTATTTTTGTATGTTAAAAATGAAGATTCAGCCATAATATTCTCCCGTTTTTATTCAATTTCGTCCGGCATCTCGCCGTAAAGGTTTAATCTTAAAAGTAAAACTTCGTCCTCAGGGTCGGTACAGCGAATGGAAGTATCTATAACCTTATCCGATTTTGATAAGAGAGAAGATAAACCGATAAGCTGACACAACTTTGACTTAAGGTTTAGCGTATCGCCTTCGGGTGTTTCAAGATAAACATCGCCTTTACAATAGTCGAGAACCTTTATAAAATTATCGAAGCTTACATCGTGAAGCTCAATGTCTTTCCTTTTCTTATTTTCTTTGCTCATAATTTTCACCTATATCTAAAAAATAATGCTTCGGTATATTCACAAATTAAGTATAAACTATACATTTTGATATGTCAAGCACATAAATAATGCAGATTTATTAGTAATAATATAGAAATATATAAATAAAGAGTAAATAGTGTTGACTTTTAGTGTTTTTTTGCTTACTATTATATTTGTGAAAATATGTATCCGAAAGGAATTTAAGACTATGAAGAATACCGAAAAAACAATGGAAGCCATCGTAAATCTTGCGAAAGGCAGAGGCTTTGTGTATGCCGGAAGCGAAATTTACGGCGGACTTGCAAATACATGGGACTACGGCCCCTTGGGTGTCGAACTTAAAAACAACATCAAAAAGGCTTGGTGGCAAAAATTCGTCAGCGAAAACAAGTTAAATGTAGGACTTGATGCTGCGATTTTAATGAATCCGCAAACTTGGGTTGCATCGGGACATCTCGCAGGGTTTTCCGACCCGCTTATGGACTGCAGAGAATGTCATGAGCGTTTTAGAGCCGATAAGCTTATTGAAGATTATGCGGCGGAGAATAATTTAACATTATCAAAGCCCATAGATGCATTTTCTCAAGAAGAAATGAAAAACTATATTGAAGAAAACAACATAAAATGTCCCTCTTGCGGAAAACATAATTTTACGGACATTCGTCAGTTTAACCTTATGTTCAAAACTTTTCAGGGCGTAACCGAAGACGCAAAGAACACCGTATATCTCCGCCCCGAAACCGCACAGGGTATCTTTGTTAACTTCGCTAATGTTCAGCGTACAACGAGAAAGAAATTGCCGTTCGGTATAGGACAAATCGGTAAATCTTTCCGTAACGAAATAACACCCGGAAACTTTATTTTCCGTGTAAGAGAATTTGAACAAATGGAGCTTGAGTTTTTCTGTAAGCCGGGAACTGACCTTGAGTGGTTTAATTATTGGAGAAGTTACTGTAAAGAGTGGCTTTTGGCAATAGGCTTAAAGGAAGAAAATATCCGTCTTCGTGACCATGATAAGGACGAACTTTGCTTCTACTCGAAGGCAACAACCGACTTTGAATTTTTGTTCCCGTTCGGTTGGGGCGAACTTTGGGGAGTTGCCGACCGTACCGATTACGACTTAACTCAGCATCAAACCGTTTCGGGTAAAGATTTAAGCTATTTTGATGCCGAAACAAACGAACACTATATTCCTTATGTAATCGAGCCGAGTTTAGGTGTTGAAAGAAGCTTTTTGGCTGTTCTTTGCGATGCTTATGACGAAGAGCTTGACGAAAAGGGCGAAAAGAGAACTGTTTTGCATTTAAGCCCCGCTCTTGCTCCCTTTAAGGCTGCCGTGCTTCCGCTTTCTAAAAAATTGTCAGATAAGGCTTTGGAAATATTTGACGAGCTTTCAAAGAGTTTTTCTGTTGACTTTGACGAGGCAGGTTCAATAGGTAAGCGCTATCGCCGTGAAGACGAAATCGGAACACCGTTTTGTATCACCTACGACTTTGAAAGTGAAAATGACGGTTGTGTAACGGTGCGTGACCGTGACACCATGAAGCAGGAAAGAATAAAAACAGAAGAACTTAAATCTTACATCGAAGAAAGAATTAAACTTTAATTTTTGATAAAAAGGTAAGGCAAATATGACTTCAACTGCAATACTCTTTATGGTAACTGAAATAATAGGCGGTTTGGCGTTCTTCCTTTTCGGTATGAACACCATGTCAAACGGTTTGGCTCAACTCGCCGGAGGCTCACTTGAAAAGACGGTAAAGAAAATGACCGCCAACGATTTTGTAGGCTTCCTTTTGGGTGCGGGTATAACCGTTGCCATTCAGTCGTCTTCTGCCGTAACGGTTATGATAGTAGGTCTTGTAAACTCCGGTGTTATGCCTTTTGCCGATACATTCGGTATGATTTTAGGCTCTAATGTCGGAACAACACTTACTGCGTGGATAACCACACTTTCGGGTATTCAGTCGGGCGGAAATTTCTTTTTGGCGTTGCTTGAACCTGCAACCTTTGCGCCTGTTCTCGCTTTTATCGGTATTGCAATGCGTATGCTTTCTAAAAGTGAAAAGAAAGCAAATACGGGACTCATATTTTTAGGTTTTGCCATTTTAATGTCCGGTATGTCAATGATGAGCGGCGCTGTCGCTTCCGTAAAAGACAGTCCGTTTTTCATAAATATGCTTACCGCTTTTGAAAGTCCCCTTATTGCGCTTTTGGTTTCCATAGTGTTTACGGGAATTATACAGTCTTCTGCCGCTACGGTAGTTATTGTTCAGTCTTTGGCTTTGGCGGGAGCCATGTCATACCGTGTTGCCATTCCGCTTATAATCGGCGCAAATATAGGCACCTGCATTACTGCCCTTATTTCCGCTATCGGCACTAATAAAGAAGCAAGAAAGGTTGTTTTGCTTCACATTTATATAAATACTTTAGGCGGTATTCTTTGTATTGCTCTTTTATATTTGGGCATTATGTTTAATCCGGCATTCTTAACAGGAAAGGTCGGAGTTGTGGGTGTTGCGGTTGTTCATTCGCTCTTTAACATCTTAAATGCACTCTTGTTCTTACCGCTTAAAAAACCGCTTGTTAAAGTTTGCGAAAAGACAGTTTTGGGCAAAAAGGACGAAACTGCAATTGCATTTTTGGACGAGCGTGTTCTTAATAATATCCCCATTGCCATTGCCGAATGTACCCGTCTTAAAAACGAAATGAGCAAATTAACGGCAGATGCAGTTAAAAAATCGCTTGATATGATATTCGATTTTAGTGCGGATAAATTTGACGAGATAATAAAAACGGAAGCCGTTATAGACGAATATGAACAAGCACTTAATAAATATCTTGTTTTTATAGGCTCTAAAAATATTACAAGAGCCGAAAGCTATGCTGTTGCCCGTATGCTTCATTCAATAGGTGACATAGAGCGTGTTTCCGACTATGCGGTAAATTTAGGCTATAATTCAAAGAAGTTTTACGAGAAAAAAATAAGTGTTCACGACACTGCCGCTAACGATATGAATAAACTTAACGCAATGTTAAAAAATATGATTGATATGTCGTTTTCGTGCATTTGTGACGATAATACCGATATTCATTCAGCCGTTTTGGCGATATCGAAGCTTTTATTTAACCGAAAAGAGTTCTTAAAGGGCGAATATGCAACAAGATACGAGGATAATAACCCTGCATCTGAAGCAATATATGCGTTTTTCGATGTTTTGGCAAATCTTGAACGCATATCGGACCGTCTTTCAAGACTTGTTTCTTATAATGTCCACATAATAAACGAAGCAAAAGGTAAAAAAGATGTAAAAGCACCCGATATTACCGAGGCTTATAACAAATACGACCAAATGTATTCACTATAATAATTTAGGAGAGTAGTTTATGACAAATATTACTTCCGCTCAGCTTTCGGAGATGCTCGAGAAAAAACTTTCGCATAATTTCGGTGTAACTCCCGAACAGGCATCTGACGAAATTTTCTACAAGGCAGCGGTTTTAACGCTTCTTGATATTATGAATGAGCGTCAGGCAAAGTTCAGAAATGAAGTACGGAAAAAAGAGGCAAAAACCGTTTACTATTTAAGTATGGAATTTTTGATGGGCCGTTCGCTTAAAAATAATCTTTATAATTTAGGGCTTACCGAAGCTATGGAAAAAGCACTTTCCGGTTTTAAGGTTAAGCTCGATAACCTTTACGATTTCGAGCCTGACGCAGGACTCGGAAACGGCGGACTCGGCCGTCTTGCCGCTTGTTTTTTAGACGGTCTTTCTTCGGGCGGTTATTCGGCATACGGATACTGTATAAAATACGAGCTCGGTATTTTCCGTCAGAAGCTTGTTGACGGTTGGCAGACCGAGATGCCCGATTTTTGGCTTCCGGGCGGCAGTGTTTGGCTCGAAGCACATCAGTCCAGCGCCGTTGATGTTCATTTCGGCGGATATATAGACGAATGGTGGGATAACAGTTACCACCATGTTGAGCATAAGAATTATGATACCGTTCGTGCCGTTCCTTATGATTTGAAGGTTGCGGGTAAGGACGGTAAAACCGTTAATGTATTAAGACTTTGGAGTGCCGAATGTCAGGACTTCGATATGTCCGCATTTAACGAAGGTGACTATGTTAAGGCTCTTGAGCAAAGAGCAAATGCGGAAGCAATTTCAAAGATACTTTATCCCGAAGACAATCATATCGAGGGTAAATCTTTGCGTCTAAGACAGCAGTATTTTTTGGTTTCCGCTTCTATACAGGACATTTTGGCAAGACACATGCGCAAGTATAACACCCTTGATAACCTGCCCGAAAAGGTTGCCATTCATATTAACGATACTCACCCGACACTTGCAATACCCGAGCTTATGCGTTTGTTGCTTGACGAATGCGGTTATTCGTGGGAAAAAGCATGGGATATTGTTAAAAGAACGGTTGCTTATACAAACCATACTATTATGTCGGAGGCTCTTGAGCGTTGGCAAATTGATTTATTTAAGCTTAGACTGCCGAGAATTTATCAGATAGTTGAAGAAATAGACAGACGCCAAAGAGCCGAAATAATTGAGAAAACAGGCGATTTTGCTTTGGCTGAAAAAACCGCCGTAATATCGAACGGTCTTGTTAAAATGGCAAACCTTTGTGTTACCGCTTGTCATACCGTTAACGGTGTTTCAAAGCTTCACAGCAAAATAATAACCGATGAGCTCTTTAACGATTATTATAAAATGACACCCGAAAAGTTTACTAATGTTACTAACGGTATCGCACATCGTCGTTGGCTTTGTCAGGCAAACCCCGAGCTTAGCAACCTTATCTGTGAGCTTATAGGCAACGGCTTTGTTAAGGATGCGAGTGAACTTAATAAGCTTCTTAAATTTAAGGACGATAAGGGCGTATTGCAAAAACTTGCCGAAATTAAACATAGCAATAAGGTCCGCCTTTCAAACTATGTTAAAGAAAATATGAAAATCGATATCGACCCCGATTCGATTATTGATATGCAGGTAAAGCGTTTACACGAATACAAAAGACAGCATCTTAATGCTCTTCATATTATTGACGATTATCTTTTCTTAAAGGAAAACCCGAATGCACCCTTTACACCAAAAACCTATGTGTTCGGTGCTAAAGCGGCATCAGGCTACCTTTTTGCAAAAGAGATTATCCAAATGATTTATAAGCTTTCAAAGGTTATAAACAATGACCGTGCGGTTAACGATAAAATGCGTGTTGTTTTCCTTGAAGACTACCGTGTAACCTTAGCCGAGCTTATGATTCCTGCGGCTGAAATAAGTGAACAAATCTCATTGGCGTCAACCGAAGCGAGTGGAACGTCTAATATGAAATTTATGTTAAACGGTGCTCTTACACTCGGTACCGAAGACGGTGCAAATGTCGAAATTCATGAAGCAGTAGGTGACGACAACATCTTTATTTTCGGTATGAAGACACCCGAAGTGTTAAAGCTTCAAAAGTACGGATATAACCCGAGCGAATATTATAATAACAATATCCGTCTTAAAAATGCACTTGACTTTATCGGCAAGGGTATAGATGCAAAGCCGTTTGATAACATTTATAACACCCTTAAAAACACCGACACTTATATGGCTTTAGCAGACTTTTCCGATTATTGCGAAACGCAAAAGAAGATAACCGAGAGTTACAGTGATACACTTTCGTGGAATAAAAAGTCGCTTATAAACATTGCAAACTCCGGCATTTTTGCCGCCGACCGTTCAATAAGCGACTATGCAAATAACATTTGGCATATAAAGCCGGTATAATTTAATGAACTACTATCCTTTTGACTCGAGAAACAAACTTTATAAACCGCATTTCGGAGCCGTGAAGCAGGGGCAGTCCCTGCTTTTACGGCTTGTTTTGCATAACGATGCTAAGGTAAATAAAGCCTTTCTTGTTATCTGTCCCGACCAAAAAGAGTCTTACGAAATAGAACTTAAACCTAAAGAACATATAGAAGATTACAGGTTTTATGATACCGAAATAAAACTAAATACCGGACTTTATTTTTACCATTTCAGGTACGAAAGTGACTACGGAGAATTTTTTGTCAAGAAAACCGAAACTTCACTCGGTATAGTTTCGGATGTGGGCGATAATTGGCAGCTTACGGTGTATGACGAAAATTTCGAAACACCCGATTTTCTGTCGGGCGGCATAATTTATCAGATTTTCCCCGATAGGTTTTATAACTCGGGCAACGAAAAAAAGAATGTACCGAGTGATAGGTATTTGTGCAGCGACTGGGAGAAGGTGCCCGAATACAGACAAAACAACGGCCCTTGTTCGCTCGGTAACGATTACTATGGCGGCGACATTGACGGTATAACCGAGAAACTACCGTACTTAAAGGAACTCGGCGTTACTCTTATATACTTAAACCCCATTTTTGAAGCGCATTCAAATCATAGATACAATACCGCCGATTATATGAAAATAGACCCGCTTTTGGGAGACGAAAAGTCGCTTAAAAATCTATGTAAAACTGCCGAAAAATACGGCATTTCAGTTATTCTGGACGGTGTTTTCTCACATACGGGTGACGACAGCATTTATTTTGACCGCTATAAGCGATACGATAAAAACGGCGCATTTAGTAATCTTTCTTCGCCTTACCGCAAGTGGTACACATTCGGCAATTTTGACTGCGGATATAAGGCATGGTGGGGAGTCCCGTCACTGCCCGAAGTAAACGAAGAAAGCGACAGTTATCTTGAATTTATAACGGGTAAAAACGGTGTACTTAAAAAATGGCTTTCCTTAGGCATTAAGGGATATAGGCTCGATGTTGCAGACGAGCTTCCGGATATGTTTATTAAGAAAATCAGAAAATGCGTTAAAGAAGAAAACAAAGATGCTTATATATTAGGCGAAGTTTGGGAAGATGCTTCTAATAAAATAAGCTATTCGTCACGGCGTGAGTTTTTGTTGGGTGACGAGCTCGATTCGGTTATGAATTATCCGTTTTCGAATGCCATAATTGACTTTGTTTGTACCGCAAATGCATATAAAATGAACGAAACGGTATTAAATATTACCGAAAACTATCCGAGAGAAGCCGTTAGACTTTTAATGAATCATATAGGTACACACGATACGCCGAGAGTTATAACTCGAATAGCAAACTACGGCAAATATTGCGGCGATAGGGAATGGCAAAGTAATCAGATTATATCGCATTTTGAATATAACTTTGCGGTAATGCGACTTAAAATTGCCGCCGTGCTTCAGTATACTTTGCCCGGTATCCCGTCACTTTACTACGGTGACGAAGCGGGGCTTATAGGCTTCGGTGACCCGTTTTGCAGGGGCACTTATCCGTGGGGGAAGGAGAATACTGACCTTTTAAGCTATTATAAGGCGCTCGGAAATCTTAGAATTAAGTGCGACTGTCTTAAAGACGGCGATTATATTCCCTTAATTGCAGACGGCGGACTTTTAGTTTATAAACGGGAGTCTTGTAAAGACAGCATAATAGTGGCACTCAACCCTACCGAAAGTTACAGAGAATTCAGTACCGATTTATCCAGTTTTGATAAAGTTGTTTTCGGTGAAAACATAGCCGAAGAAAAGAATAAAATAACCTTAAAACCGTACGGATATGCGATAATAAAATAAGTGAAAGCACAAGAAGACCTACCACTTTTGTGATAGGTCTTCTTATTAGTTATTCTATACTCAAACCATTTATCTTATTAAAAGTATCGGTTTTTCATTGTTAAAATAAAACGGATAACAAGGTTATCGTCATAAAAGCAAATAGATTTACAAAACTGTATATCAGTTTCTATTTGTTATTTTTAGTTTTAAAAAAACCTTTATAAGCAAACGGACCTTTCAAAAACCAAGATAATAGTTGCTTGTACATTTCTTTCGTTGTGATTTTCTTTTTTATTCTCCTACAAATAAGTGTAACATAATATGGGATAAATAATGTAGGAATCACCCATTGCTGAATTACCGCAAATATTATAACCGTTATCATAGAAGGACATAATATTGACAAAAATAACATAATAAAAAGTAACCAAGTAGCTCCTAACACAAATGGTAAAATATAATATTTAACTAAACCAATTATTAGCATTATTATCCATTTAATAATAAATCCTATGATAGTTCCAATAATTTTAAATAATTTATAAATAATTCCATTGTCTGTATTCATCGTATTATCTTGCATGGAATAATTTTTGTTAGAATCAGTGCTTAAAAATAAAACTAATGCTGCTGCACCGGCATCGTCACCATCGTAAGAGCCGAATTGTTTACGGCTATTTATATATGGTTCTTCAACAATACCATCGTGATAAGATGCGACATGATGTCCGTTAATATATACCGAGCCATTACCATATCTAGCAAGTTCTTTCCGGTATATTTTCATTACATTTGAATCGTAAATAACACCATTATCATAATATCCAACATGCTTACCATGCAAATATATACTTCCGTTTTCACAAGTACCTTCGAACTTTTTGTGCATACCAAATCCAGAATAAAAACTTCCCATAATAATCTCCATAAAATAAAAAAGTGTGCCAACAAAAGTCAGCACACCGAAAAATGCCGACTCCTATTGTTGCTACACAAATCTTAATGAAAGAGGATGCTCTCCTAATCTCACAAGTGGAACGGCATTTTTACCATATTTAACTTGTGAGAAAAGACGGCATAATATTCCCTATATAAAAATAGAGAGACAATACCTCGAAATCATTAATTAAATTTGTGTAGCATGTATATTATAACACATTCTTCACATTTTGCAATATTTTTGACTAAATATTAGATATTTGTAAGGTAAATAAAGATAGAAAAAGAAATAAAGAATAAAATTAGCGGTGGTGCAGATTTTTTGGTCTGTACCACCGCTTTTGTCAGCAAAAGAACTATGTAATTGTTTTAGAAGTAAACAACAAACCCGAACGTTTCACCTATGGTGAAAAGGTTCGGGTTCCATTGCTTTGGTGCCGGTGATCGGACTTGAACCGATACGCCATCGCTGACAACAGATTTTGAGTCTGTCGCGTCTGCCATTCCGCCACACCGGCAAGGTGTTATTTAGTTTTGTAAAAAGAGTCTGCAAAATAAGCAGACTCTTTTTCAAGTGGTGACCCGGACGAGATTCGAACTCGTGTTACCGCCGTGAAAGGGCGGTGTCTTAGGCCACTTGACCACCGGGCCGTCTGGTGGCTGTAATTGGATTCGAACCAATGACACTGCGGGTATGAACCGCATGCTCTAGCCAACTGAGCTATACAGCCATTTAGGTAGTATGTCTACCAGCCGTATATCGCTTACGGCGACTAATATATTATATATGTATGCAGGTTATTTGTCAAGCATTTTTTTGCAGTTTAGGAAAGAAAAAAGCCGCTACAAAGTAACGGCTTAAAATCTTATAAAAATTATTCAACAGTAACCGATTTTGCAAGGTTACGGGGTTTATCAATGTCGCATCCTTTGTGGAGAGCAACATAATAAGAATAGATTTGGAAGGGTATAACCTCGACCGATGCAACAAGGAGTTTTGGAACTCTCGGTACATATATCATATCGTCTGCCTGAGCGGCGAAGAAATCGTCACCCTCATTAGCGCAGCAAATAACATAAGCACCTCTTGCGGCAACCTCTTTTATATTGCTTAAGGTCTTATCGGCAAGGTCTTCATAACAAGCAAGAGCAATAACCGTTCTGTCTTCTTCAATAAGGGAGATAGTTCCGTGCTTAAGTTCACCTGCCGCATAGGCTTCGGAGTGAATGTAGGAAATTTCCTTTAATTTAAGCGAAGCTTCAAGACTTACGGCATAGTCGAGATTTCTTCCTATAAAGAATAACGATTCGGTGTTAATTTGGCGTTTTGCCATTTCTTTTATGCTGTCGCACTGAGTTAAAATACTCTTTATCGCTTCGGGAAGTTTTTTAACTTCACCTAAAAACTCCGCAATTTCAGGTTCGCTCATTGTGCCTCTTCTTTCGGCTGCCCAAGCGGCAAAAAGATACATAACGGCAACCTGAGTCGAATAGCCTTTGGTAGTAGCAACGGCTATTTCGGGGCCTGCCCAGGTGTATATAACATCGTCAGACGCCTTTGCAATAGAACTGCCGACAACATTAACGATTGAAATTGTATGCGAACCCAAACGGGAAGCTTCCTTAAGAGCCGCAAGAGTATCGGCGGTTTCGCCTGACTGACTTATAACTATTGTAAGAGTGTTTTTGTCAACGAGCGGTTTTCTGTATCTGAACTCACTGGCTAAATCAACTTCGCACGGAATACGCAAGGTTTCTTCTAAAACATACTTTCCTACAATACCGGCATGGTAAGCGGAACCACAAGCGATAATAACGATGCGGTTAATATCTTTGATTTTTTCGGCTGTCAATTTGAAATCTTCGAAATAAGCTTTGCCGTTTTTAATTCTGCCCGAAAGGGTTTGCTCAACGGCACGGGGCTGTTCGAATATTTCTTTCATCATGAAGTGGTCAAAGCCGCCTTTTTCGGCCGCCGAAACATCCCAAGTTATTTGATTTACGGTAGGAGTAATTTCCTTGTCTTCCTTATTATAAAGGGTAATATTTTCGGGAGTAATAACTGCAATGTCACCGTCTTCAAGATAAATAATATCCTTTGTAACTGCGGCAATTGCGGTAACGTCCGATGCTATAATGTTGCAGTCACTCGCAGTACCTATAATTAAGGGACTGAATTTCTTTGCGGCAACTAATGTATCGGGATAGTCAGAGCAAATAATACCCAAAGCAAAAGAGCCTTCGAGCATATCTACAACCTTTTTAACGGTAGCCTTTAAGTCACCGTTGTAGTATTTTGCCAAAAGATGCGGTACAACTTCCGTATCGGTCTGACCGGCGAACTTTACGCCCTCGTTTTTAAGCTGTTCACGCAAAACCGTATAGTTTTCGATTATTCCGTTATGTACAACCGCAAACTTTCTGTTTTCGGAAAAATGCGGGTGCGCATTTTCAATAGAAGGGACACCGTGGGTTGCCCATCTTGTATGACCTATACCGGTAGCGCCCAAAACGGTTGCACCGTTATTTGTTTTATCCTTTAATGCTTTTATTCTTCCGACAGTTTTTTCACTGCCGATTTTTCCGTCATTTATTACGGCAATACCTGCCGAGTCATAGCCTCTGTATTCAAGCTTTGAAAGGCCGTCAAGTAAAAAGGGAGCTGCGGGGGTTTTGCCTGTAAAACCTACTATTCCACACATAAATTTTTTTACCGCCTTAATAACAGTTTTTTAGTCACCGTGTGTAACGGCGCAGTTTACATTTTATGTGTAAAGTCCCATTTTGTCAAGCAACGGCAGGTTGCTTTTATTTTACAACCTATGGTTGCAACTTGATTTTTTTATAGGTTTTTTGTATAATTACATTATTGCAAAAACACTTAAAAGCTCTTTTATTTCTCCGTATAAGTCGGGAGCCTCTGTAATGGGAAGCGGGTTTTCGCCTTTACCTATTTCGAGAGTAAAGGCAGGTCTTTTGTATTCTTTTATAAAATAGTCCTTAAAGCCGCCGCCCTCGGCAATGCCCGTTGCCGTTTCGAGCGAGTACGAAGAAACACTTTTAAGTATTTGCGCCATTTTAAGAGAGTGCTTTGGCATTTTATCGCCGTAAGACCAATATATTACTCTTCCTTGCGAATGAAGACAAAGAGCAGTTCTTATATTTTTTTCTTTTGTAAGCTTTACGAGTGCTTTGGTTTCGGGCTCACTTTCGGGTGCATATCCGCCGAATCTTGTTTTATTAGGTCCCGTAATGCCCATACTTTTTTCTTTTTCTTTCAGTTCATAAAAACCTGCATCAAAATTATGGTTAATATCTACACCTCTGGCATTCGCATTATAATGTATGTAATCACCGCCGCAATATTTTTCGATTTCTTTTTTTCTGTTTGCGGCAGCATATTTACCGTGTATTGCAATTTCGCAACCGTCAGGGTTAACTCGGGGCACTATTATTACGCCTCTTTCGTAAATCGAACGGGCTTTTAGTTTGCTTATTACCGTTTCGTTTTGGGTAGCGTGGCATAATTCTTCTAAAAACATAAGTAAAACATTAGTCGTTATATGTTCGCTTCCGTGAAATGCCGCCGTGTAAAGCGCATAATCTTCGGCAGTGCCGAGCTTTATTGCCGTAATATCTCTGCCGAGTAAGCTTTTGCCTAAGCTTATTTTCTTTGCAAATTGATACTTAGATGTAATTTTGTTTATTATCCTTTGCATTTTTGCATAATCGAGTTCGCTTGTTAAACCTAAATTTTCCATAAAACCGTTCCTTTCTTTTAAGGGCTTCTATATACATATATATATAAAGGAGACGAATTTAATGAATTTAGAAGAAAAAACCTTAAAACAAAAATACGAATATAAGGGCAAAATTATAAATCTCAGAGTAGACGAGGCTTTGCTTCCCAATAACGAAACAGCAAAAAGGGAAGTGATAGAACACCCCGGCGGTGTGGCCGTAATTGCCGAAGACGAAAACGAAAACATTTTGCTTGTAAAACAGTTCCGTTATCCGTACGGAGAAGTAATATACGAGATACCGGCAGGGAAAAGGGATAAAAACGGGGAAGACCCGCTTTTGTGCGGCAAAAGAGAACTTAAGGAAGAAACGGGTGCTGTGGCTCAAAACTTTTACCCGTTAGGTGAGCTTTATCCGACACCCGGATACTGCGGAGAGATAATTTGGCTTTTTGCGGCAAATAAACTCAGCTTTAAGGAACAAGAGCTCGACAGTGACGAGTTTTTAAGTGTCGAAAAGGTTCCGCTTCAAAAAGCAATCGATATGGTTTTAAGCGGAGAGATAAAAGACGCAAAAACCCAAATAGCAATCTTAAAATATGCGAAACTGCGCAAAAAAATCTTAAAATAAGGTTTATAAAAAAGTCTGAAAAAACTTAAAAAAAGTACTTGCAATTTGGAATTGTTTGTGATATTATATTCAGGTACGCTGCGAAAATGTGGCGTAAAACATGCGTTGATGCAGGAGGTGGCCGACTTTAAGTCGGGAAATTTCTGCGGAGTATGTCCGATTTTCAAACCGGGCGAAAGAACATCAGAGCGCATAAAGATACTTGCGAATCTTTGTGCCAACGGCAACTCGGTTGCCGTCCGGAATTGTCTGTAACCCCAGCAATGCCGGTTTTATATTGTACCGCAATGAAACACACGGTACGGTGTAAGTTTTGCCCGCCAACTAATTAAGGAGGCGTAATTCACATGGCAGTGAAAGAAAAAATCCGAATTCGTATTAAAGGTTACGACCATGCACTTGTAGACCAGTCCGCTGAAAAGATTGTGGAAACCGCTAAACGTACAGGCGCTAGGGTATCAGGCCCCGTGCCGCTCCCGACCGAAAAGGAAGTTGTAACTATTTTGCGTGCCGTTCATAAGTATAAGGACAGCCGTGAGCAATTCGAGATGAGAACACACAAAAGGCTCATTGACGTAATCCGTCCCTCAAACAAAACTGTTGAGGCACTTACGGGCCTTGAGCTCCCCGCCGGTGTAGAAATCGAGATTAAGCTTTAATATATATTATATATGTATTGAGTTTCCGATATATCTGCCGGAGAGGTCAAGTCAGCAATGCTGACCAATAACCATTAGGAGGAAAAGAAAATGAAAAAGGGAATCGTTGGCAAGAAGCTCGGTATGACCCAGCTTTTTGATACAAACGGTAATGTCATTCCGGTTACTGTTATTGAAGCAGGACCCTGCGTAATCTCTCAGAAGAAGACCGCAGAGAATGACGGTTACGAAGCAGTACAGGTTGGTTTTTCCGATCTTAAAGCTTCAAAGGTAAATAAGCCTATGAAGGGACACTTCGCAAAAGGCGATGTAGCTCCCAAGAAAGTTCTTCGTGAGTTCCGTTTTGAGGACACAAGCGCTATGAACGTAGGCGACATAATTAAGGCTGACATCTTTGCAGAAGGCGAAGCTGTTGATGTAAGAGGTACTTCCAAGGGTAAGGGATATGCCGGTACTATTAAGCGCTGGAATTTCGGACGCCTTAAGGAAACCCACGGTTCAGGTCCTGTTCACCGTCACGGTGGTTCACTCGGTGCTTGTTCCAGTCCTTCAAGAGTATTCAAGGGCAAGAAGATGGCAGGTCATTTAGGTAATGAACGTGTTACCGTTCAAAACCTTTCAGTAGTTAAAGTTGACGCAGAAAAGAATATTATCGCAGTTAAGGGTGCCGTTCCCGGTCCCAAGGGCGGTATCGTAGTTCTTTTCGATAGCGTAAAGGCTTAAGGAAAGGAGTGTATTCGATATGGCAAGTATTAAAGTAGTTGATATGAGTGGCGCAAAGGTCGGCACAATGAAATTAAACGATGCTGTTTTCGGTATCGAGGTTAACGCCGTTGTTATGCACATGGCAGTTGTAAATTTCCTTGCTAACAAGCGTCAGGGTACACAGTCCACCTTAACCCGTACAGAGGTTTCCGGCGGCGGCAAGAAGCCGTGGAGACAAAAGGGCACAGGTCATGCACGTCAGGGCTCAACAAGAGCTCCGCAGTGGAGACACGGCGGTATCGTTCATGCTCCGAAGCCGAGAGATTATTCTTATTCTCTCAACAAAAAGGTTCGCCGTTTAGCTCTTAAGTCTGCGCTTTCCGATAAGGTTAACACAGGCGATATGATTGTTTTAGACGAACTTAATATTACAGAGTATAAGACAAAGACTGTTGCCGAATGCTTAAAGGCAATCGGTGCTAAGAAGAAAGTTCTTATCGTTCTTCCTGAAAACAACAAGTTTGCAGTTCGTTCGATAGGCAATATCGAGGGTGCAAAGGCTGCTCAGGTTAATACGATTAACACTTACGACATTGTTAACGCCGACACTTTGGTTGTCGTTAAGGCTGCCGTTAAGATGATAGAGGAGGTGTACGCATAATGAAAACCGCACAGGATATCATTATTGCTCCGGTAATTACCGAAAAGAGTATGTCAGGCATCGCCGACAAGAAATACACCTTCAAGGTCGCTAAGGACGCCAACAAGTATCAAATTGCTGATGCTGTTGAAAAGTTGTTCAAGGTTGACGTTGCCAAGGTAAACACCATCAACGTTCGTGGAAAAGCAAGAAGAATGGGCAGATATGAAGGTTATACCGCTTCCTTTAAGAAAGCAATAGTAACCTTAAAGGCTGATTCTAAACCGATTGAATTCTTTGACGGTTTGCTTTAATAAGAAATAAAGAACGTTGGAAATCAAGAAAGATTTCCGGTGATGTATGAAGCATAAAGCTTCGCTAAGCCAAAATAGGAGAGTGAAACAAATGGCAATAAAACATTATAAGCCGACTACTAACGGTCGCCGTAATATGACTACTATGGATTATTCCGAGTTGTCAAAGGTAGCACCTGAAAGAAGTTTGCTTGAACCGATTAAAAAGAATGCCGGACGCAACAGCTACGGCAGAATAACCGTTCGCCACAGAGGCGGCGGAAACCGCAGAAAGTACAGAGTTATAGATTTCAAGAGAGAGCGTTTCGGAGTAACCGCTACCGTTTTAACTCTTGAATATGACCCGAACCGTTCTGCATTCATCGCCCTCGTTCAGTATGAAGACGGCGAGAAGCGTTACATTATTGCACCGCAGGAATTAAAAGTAGGCGATAAGATAGTCAGCGGTCCCGATGCCGATATTAAGCCGGGTAACGCACTTCCGCTTATCAATATGCCTGTAGGTACTGTAGTTCATAACATTGAGCTTTATCCGGGCAAGGGCGCTCAACTCGCCCGTAGCGCAGGTAATATGGCTCAGCTTATGGCAAAAGAAAACGGCATGGCACTTTTGCGTTTGCCCTCTGGCGAACTCCGTAACGTACCGGAAAATTGCATGGCAACTGTAGGTGTTGTATCAAACCCCGAACATGCCAATGTAAACTACGGTAAAGCCGGTCGTAAGCGTCACATGGGTTGGAGACCTACCGTAAGAGGTTCTGTAATGAACCCGAACGACCACCCGCACGGCGGTGGTGAAGGTAAGTCACCTGTAGGACGTCCGGGCCCTGTAACTCCTTGGGGTAAACCTACTTTGGGTTACAAGACTCGTCAGAAGAATAAGGCAAGCGATAAGTATATCGTAACACGCCGTAAGTAAGTCAGACGAAAGGAGATTTCATAATGGGAAGAAGCATTAAAAAAGGCCCTTATGTACAAGAAGCATTGTACAACAGAGTCGTTAAAATGAATGAAGCCGGTGAAAAGAGAGTTCTTAAAACTTGGAGCCGTTCGTCAACCATATTCCCCGATTTCGTCGGACATACTTTTGCGGTACATGACGGACGTAAACACGTTCCGGTATATGTAACCGAAGATATGGTTGGACACAAGCTCGGCGAGTTTGCTCCTACAAGAACCTTTAAGGGTCATGCAGGTGCAAAGACCACCGGTAAGTAAGCAGCCGAAAGGAGAGTTAAATTATGGAAGCAAGGGCTACACTTAAATTTGCCCGTATTTCACCCCGTAAGGTGAAAATCGTTATGGACCTTATCCGTAACGAGGATGCACAAAAAGCAATGGCTATTCTCAAATTTACTCCTAAGTCTGCTTGTGAGTATTTAGAGAAGCTTTTACATTCAGCTATGGCTAATGCAGAAGAAAAGAGTATGGATATGTCCAAACTTTATGTTGCAGAATGTATGGTATGCCCCGGACCGACTCTTAAGAGAATAAGAGCCAAGGACCACGGCAGAGCACATCGCATCTTAAAGAGAACAAGCCATATGACTATCGTTCTTAAGGAACGTGAAGATTAAGAAAGGGAGGTTAAATTATGGGCCAGAAAGTTAATCCGCACGGATACCGTGTAGGTGTAATTAAAAACTGGGACTCACGTTGGTTTGCCAAGGACAGCACCTTCGGTGACACTTTGGTTGAGGACTACAACCTCCGTAAATATCTTAAAAACACTCTTGCAGCAGCAGGTGTTGCTAAGGTAGAAATCGAGCGTGACGACAAGAAGGTTAGATTACACATTCATTGTGCAAAGCCCGGCATAGTAATAGGCCGCAACGGTGCAGAAATTGAGAAGTTGCGTGAAAAATGTCAGGCAATACTCGGCAAAAATGTTGTTATCAACATTGTTGAGATTAAAAACCCCGATACCAATGCACAGTTAGTTGCAGAAAATATTGCTGTTCAGCTTGAAAAACGTATTTCTTTCCGTAGAGCTATGAAGCTTTCTATAGGAAGAGCAATGAGACTCGGCGTTAAGGGTATCAAAACAAAATGTTCAGGCCGTTTAGGCGGTGCTGAAATCGCAAGAAGCGAAAGCTATCATGAAGGTACAATTCCGCTTCAGACTTTGCGTGCAGACATTGACTACGGTTTTGCAGAGGCTAACACAACCTACGGCAGAATCGGTGTTAAGGTTTGGATTTATAAAGGCGAGGTTCTTAATGAGAACCGCCGTACCGCTAAAAAAGGAGGCGCTCGTTAATGTTAATGCCTAAACGTGTTAAGTACCGTAGAGTTCAGCGTGGCAGACTTACCGGTGCCGCTTCAAGAGGTACGAAGGTAAGCCACGGCGACTACGGTTTACAGGCTTTAGAGCCTGCATGGATAACCTCTAATCAGATAGAGGCTGCCCGTATTGCCATGACCCGTTACATCAAGCGTGGCGGTCAGGTTTGGATAAAGATTTTCCCTGATAAGCCGATAACCGAAAAACCGGCTGAAACCCGAATGGGTTCCGGTAAAGGTTCTCCGGAATATTGGGTAGCAGTTGTTAAGCCCGGCCGTGTTATGTTTGAAATCGGCGGTGTTAATGAAGAACTTGCAAGAGAAGCTATGCGTCTTGCAGCCAACAAACTTCCTATTAAGTGTAAGTTTGTTACTAAGGAAACGGACGGTGAGCAATAATGACAGCAAAGGAACTTAGAGATAATACTTTACCTGAGCTTAATGAAAAGCTTACAAAACTCAAGGAAGAATTATTCAACCTTCGTTTTCAACATGCTATCAATCAGCTCGACAATCCTATGCGTATAGGTGCTGTTAAAAAGGATATCGCTCGTGTTAAAACCTTAATTCGAGAAAAAGAAATCGCTGAAAACAGCAAAGAAGCTTAGTAAGGGGAGGTAAACTTTAATGGAAGAAAGAAACCTTCGTAAAACAAGAGTAGGTAAGGTTGTAAGCGACAAGATGGACAAAACCGTTGTTGTTGCCATTGAAGACAACGTTAAGCACCCGCTCTATAAGAAGATTATCAAAAACACAATCAGATTAAAGGCACATGATGAGAATAACGAATGTGGCGTAGGCGACAGAGTTCTTATTATGGAAACAAGACCTCTCTCAAAAGACAAGAGATGGCGTGTTGCCCAAATAATCGAAAAAGCTAAGTAATTTGGCTGCAAGGAGGAAACCACTGTGATACAACAACAGAGTTACCTCAAGGTTGCCGACAATACAGGTGCAAAAGAAATCATGTGCATCCGTGTTCTTGGAGGCAGCAAAAGGAGGTACGCCAACATTGGCGACGTCATCGTAGCTTCTGTTAAGAAGGCCACTCCGGGTGGTACTGTAAAGAAGGGCGATGTTGTAAAGGCGGTTGTGGTTCGTTCCGCAAAAGGTCTTCGTCGCAGTGACGGCACATATATTAGATTTGACGAAAATGCGGCTGTTCTTATCCGTGATGATAAGAACCCGAGAGGAACCCGGATTTTCGGGCCGGTAGCCCGTGAGCTTCGTGACAATGAATACACCAAAATCTTGTCACTCGCTCCGGAAGTACTTTAATGGGAGGTAAAAGAATATGAGTAAGCTTCACATTAAGACAGGCGATACAGTAGTATTGTTAACCGGTGATAAAAAGGACCGCAAGGCTGATAACGGTAAAATGAAGACCGGTAAGGTTCTTCAGGTAAGCCCCAAAGAAGGCAAAGTTATCGTTGAAGGCATTAACAAGGTTAAGAAACATGTTAAGCCGAAAAAAGCCGGCGACCCGTCCGGAATAATTGAAACCGAAGGCGCAATTTACGCTTGTAAAGTACAAATTGTTTGCCCGAAGTGCGGAAAAGCCACCCGTGTAGGCACAAAGTTCTACGAGGACGGCAAAAAAGACCGTGTTTGCAAAAAATGCGGCGAAACTTTTTAAGAGTAAGGAGGACATGACATGTCAACATTGTCGAACGAATATAAGAAGTCAATTGCTCCTGCATTGATGACAAAGTTTAACTATAAGAGCGTCATGCAGATTCCGAAGCTCGAGAAAGTTGTTATAAATGTAGGTTGCGGCGAAGCAAAAGATAACGCAAAGGTTATTGACGCTGCAATTACCGACCTCGGTAAGATAACCGGTCAAAAGGCCGTACCCTGCCGTGCTAAAAAGTCGGTTGCTAACTTCAAACTCCGTGCCGGTATGCCTATCGGTGCCAAGGTAACTTTAAGAGGCGAAAGAATGTATGAATTTGTTGAAAGACTTTTCAATGCTGCGCTTCCGAGAGTTAGAGACTTCAGAGGTATAAATCCCGATGCATTTGACGGTCGTGGCAACTATGCCATGGGCGTAAAAGAGCAGTTGATTTTCCCTGAAATCGAGTACGATAAAATCGATAAGGTTAGAGGTATGGACATTATTTTTGTTACTACCGCAAAGACAGATGAAGAAGCCCGTGAATTATTAAGTCTTATGGGCGCTCCGTTTGCAAGATAAGGAGAAGGAATTATGGCTAAAACATCTATGAAGGTTAGACAGGCCCGTCCTGCTAAGTATTCAACAAGAGAGTATAACAGATGCAAAATCTGTGGCCGCCCGCATGCTTATCTTCGTAAATACGGCATCTGCCGTATATGCTTCCGTGAACTCGCATACAAAGGCGAGATTCCGGGCGTAAAGAAAGCAAGCTGGTAAGGTAAAAAGCGATTACACAAGGTAAAATCGCTAGAAGGAGGTTTACGGTATGCAAATCACCGATACGATAGCTGATATGCTTACGAGAATTCGTAATGCATCAGCAGCAAAACACGATTCGGTAGATGTTCCGGCATCAAAGGTAAAAAAGGCAATTGCTCAAATTTTACTTGATGAAGGTTACATCACAAGTTTTACCGTTAATGATGACGGTAAACAGGGCGTAATTCATATCGTTTTGAAGTACGGCCCGAATAAGTCACAGACCATAACCGGCATTCGCCGTGTATCTAAACCGGGTCTGCGTATTTATACAAATGTAGAGGATATGCCGAAGGTTATGAAGGGCCTCGGTATAGCAGTCCTTTCCACCTCTAAGGGTATTATGACAGATAAGCAGGCTCGTATCGCCAATGTCGGCGGCGAAGTTCTCGCTTACATCTGGTAAGGAGGTGCAAGGGAATGTCAAGAATAGGTAAAAAGCCCATCACCATACCGGCAGGTGTTGATGTTAAGATTGACGGCAACAACATTACGGTAAAGGGACCCAAGGGCGAACTTAAATATGAGTTTAATTCTGATATCACCGTTGCAGTAGAGGGTACCGAAATAAACGTTACCCGTCCGAGCGATAATAAGGAACACCGTGCATTACACGGTCTTACCCGTACTCTTATCGCCAATATGGTAACAGGTGTTACGGAAGGCTACTCAAAGACACTTGAAATAAACGGTGTCGGTTACCGTGCACAAAAGCAGGGCAATAACCTTGTTATGAACTTAGGTTTTTCACATCAGGTTATCGTCCCCGAAGTAGATGGCATCAAGATTGAAGTACCCGGTCCTAACCAGGTAGTAATCAGCGGTGCCGATAAGCAACTCGTTGGCCAATTTGCCGCAGATGTTCGCAAGAAGCGTCCGCCTGAGCCTTATAAGGGTAAAGGTATTAAGTACGAAGGCGAACATATCCGCCGCAAAGAAGGTAAAGCAGCGAAGGGTGCTAAGAAGTAATAAAGGAGTGTATGAAAAATGGTTAATAAACCTGATAGTAATAAGGCAAGAGTTAAGCGCCATGCCCGTGTTCGTTCTAAGATTACGGGAACAGCCCAAACTCCCCGTCTTGATGTATTCCGCTCCAACAGCTACATCTACGCCCAGCTTATCGATGATGTAAACGGCGTTACACTTGCTGCCGCATCTTCAAACGAAAAAGATTTCGGCGATAATGCAGGTAACTGTGAAGGCGCCAAAAAGGTTGGACTTAAAATAGCTGAACGTGCCGCAGCTAAAGGTATCACTGAGGTCGTATTTGACCGTGGCGGATACATTTATCACGGCCGTGTCAAGGAGCTAGCCGCTGGTGCCCGTGAGGGCGGCCTCAAGTTCTAATAAGGAGGAGGAATACTTTTGGCTACAAATATTGATGCATCAACATTAGATTTGCAGGAACGTGTCGTTTCCATTAACCGTGTATCAAAAACCGTAAAGGGCGGACGCATTATGAAGTTCGCAGCCTTAGTAGTTGTCGGTGACGGCAACGGTATCGTAGGTTACGGTCTCGGTAAAGCTGGAGAAGTTCCTGATGCTATCCGTAAGGGTATAGAAGACGCCAAGAAAAACCTTATTAAGGTTTCTTTGAAGGGTAAAACAATTCCGCATGAAATAATCGGTGAATTCGGCGCAGGTCGTGTTCTTCTTAAACCGGCTGCTCCCGGTACCGGCGTTATCGCAGGTGGCGCAGTTCGTGATGTTGTTGAAATTGTAGGAATTAAAGATATCCGTACAAAGGCTTTGCGTTCAAACAATCCGTGCAATGTAGTTCGTGCCACTGTTGCAGGACTTGCAGCACTTCGTGACGTTGAACAGGTTGCAGCTGTCCGTGGTAAAAAGCCACAGGAAATCTTAGGTTAAGGGGGAGCAGCAATATGGCAACAAATAAAAAGGCTGCCGGCCTTACAATTAAACTCGTAAAGAGCACAATCGGTTCCAAGAAAGACCAGATTGCAACTGCTCACGCACTCGGCCTTCATAAAGTCGGCGATGTTACGGTTCAGCCGGACAACGCTCAGACCAAGGGTAAAATCAATAAGATTTCACATCTTGTTTCAGTTGAAGGCAAGTAAAAGTAATTTACCGCAAAATGTTTGCGGTTGCGGTAAACCCGCTAATCTAACAAGGAGGTGCGAACAATGAAATTGCATGAATTGTCTCCTGCTTTCGGTTCTACAAAGGAATCAAAGCGTATAGGAAGAGGCCACGGTTCCGGTAACGGCAAGACTGCCGGTAAGGGACATAAAGGTCAAAAGGCTCGTGCCGGTCACGGTATGAGACCGGGCTTCGAAGGCGGTCAAATGCCTTTGCAAAGACGTGTACCTAAGCGTGGCTTTAATAATATTTTTGCAGAAGAATGGTTGGCTATCAATGTGTCCGCTCTTGAAACTTTTGAGGACGGAGCCGTTGTAGATGCAGCTGCTCTTCAAACAAAGGGAATAATAAAGAAGGCAGATAAGCCGGTTAAGGTTCTCGGAAACGGAAAACTTACAAAGAAGCTTACCGTTAATCTTAATGCATTCTCCGCTTCTGCTGCTGAAAAGATAAATGCCGCAGGCGGAAAGGCTGAGGTGATTTAAGATGCTCGAAACTCTTAAAAATGCGTGGAGAGTCAAAGAACTTCGCAATAAGATACTTTTCACCATCTTTATTATCATCATTTTCAGAATAGGTTCCGTAATTCCGGTTCCCTATATAAATGTTTCAAGACTTTGGGACGCATCAACAACTAATGACTTCTTTAACTACCTGTCAATTTTGACCGGTGGCGGACTTGAATACGGCGCAATCTTCGCAATGTCGGTTACTCCGTACATCAACTCTTCAATTATCATTCAGTTGTTATGTGTTGCAATACCTGCCCTTGAGCGTCTTTCCAAAGAAGGCGAAGAGGGACAGAAGAAACTTGCGACTATCACCCGTTATACAACGATAGGACTTTCGCTTATTCAAGGTACGGCATATTTCTTCTATCTTAGAAACTCAAGTTTCTTAACGGTAACAGGAAAGCCCGTAATCTTCGCAGCGTTTGTTATAGTTCTTGCCTTTACGGCAGGTTCCGCACTCGTTATGTGGCTCGGTGAGCAAATAGATGTAAAGGGTATCGGTAACGGTATTTCAATACTTCTTTTTGCCGGTATTTTGTCCCGTGGTCCGCAAGCTTTCGAGGTTCTTTATAAGAATTTCAAGGCGCATTCGGTTGCTGTTATAGGCATCGTAGTTGTTTTCTTGGTTGTTATAGCATTCATCGTTTGGATGACCAATGCAGAACGCCGTTTGCCTGTTCAGTATGCTAAGCGTGTTGTCGGCAACAAGATGTACGGCGGTCAAAACACACATATTCCGATTCAGGTTAATATGTCAGGTGTTATGCCCATCATCTTTGCTTCGTCAATACTTATGCTTCCTACAATGATTCTTTCGTTTGCAAAGAAGTATGCCGTAGGCAGCGAACCGTCATGGTATAAGTTCTTAACACTTTTCAGCACGAGAGGTGTGTTCTACGCAGTAATCTATTTCATTTTAATCATTGCTTTTGCATATTTCTATGCAACAATTCAGTTTAATCCGGTTGAAATGGCTAACAACTTGCGTAAGAACGGCGGAGCTATTCCGGGTATCCGTCCCGGCAAACCGACATCTGATTTCATTTCGAAGATTCTTTCGAGAATTACACTTATCGGTGCAATTTTCTTAAGCGTTGTAGCTATTCTTCCTATCGTTATAGGTAATGTAGGCGGAATAAACGTATCCTTAGGCGGTACTTCCATACTCATTATGGTAGGCGTTGCCCTTGATACCGTTAAGAATCTTGAATCGCAAATGATGATGCGCCACTACAAGGGCTTCCTTGATTAAGGAGATAAAAGTATGAACCTTATATTATTGGGAGCTCCGGGCGCCGGTAAAGGCACCCAAGCAGAAAAAATTTCTGAAAAATACAATATTCCGACCATTTCAACGGGTAATATTATCCGTGCCGCATTAAAAGACGGCACCGAAATGGGAAAGAAAGCAAAAGAATATATCGACAAAGGTGCGCTTGTTCCCGATGAGGTTGTAATAGGTATCATCGAGGAAAGGCTTCAAAAGTCCGACTGTAAAGACGGATTTATACTTGACGGTTTTCCCCGTACAATTCCACAAGCCGAAGCACTTGACAAAATGGGCGTAAAGATAGATGCTGCTCTTTCAATAGAAGTTGAAGACAGCGAAATCGTAAAGCGTATGTCAGGCAGACGGGTTTGCGAAAAGTGCGGTGCGAGTTTCCATCTTGACTATAGAAAGCCTAAGGTGGACGGTATATGTGATGTTTGCGGCGGTAAGCTTGTTATCCGTAAGGACGATGAGCCCGAAACCGTAAAGAACAGATTAAATATCTATCACGAACAAACAGAGCCGTTAAAGAGCTATTACAGTGCACAAGATAAGTTGCTGACGGTAGAAGGACAGGACGATGTTTCGGACACGACTGCTCTTGTATTCAAGGCACTTTCGGAGATATAATTATGATAGTGCTTAAAACCGAGCGTGAGCTTAGCATAATGCGAGAAGCTTGCAGAATATCGGCACAAGCATTACAGTTAGTTGGCAATGCGGTTGAGCCGGGAGTTACTACTGCCGAGCTTGACGAGTTAGCTGAAAAGTTTATAAGAAGCAAGGGCGCAGTTCCGAACTTCAAAAACTATGAGGGCTATCCCGCAACCGCTTGTATATCTATCAACAACGAGGTAATTCACGGCATACCGAGTAAAAAGCGTAAAATTTGCGCAGGTGACATAGTAAGTGTTGACCTTGGTGCAAAATTTTCCGGATATCACGGTGATAATGCTGCCACATTTGCCTGTGGCGATGTTTCCGCTGAGGCAAAGCGGCTGATGGACACGACCAAAGAGAGCCTTTATGAAGGAATCGCTGCGGCCCGTCCCGGCAGTAGAATCGGTGATATAGGATACGCTGTTCAAAGGTATGTTGAAGAACGGGGCTTTTCAGTAGTAAGAGATTTTGTCGGACACGGCATAGGAACCGAAATGCATGAGCCCCCGGAAGTACCTAATTTTGGCACTCCCGGAAGGGGAGTACGTTTGCTTCCCGGTATGACAATAGCCATCGAGCCGATGATTAATGCCGGAAAACACAGTGTATCGGTTCAACCTGACGGTTGGACGGTGCTGACGAAAGACGGCTCACTTTCCGCACATTTTGAACATACAATCCTAATTACCGCAAACGGTCCTAAGATTATGACCGAGCCGTAATAAATGTTCTATCAAATATTAAAAGGGAGAAAGAAAATATGTCAAAAGAAGATATGATTGAACTTGAAGGAACCGTTGTTGAGGCTATGCCAAATGCAATGTTTAAGGTAGAAATCCAAGGCGGACATCAAATACTCGCCCATATTTCCGGCAAGCTTCGTATGAATTTCATAAGAATACTTCCCGGCGATAAGGTAACGGTTGAAATGTCCCCGTATGACCTGTCAAAAGGACGCATAACTTGGCGTTCTAAATAATAGGTAAAATTTTAGGAGGTAAATCCAAATGAAAGTCAGACCTTCTGTAAAAAGGATTTGCGAAAAATGCAAAGTTATTAAGCGTAAGGGTAAAGTCATGGTTATCTGTGAGAACCCGAAGCATAAACAGCGTCAGGGTTAATTTACTCAAACTTTAATATGGAGGTGCTTTTATAAATGGCACGTATTGCTGGTGTTGACCTTCCGAACGAAAAGAGAGTTGAAATCGGACTCACTTACATCTTCGGAATCGGTCTTACAACATCTAAAAAAATCCTTGCCGATACCGGAATAAACCCCGATACAAGAGTTAAGGATTTGTCAGAGGAAGATATTTCCAAGCTTCGTGAGTACATCGACCATAACCTTCAGGTTGAAGGTGACCGTCGCCGTACCGTAGCTCTTGACATTAAAAGACTTATCGAAATCGGTAGTTATCGTGGCCTTCGTCACCGCAAAGGTCTCCCCGTAAGAGGACAACGTTCAAAGACCAATGCACGTACACGCAAGGGACCCAAGAGAACGATAGCTAACAAGAAAAAGTAAGTAGGAGGAAGAATAAATGGCTACTGCTAAAAAGGCGACCGGTTCACGCCGCCGCCGTGAAAAGAAAAACATTGAACGTGGTGCCGCTCATATTCAGTCCACCTTCAACAACACAATAGTTACAATTACCGACATTAACGGTAATGCTCTTTCATGGGCATCTGCCGGTGAACTCGGTTTCCGTGGTTCTAAGAAGTCCACTCCTTTCGCAGCACAAAGTGCCGCTGAAATGGCAGCAAAGGCAGCTATGGAGCACGGTCTTAAGACTGTTGAGGTTTATGTTAAAGGTCCCGGTGCTGGACGTGAAGCTGCTATTAGAGCTTTGCAGTCAGCCGGTCTTGAGGTTAATATGATTAAAGATGTAACCCCGATTCCGCATAACGGCTGCCGTCCTCCCAAGAGAAGACGTGTATAATTACAAAAAACTTTTTGTTACAAATTTTTTGGAGGTGTAACAGATGGCAAGATATACCGGAGCAGTTTGCAGACTTTGCCGCAGAGAAGGACAAAAGTTGTTCTTAAAGGGCGAACGCTGCTATTCTGATAAATGTTCAATAGGCATCAGAGGTTATGCACCCGGCCAACATGGACAAGGTAGAAAGAAGTCATCCGAATACGGCTTGCAGCTTCGTGCTAAGCAGACAGCAAGACGTTTCTATGGTGTTCAGGAAAATCAGTTCCGTCATTATTTTGATGTTGCTGAAAGAAAACAGGGCGTTACAGGTGATAACCTTTTGAAAATTCTCGAAAGCCGCCTTGATAACGTTGTTTACAGAGTAGGCTTTGCTTCGTCAAGAGCTGAAGCAAGACAACTCGTAGGACACGGACATTTTGAAGTTAACGGTAAGAGAGTTGACATTGCTTCTTATCTTCTTAAAGCCGGTGACACTGTAAGCATTTGCGAAAAGAGTCGCTCAAGCGAAAAGATTAAAGCAGTTATTGAAGCAAACAGTGCAAAACCGATACCGGAATGGATAGACGTTGACCGTGATAAGTTAACCGCTAAGGTTGTAAATCTTCCGAACCGTGAGCAAATTGAAGCTCCTGTTGAAGAACAGCTTATTGTCGAATTCTATTCAAGATAATTTAATTTTAACGCAGTGTCATCCGCACTTATGCACTGCATTATAAAAATTTATTTCGTGCGGAGAAACGGAGCTTTTAATGATAGAAATTGAAAAGCCCAGAATTGAAACACTTGAATTAACCGAAGACGGAAAATACGGTAAATTCGTAATGGAACCGCTTGAAAGAGGTTATGCTACAACACTCGGTAACAGTATGAGAAGAGTTCTTCTTTCCATTCTCCCCGGTGCTGCCATAACAACCGTAAAGATTGACGGTATCGTTCATGAATTTTCGACTATTTCCGGTGTTAAGGAAGACGTAACCGAGATTATTCTCAACCTTAAGGGCGTTATTGCTAAGCTTCACTGTGACGAGCAGAAGAAGGCTTACATCAATGTAGAAGGCCCGTGTGTTGTTACGGCTGCCGACATTAAGGCAGATTCAGAAGTTGAAATTCTTAATCAGGATATGTATATCGCTACTCTTGACGAGGGTGCAAAGCTCAATATGGAGTTGACTCTCGAAAAGGGAAGAGGTTACGTTCCGGCTGACCAAAATAAGCCCGAGCAAAACATTATCGGTGTTATTCCGATTGATTCGATTTACACTCCTGTTCTTAAAGCAAACTTTACTGTTGATAATACCCGTGTAGGTAATGTTGTAGATAAGGGTAAGCTTACTCTTGAGGTTTGGACTGACGGTTCTATCTCTGCTAATGAAGCAGTATCGCTTTCCGCAAAGATATTAATCGAACATTTTGAACTTTTCTTAAACCTTACCGAAGGCATTAAGGGTGCCGCAAGTATTATGCAGGAAAAACCCGATGACGAAACCGAGAAAGTTCTCGACCTTACTATCGATGAGCTTGACCTTTCTGTCAGAAGCTATAACTGCTTAAAACGTGCAGGTATCAATACGGTCGAAGACCTTATCAATAAGTCTGAAGACGATATGATGAAGGTTCGTAACTTAGGCCGTAAATCTTTAGAAGAGGTAATAGCAAAACTCGCTTCTTACGGTTTTGGCCTCAAGAAAGATGACGAATAAAAAAAGGAGTGATATAAATGCCGGGTACTCGTAAACTTGGAAGAACCAGTGACCAAAGAACCGCAATGCTTCGTGCAATGGTAACATTTTTGCTCGAAAACGGTAAGATTGAAACAACTCTTACAAGAGCAAAAGAAGTAAGGTCAGTGGCTGAGAAATATATTACACTCGCTAAGACGAACAACCTTCATAGCAAACGTCAGGCTATGGCTTTTATTACTAAGGAAGATGTTGTTGCAAAGTTATTCAACGAAATCGCTCCTAAGTATAGTGATGTAAACGGTGGTTATTGCCGTATTACCAAGACCGGTTGCCGTCGTGGTGATGCCGCAGAAATGGCTATCATTGAGTTAATTTAATCTCAATATGTTAGTTCTCACATTTTCGGCTACTTAAACTGAAAAGTTTAGGTATTCGGGACATTCCCGAGATGATGTGTGTACTAAATGTTAAGCGCCCCAAGCCAATAGGCTTGAGGCGCTTTTCCTATTATTGTTTTTAGTCATTTACCGTAATCTTTATGTTACCCGTGTCAGTGGTAATTTTGCATTTTCCGCCCGAAGTCGTTTCGGGTGTATAAGTATCACCGGTATCACTATGGGCAATAAAAACCTTTGAAGATATAAGAGAGCCGGTTATATTGCCCGTATCGGTATTAATTTCTAAGTTTTCCGCATCGCTTTCTTTTATACGCACATTTCCCGTGCTTCTTTTTACAGTAAACTTTCCTGAAGCAATTACACTTTTTAAGGAAATATCGCCTGTACTTCCGGTTGAGATAAGGTTTTGGCATGTTACATCGGTGATTTTGACATCGCCGGTGGTGACACTTGCTTTCATATCGCCCGTACAAGTAACATCAGAAACGATAATGTTACCGGTTGAAGAAGAAAGGCGAATTTTACCCGCCGAGATATTTTTAACCCTAATATCACCGGTGCTCAGAGAAATATCGGCACTGTCAACCTTAATTTCATTTGGTATCTCAATATCTCTGGTGCTTTCCTTAATAACGAGCGAAGCATATTCGGTTTTCGGCAAATAAACCGTTATTTTAGGCGAATGAAAACTAAAACCTATATGTTCGTGCCATTCTCTGTTGTCCATAGCGGTTATTGTTAGTGTGCCGTCCTTAACAGACACGGAATGTTTTGTTTTTTCCTCTTCGTAGCAAACGACTTTGCATGTATTGTCGCTCGATGTAGCAAAGCTAATGTCAGCAGTTTCAGTATTTATTTTTATATTACTGAATTCTTCGTTTGTTTGATGAGTGTTTGTTTTGAAGTGCTCGGTGTTAAGTCGGGAAAAATCCCAATGATACGCCGTCATTACGGCTATAAACATAATCGCTCCGACCGTCACGAGAGAAGCCGCTAAAATAAGCCATTTTTTAGTGGTGTTACTCATTTTGCTTCCTCCTTTTTTATAAAACAGTTTTTAGCCCAAATCGCCAGTTTCTTTGTAAGAATTAGAATACCTTTTGTTGCCGCTTTGCAGCCGAAGAACACAAAAACAGAAAGTCCTGCGCAGACAATTGCGGCACCTATTACGGCAATTCCCGTAAGAATGTTACCGCCTACGGCAAAGTATATTCCTGCTGCTATGCCTGTTAAACCACAGGCAATAAAGAAAGCAAAGACAGCCCATAGAACAACGATTACAGACCATAATACAACATAAAGCGAGAGAATAACGGTTAAGGCTGCAATTAAAAGAGGAAGCCATATAGGCGAACCTAATACTAAAAGTATAATTTCCCATATTCTGAGTTTATTTTTAGGTCTAATCTTTTCTTTTAAGATTTTTGAAAGGGGAATGTCTGTTATAATTTGCTCGGTTAGTTCCTTGACACTGCCGAGATTTTTAAGAGCTGTTTCTTCAGGTATACCGTCTTCAAGCTCGTCAAAGTATATTTCTTTGTAAAAGGCAAGTCTTTCTTCGACCTCGTTTTCAGGCAAACCCTTTAGATTTTTTCTCAATTCGTCAAAAAAATCATTTATTTCCATTAAATTCCTCCTCCTTAGTCACAAATTTGTATATGGACAAAATTTCCGCCCATTCGTCTTTGAAATCTTCTATGCGTTTTAATCCCAGTTTTGTAATGTGATAGTATTTTCGCAGTCTTCCGTCATACTGAGCAGTCCTTACAGTCAGCATTTTTGCAAGTTCGAGCCGCTTCAAAATTGTATACAGAGTAGATTCAGAAAGTACGATATAAGGCTTCATATCTTTAATTATTTTGTAGCCGTATGAGTCTTCGCTTTTTATTGCGGCTAAAACACACACATCAAGCAGTCCTCTTTTTAACTGAACATCCATACAATACCTCCCTTGACATAATACATCGTAACACGAAGTATTAAATTTGTCAACCCCTTTTCTAAAAATAAAAAACAGTTGTCGGTTTCCCGACAACTGTTTTATTTTTCATATAAATCTAAAAGTTTACTCCCACTCGCCTTTGATTTCTTAGCCTAAACAATTTTGTTTATGTAATTTGGCTCGTAGGATTTCTATTATCTGTATTATCCAAAAAACTTGGGCTATCCAATTTTTTGTTGCCAATATGTTGCCAAGGAACCAACAGTAATACCACTTAGTTTAATAGTATTATAGCAGAAAAAGCTTGAAACATCAATATGAAGGAATGCATTCGGATTTACTGCATTTCAAGCAATTTCTTAATATCTCCGACTTTCAGCACTTTGC
>JAZUIE010000044.1:0-8479 GCA_045642125.1 Acutalibacteraceae bacterium | reverse complement strand
GCAACCGGAAGGGCCTAAAACCGACACAAATTCATTATCACGGAACTCAATACTTATGTCTTTTAAGGCTTCTGTTACATTATCGCCGACCTTATAAGACTTATTTATGTTTTGTAATTTAAGCATAGTTTACCTCTTTACATTACTTTACCGATATATTATATATTATAATTGTAACTAAATTGTTAATAATAACAAAATAATTGATTATTTTTAATAATGATGTTATAATTATATGGTTATAAAAATCGAAAGGAGTTTCTGTATGGATAGACTATTCAAAAATGTCTGTGTATTCTTATCAATACTTATAGTATTATTGTCATTTTTTACTGTAATAGCCATAGCCGGCAGTGATTCTCCTTCAAAAGATTATAATTTGTTTTCGCATAACGAAGTTGTAAGCAGCATCAAAAATCTTGAGCTTAATATGACATCTATCGTTTATGTTCAAGACGACAAGGGCGATTGGAAAGAATATAAACGGCTTCACGGTGACGAAAACCGAATTTGGGTACCGATAAAGGAAGTTCCGCAAAATCTTATTAATGCCTTTATCGCAATAGAAGACCAGCGTTTTTATTCACATTCCGGTGTTGACTGGAAAAGGACAGGTGCCGCCTTTCTTAACTGGTTGCCGTTTGTAAATATACTCTCGGGCAATCAGGGCGGTTCTACATTAACACAGCAGCTTATAAAAAACATTACAAATGATAATACGCAGAATGCTTCGAGAAAATTCCGTGAAATAATAAGAGCACTTTATGTAGAAAAAATGCTCGATAAAGAAACGATACTTGAAGCATATCTAAATACAATTTCACTCGGTAACGGAATATGCGGAGTACAAGTAGCCGCTAACTATTATTTTAATAAAGATGTTAGCGAACTTTCGCTTTCCGAATGTGCTTCAATAGCTGCAATAACTAAAAACCCGTCTGCAAATAACCCTGTTTCGTTCCCTGAAAAGAACGATTCAAGAAGAAAAGTAGTTCTTGATAAGATGCTTGAACAAGACCTGATTACCTATGAAGAATATTCAAGCGCTTTTGATGAAACGGTAACTCTTGACACTACTCAAAAAAGTCACTTCGAAGTACCTGTTAATAATTACTTTATTGATGCTTTAATTGACGAAGTAATAGGAGATTTGGCAGAGAAATATTCTTGTAGCAATAAGGTTGCTTCAACGATGCTTTATAACGGCGGCTATAAGATATATGCTACCGTTAATCCTGATATTCAGTCAAAAATGGAAAAGGTATATGAAAATGTACCGAGATATTTCCCTCAAAAAGCCGCTGGTAAAAATGTTCAGTCGGCTATGACTATTACCGATTACAGCGGTCATATTGTCGGACTGGTCGGCGGTGTAGGTAAAAAGACAGTTAACAGGGGACTTAACCGTGCTGTTAATGCTCCGAGACAACCCGGTTCTACTATGAAACCTATCGGTGTTTATGCACCTGCTCTTGACAGCGGAGTAATTAATTACGGAACGGTTATTGAAGATAAACCGCTCGAAAGGTATTATAAAGACGGTAAGCCCGGTCCTAAAGAATGGTACGGCTATTATGCCGGTAATATGTCTGTTAGTAAAGCTATTGAACGCTCAGCAAATACAATTCCTTGCCACATATTAAAAGATTTGGGTGTTGAAAAATCTTATAGTTTCTTAACAGAATCGCTTGGAATGAAGCACCTGACTGATACTGATAAAAACTTATCGGCATTAGCCTTAGGCGGTTGCACTTACGGTATTACGACTACCGAATCAGCTTCCGCTTATGCTGTTTTCGGTAACGGCGGAAAATATTATGAGCCGACAACATATTATAAAATAGAACGGGCAAACGGTGAACTTGTAATGAACTCGGATATTGAGGGTAAACAAGCAATCAAACCGGCAACCGCATTTATAATGAATAAACTTTTACAAAATGTTGTTTACGGCTCTCAAGGTACCGGCGGAAGAATAAGAAGCTATAGTAAAATGAAAGCTTATGCAAAGACCGGTACTTCAAGTGAATCTTACGACTTATGGATGGTTGCAGGTACTCCTTACTATGTAGGTTCGGTTTGGTACGGTTTTGACCAACAACATAATATATATAATGCCGGTGCAGCTGCTGAAGTTTGGAGAGCAATAATGACTGATGTCCATAAAGGTCTTGAAACAAAAGAGTTTCCGAAATGTGATGATGTTATTACACGCAAGTATTGCAAATTCACCGGAAATCTCGCCGGTAAAAACTGTTCTGTTACTGAAACAGGATATTTCGTTCCCGGTGTTTCATATAAAACATGTAACGGAAAACACGGCGCAATGCCTGATTCGTATAAAGACACATCGAGCGAAGAAGAAAATACTACACAAAATACCGACTCACAAACACAGTCACAAACAAGTGAGTCTCAAACTCAAAGTACTACATCTTCGCAAACGTCTTCTGTAACACCGTACGAACCTCCAAAACCTGAAGTACCGGAACCTGAAGAAACTCAATAAACAGTATTGTATCAAAAATCCCTTTTGTAAAATATAATGTTTACAAAGGGGATTATTTATGCTTTTTAAGACAATTATTACATTAGTTGCCACGCTTGTTACTTGGGGCGTAACTGCTCTCGGTGCGGCAACTGTTTATATATTCAAATCAAATAATAAAAATTACGAAAAAATTATGCTCGGCTTTTCGGCAGGAGTAATGCTTGCAGCATCGTATTTATCACTTTTAGAACCCGCAATAGAAAAATCGGCAGATAAATTCGGACGGTTAGGTTGTATTGTTATCTCGCTTTCTTTTCTGTTTGGCGCCGTTTTTATGATTTTGGCAGGTAAAGTTATAGATAACATCAAAATAAAGCTCAGCGGTCAAATAAACAAAGATATTAGCAAATCAAACAGTCTGTTTTTAATGATATTGTCGATAACTCTTCACAATATCCCCGAAGGTCTTGCTGTCGGAGTGGCTTTTGGCGAAATGACATCTAAAAATGACATTAATACTTTGATTTCCGCATCTATACTTGCTTTCGGCATTGCAATACAAAACTTTCCTGAGGGTGCCGCAATTTCTTTGCCGTTACATTCGGCAGGACATAGTAAGAAATTTTCCTTTATAATAGGGGAAGCATCAGCAATAGTTGAACCCATATTCGGACTGTTAGGAGTGTTATTAGTCAGTTATGTAAGTACAATTTTACCAATTTCTCTGGCATTTGCTGCCGGATGTATGATATATGTAATTGTTAACGATTTAATACCTAATTCAGTTACGGATAACAAAAATGTTATGCCCACAGTTTTTACAGTTTTCGGTTTTTCGGCTATGATGTTTCTTGACACATTTTTTTCATAAAAAAAGACCTATATACCATTTTTGTATATAGGTCTTAAATTTTATCCGCCTAAATAAGCTTTTTTAACATCAGGACTTGCCATAAGTTCTTTTCCGGTTCCGGAAAGGGCAATGGCACCGTTTTCGAGTACATAAGCTCTATCCGATATGGCAAGAGATTTACCGGCATTTTGCTCGACTAACAGAATAGTAGTTCCGTTTTCTTTATTAATCGTTTTTATAATGTCAAAAACTTCGTCAACAAGTAAAGGGGAGAGCCCCATAGACGGCTCGTCAAGCATTAAAAGCTTAGGTTTACACATTAACGCTCTGCCGATAGCAAGCATTTGTTGTTCGCCGCCCGAAAGAGTACCGCCTATTTGGTTGCGGCGTTCTTTAAGACGGGGAAATCTATCGTATACATCGGCAATGTCGTCTTTAATTTGTTGACGGTCTTTTGTTTGGTAACCGCCCAAAAGTAAATTTTCATATACTGTTAATTCTTTGAAAATATGACGGCGTTCCGGCACTTGAGTCATACCGGTTTTAACGATTTTATGACAAGGCATTTTAGTTATATCGGTATTATTAAAAACGACCTTACCGCCTTTTTTGGGAATATAACCGATAATACTTTGCATTGCGGTTGTTTTTCCGGCACCGTTAGCGCCTATCAGTGTTACAATTTCGCCTTCGTTAACAGAAAAGCTTATTCCTTTAAGTGCACGAATAATTCCGTAATACACCTCAAGGTTATTAACTTCAAGTAATGCCATTTTTAACCTCCGATATATGCCTTAATAACTTCGGGGTCGTTTAACGCAGAAGTTGTATCACCCTGTGCTAAAACTGTACCAAAATTAAGAACGGTAATTTCGTCACAAAGTCCTGAAACAAATTTCATATCATGCTCTATTAAAAGTACGGTAATATCAAATTTATCTCTAATCATTCTGATTATATTCATTAAATCGGCAGTTTCATTAGGGTTCATACCTGCTGCCGGTTCGTCAAGCAACAATAACTTAGGATTTGTAGCCAAAGCTCGTGCGATTTCCAGTTTTCTTTGTTTACCGTAGGGAAGATTAGAAGAAAGATTATTTCTTTCTTCGTATAAATCAAAAATTTTCAACAGTTCTTTTGCGTGGTCACGCATGGCTTTTTCAACCTTAAAATGCTTTGGTAATCTGAAAACTGAAGTAAAAAATCCGCATTTATATTCAGGTCTGTTAGATAAACCTACCAGAACATTTCTTATAACACTCATATTGTTAAATAATCTGATATTTTGAAATGTTCTCGCAATACCTTTTTTATTGATTTTCTCTTGTGATTTTCCGTTTAACTGTTCACCGTCAAGATAAAAATATCCGCTTGTCGGCGCATAAACACCCGTAAGAATATTGAAAACGGTAGTTTTTCCTGCACCGTTAGGACCTACAAGTCCGTATATTTGATTTTTTTTGATTTTAATATTAACATCCTGAACAGCCTTAAGACCGCCAAAGGTAATACCGAGATTTTTAGTTTCAAGTACATAATCACTCACGGTTAATTACCTCCTTTATCGTCAAAATCGGTTGAATCTTGCTGCTCGTTGTTGGAAATTTCGGTGGACAACAGTTCATCCATTGAAATTTTGGTGGGAATTTTATACCATTTTGCTTTATCATTAGTTATAACTGACGGGTCTTTTCTTTTTTCGGTTTTCTTAAATAATTTTGCAAAATTATATTTTTCACGCAAACCTGCAAGGGCAGGGGAGTTGCCGTATATTATAATGATAATAAGGATTACCGCATACAAGAGATTCTGCAAAACGGCAAGATTTCCCGTGAGAATTGTTGCAAGTTCGGTGTTAATAAATGTAATAAGAGCTGCGGCAATAATAGAACCGTTTATTGAGCCGATACCGCCGAGAACAACCATAACGAGAATTTCTATCGAATAATTGTAACCGAATTTTGAACTTTGAACATTGTAGTTTGAATAACTGTAAAGTACACCTGCAACTCCGGCAAAAAACGATGATACAACAAAGGTAAGCAATTTATACTTTGTTACATTTATTCCCGTTGCACGAGCGGCGATTTCATTATCACGAATAGAAGTTATTGCACGGCCGTGCTTAGAGTTCATAAGATTAATTACTACAAGAAGTGTGATTATTAAAACGATAAATGCAAAAATAAATAAGGTAGATTTGTCGTATCTTGGTGTCTCAAGTCCTAATGCACCGCCAAAAGATTCTCTGCTCGTGTTTTGGAAAATTGATTTAACAATTTCACCGAAACCAAGTGTGACGATTGCCAAATAGTCGCCTTTTAGTCTTAAGGCGGGTAGTCCGATAATTAAACCGAATACAGCAGCTATTAAACCGCCTACAGTCAACGAAATAATAAGACATAAAGGTCCGTTTCCAAGAGACGGTACAATTATTGAAGACAGTTTTCCGCCTAAATAGGCACCGACACACATAAAACCTGCGTGACCTAACGATAATTCACCTAAAAAACCTACAACTAAGTTAAGTGATACCGCTAATATTATTGCAATAACAATTTTTTCTACTATATAAATTGTTGACTGTTCAAGTCCGAAAAGTAAAGAAAATGTACCTAAAATTACAGCAATAGCAGCAATTATTATTGTAGAAATGTAATGCTTAAAAGAATTAAATTTTTTAGTAGACATCATACTTTTTCAATCCTCCTTTTGCCGAGAATACCTGTTGGCTTAACAAGAAGAATAACTATAAGTATTATAAATTCTATGGCATCGGTATAAGATGCTATTGCAGGAATTTTATATGAAATGCATTCAACAATACCAAGTAAAAAGCCGCCGAGCATTGCACCGGGTATGGAACCGATACCACCGATAACTGCAGCGGTGAAAGCTTTAATGCCGGGCATTGAACCGAATGTGTTTGAAATGCTCGGTGCTTTAAGAAGATAAAACAGTCCTGCTAAAGCTGCAAGTGCTGAACCTATCGCAAATGTTACAGAAATCACGGTACTTACGTTTATTCCCATAAGCTGTGTTGCAAATCTATCTTCGGAGATTGCAAGCATTGCGCGTCCCATTTTTGTAAACTTTACAAAAACGGTCAAAAGAATCATAACAACAATTGTAGACGCAAGTGTAAAAAGTGTATAAACTTGAATTTTTTGTCCGGCTATTACTATAGAACCCATATCAGCAATTTTAACCATTTTCGGTGCCGAACCAAATATTATTTGAGCTAAACTCTGCAATAAATAGCTAACACCGATAGCTGTAATTAGAACGGCAAGGGGAGAAGCCCCCCTAAGTGGCTTATAGGCAACTTTTTCAATTACTATACCGAGTATAACACAAAATACAACTGCAAATAAAACCGCAACCAAAGGATGTCCGGTTAAATTCATGAATATGTAAATTGTATAACCGCCGACCATAATTATGTCGCCGTGGGCAAAATTAAGCATTTTCGCTATTCCGTATACCATTGTATAGCCAAGAGCAATCATAGCGTATATTCCGCCAATGCTTAAGCCGTTAATAAGCGTAGATATTATTTCCATTGTAACACCTTTTTTGCTAATAGATAAATTTGCCGTTTAGCCTGTAAAAAAACTTAAACAAGTTAAACGGTCGTTAAACTAAATAATTAATTATTTTGCTTCTTTTAGAACAAACTTTATGGCGGTTTTATTTACATAACCGTCTTTGTCCCATGAAATATCGTCACCGGCACCGGTAACACCGTCCGAAAGCTTAAAGCCGTTTTGGAATTTGTTTTGAAGTATATCCGAAAGGTCAGACGCAGAAATTGTAACATCTTTAACATCTGCTTCTTTCATTGCATTATAAATAGCATATACAGCATCGTAAGCAGAACCCGCAAATTGATTTAATGTGTCTTTTCCGAATTTTTTAGCATATTTATTTATGAAATCTGCGGTTTTTCCTTCGGTTGCGTTGGAATTAAAATGTGAAAGCATGGAAACTTCCTGTGGAATTGAGTTTAGGTCAAAACCGGAAATCGAATCTATACCGTCAAAACCGTCACAGCCATAGTAAATGGCATCGTCAGCAATAATTCCTTTAGCCTGAGTCATAAACAAAGAAGCGGGTTGATAATAAATAGGCATAAAGATAAATTTACAATCTTTTAATTTGTTAATTTGAGAATCGAAGCTTGTATCACCGGCATCGGTAAATACAGTTTCAATTACTTTAACATCTTTAGAAAGATTATCCTTAAATTGTTCATATATACCGTTAGAATAGTTATCGTCCGACTTATAAAATACACCTATTGTACTACCGGCAAAGTTTTTACTTACATATTCAGCAGCTGCTTTACCTTGTTTGCCGTCTGCAAAGCACATTTGGTATCCGTTTGAATATTTCGGAATATCGTCATTAGAAGCAGAAGGAGTCAAAAAGAAAACATTGTCGTCTCTCGAAAGATTCGTCCATTCAGCACCCGGCGCAGATGTTACACAGCCAAGTGAAACCTGCATACCTTTTTCGAGTAAAGAAGAATAGTTTGTTGCAACTTTTGTCGGGTCATGCATATCGTCCATAGCTTCAAGTCTAAACTTAATTCCGTTAAGTCCACCGGCTTCGTTGATTTCGTCTATAGCGAGTTTTGCTGCATTTTGAACAGCCAAACCGTATATTGAAGCTTTGCCGGTAAGCGGACCTGACATGCCTATAACAAATTCTTTATTGTTTGCTGTGTAATTTTTACTACCGCAGCCGACAAATAAGGAAGATATCATAGCAACAACTACAAATAAACTGATAACTTTTGCGATTTTTCTCATTAATAAAATACCCCTCACTAAAAATACAGTCAAAAAACCTTAAAATAATAACGAATAGGGAAGTAGTTAAATTTTTGTCAAACTAAGTAAAAAACAACGATAAAATTAACAAAAATCTCCCGATATTATTATTACTATATTAATCTTAATAATACCATAATAAAATTCTTTCGTCAACTTTATTTTAGCCTTTTTCCATAAATTTGTTAAATAAATAACAAATTTTACTAAAAATAATCTAAAAATTGTTATTAAATTAATTATCGGCAGGAAACACTCTTATTTGAGTTCAATAAATTATTTTATTTCAAAGCTAAAATC
>JAZUIE010000043.1:0-8136 GCA_045642125.1 Acutalibacteraceae bacterium | reverse complement strand
TTAATAATCTTTAATATTTGTTTAATAAAACAGGAGAAATGAAATGCCTAATAAAACAAATATTGCGGTTTTGGTATCGGGTGGCGGTACCAATTTACAGGCACTGATTGATGCGCAAAAAAGCGGTATAATAGAAAGCGGTAAAATAAATCTTGTTATATCGAACAACAAAAATGCTTATGCGCTTACCCGTGCTAAGGATAACGGTATAAAAACTGCTGTTGTCACTAAAGCAGAGTATGGCAGTATGGCGGCAATGGAAGAAAAAATTGTTTCCATTCTTGAAGAAAACAAAATTGATTTAATTGTCCTTGCCGGTTTTATGTGCATTTTAAGTGAAAAATTCACAAGAAGGTATGACCGCAGAATTATCAATGTGCATCCGTCTTTAATTCCTTCTTTTTGCGGAGAAGGTTTTTACGGACTAAAAGTACATGAAGCTGCACTGTCAAAAGGCGTTAAGGTGACCGGTGCTACGGTGCACTTTGTTAACGAAATACCGGACGGCGGGGAAATAATTATGCAAAAGGCTGTAAAAATTGCTAAAAACGATACACCTGAAACTTTGCAGAAACGGGTTATGAAACAAGCCGAATGGATAATTTTGCCAAAAGCAGTTGAAAAAATATCAAAAGAAATATCTTTTAGGGAGTAGAAGTATGAATATTTATGAAATAGCAAATATAGGAAAACTTATCAATGGCAACCCTTATGTAGGAAGAGGTATTATTACCGGTACATCGCAAAACGGAAAGTATGCGGTTAATGCATATTTTATTATGGGAAGAAGTATGAATAGCCGTAACAGAGTTTTTGCAATTCATGACGGCGCAGTCTTTACTGAGCCTTTTGATGCTTCAAAGGTCCAAGACCCGAGTTTAATTATTTATGCCGCAGTTCGTGAATTTAAGAACAATTTAATCGTTACTAACGGTGACCAGACAGATACGATTTATGACGGTCTTAAAAACGGCGTTGCTTTCAAAAATTCTCTTGAAACCCGTGAATTTGAGCCGGACAGTCCGAATTTTACCCCCCGTATAAGCAGTATGTCAACCTTTGCTGACGGTAGTTTTTCTTATGAAATGAATATTCTTAAAAGTATTGACGAAATCGGCAGTGACTGCGCAAGATATACATTTTCTTATAACGCAAAGCCCGGACTCGGCCATTTTATTCATACCTATGTTACTGACGGCAATCCCATTCCTACTTTCCAAGGTGAGCCCGAAAGAGTAGAAATTCCGAACGATATCAATGAATTTACAAACGATATTTGGGATAATTTGAATGACGATAATAAAATTTCTCTTTATGTTCGCTATACCGACCTTTCAAACGGAGAAATTAAAGAAAAACTAATCAATAAAAACATTTAGGAGAATTAAAATGAAAGAATTTGAATTAAAGTACGGTTGTAACCCTAATCAAAAACCCGCAAAAATATTTATGAATGACGGAAGTGACCTTCCGATTGAAATTCTTTCCGGCAGACCCGGATACATTAATTTTCTTGATGCTTTTAACTCTTGGCAGCTTGTAAAGGAGTTAAAAGAAGCTTTGGGACTTCCTGCGGTTGCTTCTTTTAAGCATGTCAGTCCTACATCTGCCGCAGTAGGTATTAAACTTACCGAAAAGCTTAAAAAGGCTTGTTTTGTTGATGATATTGAGGGCCTTGACGATTCTCCTTTAGCTTGTGCATACGCAAGAGCAAGAGGTACTGACCGTATGTGTTCTTTTGGTGACTGGGTAGCGCTTTCCGATGTTTGTGATGTTACTACCGCTAAAATGATTAAGCGTGAAGTTTCTGACGGTATTATTGCTCCCGGATATGAGCCCGAAGCACTCGAAATCTTAAAATCAAAAAGAAAAGGTAACTACAATATTGTTAAAATTGATGCTTCCTTTGTTCCCGAAGAAATTGAACATAAACAAGTTTTCGGTATTACTTTTGAACAAGGCCGCAACAATTTTGTTATTAACAATGAATTACTTTCCGATATTGTTACAAAAAACAAGAATTTACCCTCCAATGCAGCTCGTGATTTAATAATCGCACTTATCACATTAAAGTATACACAGTCAAATTCCGTTTGTTATGCTTATGACGGACAGGCTATCGGTGTCGGTGCCGGTCAACAGTCGAGAATTCACTGTACCCGTCTTGCGGGAACAAAAGCAGATACTTGGTTCTTGCGCCAAAATGATAAGGTACTTAATTTACCTTTCTTGCCGACATTGGGAAGACCTGACCGTGATAATGTTATTGACGGATATATTAACAAAAACGAAGAAGATGTTTGCGCTGACGGTATTTGGCAAAAGTATTTTACAAAACAACCCGAGCCCTTTACCGAGGCTGAGCAAAGAGCATATCTTGATACAATTACGGGTGTATCCTTAGGCTCAGATGCTTTCTTCCCGTTTAGCGATAACATTGAGAGAGCAAAGAAGAGCGGTGTTAGTTACATTGCCGAACCCGGCGGCTCAATTCGTGACGATTTGGTTATTGAATGTGCCGACAAATATGATATGGTAATGTCGTTTACCAAAATGCGTTTATTCCACCATTAATGAGGATATATTTATGAAGATTATTGTTGTAGGCGGCGGTGGTCGTGAACACGCCATTATTAAGAAGTTAAAAGAGAATAAAGAAATTGAAAAAATTTATGCATTACCCGGCAACGGCGGTATAGCTGCCGATGCCGAGTGTGTTGATATCGGTGCGTGTGACCTTGATAAAATTGTCGCTTTTGCAACTGATAACAAAATAGATTATGCAGTAGTAGCACCGGACGACCCGCTTGTACTCGGTCTTGTTGACCGATTGGAAGAGGTGGGTATTCCGTGTTTCGGTCCTAATAAAAATGCCGCAATTATAGAGGGTAGTAAGGTGTTTTCTAAAGGCCTCATGCAAAAATACGGCATTCCTACCGCAGAGTATAAAGTTTTCGATAATGCTAAAGATGCGCTCAAGTATATAGAAACTGCCCCGATACCTACAGTTATTAAAGCTGACGGTTTGGCACTCGGTAAGGGTGTAATTATAGCTTTTACAAAAGAAGAAGCACAAAAAGCAATTACCGAAATAATGAACGATAAAAAATTCGGCAAGAGCGGTGACCAAATCGTAATTGAAGAATTTTTAGAGGGGCCCGAAGTTTCCGTTTTGGCGTTTACTGACGGTAAAACCGTAAAGCCAATGGTTTCTTCTATGGACCATAAACGCATCGGTGACGGTGATGTAGGGCTTAATACGGGCGGTATGGGAACTATTGCACCTAACCCGTTCTATACCGAAAGTATTGCTCAAGTATGTATGGAAAAAATATTTTTGCCTACAATTAACGCAATGAATACGGAGGGCAGAACATTTAAGGGTTGCTTGTATTTTGGTTTAATGCTTACAAAAGACGGCCCTAAAGTTATTGAATATAACTGCCGTTTCGGTGACCCTGAAACTCAGGTTGTTTTGCCGTTGTTAGAAAGTGACCTGTTTACTGTAATGAAAGCCACAACTGAGGGAAAACTCAGCGAAATAGATGTAAAATTCAAAAACGATTCCGCTTGTTGCGTAATTATGGCATCGGACGGTTATCCGCTTTCTTACGGTAAGGGATACGAAATTTCAATTCCCGAAAGTTCGAATGAATATGTTTTTGTAGCCGGTGCTAAAAAGCAAGACGGTAAACTTTTAACTTCGGGCGGCAGGGTACTCGGTGTAACTGCTGTCGGCAATAATTTGCAAAATGCAATAAAGACTGCATACGAATATGTAAAAGATATTCATTTTGAAAACGCTTATTATAGAAATGATATCGGTGCTAAAGCTTTAAGAGAGGAGCAAAAAGACATTGGTTTATAGAGTTTATGTTGAGAAAAAACCCGAACTTGCTCATGAGGCAAAAGCATTAAAGAATGAACTTGTTTCGCTCTTAGGCATTAAGGGTCTTGACGGTCTTCGTATTATTAACCGTTATGATGCCGAAAACATTACCGAAGAGTTATTCGATAAGTCAGTTTTAACCGTTTTTTCAGAGCCACAGCTCGATATAGTTTACGATAAACTGTCTTTTGAAAATCTTAAGGCTTTTGCGGTAGAATATTTACCGGGACAATTTGACCAAAGGGCTGATTCTGCGGCTCAGTGTATACAGCTTAGCGCAAAATGTGAACGCCCTATAATTCATTCTGCTAAAATTTATGTTTTGTCGGGAGACATTTCTGACAGCGACATAAGTAAAATTAAAAAGTACGTAATAAACCCTGTTGAAGCAAGAGAAACCGGATTTTCTTTACCCGAAACACTTGCCTTAAAATATGATATTCCGACAACCGTAAAAACACTTGACGGTTTTACAAAACTTTCAAAGACCGAATTATCGCAGTTTGTTGATACTTACGGTCTTGCAATGGATACAGACGATATTGCTTTTTGTCAAAATTATTTTATTTCTGAACACCGTGACCCGACTATTACGGAAATTCGTATGATTGATACATATTGGTCTGACCATTGCCGTCATACAACATTTTTAACTGTTATAGACGATGTTAAGTTCGAAGATAAGCTCTTGCAAGATACATATAATGAATATCTTGCGGTTCGTAAGGAGCTTTCAAGGACGAAACCCATTTGCTTAATGGACATTGCAACACTTGCAGTTAAAGCACTTAAAAAGCAAGGCAAACTCGATAAACTTGACGAGAGCGAAGAGATAAATGCTTGTACTGTCAAAATGGATGTTGAAGTTGACGGCGTTAGTGAACCCTGGCTCTTACTGTTTAAGAATGAAACACATAACCATCCTACTGAAATTGAGCCGTTTGGCGGTGCCGCTACATGTATCGGCGGTGCTATTCGTGACCCGCTTTCAGGCCGTTCGTATGTTTACGGTGCTATGCGTGTTACGGGTGCTGCTGACCCCACAGTGCCTATTGAACAAACAATTCCCGGCAAATTACCGCAAAGAAAAATCGTTACTACTGCGGCTGCCGGTTATTCTTCTTACGGCAACCAAATAGGTCTTGCAACCGGTATTGTTGACGAAATCTATCATAAGGGTTATGCGGCAAAGCGAATGGAAATCGGTGCAGTTATTGCGGCTGCTCCCCAAAAGAATGTTCGCCGTGAAGTACCGTGCCCCGGCGATGTCGTTATTTTGCTCGGCGGTGCTACCGGCCGTGACGGTTGCGGCGGTGCTACCGGCTCTTCAAAATCTCATACAGCGCAGTCGCTTGAAACTTGCGGTGCCGAAGTACAAAAGGGTAATGCACCTGAAGAGAGAAAACTCCAAAGATTATTCAGAAATTACGATGCTTGTCGTATGATTAAACGCTGTAACGACTTTGGTGCAGGTGGCGTTTCAGTCGCTATCGGTGAACTTGCAGACGGTCTTCATATAAATTTAGACCTTGTTCCTAAAAAATATGACGGTCTTGACGGTACTGAACTTGCTATCAGTGAAAGTCAGGAAAGAATGGCTGTTGTTGTCGAAAAGGAAAATGTCGAAAAATTCCTTTCACTTGCAAATAGCGAAAATCTTGTTGCAACACCCGTTGCGGTTGTTACCGAAGAGCCACGCCTTAAAATGGAATGGAATGGCAATACTATTGTAGATATAAGCCGTGAATTCTTAAATTCAAATGGTGCCGACAAGCATATTTCCATTGTTGCTAAGAAACCTAATGATATTTCTAAAAATATTACGGGCAATTTTAATGAAAATATGTGTAAAACGGCAAGTGATTTGAATACTTGTTCTAAGCGTGGACTTTCCGAGCGTTTTGACTCAACAATAGGTGCCGGAACAGTTCTTATGCCTTTCGGCGGTAAAAATCAAATGACACCGATACAGGCTATGGTACAAAAAATAAGCACTGAAAAAAAGCATACAGAGAATTGTTCTTTGATGTCATTCGGTTATAACCCGTTTATTGCCGAACAAAGTCCTTATCACGGCGCTTATCTCGCTGTTGTCGAATCAGTTTGTAAGCTTATAGCAACCGGCGCTGACTTTAAGGATGTTTATCTTACTTTTCAAGAGTACTTTATGCATCCGGGCAAAGACGGAACCCGTTGGAGTCAACCTCTTTCTGCATTGCTTGGTGCGTTTAAGGCTCAAATGGAACTCGGCATCGGCGCAATAGGCGGTAAAGACTCTATGAGCGGTACTTTCGAAAACATTGATGTTCCGCCTACACTTGTTTCCTTTGCCGTTACAACATCTAAAACTGACAGAATAGTATCACCGGAATTTAAGAAGTCCGGTAATAAACTTATAATAATCAAAACCGAATATGACGAAAACGGTTTACCGAAACCCGAATCACTTAAAAAGAACATGGACATTGTAGCATCTCTCTTAAAATCGGGCAAAGCCGTATCTTGTTATACACCGGGAATGGGCGGTATTGCCGAAGCCGTTATGAAAATGTCTTTCGGTAATTCTTATGGCTTTAAGTTTAACGGTAATCTGACAAATAATGATATTTTCGGATATTCTTATGCTTCGTTTTTACTTGAAACTGCCGATGCTGACGGTTACGATGTAGTAGGTGAAATTACCGAGGAACAAGCTATTTCCTTTAACGGTGAATCTGTTACACTTGAGAGTCTTCTTAATTTGTACGAAAACAAACTTGAAAAAGTATATTCTTGCAATATAAGTAACAGCGATAGCCGTAACGATTCGTTCTCATATACTGCCAAAGAAAGATGCGCACCGGCAATAAAGGTTGCAAAGCCAAAAGTTTTAATACCGGTATTTCCGGGTACAAACTGCGAGTTTGATTCTGCAAAAGCTGTTGCTGATGCGGGTGCCGAGCCTGAAATTCTTGTTATTAACAACTTAAACACCGATGGTATTAAGCAAAGTGTTGAGCGTTTTTCAAAATCACTTTCCGATTCACAAATTGTCTTTATACCCGGCGGTTTTTCGGGCGGTGACGAGCCTGAGGGCAGTGCAAAGTTTATTACTGCATTTATGCGTAATCCCGAAATTAAAGACGGAATTACGGAGCTTCTCGAAAAGCGTGACGGTTTAATGTGCGGAATTTGTAACGGTTTCCAAGCGCTTATTAAATTAGGCCTTGTACCATTCGGAAAAATTACAGAGCCCAACGAAAATTATCCGACACTTTCTTACAATACAATTTCAAGGCATCAGTCGAGAATTGTAAGAACGAGAATTTGTTCTGATAAATCACCGTGGCTTTCACTTGTAAATGTCGGCGATATTGTAAATGTACCGATATCTCACGGTGAAGGCAGGTTCATTTGTGACGAAGAAATGATTAAAAGTCTTGCCCAAAATGGACAAATTGCAACCCAATATGTTGATTTAACGGGCAATGTCAGCAACGATATTCACTTTAATCCCAATGATTCGGCATTTGCGATAGAAGGAATTACATCTCCTGACGGCCGTGTCTTCGGCAAGATGGGACATAGCGAACGAACGGGTAGCGGACTTTATAAAAATGTTCCCGGCAACTACGATATTCGTATGTTTGAATCAGCCGTAAAATATTTCAAATAATTCGTATTAATTTAATTTAGCCACCGTGCAAAAAACACGGTGGCTTTTAATTTTAAGACATATTTCTAAATAAACAAAGTCTTTAATTAAATAATAAAGTGACCTTGTCTGGAACATAAAACTGTTTAGTTTTTTTAGTCCGTTTTGACGAATTATATTTGTTGATAAATCTAAGCAATTGCCATATATTCTCCATAAATAATGCCGTTTTCGCACCACTTTCAGTCGCTTTTGTATGCATTTTAATTGCATAAAATATTGTTTCGTGATTTTCTTGGCGAACCATAATCGTAATGCCAACAAAATATTTTAATAAACTAATAGGTAAGCCCCCTGTTCTTTGCCAACACAAAGAATAGGGGGCTTACTGTTGTTATTTTATTTTTATTTCATCGGTGCGATAGATGAATTTGACCTGTCCGTCCATAACATCGCTGATGCCGGCAAAATTGCGGTAATTCTTTGATACATCAATCGTTGCTTTCAAGCGAGCAACAATGCCGTACAAATCGCCGTCCACAAGATTTATAATCTTTTGAATACCTTCTTCATTGAATTTCTTAAGTCCGTCGTTTAACTGCATCGCACCATC
>JAZUIE010000042.1:0-75065 GCA_045642125.1 Acutalibacteraceae bacterium | reverse complement strand
ATTTATTGCTGTTAAGTCTTTAGCCGTTCCAAACAAATCGCGGGCCTTCTTCACCGTTTGTCCCGGTGGGAATAAATCCTGCTTTTTCCAGCACTCTCTGAGACGCAATATTTCCCGGTTCTGTTTCCGCTTCAATTCGTTTTACACCGGGCTGTTTCAGTGCCCAGTCTACCGCAGCGATTACCGCTTCGGTTGCATAGCCCTTTCCCCAATATTCCGGCTCAAGGCCATAGCCAATCTCTGTACTGCCATCCGGAAGCAGTCCCTTGAAGCAGTAGTCACCGATTGTTTCTCCCGTTTTTAAACGCAGGAACCACACCGCATACCACTGACGCTGTTCCGGGTTTGCCAGGCAGCCGGCAAGCATTTCACCATAGGCCGCTTTCATCTCTTCCAATGTTTGCTTTTCTATAAGCAGCCGCATCTCATCATCCGATGCAGTTTCAATATTCAAACGAGCTGTTGAAATCATTATCTTCACCTTATAAATTAAAATTTGTTCTTCCTAACCATTTTTTCTCAGACATCTAATCCGCACACCGACATACCCTTTAGGGTTGGGTGCGTTAAACTGCTTTTTGCAAAAACATCTAATCCACTAACTCAATTTTTGCTGATCTGTTTATGCCCTGATAGATATGTTCTCTCGTACACTTCCGGCACTCCGAGTGAGCGGTTTGAATGTCAGCGATTACGCGAAAAGTCCCTGAAAACAGGCACTTTTCAGCCATTATTTCTTAACCCTTGACATCAATGCTACCGTCTCAACATGTGTAGTTCTCGGGAAAAGGTCAAAGGGTTTATACTTAATAAGTTTATAATTATATTCGCCTAAAATCTTAATATCCCGTGCCAAAGTTGCGGGATTACAAGAAACATAAACTATCCTTTCGGGCGAAAACCCGTTTGCAACTGTTTTAAGAACTGTCTCATCACAGCCTTTTCTCGGCGGGTCTAATATAACAACATCGGGCATTTCGTTCTTTTCTTTAAGTGTTATTACGGCTTCTTTTGCATCGGCGCATATAAACTCGGCATTGTTAATACCGTTTTCTTTTGCGTTTATAACAGCATCGTTAACAGCACTTTTTACAATTTCTACACCTATAATTTTTTTGGCTTTCTTCGACATTGTAAGTCCTATCGTTCCCGTGCCGCAATAAAGGTCTAAAACTGTTTTGTTTTCGGGCTCTGCGTATTCTTGCGCTGCCGTATACAGTTTTTCTGCCATATCGTGATTAACCTGATAAAACGAATTTCCGGTAATGCGTACCTTTGTTCCCAAAAGGGTATCCGTTATGTAAGAATCACCGTACAAAACTATATTTTTTTCGCCTAAAATAACATTATTATTCTTCTTGTTTATGTTTAACTGAACTGATTTAAGTTTTTCGCAAAACTCGGTTTTCAGTTCGCTTACCAAAGCATCGGTACCGTTAAGGTTTTCTTTATTCGTAACAATTACGACCATTAAATCGCCGTCATTGGAAGTTCTTAAATAAATATGTCTTACGGCACCTTTTTTTGTTTCCCCGTTATATGGCTCTATTCCGTTTTCTTTTATCCATTTTTTTATTATGCTTGTTGCAACAGAAAAAGGAAGTGGCTCTAACAAGCAGTCATTTATAGGAATAATTCTATGTGAATGCGGAGCATAAAAGCCGATTTCTCCGCCTTCCCCTACGGGATACTGCGCTTTGTTCCGATATCTTAAAATAGTTTGCGCACCGCAAATTTTTTCGGGTTTTAAGTCGGTTTTTCCTATTCTTTTTATACATTCATAGACTCTGTTTTCTTTTATTTCTTTTTCCTTTTCGTAAGAAATATGCCTTAAGGTACACCCGCCGCATTTAAGAAAACATTCACAGTCAACATCTATTCTGTCAGAGCTAAGTTTTATGAAATTGAGCGCCTTGCCGAATGCATAGGTTTTATTAACTTTAACAATAAGCGTTTCCGCTATATCGCCGACAGCGGTATTCGGAACAAAAACCGCCATATTATCGAAGTGACCTATTCCGTTACCGTCTTCGGTTATATCGGTAATTTCAAGTGTTACTTTGTCATTTTTATTCATTGTTTTCCGTACCTTCTATTGCGCCCTCCTGGAACAAGGATACACCACGCCTTGAATCGTAAAAACCGCCCTTTGCGGCATCAATTTCAACCGCATTTATATTAACAATTTCGTTATCCGTCCAATAAATTTCAACATCTTCTACATCGGTTTGCCAAAAAATATTTCTTGCCTTTTTATCGCCCGATTTATACTCACATCTGATAGCACTGCCTAAGCTGTTCTCAACCTTAAAAACACTGATAACACTATTATTGTCGGGTGACGGTATATCGGATATATGATTACCGACAGGCAGCTCATTAATATCGGAAAACAAACTCCCGTAAACCGAAAAAGCAGTATTGAAAACCGTTACTAAAAACGCCAAAAGTATAATAGCTATAAAAGGTATTTTCTTTTTCATAGAGTTGTCCTCCTAAAATATTTCTTTATTTACCGTTTCGTTATATTCGTATACTGCAAATCTCGAATGAACCGCATAGGCAACCGCAAAATACGGAATCGTAAAAATAAGCGGAAGCACCAAAACCGAAACAAGTATATAAAGTAACAGACTAAGTATGAGCCACAAAAAGTCAAGTGTTGTTCTCTTAGATACAACCGAAGACATTTTCAAAGCTTGTTTACCGCTTATATTTTCGTTAGTAACAAAAACGAATACCGAAAGGTAATATTTGAGCGTTATAAAGAAAAGGACACAAAAGCCGACAACTGATAAAAATACCGAAATATATGAAAAATCCTCGGCAACGCTCGGCATTAAAATACCCCTTTTCTCGTAAAATTCGGGCAATGAAATAATCTTAAATATTATTGCGGGGATTTCGAGAATGAGTCCTTTTATAAAAACTCGGTACAAATATGGCAGTATATAGTCCATTGCTCTTTTGTAAAGCGATTTTTCACAAAAATAATAAAAAATATCGAGTACTTTATCTTGAGCAGAAAAAATCATTCTGACAAAATATCTTAAAAGTCCCAAAAGAAGCGGAAGAATTAAAAGCAGTGCCAAAATACCGTAAACTATATATCCGACAACGGCTCCTGCGTAAATTTGCAAGAAATAACAAAGCATCTTTATTACCGCAACTGCAAAAACAAAAATTGACGATGCGATTATAGATTTTGTGAAATTACCGGCTAAAGCCGATTTTGCGGTTGTTTTGATAATTTTTGTACTTTGTGTCAAGCAAAATCTTCCTTTCTTTTAGAGTACTTCGAGTTTTGCGAAATTAGCCATAATCTTTTTGGTGCCTACATCTTCGAAAGCGATTTCAAGCAATGTATCGTTAGACATAGGAGTTACACTGACTATCATACCTTTACCGAAGGTTCTATGTCTTACGGTTTGACCGCTTAAGTATTTTGTTTTGCTTTCATTAGTTTTAACTTGCGATTTATATCCGAAGTCTGTGTTAAGAGATTTTCTGTTAATACTACCGGAATAATTAAAATCGTCAAAAGAATCGGTTTTATACGAAGAATATCCGCTATTTCGAGTGAAAATGTCGGAAGACGATTTTAAGCAAAGTTCTTGTGGTATTTCCGATAAAAATCTCGACTGCAAATTTCTCGTGGTTTGACCGTACATCATTCGCATATTTGCGGTAGTAATATATAAGTGCTTTTTGGCTCTCGTAATTGCAACATAAGCCAAGCGGCGTTCTTCCTCTATTTCGTATTCTCCACCTGCAAACGACCTGCTGCTCGGGAAAATGCCGTCTTCCATACCGACTAAATAAACATTGTTAAACTCAAGTCCCTTAGCAGAATGAACGGTCATTAAAACCGCCTTATCATCGCTTTCGTTCATAGAATCAATATCACTAACAAGTGCAATTTCTTCAAGGAATGTTGAAAGTGTTGGAACATCTGCCTCGTCTTCAAAGTTCTTTATGGTTGACTGGAACTCCTTAACATTGTCTATCCTGTCTTCGTTTTTGGGGTCAGTTAAATCAGACCTTAAGGCATCGACATATCCCGTTTTTTCTAACATTTTTGAAAAAAGTTCGCTTATAGTCAAGCTTCCCGAAAGTGCCGAAAGTGAATTAATCATATCGGAAAAATCTTTAAGTTTTGTCGCCGCTTTGGAAATTGCGGGGTAATCTTCAGCAGAGCTTATAACCTCAAAAAGCGAAAGACCTGAATTATCGGCAATAGTACTTGCATTGTTAATTGTAGTTTCGCCTATTCCCCTTTTAGGCTCATTTATTATTCTTTTAAGCCTTACATTGTCGTTGGGGTTCAGAATAACATTAAGGTATGCCAAAACATCTCTTATTTCCTTGCGGTCATAAAATCTGTTTCCGCCTATTACAACATAAGGAATTCCGCTTCTTACAAAAGCATTTTCAATTGCTTGTGACTGTGCATTCAAGCGGTATAAAACGGCATTATCGGAAAACTTTTCGCCGTTATTAACCTTATCAAGTACCGTTTCGGCAACAAACTTTGCTTCGTCACGCTCATCGAGTAAGTTCTTAACGGAAATTAAATCACCGTCACCTTTTTCGGTCCAAAGAGTTTTTCCTTTTCTGCCTTTATTGTTCTTTATAACACCGTTTGCGGCGTTAAGAATGTTGCCGGTTGAACGGTAGTTTTGCTCAAGCCTTATAACCTTTGAATTTTTATATGTGTCTTCAAAGCTTAATATATTTTCAATGGTTGCGCCCCTAAACCGATAAATACTTTGGTCGTCATCACCCACAACACAAATATTGTTATGAATGCTTGAAAGAAGACTTACAAGAACATACTGTGCATGGTTTGTGTCCTGATACTCGTCTACACAAATATACTTAAATTTATTACCGTAATAGTTAAGAACATCGGGGTTTTCCTTTAATAGCCGTACCGTTTGATTTATCATATCGTCAAAGTCCATAGCATCGTTTGACTTCAACTCTTTTTGATAAATTTTATATAACTTTGATACGGTTTTAAGTCGCAAATCATTGCCTATCGAATGTTCATACTCCTCGGGTGAAATAAGAGAATCTTTAGCACCGGAAATCAGCGATAAAACGGCACTCGGCGGAAACATCTTTTCTTCAATTCCGCTTTTTTTCATTATATCTTTGATAAGACGCTTTTGGTCGTCCGAATCGTATATCGTAAAATGCGAAGAATAGCCTAATAAGTCGGCATTTCGCCTTAAAATCTTTCCGCATATACTATGAAAAGTACCTGCCCAGACATCATTCGCTTCGGCGCCTAATTTTGCGGCAATTCTGCTTTTAAGTTCACCTGCCGCCTTATTTGTAAAGGTAATCGCAAGTATTTCGTAAGGCTTCGGCGCATCAACAGCGAATGCATCGCCGAAATCGAATTTACCGCCGCCGTTTATGTATTCTTCGGCACTTTTTAGCAAATACTCCGGATATTCGGGTAAAACATCGGAATTATAAGCATTACCGTACTTACAAAGATAAGCAATACGGTTAACAAGCACGGTTGTTTTCCCGCTTCCCGCACCTGCGAGTACCAAAAGCGGACCGTTGACCGTTGTTACGGCTTCAAACTGTCTGTCGTTCATTGCTCCGAAGTCTTTTTTAACAAGTTCTTTAATTATTTTCTTTGAGTCCATAGCCAGTACTTTCTTATTTTTTAACGTCTTCGCACATATATTCCTTAAGCTGTTTTGTAAATTCAGCCGAAGGCTCACAGTGTGCCCTTAAAATTATCGGTTTTGTCAAGTCAAGACTGAAAACGCCCATAATAGACTTTGCGTTAACAATATATTTCCCCGATAAAAGTTCGACATCAAAGTCCTTTGACACTGCTAAATCAACAAATTTTTTAACATCGTCAAAATTTTTAAGCATTATTGTTTTTTCAACCATCATAATTCACCCACATTTTCAAAAAGTATATAGTCCCGATTCCAAAAGAACATATTGAGAACCGTTAAACTTAACATAAGAATAAACCTTTTCGGAAAACTCGTCCGAGCCTTTGAACACATAAGAATCAAGGTCAATTCGCACTATTTTATTGTTTCCGCCGTTACAAACTGTTGCCGTAGTGTCTTCGATAAAGATATCGCACGGCTTATCAAATGGCGAATTTTTCCCTCCGATTCGAAGTTCCATTCTCATTGTGTTTAGATTGTACCTTAAAAGCGCATTCTCGTTTCTGTAACACGCCCAAAGTCCGTTTTTATAAACTGCAATATCGGCAGGACTTTCGCCCTTATAGTTTAGTGTTCCGCTCCAAATCGGCATACCGTTATTATCAATTAAATATGCCTTTCCGTCTTCGGTTATCATATAAAGCATACCGGACGGCAGCTCTGCCGTTCTCGACTTAACATAGTTAGTGCAAAGCTGACTCGACTTTTGATAACTTGCGCCGTATTTTGCAAGCATGTAGATGTTTTTGGTAACATCTATAGGCTCTGCTGTGTCGGCCGAAACCATTTTATAACCTACTTCAACACCGACCTCGCCGTACTTTTCACGGCAAAAGGAGAATACTATTCCGCCGTTTTGCAAAACGGTTTCGTAAACCTCGCCTTTGAATATTCTTTCCATCATTGTACCGCCTTATTTAATAAGATTGTCGTCAAACATATTATTAAGCGCTTTCAAAACTGCAATTTTAGCCGTTGCAAAATTCGTTCCGCCCTGAAGCCATACGGCATAGGGCTCTCTTAAGGGTGCGTCCGCCGAAAGCTCAATGGATGCTCCTAAGGTAAATGTTCCTGCCGCCATTATCACCTTATCGGTATAACCGGGCATATCCCAAGGCTCTAACGACAAATGCGAATCTACGGGAGAGCCCGATTGTATGCCGTTGCAAAAGGATATTAGCGATTTTGAGTCATTAAGCACAAGACACTGTATAATATCGGCGCGTTTTTCGTTTATGTCGGGAGTTACCTTAAACCCGAGATTCTTAAAGAGTGCCGCTGTGTAGACAGCAGTTTTAAGTGCTTCGCCTACAATATGCGGTGCCATATAAAAGCCTAAATAGAGTTCTCTGTTATGTCCTAAGGTTGCGCCTATTTCTCTGCCCACATTAGCGCAGGTCATTCTGTTTGCGCACATTTCTATGTATTTTTTCTTACCTGCTATATATCCGCCCGTAGGAGCAATACCTCCGCCGGGGTTTTTTATAAGTGAACCTGCGATAATATCGGCACCGACTTCGGTGGGTTCTTTTTCTTCAACAAATTCGCCGTAACAGTTGTCAACCATAATAACCGTATCGGGCGATACCGACTTGACCGCTGTACACAGCTTTTCAATGTCACTTACCGACAAGCTCGGTCTTAAGCTATATCCCCTTGAACGCTGAATATAAGCCATTTTATATGTATCATTTTTTAGTTCTTTCTTTATTGCGTCTATATCGGGTGTGCCGTCAGGCAGTAAGTCAATTTGACTATATGAAATAGAAAAATCTTTAAGTGAGCCGTCACACTTTTCGTCAATTCCGAAAACTCCGGTTATCGTATCATAAGGTCTGCCCGTAAGACTAAGTACCTTATCGCCGGGACGGAGAATTCCGAAAAGCGCAACCGTAAGCGTATGAGTACCCGAAGCAAAGCTATGGCGGATAATTGCGTCTTCACAGCCGAACGCACTGGCAACTATCTTATCGAGTGTTTCTCTGCCTATATCGCCGTAACCGTACCCCGTTGAAGCCCCTAAATGCGCTTCACTTACCTTATTGTTTATAAATGCCGATAAAACCTTTTGTGAATTATATTCGGCAATTTTTTCAATTTCTTTTATTTTGGGACTAATAACAGACAAAGCCTGTTTGTCAAGTTCGCAAATTTTTTCGTTAAAATCAAAAAACGGCATTATTTCCTCCAATAGGCTGCTTTATAAATTTCGCCAAAGCCATACTTTTCGTAAAATGCTTTAACATCTTCCTTTGCTAAAACATAAACATTTTTATTTATATTTTCCGACAGTATTCCTTTAAGACAAATACCGCCGTATCCTTTTTCTCTGCTGACAAGTGCATTAATAAGTATTTCTTTTTCCCCGATGCTTATTGCTATTGCCTTATCTTTGACCGCAAAATATTTAAGTCGTCCCCTATTTAGCCTTAAGCAAAAATCTACAGCAAAGTTTTCATAAGTCGGCAAAGAAAATTGTTTAATGTTAAGAAGACCGTAAGCTTCCTTACTGTTTACAGTATCAGAAATTTTGCAAAAGCTTTTATCCGAAAAAGTTTTCATTACCGACACGGGCAAAATATCGCCATTTAGGTCTAAAGTCTTAATTAGGTTAAAATTTGCAAAAATACTTTTAGGAGAATTTAGGTTTATAAACTCTTTCAGTTCTTCTGTGTCACAGGGTTGTCCGTCAATTACCATATCACCGTCTAAAAGAGAAATCAAAAGATTTGAGTTCTTTTGCTCAAAAATGAGTGCAACATCGCCGTAAAGCTTCATATTTTCGTAAATTTTTATGCTTTCGGCAGTATTTAGAAAAGCCGGAAAACGGTCAGTAATGCAAATCATTAAACCTTACCTTCGGCTATTTCTTTAATCATAAATTCGGCAAGACTTTTTGCATTTTTTATATCATTTATATCGGCGATACTGTATGCCGAATGAATATATCTGCAAGGAACGGAAACGGCAAGTGTCCTTACACCTTTGCCCGAAAGATGTATAGTCCCCGAATTATTGCCACCCGCTACAGCTCGTTTTTGCTGACACATAATTTTAGAGTTTATTGCCGCATCATAAAGCTTTCTGTCATACACGCAAGATTTATCCATAAAGGAAACGGCAGGGCCTTTCCCCAAACTGCATACGGTATTTTCGAAAGTAACATCGGCAATATCCGCCGCCGTAGTGCCTTCAAGAACAATGGCAAAATCGGGTTTAACGGAAAATGCCGCAACCTTTGCGCCCCTGAGTCCTACTTCTTCTTGTACCGAGAATACGGCATAAAAGTCGTATTCGTCAAATGTCTTTATAAGGTCGATTAAAACGGCGCAACCTATACGGTCGTCAAGCGCTTTTGAAACAATTTTATCGCCGTTTACAAAACATTCGCTTTCTATTACGGCTCTGTCGCCTACTGCAACATATTCTTCCGCTTCTTTTCTTGACTTAGCGCCGATATCAATATAAAGGTTTTGAATTTTAGGCAGGTGTTTTCGTTCTTCGTCAGTCATTAAATGCACGGGTTTAAGACCTATTAAGCCATAAACCGAGTCATTAATTATTACCCGTCTTGCAAGAAGCACGGAAGTATCTATTCCGCCCACAGTTTCAAATTTTAGGTATCCGTCACTCGTAACCGACTTCATAATCAGTCCCACTTCGTCCATGTGGGCATCAAGCATTATTTTTTTATCGGGAGTTTTTTTGCCTTTTTTATAGGCAATGATATTACCTAAATTATCGACAGTAACTTTAGCATATTTTTTAATTTCCGAGATAATAAATTCTCTTACGCTGTCTTCGTCACCCGAAGTTGCATTAAAAGACAGTAATTTTTTAAGGGTATCAGTCATTTAACAGTCCCCCTTCTAAAATATACTTTTCGAGTATGTCGCAAACACTCAAAACGTCTTTCATATCAACTATTTCGCAGTCGGTATGCATATTTCGAAGCGGTACGGAAATAAGTCCCGTTTTAACTCCGGCGCCGCTTATGGAAATAACATCGCCGTCTGTTCCCGTTCTTCCGCCCATAATCTCGCTTTGGTACGGTATGGAAGAATTATAAGCAATTTCGTTTAGCTTTTCGCCTATATTCTTACTTAAAACCGGAGAAATGCCTACCATGGCGCCGCCGCCTAATATTCCGCCCTCTAAATCTGACACATCATTTGCCGAAGCAAATGTTACATCAATTGCTATCGCTTCATCAGGTGAAATATCAAACGTTGCCGGAACGGCTCCCCGCATACCGAGTTCTTCGCCGTCAACTACCGAAAAAACAACATTTACGGGTAATGCTTTACCGCTTAACCTTTTAGCAAGTTCAATAAGAATTGCCACACCCACACGGTCGTCAAGCGCTTTACCCGTTATGCGGTCGCCTATTAAATTTTTAGGCTCTGCGCAATAAGTAACGATATCGCCTACTGATATTATTTCCTTTGCTTTGTTTCCGTAAGCGGTGTCGATTTTAATCTTTTTAATATCGTCATAGGTAACTTCACCGGAAGATAAATGCGGTGGTGTGTTAATAAATACACCCTTTACCTTTTCTTTACCGTGTACCGTTACACACTTTGCGGGAAGTGTTCTTATGTCGATACCGCCACATGCAGAAACGGTTAAAAAGCCGTTATCGTCAATATCGGTAACGACAAAGGAAACTTCGTCTATATGGGCATCGAGCATAATTGTATAATTGCTCTTGCCTTTTATTAGTCCTACAAAGTTCATATTTCCGATACTTGATTCTTCGCATTCACAGTATCGGCTCATTTTTTCAAAAGCGATTTTTTCGGCATCACAAACATTAAAAGCCGAACAAGCCGCCGAAAGCTTAAAAATATTATCCTTAATTTCCATTAAAGTTTATTTACTAACTCCTTAAAGTGATTACCGCGTTCAACAAAGTTTTTGTACGCATCAAAACTTGCACAGGCAGGGCTTAATGCAACTATATCTCCGCTTTTTGCGGTTTTACTTGCAAGTGCTACGGCTTCGGCTACATCTTTAACCCTTATTATTTCAGGTGTACCCTTATAGCCCTCGTAATTTCTTAAACAGCTTTCGATTTTATCGGCTGTATCACCGCAAAGGTATAAAACCTTAACCTTTTCGGTTAAATACGGCGTAAGCGGGTCAAAAGGAATATGCTTATCATAACCACCGGCAATAAGAATAACTTTTTTCTCGAATGCCTTTAGAGCGGCTATGGTTCTTGTCGGACTTGAAGCTATCGAATCGTTATAGTATTTAACACCGTCTTTTTCACGCACAAGCTCAATTCTATGCTCAACACCCATAAACTCTTTTGCAACTTTTTTAATACTGTCGATAGAAACATAGCCCCAAACAGCAGCGATAGCCGAAAGGTAATTTTGAACATTATGGTCGCCTACAACGGCAATGTCTTTACGGTCGATAATGGGAACATCTATGCCACGGTAAGCCATATGAAGAAATCCGTCATCGTCAAGCCAAGCACCGTTATTGAGTTTTCTTTCCATACTAAATCCTAATGACTGACCTCTGACATACTTTCTAAAGCCCTCTGTTATTTCGTTGTCACGGTTAAGAACGGTTCTCGAAAAAGCATTTTGATGAAGTAAAACATTTTTCTTTGCTTCCACATATTCGTCCATATCCTTATGAATATCAAGGTGATTCGGTGCAACATTTGTTACAACCGCAACATCAGGACTTTTACGCATCGAAATTAGCTGGAATGACGAAAGCTCAACAACTACAAAGTCATCGGGGCCGATGTTTTCGATTTCGGGAAGAAGCGGTTTTCCTATGTTGCCGCCGACAAAAACTTTTTTGCCGTCCGCTTCAAGCATTTTTGCTATAAGTGTTGTCGTGGTAGTCTTACCGTCAGAGCCGGTAACCGCAAAAACAGTAGCGGGACAAAGGTCAAAGAAAACCTCCATTTCGCTTGTTATAGCAATACCATGCTTTCTGGCTGTTTCAAGCTCGGGAAGATTAAAACTCATACCGGGGGTGCGGAAGATAATGTCAACTTCTAAATTTTCAAGGTATCCGTCACCTAATTTAAGCTCAGCACCTGCACTTTCGAGCTTATCTGCAAGGTCGCCTATTTGCTCTCTTGAACGGCGGTCACATGCAATAACTCTTGCTCCCTTACTTAGAAAGCTTAAAATAAGCGGTGTGTTGCTTACTCCGATACCGCACATGGCAATTTTTTTACCGTTTAATTTATCGAAAAATCTTTTACAGTCCAATTTTATTCCTCCAGATTAGAAATTCTCAAGCGGTATATTTATAACACAGTTGTTTTCCTTAACATATTCTTCGAGGCAAAGTCCCGATTTTTTAATATCCTTTGCGGCATCTATTCCGACAAAACGCCAATGCCACGACTCGTATATAACACCCGTTATATCCTGCTTATCCTTAGGATAGCGTAAAATAAAACCGTAATCGGCGGCATTTTTGCACATCCATTTATACATAGGCGTTTTTTCGAATGCATCGTCCGCCATATTAAAGTCGGCGCAAAGTCCCGAATTGTGTTCACTCGTACCCGGTCTTGCAACAACCGTAGCCGCTTCCTGTTCGCTTCCGACCTTTTTTACCTGATTTGTGAATAAAACATCTTGGTCGGCATAACTCCTAAAGGGCGACCAAACCTTAAGGTCAACACCGTCCTTTTGCGCATTTGCGACCATAGCGGTTATATACGGGTAAACCGATTCATGGATTTTTGTAACATAATCGTTATTACGGTACTTAGGGTCAATTTCCTTTAAGTATTTTCTTACTTCACCGTCAAAACTCATTGAAAGCGGATTGTCGGCATTAACAAGCAAAAGATTTGTCTTCTTTGCGTCAAGCTCAAATTCGCCCCGTTTTACCATTTTGACCTTATCGTCAGTATCGGTTTTTGAATTAGTGTTTGGTTTTGTAGGCTCTTCTTTTACAATTTCAGTTTGAGAAGACTCAACAAGGTCTTTTTTAGGCTTCGGATTTTTACTGTCGTAATCAACAAGTAACGCAACTATTACTATTATAAGGATAAGTATTAACGCACAGCCGCCTAAAAACAGTCGCCGTTTCATAAGGGCTTTCTTTCTATGCGTTCCCATATACTTTTTCTTAAAGTTATATGCAATATTTGAAAATACTGATTTGATTAATTCGACAAGGCTTGTATTTTTTGTTCTTTTTCCGCTCATAATTTTACCCTATTCATCAAGTTTAAGTACTGCCATAAATGCATCTTTAGGCACTTCGACCGAGCCCAAACGGCGCATTCGCTTTTTGCCTTCTTTTTGTTTTTCAAGAAGTTTTTTCTTTCTTGTAATATCGCCGCCGTAACACTTGGCAAGTACGTCCTTGCGCATTGCCTTTACGGTTTCTCTTGCAATTATTTTACCGCCTACGGCAACCTGTACAGGCACCTCAAACAGTTGTCTCGGAATGTAGTCTTTGAGTTTTTCCGCTATTCTTCTCGCTCTTTGATAAGCATTTGAAGAATGAACAATAAAGGAAAGAGCATCAACCGTTTCACCCGAAAGCATTACATCAAGCTTAACGAGATTTGATTTTTTATATCCGTTAGGCTCATAATCGTAACTTGCATAACCTTTTGTACGAGATTTAAGTGCATCAAAAAAGTCATAAACGATTTCGCCCATTGGCATAACATAGTGAATATCTACACGGTCGCCCATATATTTCATATCGATATATTCGCCTCTTCGTTCTTCACAAAGTTGCATTATCGCACCGACAAACTCACTCGGCGAATAAATATGAACATTAGCAATCGGCTCAAGTGCTGTTTCAACCGTTGCGGGGTCGGGATAATTTGTCGGGTTATCGACAAAAACCGTTTCTTTATTAGTAAGCTCGAACTCATAAACAACGCTCGGCGCAGTAGTAATTATTTCGAGGTTATATTCTCTTTCGAGCCGTTCTTCGATAATTTCCATGTGAAGAAGTCCCAAAAAGCCACAACGGAAGCCAAAGCCCAATGCTTTAGATGTTTCAGGCTCATAAAGGAGTGATGCATCGTTAAGCTGTAACTTTTCGAGTGCCTCTCTTAAATCGGGATACTTTGCACCGTCAGCAGGATAGATACCGCAAAAGACAACCGGTTTAACATTTTTATATCCGGGCAAAGCTTCATTTGCAGGTTCTTCCGACAAGGTAATGGTATCGCCGACTCTCGCCTCCGAAACGGTTTTAATTGAAGCGGCAAGATATCCTACCTCCCCTGCTTCAAGCGAGTCGCACGGTACAAACCCCGTTGCACTCTTTCTGCCGATATCAACAACATCAAAATCGGCGCCCGTTGCCATCATTCTTATTTTATCGCCCGTTTTAAGTTTTCCGCTTACCACCCTGAAATATACGATAACGCCTTTATAAGAATCGTAATACGAATCGAAAATAAGGGCTTTAAGCGGTGCTTGTCTGTCTGCCTTTGGAGCAGGAACATATTTTACTATTTGCTCAAGAACATCTTCTACATTAAGTCCCGTCTTTGCCGAAATAAGCGGTGCCTCATCGGCAGGAATACCGATTATATCTTCAATTTCGGCCTTCACTCTTTCGGGCTCGGCAGACGGTAAATCAATTTTATTTATAACCGGCAAAATTTCAAGGCCGTGGTCAACGGCAAGATAAGTATTTGCCAAGGTTTGTGCTTCTATGCCCTGCGAAGCGTCAACGATAAGTATTGCGCCTTCACATGCCGCAAGAGAACGGGAAACCTCGTAGTTAAAGTCTACGTGTCCCGGTGTGTCAATTAAATTAAGCTCGTATGTTTCACCGTCAGACGCTTTGTAATAAAGAGTTACGGCATGGGCTTTAATTGTTATACCACGCTCACGCTCTAAGTCCATACTGTCGAGTATCTGTTCTTCCATATCTCTTGAAGCTACCGATTCGGTAAGCTCCAAAAGACGGTCGGCAAGAGTCGATTTACCGTGGTCAATATGAGCAACAATACAAAAATTTCTGATATTTTTAAGCGGAAAAGACAATGCAAATTCTCCTTAAATCTTATATATAATTATACAAGATATATAATAACATAAAGCCCATAAAATTACAAGCAAATTATAACAATTTAACATAAAAAAACACCGCTTAAAAAAGCGGTGAAAAAGTTTAAGATTTTTACTTATTCATAGTTTCCTTAAAAAGCTCGGAAACAAGGTCAATAACCTTTTGTTTTTTCTCGTCCGGAAGCATTCTCAAAGCCATTAAAACATTATTTTCGGCTGTAGTAATCGGTCCTGCAAAATCAGTAGCGGAATCGTTAAATAAAAGACTCGAATGCTTGTTATCAGGTACATCAAAATTATATATGAGAGAATTAACCGAAATGTTATACAAATCGGCTATTTTTTTAAGCATTTCGGGTGACGGATTTCCGTACTTCTCCATTCTCGCATAAGTGTTCCTTTTCATGCCGAGTTTGTTTGCCGCTTCTTCCTGCGTAAAACCCGCAAGTTTTCTAAAAGCGGCAATTCGTCCATTGACACTGTTTTCGTTATTCGCCATATCTTTTACCCCTATAAATCTAATGAAAATAATGCTTGACTAAATAAACATAAAAATGTATAATTTAACTTGTTCGCTGAAGTGGCTCAGTTGGTAGAGCAGCTGATTCGTAATCAGCAGATCGTGGGTTCGAGTCCCATCTTCAGCTCCATATTAATCGGCAAATTTCTTTTAAGATTTTTGCCGATTTTTCTTTTTAATTTTTGAGAAAAAATCTAAAAATAGTATCAAATATACAAATATTTTACATTAATTGTCGAATTTTGTCAAGTTTTACCGCCTTTTTGTATGGTCATCGCTCTTATAGGGAATGTATTTTATTTTTCGGCGGTTCCGGCCCTTGTTAAGCTTATAAACACCGATAAAGAATATTGCAACACCTATTATTACCACAACATAAAAAGCAATCATATATTTTGAAATTAAAAACTTTTTAACACCGTTAGCAGCATAAAGAATAAAGCTTCTATCGACATTTTCTTTTGCAACTAAATCTACTTTTCCTATTGTTTCTTCGGCATAAATTATATCGGCATAGCCTAAAATATCGCCTTTTTTAATAGGAGCGTCCACACTTTTTGACTTTAAGTGCGGTTCAATTGTTATTGTAGACGCATCTGCTTTTTTAGGCATAACCGTCCTAAAGCCGTCACCGAAATAAAGCGGAATAAAATCGTATTTTAATGATAAGTTAACCTCTATTTCGCAAATCGGATTTTTATCGTCTGCAACTTTCTTAAATTCAAAGTTGTTAAATGCCCAACGGTAAAGATTTTTACTGTCAACAAATTCGTGCCTTTTGGCTTTATCAACAGGGCAACCGAACAAAATGCAAATGTAATTATAACCGTTATACGAAGCCGTACTTACAAGGCATCTTCCCGCTTCATCGGTATAACCCGTTTTTACACCCTTTGCATAGGTGTAATAATAGTTTGTTGTACTGTCCTGCAAAAAGTTCGTGGTTGATATCGTCCTGCCGGGCGATAAATTAGTCGGCGGCATAGAATACCTTGCTGTTTCGCAAACCTTTTTGAATGTAGAGTTTTTAAGAGCATAAGATGCTAAAACAAAAGTGTCTTTAGCAGTTGTATAGTTATTGACATTATGAAGACCTACGGGGTTTTCGTATCTTGTGTTTTTGAGTCCTAATTTTTTGGCTTTATCGTTCATAAGCTTAACAAAATTTTCGGTGCCGCCGCCGTAATAGTCGGCAGCAAGATAAGCGCAGTCACCGAAAGATGCCATTAAAACAAGATAAACAAGGTCAAGCTGCGATATTTCTTCGCCTTCCTTAAGTCCCGAAACAGAGCTTCCCGTTCCGAGCATTGCATCAAGAACTTCCTTTGTCATAACGACTTTGCCATCGGGGTTATACTTTTTGCTCTCGAGTATTACTAAGACAGTCATAATTTTGGTAATAGAAGCCGGATAAACTTTTTTGTTGATATCTTTCTCATAAAGTATTTCACCCGTGTCAAGAGAAGCAAACAATACATTTTTAGCGGTAATATCAAATCCCGTAGGCTCGTATGCCGAAGCGGGAATAAATACGGTTAACGACAAGAGTATAACCGTAACAAAAAAACAAAGACATCTTTTAAGCATATATTTCGTCCTTTCACATAGAAGGTAACAAAGATAATTCTAACTTAATTTTTATTATACAATAACTATTGACAAAATTAAAGTGTTAAAATACAATTATAATATATTTTTTAAGGCAGGTGATTTTTACGGTTTATATCACGGGAGATATGCACGGAGACATCGAGCGACTTTACGATAAAGAATTTCGCAAACTCAAAAAAGGCGATATACTTATTGTTTGCGGCGATTTCGGATATATATTTGACGGAAAAGGTCTCGAAAAAGATGTTATAAAATTCTTTTCCAACCGTAAATTTATCACTGCTTTTGTCGAGGGCACACACGATAATTTAGATGTAATAAACCGTTCGAGAGTTACCGTTTGGAAAGGCGGAAAAGTTCATAGAATTAAAGGCAATTTATTGCACCTTATGCGTGGACAAATATTTAACATTGAGGGCAATACTTACTTTACCTTTGGCGGCGGAGAAAGCATAGATAAGGATATGCGGGTGGCAAAAGGACTTTGGTGGCGAGAAGAAGAAGCAACACCTATTCAAATGGCTGACGGCGCAAGACGGCTTGACGAAGAGGGGTGCACGGTAGATTATATAATCACCCACGAGCCTCCGTCACTCGTTAAAAGTTCAATGCTTTTAAGAAACGGCAACATTGACCGTGTTAACAAATTAAACGGTTACTTTGAAGAACTTGCCCGTTCTCTTAAATTTGAGCACTGGTTTTTCGGCTCTATGCATGAAGACAGAAGCATTACCGAGCATTACACCTGTGTTTTCAAAAAGTTAATACCGATAGACAAAAAATAAACGGCGGACAAATAATTTTGTCAGCCGTTTAATAATTAAACTGAAAAATCAGTCTTCGCTCGAAGAAGTACAAACATCGGCAACCGTTACATTAACCTTTGTAACCGCAGTTCCCGTCATATTCTGAATTTTATCTTTAACATTATTTTGAACCGCTTCGGCGGTTTCTTTTAATTTTGCTTCCTTTTTAAGACAAACAAAAACATTAACTACAACGGCGCCGTTAATTTCTTCAACCTTTACACCCTTAAAGGCGGTCTTAGATTTTATGGCACCTTTAATATCAATAGATTTCTTGGAAAGTCCCGCAACACCCTCAATTTCAAGAGCCGCAATTTCCGCCATTTTTTCAAGCACTTCGGTACTAACCGAAAGTTCGGTATTATTTTGCATTAAAACTTCCTCCGAATCTTAAAATTTCTACTTATATTGTAACACATTTTACAAAAATTACAATAGTTATTTTACTGTTATTATTTTAATATTCGAAAGATTGATATCGGTGTTTTCGGTAACTATGTCTTCTATCTGCATTGTTTGAGCCGTTGTAAGCCCTTCGGCTTTAACTACAATATTTATATGGTCCTCTCCCAAAACAGCTATTGCTTTTTTGAAGCCCTTAGCTTTTAAGAGTGTTTCGATATTACCCGCACTCTCAATTCTTTTTGCAATTCTTGCCGCTTCTTCGGTTGCCGCTTTTTTATCCTCGTCTGTAAGTTCGTCATTTTTAAGCATTTCTTTAACTGCTTCTTCGGCTTCGTTTAAGGTCTTTTCCCTTTCTTTTTTTGCTTTTATGAAATAGTCCTCGTCACTTTCTTTTACGCTTGTAGAAGTTTGAGTTGCCTTACCCGAAGTATTGCTTACATATTTTGCTTCGCCTAAATATTTTTCGTTTGACGAAAAGCGCATATTAAGCCATACGGCTCCGCCGAGCGCCGCTACCATCAAAACCGCTATTATTTGATTTTTGCCTAAAACCTTACCTTTTTTCATAACTTTCTCCGTTCTAAAATTAAAATTTTAACCGCTTCCGGTTACATATACCCGTTTTCTCGTTATGTCGAGTGCCGCCGTAACGGCACTTATGATTTTTTCGCTTAAGAACTCATCGTCACCGCCCTCGCAAATAATTGCAACTCCTCTTATTTCGGGCATTTTTTCGGTTACAATAAGTGCTTTTTCATCGCCTGAAGAAGACTTGACCGTTATATGCGATGTTTCTTTCCGCTCGGTTGTTTGTTCGCTTTTTTCTCCCGACTGAGTCGTTGAATCGTTTTTTATATCATCGGCATACGAATACCGTATACCGTTTTCGAGTGTTATAACAACTGTAGGTTTCTTGTCTTCGGTTATTCCGCTTACAATATCTTTAACATTTTCTTCGAGTGTAGTTTTGTAGGCTTCGCAGTCAAATGTATTACCGGTTTGTATGCTTTTAGTGTCGCTCTTACCGGAAAAGAGTGATGAAAGTCCGATTAAAACTATACCCGTCACACCTATTATCACAAGATTTTTCGGCTTTTTTAATTTTTCTTTTATAAGGTTTAATTTTTCATTCATTTATTATTTCCACCTCATAATTTTCACTGCTTCCTATGCATTTAAGTATTTTGTCTTTTGAATCGTCCGAATAAATTAAAACCTTAGTAATAATTATGTTGCCGTCAGCATTTTTATCCGTAAAAATTTCTATATCGGAATATTTTATGTTTTCGCTTTCGAGCGCCTTTTTGAAAACTGCCTTTGTCGCCTTTTCGCCTATTTCACTTTCTATTTGAACTTTATTGTTATCGGTTACGGTTTTTATATCGAAACTAACAAAGAAAAGTCCCGAAAAACAGCAAATTGTACACAAGGCTATAGCGAACTTAACACTTGAGCGCATTTTACCGTCAGGTACTAAAATTCCGACAGCGCCCAAAAGCACACAAACCGTACAAAAGGATATTAAAAATGAAGATAAGCTTTTCATACCGTTTTACCTACCGTCACAACGAGTCCCAGTGAAATAATAAAAATGCCCGACAAAAAGAGCAGCAAAACCGTTAAAACCGTTAGCATTTCGTTAACAGCATCAACAAAGACAAAAATTTTTGACAGCGAAAAAACGGAAGAAATAACCGAACAGGCAGTTAATACCGCTTTCCAAATAAGAAGCTCTATAATAACCGGCAGAGTCATTACCGCAATGACATATACACCGTAAATTCCAAGACTTGACTTAAGCAATGACATTGAAGCATAAACGCTTGATGTTGCCTCCGCCATTGCATTACCGGCAAAAGGCACACAGGTTCCGACAATAAATTTTGCCGCTTTAACACTTAATGTGTCGGCAGATGTATTAACGGCGGTTTGGATACCCAAAATACCCACAAAGACAGTTGATAAAAGTGATAGTATCCAAAGAGCGCATTTTTTTACAGCTGACGAAAGTTTATTAAGCGAAAGTTCGGGAAACACAGCACCTGTAATGCTGATACTCAAATATGCGCCTAAAACGGGAAGCATTATTTTATCGGCTATTACCGTTATACTTTCCGCCGCAAAAAGAAGAAGCGAAGACACCGAAACGGACGAAACTGCACCGCCCGACAAAAATATTGCCGCCGCAAACACGGGAATCAGTCCTAACATAAACACACTGCACTGTTTAATTGCCGAAACCGATGCGGAGATACTTTGCCAGACATTCTTTGATACTATTAAAGAGATAATGAGAACAACCGCAAATAAAAGAGCGGTGTTCTCTTTTTCTTTATAAAAGCTGTTGACTGCGGCAGTTAAGAGAATGATGCCGAGCATAATAAACCCGCTTTGAAGGGGTGTTTTCAGTCCCGACTTAAAAAAAGAAAAGATATGCGAAAAAACATTAGTTATGTCAAGCGAATTAACCCAGTTATAGTTTTTCGGGTCTATTCCGTTTTGAGATAAATAATCTTTTGTGGAATTATCTATGTAATCGTTTAATTTGTCGGCACCTATTATATTAAAATTTTCATTTAAGTCTTCTTTGGCATCGGCAAAAGCAGTTACCGAAAAGAAAAACGAAAAAACTACCGTTAGAACCAAAAATACAACTGTTACTTTTAATTTCTTCATAAATTTATAAAACCTATAGCCGTTTTAAGTACATTATTTATAAGCGGAACGCATAAAACGAAAATTCCGCATTTTCCCGCCAAAATTGCTTTGTTTGCAAAAGAAGTTTGTCCGAAATCATTGCAGACATCGGCGCAAAAATCGGCAATATACGAAATTCCGAGTGCTTTAAGAACTATATTAAAGCACTCATTGTTACCCACACCGTTTTCAAAGATTTCGTATATGTTTTTTATCGCCGGAAATACATTTTTAAGAACACAGCCGGTAACAACTGCACCTAAAAAAATTGCGAAAACCACTGAAAATTCGGGTTTGTAATTTTTAAGTACAACCGCTAAAACAACACCTAAAAATATGACCGCCAATATCTTAAATGTTTCTTGAGTCATAGTCCGAAGAGTCCCTTAACCGTTGTAAACAAATCGGCTATAGCACCTACTACCATAAGCAGTACTACGACAAGTCCTGCAAGTGTTGTAAGCATCGCCTGTTCTTCCCTGCCCGAGCGCACAAGCAACTGGTTTAGAACCGTTACTATTATTCCTATCGCCGCTATCTTGAAAATAAAATCAACATCCATTGTTATCACCTATATTAGAAATATTGCAATAAAAAGTCCTGCACAAAGTCCGCAGGTTTGCCAAATTTTTGACTTTTGAGCGTACTCTTTTAACCTGTTTTCGTAAGATTTATATAAAAGTTTTCTGTACTCTTCTATTCTTTCGCATTCACCTATTCTGTCGCTTTTGCCGAGTCCTCTAAAAAAATCTTCTATTAAAGCTTTTTCCGAATTGTCTAAATCGGGCAAAACGGTTATTTCTTCACCGTTTATATTTACGATACCGCTATTATTAAAAACATTTTCCAAAAGCGGTTTTAGTTCTCCTGCTCCCGTCCTTATTTTATCTTTAAGAGTATCAAGGCTTAGTATGAAATTTAAGAGTTTGTCCTTATTTCCTTTAAGTCTTGCTGCTTTGGAAACACCGAACATCGTTGTCGAAAATACGATAAACAAAGCACCCGAAATTTTAATAAAAATCACTGATAATTTCCTCGCAATCGTATATTTTGGGCTTTATATTAAAGTCTTTTGAAAGCAAAATTATGTTATTTACTATTCTGTTTTTTATAAGACTGCCCGTTATACTTCGCCTAGTAAGTTCGCCTATGTCACCGACATGAGCAGTGGTCATTATAAGTACGCCCGAATTAAAGCAAGAATAAATCTTTTCGAGTTCATCGTTTGTTCCTATTTCGTCAAAGGCGATAATGTCGGGGTTTAGAGTTCTAAGGGCAATTTCTATACCCTTATCTTTACTTTCGGTTATTAAAACATCGGTGTTCTTCCCTAAGTCGTTTTGCGCTTTTCCGTATACCGAAGCCGAAATTTCACCCCTTGAGTCTATAACCGAAACTGTCATTTTGTCGTTTGAGTTTTGCCTTATAATATCTCTTAAAAGTGTTGTCTTACCACTCGCCGGAGGTCCTGCTATCAGAAGACTCTTTTTTGAAATTAAAGGATAAACTGAATCTGATATTCCGATAATTTCATGAGCAATACGGATATTTACTGACGAAATGTCGCTTGGAATATTGCCGTCATAAGTTCCGCCAACACCGGCTCTGCAACCGTAATTCATAATAATAAAACCGTCTTTTAGTTCTTTTTCGTGTGCGTAAACCGAGTTTTTGCAAAGCCTTATAAATGTTTCGTCAATATCTGTCTTTGTGCAAATATAAGCATTAAAAAAGTTCTCGCTTATTTCTCCCGTTTGCCTTACATAAAATATCTTTGTTCCGATTATTAATGAAAGCGGAAGATAACTTCTTATCCTTATTTCGTTAACAAAAGAAAATTTGCTTTCGGGTATTTTTTTGAGCATATTGTAAATATTCTGCGGAAGTGCATATTTAATCTTTTCTAAATTACCTGACATTTTCTCACGACCTAATAAAGCCTATGAAATGTTTGTCCGTTTTAGAACATATAAAACCGCAATTTCATATACTGTAATGCATATATTTATGCAAAAAACACGAAAGGGAATTAAAAATGCCAACCTTTTATAACAGAGCAACTCTTTCCTATAACGGAATAACAAGAGATTCAAATATAACAACCGGCGAATTGTTAGATGTATTAAGCATTACAAAAAATTCGACCAAATTAAACTATAATATCGGTGACGAGCTGACCTATGTCGTAAACTTAAGGAACACGGGTACGGCACCGCTTAATGCCGTAACCTTAACCGATAACTTAGGCGCATATCCTGTAGGTGCAAATACCGTTTATCCGCTTGAGTTTAACAGTATTCTTTTCTATGTTGACGGTGTTTTACAGCCGACACCGGCAATAACGGCAGGTCCCCCGCTTACTGTTTCCGGAATTAACATTCCGGCAGGTTCTACCGCAACACTTGTTTATGATACCGCTCTTACCGAATTTGCACCGCTTAATGTTAACGGCACTATAAACAATGCCGTTACGGCAACAGGTGCAGGTGTTACAACTCCTGCAACGGCAAGTGAAACCGTTACAGTTGATAATGTGCCTAATCTTGTAATAAATAAGGCACTTAACCCGCTCACCGTAACACCCGGAAGTCAGGTAACCTACACCTTCAGAATTCAAAACTTCGGTAATACCGAAGCGGCAGCCGGTGACAATGTAGCCGTAAGCGATACCTTTACACCCGCTATAACAAATATTCAGGTATCCCTTAACGGTACCGCTCTAACCACTCCCGCAGACTACACCTATAATGAAGCAACAGGACAGTTTGACACTGTACCCGGCAGAATCACCGTTCCGGCGGCAACCTATGTTCAAGACCCGAACACAGGCGCTATAACCACCACCCCCGGCGAAGCAGTATTAACCGTTACGGGAACAATATAATGTAGTATAAAAACAAAAAGACGGTTGGACTTCCAACCGTCTTCTTTTGATGATTCTACCGGCTAAAAAAGAAATTTTGTTTTTTTACCGGTAATCACAATACAAATTGTTTGATTACATACGCCTTACGGTGATTACATACCAATCCTTCGGGTTGGATAAAAAACAAAAGACTGCCGAAGCAGTCTTTTGTTTTTGGTGCAGGAGATGGGACTTGAACCCACACCAACAAAGTTGACAGGCTTCTGAGACCTGAGCGTCTGCCGATTCCGCCACTCCTGCATTTTTAAGCCTATATATTATATAATAATGTAAAAAGCATGTCAATGATAAATAGGACTATATACATAAAATATAATTTGATACCTTTAATTCATTGACAAAAACTTACTTTTGGAGTAAAATCGTTATTGCAACTTAACAAACGCCTCTGTAGTTAAATGGATATAACAAGGTCCTCCTAAGACTTAGTTATCGGTTCGATTCCGGTCAGGGGTGCCAAAGCGAAAACCTATCATGCAAGTGATAGGTTTTCTAAATGAATAATGAAAACTGAAAACTTAAAAATGAAGAATAAAGGTGTCGGCTTTGCCCACAAATATAAACCAAGCGCCGTTTCCTGCTAAAGTGATGCGCATATATTATATCCGTATTCTTTCTGAAATTTATTAAAAACTCCTGTTTTTGATATGCCGAAAGCACCACACAAATCTAATACTATTGTAAGCAAGAAGCCCACTTCAGACGAAGTGGGCTTCTTAATTTTTCGATTAACAAAAATCGGTTTTTTTGTTTTAATTATTTTGCAAAGTCGACCGCTCTGTTTTCACGGATAAGGTTTACCTTAATTTGTCCCGGATATTCAAGCTCGTCTTCAATGCGCTTTGCAATATCATGAGCGATAATTGCCATATCGTCATCCGAAATAACCTCCGGCTTTACGATAATTCTTACCTCTCTACCTGCCTGAATTGCAAAAGAGCCTTCAACACCGTTAAAGGAATTGGCGATTTCCTCAAGCTTTTCAAGTCTCTTAATGTAATTCTCAATATTTTCACGCCTTGCTCCCGGTCTTGCCGCCGAAATAGCGTCAGCTGCCTGAACGATACAAGCAATTACCGTCTTGGCTTCAACATCACCGTGGTGAGCATGAATGGCATGAATAACGGCTTCGTTCTCCTTATATTTCTTTGCGGCTTCAACACCGAGCTGAATATGAGAACCTTCTTGCTCATGGTCTATTGCCTTACCGATGTCATGCAAAAGTCCCGCACGTTTGGCAAGAGTTACATCGGCACCGATTTCGGAAGCGATAAGTCCCGAAAGGTGACAAACCTCTAAAGAATGGTTAAGAACATTTTGACCGTAACTTGTACGGAAATGCAAACGGCCTAAAAGCTTGATAAGCTCGGGATGTAAGTTATGAACACCCGACTCTATCATTGCTCTTTCGCCTTCCTGCTTGATTACCGCTTCAACCTCGGCAGTAGCCTTATTAACGGTTTCTTCGATTCTTGCAGGGTGAATTCTTCCGTCCGTTATTAACTTTTCAAGAGTAACCCTTGCAATTTCACGGCGGATAGGTTCAAAGCTCGATACGGTTATGGCTTCGGGAGTATCGTCAATTATAAGGTCAACGCCCGTTGCATTTTCGATAGCACGGATATTTCTACCCTCTCTGCCTATAATTCTGCCCTTCATTTCGTCATTCGGAAGAGCTACAACCGAAACGGTCATTTCGGAAGAATGGTCGGCAGCACAACGCTGAATCGCATGGCTTATAACCTCTCTTGCAAGGTTTGCCGATTCTTCTTTTGTCTGTTGCTCAAATTCCATAATGCGAACTGCTTTTTCATGGGAAAGTTCACCGTCAAGCATTTCGAGCAAATATGCTTTTGCCTGTTCTTTTGAATAACCCGAAATTTTTTCGAGCATTTCCATTTGGCTTTTCTTTAAGCGCTCACATTCTTCAATTTTGTCGTCAATTTCCTTTGCTCTTAAAGCAAGTTTCTCTTCCTTTGCTTCAAGATTATCGGTTTTCTTATCAAGAGTTTCTTCACGCTGTAAAAGTCTATGTTCCTGTCTTTGAACCTCGCTTCTGCGTTCTCTTAAATCACGCTCTGTTTCCTGACGCAACTGATGAATTTCGTCCTTTGCTTCAAGCAAAGTTTCTTTTTTTCTTGTTTCTGCATTTTTAAGTGCATCGTTTAGTATGCGCTTTGCTTCTTCTTCGGCGGAGCCTATTGTCTTTTCGGCAGATTTTTTACGGTAAGAAGAACCTACAAAAAATCCGGCAATACCGAGAACAACCGCAACGCCACTTAAAATAATTGTGGTTATGGTCATATTAAACCTCCTTATATAAAAACGGAATTTGCGGATAAACCTTTTAGGTTTTCACCCTATACTGTCCGCCGGGAGCCGTTGTTTATCTCCCGATTACTTCGGTAGCAGACATCTGCTACGCTAAATTTTACCCGTCATTCGCCAAATAATAAGCAAAATTTAACACGATAATTTTACCACTTTTATACATTTATGTCAAGGCAAATATACAACTTATAGTAATGTAAGTGAAATAAAACGACAATTTATTGTATATTTTGTTGAAAGATTAGAAAAAGTGTGTTAGAATATAAGAAAATGTTTTAGGAGAAGGAACTTTATTTTTTTGGAGCTTATATGAAACATGAAGTTTTGTTGGCATCGCCTCCGGTAATAAGAGATTTCTTAACCTACAGCGAAACGATAAAAGGTAAGTCTTCCCGTTCGGTTGACGAATACTTTTTAGATTTGCAGACTTTTTTCAGATATCTTCTCATTATAAGAGGAAAGGTGCCTAAGGACACTGATTTTGAAAAAATTTCAATAAACGATGTCGATGCCGAGCTTATAAGTTCGGTAACGATTTCCGACCTTTATTCATTTATCGTTTTCTGTAAGGATAACCGTGGCAACAATGCGGCGACAAGAGCGAGAAAAACATCTACTTTGAGAGTTTTCTTTAAGTACCTTACAAACCAAATACATCTTATTGATGTCAACCCCGCCGAAATGCTCGATTCGCCTAAGGTTAAACAGGCATTGCCGAAGCATTTAACACTTGAAGATTCAATAAGCTTGTTAGGTGCGGTTGACGGCGATAATAAAGAGAGAGATTACTGTATTCTCACTTTGTTCCTTAACTGCGGTATGCGTTTGTCGGAGCTTTGCGGTATTGACCTTGGCGACATTCGTTCGGACGGTACCTTAAGACTTCTCGGAAAAGGCAACAAAGAAAGAATAGTTTATCTAAACGATGCATGTCAAACGGCGATAAAAGAATACCTTAAGGTAAGGCCTAATGACGGTATAGTTGCGACCGACCGAAACGCTCTTTTTATCAGCCGCAACAAGAAAAGAATAAGCAATAAAACTGTTCAGTTTATTGTTAAAAAGTATCTTAATAAAGCAGGGCTCGGCGGTCAGGGACTTTCCACACATAAGTTAAGGCACACCGCCGCAACACTTATGTACCAGCACGGAAATGTCGATATAAGAGTTCTTAAAGACATTTTGGGGCATTCTAATCTCGGAACGACACAAATATACACACATATTTCCGATAAACAGATTAAGAATGCGATAGATTCAAACCCCTTATCAAATGTTAAAGTGAAGAAAAACGAAAGCGAAAACGAAGCTTAATTTTATTTAAAGGTACATTATTCCTTATTTTACGGAGGTTTATAAATGAGTAAAAAAATAATTATTGCGAGTGACAGTACGACAGATTTAAGTCCTGAACTTATCGAAAGATACGGCGTAAAAATTTTACCGCTTAAGCTGACACTCGGAGAAGACGTATACAGTGACGGCGTTGATATAGACGCCGATAAAATTTACGATTTCAACAAAAAAACAGGCCTTTTGCCTAAAACTACCGCTTCAAACATAGGCGAATATGCCGACTTTTTCACTGAACTTACAAAAGACGGTGACAGTGTAATTATGTTTTCTTTAAGCGGTGAAATGTCTTCAACACTTAACAACGCAAGAGTTGCGGCAAGTGACTTTGAAAACGTTTTTGTTGTTGATACAAGAAATCTTTCGACCGGCGGCGGACTTTTGGTTCTTGCCGCTTGTGATATGGTAAAAGAAGGACTGAGTGCAGAAGAAATTGTTAAAAACTGCGAAAAATTAGCCCCTAATGTTGATGCTTCGTTTGTGCTCGATAACCTCGAATACATTTACAAAGGCGGAAGATGCTCGGCAGTTTCGGTACTCGGCGCAAATTTATTAAAACTTAAACCCTTAATCGAAGTTAAAAACGGTGTTATGGGTGTCGGCAAAAAATACAGAGGAAAATACGGCGATGTTCTTAAAGAATATGTAAATGAACGCATTGCCGATATAGAGTCAATAGACAAAACGAGAGTATTTATTACTCATTCGGGTGTTGACGAAGAAATTTGCCGTTCGATTATTGATATTGTTAAAGAAAAGAATTATTTTGACGAAGTACTCTTTACGAGAGCAGGTTGCACAATTTCGTCACACTGCGGACCTAACACACTCGGAATTTTGTTTGTGAGAAAATCACCTATTGCCTAAAACATTCATATTATGTTTTAGGGGCGCAACAGGGATATCCGCATATCGGCGATAAGCCCGGTCTTATCTGCAAAATTACCGATTTTGCCCCGTTAATATATAAAGCCTCACCCGCTTTGGGTGAGGCTTTTTTGTTTTCAGTCGGCATCAATGTCGAGTGCTTCGAGCAAAAAACTTACGGGGCGAAAACCGTCATTACATGAAATCATAGCCGTCTTTTTGTTTTTCATCCAACCGTCATAAATATCTTGTCCGCCGCTTGAAAGTGCCAAAACAAAAGGAGAAATTGTTTCCCAAGCGCTCTCGCAGAAACCGTCAGGCTTTGTATAGCCGTTTGCAATAAACTCTTTGCCGATTTGTATATCGCAGGTATGCTCGATAGGGTTTTCGTATTTTTCTATTAAATCGTAATGTACCGCTTGTTTAAGCGGTGTAATTCTTACCTTTTTCATTTTATTTTAAGTCCCCTTAAATATTCTTTTTGTTCGTCAGATATTCTGTAGCTTTCTACTGCTTTTTGTATTGTTTTATTATGTGTCCACTTTTCGAGCTTTAAGTTTTTAATATACGGCAGTGTAGCTTCCCACTGTTTTGCAAGAGCCGTTGCATAAAACCACGCAACCATCATTTTTACATAGTAATGCTCGAAATTAACTTTTGCGGGTATTTTAAGATATTCTTCCTTAAAATCTTTGTCAAGATAATGGCTCATGAGCATTTCTATGGCAAATCTTACAGTATAAGGCTCGTCAGATTTTATCCACTCTTTAATTTTTATAATGAGCTTATCCTTGTTTTTGGCAAACACCTTAGGCGACATTATATCGCAAACTGCCCAATTATCTACAAACGGCAAAAACTTGTCGGTCAAGTCTATTGCGGTATCATAGTCTTTAATTGTGTCAAGCAAAAGTGAATGGAGCATATTTTCGTCATAATACTTATGCGGAAGACTATATAAAAACTCTTGTGATTTTTCTTGTTTCGCAAACTCTTTTGCAAATTTCCGCAAAACAGGAACTCTTACGCCCAAAAAAAGTTCCTTTTCAATTCCCGGAGTCAGTTTACTTTGAAACTCGGCATACTCTTTATCCGAAATTGCTTTTAGTTCTTTTATAAGACTATCCATTCATACATCACCTTCTTTTATTAATATAACATAAATACATTTTCAGTTCAACTCAAACGAAAGTGTTGTAATATAAGAAAAGTAAGTGTATAATGTTTTTATAACTTTTAAGGGGATATTTGATGTTTTCGAAGATTAACAGTGTAGGTCTTTTCGGCATAAACTCATATATGATAGAAATTGAAGCCGATGTTACGGGCGGTCTTCCCTGCTTCGATGTTGTAGGTCTGCCCGACATGGCTGTTAAAGAGTCGAGAGACCGTGTTCGTTCGGCAATAAAAAACTGCGGTTATAAATTCCCTACGGGGAGAATAACAGTAAATTTAGCACCCGCTGACAAGAAAAAAGAGGGTGCCGTTTACGATTTACCGATTTTACTTGCCATTCTTAAAGCTTCAAAACAAATTGATTATTCATTTGAAGACTGCGCTTTTTTAGGCGAAGTTTCGCTTGACGGCAACATAAGGCCCGTTAACGGCATTATCGCCATGACGATTTCGGCAAAAGAAAGCAATATTAAAAATATATTTGTACCGAAAGCCAACGCAAATGAGGCATCTGTAATAGAAGGCATAAATGTTTACGGTGTAGACTCTATAAAAGAACTTTTAGACCATTTTTCAAAGTTTACGGAAATTATGCCGTGCCATTTTACAAAACCGGTTGAAGCTGTCGGCGAAACACTCCCCGATTTCAGCGAAGTTAAAGGGCAAATCGCCGCTAAGAAAGCCTTGGAGGTTGCCGCTGCCGGTGGACATAATATTCTTATGATAGGTCCTCCGGGGTCGGGAAAATCAATGCTTGCCAAACGCCTGCCGACAATTCTGCCCGATATGACCTTTGACGAATCAATAGAAACAACAAAAATTCATTCGGTAGCAGGTCTTTTAAGCAGTAACAACCCTTTAATAACCGTAAGGCCTTTCCGTTCTCCGCATCATACCGTTTCCCCCGTTGCTCTAACCGGCGGCGGAACGGTGCCTAAGCCGGGAGAAATTTCCCTTGCACACAACGGTGTTTTGTTTTTAGACGAGTTCCCGGAATTCAAAAGAGAAGCCATGGAGGCTTTAAGACAACCTATAGAAGACGGAAATATTACTGTTTCCCGTGTATGGGGCAGTGTTACATATCCGAGCTCTGTTATGCTTGTCGCCGCAATGAACCCCTGCGCTTGTGGAAATTTCGGGCACCCGACAAAACAGTGCACATGTACACAAAAGACCGTTTCAAGATATTTAGGCAAAATTTCGGGGCCAATGCTTGACAGAATTGACCTGCAAATAGAAGTTCCGCCGGTTGACTATGAGTCGTTAAGCGCTAAAAACATAAGCGAAGAAAGCTCCGCTCAAATTAAAGAAAGAGTAAATAAAGCAAGAGCCATACAAATTAAGAGATACGAAGGCACTGATATTACCTGCAACGCAAGGCTTACACCGAAATTACTCCAAAAGTACTGCGTTTTAACAGACGAGGCATCAAAATATTTAGGAAAATGCTTTGACGAACTCGGTATGAGTGCCAGAGCCTATGACCGTATATTAAAGGTTGCAAGAACGGTTGCCGACCTAAACGGCAGCGAAATTATAGAAAAATCACATGTTTTAACGGCAATTAGATTCCGCTCTCTTGACAGAAAGTATTGGAACGGCTAAAATAATATTGTCCGTGGGGGCGTAGCTCAGCTGGGAGAGCGTACGGTTCGCATCCGTAAGGTCGAGAGTTCGATCCTCTTCGTCTCCACCAGCCGAGGGGCTCGGCACCCAATTCGCAAATACAGTCGGTGCAAACACAAAGTCTTTATGCCCGACCGTGAGTTCGTCTATGGTTGCAGATGCTCCACCAGCCGAGGGGCTCGGCACCCAATTCGAGAATACAGTCGGTGCAAACATAAAGTTTTTATGCCCGACCGTTAGCTCGTCTATGGTTGCAGATGCTCTATTAACAAAACAGACTCACTCGTTTGAGTGAGTCTGTTTGTTTACGGCTATTTATAATACTTTTATCAGTTGATTTTCATTGCCATTATAGTGATATCATCAAACTGCTCAGCGCCGTCAACGAATTTATCAATATCGTCTTTTATCAATTTAAGGTGTTCGTTAACATTTTTGCCCGTTGCAAGTTCAAGACAATCAAGAAGACGGTCATCACCGTAAAGTTGATTTTCGGCATTTGTAGCCTCTGTTACGCCGTCAGTATAGAAGAATAATTCATCATCCTTTTCAAGCTGTATCTCCTGTTCCTTATACTTAAAACCGTCAAGTCCGGCAAGAACGAAGCCGCTTCTTTGCGGAATGAAATTAGGCTTTGCACCGTTATGCAGCAAAACAGGAGGATTATGTCCTGCATTTACAAAGGTTAGTTTTTTTGTTTCAGTGTCATAAACACCTGCCCAACAGGTAACGAAAAGTCCTGCCTCATTGTTCTCGCAAAGCTGAGCATTTGCGTTTGTCAATGCCTGAGCCGGTGACAAACCGAGCTGAAGTTGGTTTTTTAGCACCGTCTTTGAAATAGTCATAAAGAGTGCCGCTCCGACACCTTTGCCCGATACATCCGCTATGACGACACCAACATGAGTATTATCGATAACGAAGTAATCGTAGAAGTCGCCGCCTACCTCTTTTGCGGGGTGATATTCGGCATAAAGTTCAATGTCTTCATGCTCGGGAAATGCGGGGAATATGCAAGGAAGCATACTTGTCTGAATTTTTGTTGCAAGGCTAAGTTCCGTTTCAATGCGTGATGCTTTTCCGGCGGTTTCGGACTGGACATCTATCATATATTTTCCTCTGCTTGCAACATATCGGCAACATACGGAAAGTACAATAAAAATAAAGCAGCGCGGTAAAAATTCGTTAATAAAAAGACTTTTGAGGTATGATAAACGCTCAAAGCCGACATTATTAAGTAACGCATCTCGTATATTTTCTCCATGTCCTACGGAAATAACGGTGCCCTCGGCGACCTTTACCATATTCATGTTTACGATGCCGAAAAGTCCGCAGAAAACACAAGAAGCGGCAAAAACGAATATCGACAGATAGGATACCCATTTAGTGTATTTCTCATCAAAATATCTTGTACTGACTAGGACGGGGAAAAGCATAACCAAGGTAACATTATGACCTAAGGCAGCCGAAAGAACGGCGCATACAAGGGTAAGGTCCACCATAAGGGGAATTTTGAGCCACTTTTTTGTTCCGACATAAATCGTGTTAAGCACTGTAATCGGTATTTCGATTATTCCGCCGATAAGAACGGCATATCTCATCAAAACTTTATTTGCAGTAAACAAACCGATTTCATTTAATATAAGGCACAGTATCATAACCGCAAATACAATCATCATTGTTGTACCGACCATTACATTTGCGGTTATTTCGTTGGCTCGTAAACAGTCGCCGTCTTTTAAGGCACTGCTTACGGCATCATTCATTCTGGCCCGTGAGCTTTTATTTGTAGGCATATAAAAAACCTCCGTCAATAAACTAAATAAATTCTACCACCACTTTTAATTAAAAGCAATAAAAATATTCATATATCTAATTTCGCAAAAAACGATTGTTTTATTAGGTTCCGCCTTGAAAAATATGTCAGTTTGTGTTATAATATTTTGATAATAAATTTCCTTTAGGGAGAAAAAAGTTATGCGTATTGTAATTAAAGTCGGAACAAGCACTTTAACACACAAAACAGGGCGCCTTAATGTTCGCCGTGTTGAAGAGCTGTGCAAGGTTATAAGTGACATTAAAAATGCCGGTAACGATGTTGTTTTCGTAAGCTCGGGTGCTATCGGTATGGGTATAGGTAAGCTCGGTCTTCCCTCCCGTCCTGACGATATGCCGACAAAACAGGCGGCGGCAGCCGTAGGTCAATGCGAACTTATGTACACCTATGACAAATTGTTCAGCGAATATAATCACACCGTTGCTCAAATTCTTATTACCAATACCGATATTGAGAACGAAGAGCGCCATAACAATTTCAAAAACACAATAAACCGTTTAATTGAGCTCGGCTCGATTCCCATTGTAAACGAAAACGACACTGTTTCAACGGACGAAATAGTTATAGGCGACAACGATACCTTAGCCGCCATTACAGCAGTAAGTGTAGATGCCGATTTGCTTGTTTTGCTTTCGGATATTGACGGTTTATACACTGCCGACCCGAAGCTTTCAAAAGACGCAAAACTAATAACAAAAGTAAACTCGGTTGACGAAAATCTTTATCTTATAGCGGGTGGCAAAGGCTCGTCACTCGGAACGGGCGGAATGGTTACAAAGCTTAATGCCGCAAAGATGTGTCTTAATGCAAACTGCGATATGATTATAGTAAACGGAAAAAATCCCGCTGTACTTTACGATATTTTAGACGGCAAAGAAGCAGGAACGCTTTTTACGGCTGAATAGGTGAAATTTATGAAAGAAATGCTTATAAATGCTAAAAATGCAAAACAAGATATCGCTTCACTCAGCACAGATAAGAAAAATGAGCTTCTGCTTTCTATGGCAGATTCGCTCATAAATAATAGCGATAAAATTCTTAAAGCCAACGAGCAGGATATAAAAAACGCAACGGGCAAGATAAATGATGTTATGATAGACCGTTTAAGGCTTACAAGCGAACGCATCGAGGCTATGGCTAACGGTATCCGTGATGTTAGTAAGCTTAAAGACCCCGTAGGAAGAATTTTTGACAGTTATAAAAGAGAAGACGGACTTAAAATTGAAAAAATGTCCGTTCCTTTCGGTGTTGTTGCAATAATTTACGAAAGCCGTCCGAATGTAACTTCCGATGCGGCGGCACTTTGTATTAAAAGCGGTAATGTATGCATATTGCGTGGCGGGAAAGAAGCTTTCAATTCTGCAAATGCAATTGTAGATGCACTTAAAAGCGGTATAAAAGCTTTAGGTGTCAACGAAAACATTATTAATCTTGTTACGGATACTAAAAGAGAAAGTGCAACAGCGCTTATGACCGCAAACGGTTATGTTGATTTGCTTATTCCCCGTGGCGGTGCGGGACTTATAAACGCCGTAGTTAAAAATGCGACTGTTCCCTGCATTCAGACGGGTACGGGAATCTGCCATATATATGTTGACGAGTCTGCCGATTTTGATATGGCGCTTAACATTATTGAAAACGCAAAATTATCAAGACCGAGCGTTTGCAATGCCGAAGAGGTTTTACTTGTAAATAATTCTATTGCAAAGGACTTTTTACCGTTGCTTAAATCAAGACTCATTGACAAAAGAAAAAAAGAAAACTTAACTCCCGCCGAACTTCGCTTATGCGGTAATTCGTTAGATATAATTGACGGTGTTAAAGCAAACGACACCGATTTTGACACCGAGTTTTTAGACTATATTCTCGCCGTTAAATGCGTAAAAGATGTAAAGGAAGCGGTAGAGCATATTTCTTTGCACTCAACGGGTCACAGCGAGGCGATTATTACAAAAGATAAGGAAAATGCCGATTATTTTATTAAGAATATCGACAGTGCGGCAGTATATGTAAATGCCTCTACCCGTTTTACTGACGGCGGTGAGTTCGGGCTCGGCTGCGAAATGGGAATTTCCACTCAAAAGCTTCATGCAAGGGGACCTATGGGACTAAACGAACTTAACACATATAAATATGTTATTCACGGAAACGGAAACATAAGATAATAAAAGTTTAGAGAGGAACTGCAAATATGAAATACGGTTTTATAGGCTGCGGAAATATGGGCGGTGCATTAGCCCTTGCGCTTTCAAAATCTACAAAAGACATTATGCTTTCGGATATTGATATTAACAAAGCCGAAGCACTTGCCGGTAAATTAGGTGTTAGTTTCGGAAGCAACACCGATGTTTGCAAAAAGTGCGAACGGATATTTTTCGGAGTTAAACCGCAGGTTATGGCGGATATGATATCGGAAATAAAAGACTGTCTTAAAGGCAAAGATACCGTTATTATCACTATGGCGGCAGGTATAAAAACCGAAACGATAGAACAACAAGTCGGAGTTAAGCTTCCGATAATAAGAATAATGCCGAATACCCCCGTGTCTTTGGGAAAAGGGCTTATACTTTACTGTACTAACTCACTTGTAAATGACGATACCGTTAAAAGTTTTGTAAGCGATATGCAGTATGCCGGTATGCTTGACGAAATAAGCGAAGACCTTATGGATGCCGGTTGTTCACTATCGGGCTGCGGTCCTGCTTTTATGTATATGTTTGCTTTAGCACTCGCAAACGGTGCCGCCGAATGCGGAATAGACAAAGAAAAAGCCATTAAATATGCGGCTCAAACTATGTCGGGCTCGGCAGAAATGCTGCTTAAATCAGGTATTGACCCCGAAACACTTATAAATAATGTTTGTTCAAAGGGCGGAAGTACAATAGAAGGTGTAAAGGTGCTCGAAAACGAAAAGTTAAATGACATCGGAATTTCTGCCGTAAAAGCCTCTTATAAAAGAAATAAAGAACTCGGAAACAATTAAAATTTAGGGAGATTTTATGACTTTTACAAAACGAAATGACTCAGCCTCGTTTTCAAAAGACGATACTCAAATACTTAAAGGCGTTGCCATTCTTGCAATGATTTTGCATCATGTTGCACCTAACAACACATCGGTACCCGTTTATTTATGGGACTCTTTTTCGCTTGAGTTTCTTCTCGCTTCCTGCGGTAAGGTATGTGTTTCGGTATTGACCGTTTTAAGCGGTTTCGGTCTTGCGGAAAGCTTTAAGCGGTTAAAAGAGAAGTCGTTTTTATCGACCGTTAAATTTACCGTTTCACATTTAATACAGCTTTACTCGTTGTTTTGGTCGGCTACCGTACTTGTATCACTTATGTATTTCATAAAAGGTACAAACCCTTACGGAAGCGGACTTTTAGGCATTAAGAACATTATTTGCGCCGCTACGGGCTTTGGATATGTTCTTAAAACTCCCACTGTTTGCGGCGGCTGGTATATTGCCGCCATTATTGTCTTTTATCTTTTATTCCCTCTTGTAAATTTCCTTACAAAAAAGATAAAATGGGGCATGTTAATAATAACCTATCTGCCGTGGGTTTATTACATATACAAAAAAGACATAAATATGCACACCGACTGGTGGCTTTTTTATCTTTGCTCTTTCGTTTTCGGAATTTATTTATCCCAAAGCGAGTTTCTGGCAAAGCAAAGGAAAATTTCGAATATATTTTTATCAGTGGGCTCTTGTGTTTTTCTTGTCGGAGCGATTATTTTAAGAGCGTATGTAACGCTTCCCGCCGACATCGTTTTGGCATTTGCTTTAGTCGAGTTTGAAATTTTTGTTCTGAATAAAATTCCCGTTTTCCGTGACTTTCTTAAGGTGTTAGGCAAAAATTCCTCAAATATGTGGCTTATCCACTATGCCGTTTTGCAAGACTTTTTAAGTTTGTCGTTCAGAACAACATTTTGGCGGTATTCTTACATAGTTTTCATTACTTTGGGAATCTCGGTTGTACTCGAAATGATTAAAAACGGTACAGGTTTTACAAAACTCGTAAAATATTTGCGCAGTTATTTTAAGTAATTGACAAAAAATGTAAATTTATTTGATTTATACTTGTAAATTACTATAAATATGATACAATTGTAACGGAAAGTTTATGGGCTTTTAAGCTCACGAATTAAATGTATGCTATAAATTTTAAGGAGAAATAAAAATGGCAAAAGAAGTTTTAGTTGAAGTATCTGCAAGACATGTTCATGTAACAAGAGAGGCGCTCGATATTCTCTACGGAAAAGGCTATGAGCTTACCGTTAAAAAAGACCTTTCTCAGCCCGGACAGTTCTTATGCAACGAAAAGGTTACTGTTGTAGGCCCCAAAAATGAGCTTAAAGCATCTATTTTAGGTCCCTGCCGTAAAGCAAATCAGGTTGAGTTATCTCTTACCGATGCCCGTACAATAGGTGTTACGGCTCCTATAAGAGAATCGGGTGACATTGAAGGAACATCTCCCTGTAAAATCATAGGCCCTTGCGGTGAAATCGAAATAGACGAAGGTGTTATAGCCGCAAAGCGCCATATTCACATGACCGTTGCCGACAGCGAAAAATACGGAATTGAAGATAAACAAATCGTTAGTGTAAAAGTCAACACTGACGGTCGTTCACTCGTTTTCGGCGATGTTGTAGCACGAGTAAACGACAATTTCGCACTTGCCATGCATATTGACACTGACGAAGCAAATGCCGCATGTATTGCAGGAACCTGCACCGGTGAAATACTTGACTGATTTAGGGCTTTATTTTCATATACCGTTTTGTTCGCACAAATGCGCATACTGTAATTTTTATTCGGTATTCGATAACAAAACACTGAGAAATGAATATTTGTCTGCCCTAATAAGGGAAACAAAAAGATGGGGCGGTCTTATTGACCGCCCTTTTGATACTTTATACTTAGGCGGCGGAACTCCGTCTTTACTCAACAAAGACATAAGCTGTCTTTTAGATGCCGCTTTTTCGAGTTTTGATTTCAAAAAGGACTCGGAAATAACCACCGAGGTTAACCCCGAAGTGAGCGAAGAATTTTTATATTATGCCAAAAAATCGGGTGTTAACCGAATTTCAATAGGCATACAAAGTGCTACCGACAGTGAACTTAAAATTTTAGGCAGAACGCATACGGCAAAACAAGCCGAAGATGCTGTTAAAAGAATTAAAGACGCAGGTTTTAAGAACATTTCGGCAGACCTTATGATTTGTCTTCCGAACAGCAATATAGAAAAGCTTAAAGAAAATTTAGACTTTTTTATTTCTCTTGACATACCGCATATATCGTCTTATATGCTTAAAATAGAAGAAAACACGAAGTTTTCGTTATTTAAGCCCGACGTTTTAGACGATGATTTACAAGCCGAGCAGTATCTTTTTATGTGCAATTACTTAGAAAAGCACGGTTACTCGCATTACGAAATATCAAATTTTGCCAAAAAAGGCTTTGAAAGCCGACACAACATAAAATACTGGAGCAACACCGAATATTTAGGGATAGGGCCGTCTGCACATTCGTATATTGACGGAAACCGCTTTTACTACGAAAACGACATTAAAAAGTTTATAAACAATGCTAAAACCGTTTTTGAAAGCAAGGGCGGAGAGCTTAAAGAAAGAATCATGCTTTCTTTAAGACTAAAAAAAGGCTTCGACTTCGAGAAATTTTATTGCGACAAGTTAAAAAGCGAATTCCGTTTGCTTAAAGAAAACGGTTTAATAGAAATAGAAAACACGAGAATTTTACTTACAGACAAAGGAATGCTCGTATCAAACCAAATTATCGAAAGGATAATAGAAATAATTTATGAGGACTTATAAAATTCACCTTATACGCCACGGTCTTACCGATGCCAACATTTTAGGAAAATACATCGGCAAAAGAACCGATGCGCCGTTGACTCCTTTAAGCGTTAAAGACTTAAAAGAAATCAAAGAGAACGGCGAAATGCCGTATATTGAGGCTCTTTATTCTTCTCCGATGCTTCGTTGCAAACAAACAGCTTCCGTTCTTTTCCCAGGATTTGAGCCTAAAATAATAGACGAGCTTTCGGAATATGATTTCGGTGAATTTGAGGGAAAAACCGCCGAACAGTTAGAGGTTAACCCTGCATACTCAGAGTGGACATCGGGCAAAATTCCCGCTCCCCCATCGGGTGAAACCAACGAAGACTTTATCAAGCGACAGGCGCTCGGTCTTAACTTAATTGTAAGAGATATGATGGACAAAGGTGTATACGAAGCAGGTGTTATTATGCACGGCGGTGCAATTATGATGCTTTTATCTTCCTGCGCAGTACCGAGACGCCGTTCAGTTGAATGGACAACAGACCCCGGTCACGGCTTTACGGTTTTAATTACACCGTCACTGTACCACAGCAGCGGAATTATTGAAGTTTACGGCGAATTTTAGTGCCTATTTTTAGTTTTGAAAGCAGGTGATTTTACGGTAAAGCTCGGAAACGACTGGGACGAAATATTAAAAGACGAATGGGAAAAGCCTTACTACAAAAAATTAAGAGAATTTCTTAAATCAGAATATAAAAATTATACTGTTTATCCCGATATGTACGATATTTTTAATGCGCTTAAATATTCGTCTTTTAAGGATACAAAGGTTGTTATTTTAGGGCAAGACCCGTATCACGAGCCTAATGAAGCGCACGGACTTTGTTTTTCGGTTAAAAAGGGAAACAAAATTCCGCCGTCACTTGTTAACATCTACAAAACACTTAACATTGATTTAGGGGTGCCCATAGCACAGCACGGTGAACTTACAAGTTGGGCAAAGCAAGGCGTTTTAATGCTTAATACGATTTTAACCGTCAGAAAAGGCATTGCAAACAGTCACAAAGGAAAAGGCTGGGAAAACTTTACCGACAGAATAATTTATGAGCTTAACAAAAAGGAAACACCCGTTGTCTTTTTGCTTTGGGGCGCAAATGCTAGAAAAAAAGCCGAAATTATTACAAACGGTATTCACAAAAAGCTCATAACCGTACATCCGAGTCCCTTATCTGCTCACGGCGGTTTTTTCAGTTGCGGACACTTTTCTTTAACCAATGAAATACTTGAAAAAAGCGGTCAAACTCCCATTGATTGGGAAATAAAATAACGGAGGAAAAGTATGAACGACACGGGAATTATTCGTGGCCTTGACAAAATGGGACGGGTCGTTATCCCAAAAGAATTAAGAAAACAGTTAAATGTCCAAAATGAAAAAGACAGTTTTATAATTTTTGCCGAAGAGGACAAAATAATACTGAAAAAATACGAGCCACACTGTATTTTTTGCGAGGATAACGAAAATGTTATTGAATACGAAGGCAAACTTGTTTGCGAAAATTGTATAAGCAAACTAAAAGACTTAATTGAAGAAGAAAAAATTAACAACGGAGTGATAAACAATGATTAAAAAAGCTTTAATTTTACTGACTGTTACAGCAATTATTTTTGCCTTTTCGGGTTGCAGAAAACCTGAAAACAGTGCCAACGGCAATACCCCCGTACCCGAAAATGTTTGTATAGATTTCGATTTTTAACAAAACATTTGACAAAAATCGTCTTTATGTTATAATATAATAAATAATTTAATAAATTAAATGCTATGACCGAAAACAAGTAGAAATATTCCCGTTTTTAAGAGAGTTGTCGGGCGGTGCAAGACAATAGGCGGTTTATTTTGAATACATTTCGAGAGCAGTGCGCTGAAATTTTTAGTAGGATGCAACGGGTATGCCCGTAACAGCATGTGGTTTAATAAACCCGCAAAGGTCGGTGCCGTGAGGCCCCGATAAATTTGAGGTGGTACCGCAGTTATTTACTGCCCTCTGCTAAACTTAAAGCAGAGGGCTTTTGTTTTCTGCAAATAAAGGAGAAAAAATATGCCTATTACCGAAATTCTTGAAAAGAATGCAAAACTATATCCAAATGATGTTGCGCTTGTCGAAATAAACCCGCAGGTTGACGGGCGCCAAACGGTTACCTGGAAAGAATATTCGCTTATTGAATCGAGTACCATTGACGAGTTTCGAAGCGAAATTACTTGGAAAGAATTTAACGATAAATCTAACCGTATAGCAAATTTCTTGATTTCAAGAGGAATTAAGAAAGGCGATAAGGTCGCAATACTTCTTATGAACTGTCTTGAATGGCTCCCCATTTACTTCGGAATTTTAAGAACGGGTGCTTTAGCTGTTCCGCTTAACTACAGATACACATCGGAAGAAATAAAATACTGCCTTAAAAAAGCCGACTGCTGTGCTTTGCTTTTCGGTCCCGAATTTGTAGGACGAATTGAAGACATCGCAGAGCAAATTCCCGATATTAAGATTCGCTTATATGTCGGAGAAGAATGTCCGTCTTTTGCAGAATCTTATGACGATTTGGTAATGCCTTGTCCTACTTCTCTGCCGAATATTAAATTAAAAGACGATGACGAAGCCGTTATTTACTTTTCTTCCGGTACTACAGGTTTCCCGAAAGCGATAATTCACGCACACAGAAGTCTTATGCATTCATGCAAGGTTGAACAAAATCACCACGGTCAAACGAAAGACGATGTATTTTTATGCATTCCCCCGTTATATCACACGGGTGCAAAGATGCATTGGTTCGGAAGTTTCCTTGTAGGCGCTAAATCAATTTTACTTAAGGGCGTTAAACCCGAGTGGATAATAAGAACTGTTTCGGAAGAAAAATGCACAATAGTTTGGCTTTTGGTTCCGTGGGCGCAGGATATTTTAGATGCCATTGAGCGAGGCGAAATAAATCTCAATAATTACGAGCTTTCACAGTGGCGCTTAATGCATATAGGCGCTCAACCCGTACCGCCGAGTCTTATTAAGCGTTGGAAAGCTGTATTTCCTAATCACGATTACGATACAAACTACGGTTTAAGCGAATCTATAGGCCCCGGTTGTGTTCACTTAGGAGTTGAAAACACTCATAAGGTGGGTGCCATAGGCAAAGCCGGATACGGCTGGCAAACAAAAATCGTAGACGAAAACGGTAACCCTGTTAAAAAAGGCGATGTCGGAGAACTCGCCGTTACGGGCCCCGGTGTTATGAACTGTTACTATAACGATAAGCCTTCCACAGACGAAGTGTTAAAGGACGGTTGGCTTTATACGGGAGATATGGCAATGGAAGACGAAGACGGCTTTATTTTCCTTGTTGACCGTAAAAAAGATGTTATTATTTCGGGCGGAGAAAACTTGTACCCCGTTGAAATAGAGAACTTTATCCGCAAAAATGATGCGGTAAAGGATGTCGCCGTTATCGGCTTCCCCGATGACCGTTTGGGCGAAACCGCAGGTGCTATCATCGAAGTTAAAGAAGGTTTTTCCTTAACGCAAGAAGAAATCACCGAGTTTTGTTTGGGACTTCCCCGTTATAAACGGCCGAGAACTTATATTTTTGCCGATATTCCGAGAAACCCGACAGGTAAAATCGAAAAACCGAAATTAAGAGAAAAATACTGCGGCAAGAGTCTTGTTGCAAAACAAATAGAAAAGTAAGGTGCAATTTATGAAAAAGTTACTTTTAGGTAATGCGGCAGTTGCCCGTGGCGCTTATGAAGCCGGTGTAAGAGTTGTTGCTTCTTATCCGGGAACTCCGAGTACCGAAATTACCGAATCAATAGTAGAATACCCCGAAGTTTACGCCGAGTGGTCGCCTAACGAAAAGGTTGCCGCAGAGGTTGCAATAGGTGCTTCGATAGCAGGGGCTAAGGCAATGTCATGCATGAAACATGTAGGTCTTAATGTTATGGCTGACCCTGTTTTCACATCTGCTTATACGGGTGTTAACGGCGGACTTGTTTTTTGCGTTGCCGATGACCCGGGAATGCACTCTTCCCAAAACGAGCAAGATTCCCGTCACTATGCAATAGCGGCAAAAATTCCGATGCTCGAGCCTTCCGATTCTTCGGAATGCAAAGAGTTTACAAAACTTGCGTTTAAGATAAGCGAACAGTTTGACACTCCCGTTTTCGTTCGTCTTTCAACAAGAATTTCGCATTCTCAGAGTTTAGTCGAGCTTTGCGACCGTGAAAATGACGAATTAAAGCCTTACGAGAAAAACATCGGCAAATATGTTATGATGCCGGCTAATGCCGTTAAAAGACATGTTGATGTTGAAAAGCGTCTTTTAGACCTTAAAGAGTACAGCAATACTTCACCTGTTAACTTTACTGAAATAAACGAAAACACAAAGATAGGTGTTATTGTTTCGGGAACTACATATCTTTACGCTCACGAAGCTTTGGGCGACAAGGTAAGCTACCTTAAAATCGGTATGGTAAATCCCCTTCCCGATAAAATGATTACAGATTTTTGCAATAAATTTGATACGGTTTATGTAATTGAAGAGCTTGACCCCGTTATTGAAAACGGCACTAAAGCATTAGGTCTTAATGTAATAGGCAAAGAAAAATTCACTTTGCTTGGCGAATACACTCCGGCGCTTATCAGTAAAGCTGTATTAGGCACCGAAAATGCTTTGGAAACTACCGTAGGTGAGCCTATACCGGCAAGACCGCCCGTTATGTGTGCCGGTTGTCCGCATAGAGGTACATTCTATGTTCTTAAGAAGTTAGGTCTTACCGTTTCGGGTGATATCGGTTGTTACACTTTAGGTGCCGTAGCTCCGCTTATGAGCGTTGATACAACTGTTTGTATGGGTGCATCTGTTAGTGCGGCTCACGGTATGGCAAAAGCAAGAGGCAAAGAATTTAACAAAAAACTTGTTTCGGTTATCGGCGATTCAACCTTTATGCATTCGGGAATTACGGGACTTTCCGATATCGTTTACAACAAAGGAATAAGCACCGTTATTATCCTCGACAACTCAATTACGGGTATGACCGGACATCAGGATAACCCGACAACCGGTTATACAATAAGGGGCGAAGAAACAAAACAGGTTAACCTTATTGCTCTCGCTAAAGCATTGGGTGTTGAACATGTAAGAGTTGCCGACCCGTTTGATGTTACGGAATTCGAAAAGGTTGTTAAGGAAGAAACCGAAAGAGAAGAGCCTTCCGTTATTATCGCACAAAGACCGTGCGCATTGCTTAAGAGAGTTAAATACACCGGCCACTGCGTAATTACAGACGACTGTAAAAACTGCAAAATGTGTATGAAGCTCGGTTGTCCTGCAATTTCAGTTGAAGACGGAAAAGTAAAAATTGACAACACACAGTGTAACGGTTGCGGACTTTGTGTAAATGTTTGTCCTTTCAAGGCAATAAAGAAGGAGGACCAATAATGACTAAGAGTATTATGATAGTCGGCGTTGGCGGTCAAGGTACCCTGCTTGCAAGCCGAATTTTAGGAAATACCGTTATCCGTGAGGGATACGATGTTAAGGTAAGCGAAGTTCACGGTATGAGTCAGCGCGGCGGCAGTGTTGTTACTTATGTTAAGTACGGCGAAAAGGTTTATTCCCCCTGCATTGATAAAAGCAGTGCCGACCTTATTTTGGCATTTGAACTTTTAGAAGCCGCAAGAGCTCTTCCCTATCTTAAAAAAGACGGAAAGATAATTGCAAATACTCAAAAGATAAACCCCATGCCTGTTATTACAGGTGCCGCTAAATATCCCGAAAACCTGGAAGAAAAAATTTCAAAAAATGCTGACCTTGTAACTCTTGATGCTCTGTCTTTGGCAAAACAAGCCGGAAACATTAAAACGGTTAATGTCGTTTTAATAGGTGTTCTTGCCAAAAACAGTGAAATTCCCTACGAAAAATGGGTTACAAGCATTAAAGAAACTGTTCCCGAAAAGTTCTTGGAAGTTAACTTAAAGGCATTCGATTTAGGATATAACGTATAAATTAAGGTGTTTTATATGTGGAATGAAAAAATTGAAACGATGTCTCGCAAAGAAATCGAAGATTTACAAAGCGAACGTCTTGTAGCGCAGGTTAAGAGAATGTATGAAAATGTACCTCTCTTTAAAGAGCGTATGAACGAAAAAGGTCTTACACCGGACGATATTAAGGGTATTAAAGACCTTAGAAAGTTGCCGTTTTCGTACAAAAGCGACCTTAGGGACAATTACCCCTACGGTTTATTTGCCGTGCCCATGAGCGAAATTGTGCGTGTTCATGCTTCTTCGGGTACTACCGGAAAGCAAATAGTTGTGGGCTATACGCAAAAGGACTTAGACGACTGGGCTGAGCTTATTGCGAGAATGATGACCGAAATGGGTGTCGGCAAAGACGATTTTGTACAGGTTTCTTTCGGATACGGACTCTTTACCGGCGGTCTCGGTGCACACTACGGTGCCCAAAAAGTCGGTGCTGCGGTAATACCGACATCTACGGGCAATACAAAGCGCCAAATTCAAACAATGATAGATTTCGGCTCAACCGTTCTATGCTCTACTCCGTCTTATGCATTATACCTTGCCGAAGAAATCGAAGCTTTGGGTGTTAAGGATAAATTAAAGCTTAAATACGGTATTTTCGGTGCTGAGCCTTGGACGGAAAGTATGAGAGCAACTATAGAAGAAAAGCTTAACATTAAAGCTTTCGATATTTACGGTCTTTCCGAAATTATGGGACCGGGTGTTGCTTGTGATTGCAGTGCCAAAAACGGTATGCATATCTGGGAAGATATGTTTATTCCCGAAATAATCGACCCCGAAACGGGTGAAAACTTACCCGAAGGTGAAATGGGCGAACTCGTTTTCACCACTCTTACAAAAGAAGGTTTCCCGCTCATTCGTTACAGAACCCGTGATATTTCTTCGCTTCACTACGAAAAATGCTCCTGCGGACGCAGTTTCGTTCGTATGACAAAGACTACGGGCAGAACAGACGATATGCTGATAATAAGGGGTGTCAATGTGTTCCCGTCCCAAATCGAAGAAGTTTTACTTAAGGCTTCGGGAGACGAAATAACACCTAACTATCAAATTGTCGTTGACCGTGTTAACAACACCGATACTTTAGATGTTTATGTTGAAATGAGTCAGTCAATGTTTGAAGACGAAATTAAATACATAGAAAAAACCGAAGACAAAATAACCTCTATGCTTCGTTCAACCTTGGGAATAGGTGCTAACGTACATCTTATTAACCCGAAATCGCTCGAAAGAAGCGAAGGCAAAGCAAAGCGTGTAATCGACAACAGAAAATTATAATTTCAAACGATTAAGGTAGGGTGATTTTATGAAAATCAAACAATTATCGGTCTTTGTTGAAAATAAGTTCGGTATGGCTTCAGATATTATCGAAATTCTCTCGGAAAACAACATAAACATAAGCGCTTTATCTATAGCCGATACATCAAAATACGGCGTAATGCGTCTTATAGTTGACGATACCGAAAAAGCGCAAAACATTTTAAGCGAAAACGGAATAATGGTTAAAACAACAAATGTTATTGCCGTTCCGATGCTTAATAAACCGGGAGAACTTGCCGTTTTACTTAAATTTTTCAAAGGTGCCGAAGTTTCGGTTGAATATATGTACGCATTTGTAACTCCCGAACATAACGGTGCTGTTTTAGTACTTAAGACTGACGACAACTTAAAAGCAATTCAAGTTTTAGAAGAAAACGGTATAAAATTACTTAATACCGAAGACTGACATAATAACGGATATTACTTTTAAGGTATAAAAAAACGGAAGGCATAAAAATGCCTTCCGTTTAATTTTAAGTAAATTAGTCTTCCTTAATTGCCTCAACAGGACAACCACCCGCACATGCACCACAAGCGCAGCACTTTTCGGGGTCAATTTCGAAATGAGCATCGCCTTCAGCAATAGCATCGCAAGGACAACCACCTGCACATGCACCACAGCTGATGCATTCGTCAGAAATTTTATAAGCCATCAAAAACACCTCCGCACAATAATAAATTAAAAGATAAAATCTTCTAACCTCAAACTAATTGTAACATAATAATTAAAAAAAGCAAGTGGAAATATTATGTTTCGTCTTTTTCTTCCGTATTTTTCCTTTTATTAGACAAAATTTTTACATCTTCCCTATTAACCTTATAAGGAATTCCGTCTTCTTCTTTTGGCTTAACTATTAAATTGCCCGTTATCATATTAACATCTATAACAGTCGCTATTCTGTCCCTTGTTTTTACAGTAGAGCCTAAAGACGGCGTAATCTTGCCTAAATATTCGTAAGCATTCTGCTCGTAATTTAAGCAACACATAAGTCTGCCGCAACTTCCCGAAATTTTTGTCGGGTTAAGAGAAAGTCCCTGCTCTTTAGCCATTTTAATGGAAACGGGCTGAAAATCGTCAAGAAATCTCTTGCAACAATACGGCTGACCGCAAATTCCTATGCCGCCGAGCATTCTCGCTTCGTCACGGACACCTATTTGACGGAGTTCTATTCTCGTATGGAATGTTGCCGCCAAATCTTTTACAAGCTCACGGAAGTCTACTCTGCCGTCCGCCGTAAAGAAAAAGGTTATTTTAGAAGAGTCAAAAGAATACTCAACATTGACAAGCTTCATTTCGAGTCCCTTTTCGAGTATCTTTTCTTCGCAAATCTTAAAGGCTTTATCCTCTTTCTCTTTGTTTTGTTCGCAAACTTTGAGGTCTTCCTTAGTTGCAACTCTTATAGCTTTTTTAAGCGGGGAAACTATTTTGTCGTCCTCAACCTCTTCTATCGTATGAGAAACAACACCCATGGAAAGTCCTGCCGCTGTTTCGACAATTACCGTATCGTTAAGCGCAAAGTCTTTACCGTTTGGGTCAAAATAATAACTTTTTCCGCCTTCATTAAATTTTACGGATATAACTTTAGTCATATTCTACCTCATTAAATTTTTATAAAAAACTTTTCATTCGGCATATAGCCGATGAAAATAATAAAGATGTATTTATATTGAGTCTGAGCATTTCTATAAATGTATCACACTCATTATATATGTTATTGAGAATTTTTGAGCGGTAAAGAGAAATGCTTTTTTTAGAAAGCTCGAGAACACAGGCATTTTGAAGCTCTCTTAAAAGTCTTTCTGCCTTTACCCTATCCTTTTCGTACTTTTTAAGCAACAAAAGGGAATTATAATCTTCACCGTCAAAAAGATTATTAAGTATTTCTTTTGCGTCTTCCGCCGTTTCGTCACTTCCCTTTATGTCTTCGCTGGTTTTAAGCCTTAAAACAGTACAGCGGGAAATGATTGTTTCAAGTTGCAAAGTTCTTGACGGAGTAAGAAGTATAATTACAACATCTTTAGGCGGCTCTTCCAAAACCTTAAGAAGAGCATTTTGACCTTGCTCGTTTATAAGTTCGGCATTCTCCAAAACGAAAAATTTTGTAACATCGGAATGCGACTTTACAAATGCATCGGCTCTTAATTGCCGTATTTTTGCAACAGATATGAACTTCTTATCCTTTTCGGGAGCAACAAAAATCACATCGGGGTTTTGATTTGTTTCGGTTAAATGGCACTGATTACAGTTAAAGCAAGGTTTGTTTTCGCCCTGACAGTTCTTTGCCGCTATTATGTATTTCGATAAATTTATTCGCTCCGCATCGGTTCCGCCCTCAATCATTATTGCATGGGGAAGCCTTTTAGAGTCAATCATTTTATCGACCGCATCTTTAACCCTTAAATCAATATCGCCTATCATAAAACGAAGCCGACCTTTTTCATTGCTTTGAGATACGTTTTTCTTGCAACCTTTTCGGCAGCATCTGCACCTATATGCCAAATGCGCTCAAGCTCGGCCTTATCGGAAATATATTCGTCAAATCTTGTTTTTATGGGTGCAAGTTCTTCGGCTACGGCTTCGCCTACAGCCATCTTAAAATCGCCGTATCCTTTGCCGTCAAATTCCTTTTCTATTTCACTTACACTTTTACCCGTAACTGCCGAATAAATGGTAATAAGGTTAGATATTCCCTTTTTCTCGTCACTCATAATAATACCGCTTCCGCTATCGGTTACGGCTCGTTTGAATTTGCGGATAATAGTATCCTTATCGTCAAGAATCGCAACCCATGCGTTTGCATTTTCGTCAGATTTCGACATCTTCTTTTCGGGGTCTTGAAGCGACATAACTCTGGCACCCGTTTTAGGTATATAAGCCTCAGGAACCGTAAACACATCGCCGTAAATTCTGTTAAAGCGCATCGCAATATCTCTTGCTATTTCAAGATGTTGCTTTTGGTCGGCGCCTACGGGGACAAAGTCGGGCTTATATAACAAAATATCCGCCGCCATCAAAACGGGATATGAAAACAGTCCGACATTTACATTGTCGGCGTGTTTTGCCGACTTATCCTTAAACTGAGTCATTCTCGACATTTCGCCGAACTGTGTATTGCACGATAAAAGCCACGAAAGTTGCGAATGCTCGGGGACATGCGACTGAATAAACAAAGTGCTCTTTTCGGGGTCAAGTCCCAAAGCCAACATAAGCGCAAAGGTTTGATATATCTGACTGCGAAGCTTTGCGGGTTCTTGACGGACCGTTATTGCATGTAGGTCGGCAACCGCAAATGTACAGTCAAATTCATCTTGCATATTAAGCCAATTTTTAAGTGCACCAAGATAGTTTCCGAGTGTTAACATACCGCTCGGCTGAATACAGCTTAAAACTTTTTTCTTTTCGGTTGTTTCTGACATATAGTACCATTCCTTTTCGCTATGTTATAAAAGCGACTGTTTCAATATATAGATTTTATCATAGAATAAAACAAATTACAACATCAGTTATTGCTGAAGTCTTCTAAAATAAGTCCTTCGTTCTTTTCGAGTGCCCAATTAATATTCCACTCGCTTGTGAAAATAAGGAGATTATTACCCTTAAAATCTTGCACCCATTTCGTGTCCGATGTTAAATTAAGCGATTTTACATCTATATTTTCATTTTTTATCCAGCGGATATGCTGGAACGGAAGATTATTCCTTATTACATCGACATTGTACTCGTTTTTAAGCCTATATTCCAAAACTTCAAACTGCAAAACACCTACAACACCTACGATAACACGCTCCATTCCGGAGTCGGGCTCGTGGAATATTTGTATGGCACCCTCTTGGGCAATTTGTTCAACGCCCTTTACAAATTGCTTTCTTTTAAGGCTGTCAACCTGCTCAATCATTGCAAAATGCTCGGGCGCAAAAGTAGGTATTCCCTCAAATTTAACCTTGTTTTTGATTTCGCAAACCGTGTCACCTATCGAAAATATACCGGGGTCAAATACACCGATTATATCTCCGGCATAAGCTTCGTTTACTATTTTGCGGTCACTCGCCATCAGCTGTTGCGGTTGCGAAAGTCTTAAAGATTTGTTACCCTGTATGTGATAATACTCTTTATCACGCTCAAATTTTCCCGAACAAATACGCATAAAGGTAATTCTATCTCTATGCGCCTTATTCATATTTGCCTGAATTTTGAAAACAAAGGCGGAAAAATTATCGTCAGTCGGGGTTACCGTTCCGTCAGATGTGTTCCGTGAAAGTGGCGGTAACGTCATTTTAAGGAAATTTTCAAGGAAAGGCTCAACACCGAAATTTGTAAGAGCCGAGCCGAAAAATACCGGTGTTAATTCGCCTTTATGCACCTTATCTAAGTCAAAATCAAAACTTGCGCCGTCAAGAAGTTCTATTTGGTCTACCAAATCTTTGCGCATATATTCGCCTATAAGTTCATCTAATTTATCGGTATCGGTTATATCGCATTTAACGGCTGATAATTTATCCTGACCCCTGTGAAGGTCATCAAATGCAAGTATTTGATGCATACTGCGGTCATACACACCCTTAAAATCGGTACCGCAGCCGATAGGCCAGTTAATAGGATATGTTCCTATTCCGAATTCTTTTTCGAGCTCGTCTAAAAGCTCAAACGGGTCACGGGCCTCACGGTCAAGCTTATTTATAAAGGTAAAAATAGGGATATGTCTTCTTGCCGTTACCTTAAATAACTTCCTTGTTTGCGGCTCAATACCCTTTGCGGCATCTATAACCATTACAACACTGTCTGCCGCCATAAGTGTTCTATAAGTATCTTCGGAGAAGTCTTGGTGTCCGGGTGTATCAAGAATGTTTATACAGTATCCGTTATACTGAAACTGCATAACCGAACTTGTTATGGAAATTCCTCTTTGCTTTTCAAGGTCCATCCAGTCTGAAACGGCATGTTTTGCGGTTGCTTTTCCTTTTACGGAACCTGCCGTTTGAATGGCACCTCCGTATAACAAAAGCTTTTCGGTAAGTGTTGTTTTACCTGCATCCGGATGGGATATAATGGCAAATGTCCTTCTTCTGTTGATTTCTTCGCTTAAAGTCACTTTTTTTCTCCTTAGGATACTGATATTTTCATATAGTAATAATATTAACATAAAATCATATATATAGCAAGAATAATCAGTTCAATAAAAAAAATATTTTTTTTGCAAAAAACTATTTACTTTTCAGTTTCTTTGTGATATAATGTCTTCACGAGATTATAAGGCAAATTATATTATCAAATTTTGGAGGAAATTAAAATGAAAAAGTTTATCGCTTTGGTTTTGGCTTTAATAACCGTTTTTGCGTTAAGCGTTCCGTCTTTTGCTGTTTCAACTGACAGTATGACCGGTAAAAAGGTTTACAAGGTTATCGTTCGTAACGGTAAAGGTACCCAGCAGGACGCTAAGGATGCTACTTGGAACGGCAACGAAGTTACCATAGTTGAAGATGCCGATACTAACCACGTTCGTGTTATCTCGAATGCTGATAAGGGCACATTCAATAAGTGGATAATCTACAGAGTTGTTTCTAAGAATGACGGTTCAGTAGCTTACGAAGTTGCTACTAAGGGCGTTGACTACAACTTGATTTCCGGTTCTTTAACCTCTAAAGAAATCGTTGTTGAACCTCTTAACGACCTCGTATTTACCGGTAACTACAACGGTATGATTACCGACCCTGCAACCGGTGCTGAAACTAAGGATACTTCACCGAAGACTAACGATGTAGCTTACATCTTTGCTTTCATCGCTCTTATCTCTTTGGCAGGTATTACCTTAACATCTAAAAAAGTTTCTGAATAATTTGATTTGATTTAAGCGGTGCGCTTTACGCACCGCTTTTTTCTTACCCTAATCTATTGACTTTATTGTTTATTTTTGATAGAATAAGTTATAATAACAAAAAGGAGTGTTAAACTATGGCAAAAATCAAGTGGAAAAATGACGGTTGGAATACTCTTCAAGAGGCTGACCCCAAAAAGCATATTTTAGAAATCAACTGCAAGACAAAAAGCGGAAAAGTTATCGAAGTTCGTATTCGTCATAATGACGGCGAAGAAAAACTTTCAAAGGTTAAATTAAACGGTACACCTGCTCTTCCGATGGACATTGCCGAATTCGAAAAGTATTATAATAAAAACGAATTTGAAATGGAATAAGATTATTAGCACGGTCATTTGATAAATGGCCGTGTTTTTTTATTTTCAGATAAAATTTAGTTGACAAATCAATGATTTAATCATAAAATATATAAGTCACGCGGGTGTGGCGGAATTGGCAGACGCGCCAGCCTTAGGAGCTGGTGTCTTCGATGTGCAGGTTCGACTCCTGTCACCCGCACCAGAAAAAAACCACTTCTTACGAAGTGGTTTTTTCAACTATATTCACCTATCTATGATATTATATTTTTTAATTCGTCCTTACTTTTAAGACCTATTTCTCGGCTTTTGAGTTCGCCGTCTTCAAAAGACAAAACTGTCGGAATTGACATAACCTCAAACCGCTCTGCCGTTTTGGGGTTCTCATCTATATTTATTTTGCAAAATTTTACTGTGTTTTCCTCTCTCGAAAGTTCTTCTAAAACGGGGTCAAACCTTTTGCAAGAGCTACACCAAGGTGCATAACAGTCCAAAAGGACTTTATCGTAACTGTTTATTGTTTCTTCGAAGTTTTTATCGTTAATTTCCGTAATATTCATATTATCTATCCTTTCATGCTTTTAAGCGCTGCCGTAGCGGCAAGACTGCCGTCACTTACTGCGGTTGTAAGTTGTCTGAGTTCTTTTTCGCAGGTATCTCCTGCCGCAAAGATGCCTTCGGTTTTAGTGTAAACGGCACTGTCGCAGCGGATATATCCGTCATCGGTTAGGTCAACAACATTAGAAAAATGTTGGTTTTTCGGCTCCTGCCCTATTGCAATAAAAAGTCCGTCAGTATCTATTTCCTTAGTGTCACCGTTCTTGTTTGTAACGGTTATTGCGTTTAACTTATCTTTTCCGCTGAGTTTAGTAACCTTTGATTCCATTAAATAAGATACATTGTTTTTATTTTTCAAATCGGTACGGTATTTTTCTTCTGCATTAAATTCGTCAAATTGATGCACCAAATAAACCTTATTTGCTAAATTTGAAAGATAAAGAGCATCTTCTAAAGCTGAGTTGCCTCCACCTACAACGGCAACCGTTTTTTCCTTAAAAAAATTACCGTCACAGGTTGCGCAGTAGGATACGCCTTTGCCTACAAAGTCACTTTCTTTTTCGAGATTTAATTTTCTTTTAACAGCTCCGTTTGCAATTATTACTGTTTTAGCCTTATAAGTTTCTTTGTTTGTTTTAACGGTTTTATCTTCACTTATAGATTCCGCTTTTTCAAACTTAATCTCGGCGCCCATATTTTTTGCTTGATTATAAAGACTTTGAGCAAAGTCGTAGCCGTTAATCATTTCAATACCCGGATAATTTTCAACCTTATCGGCACTTGCGATTTGTCCGCCGAAGCCGTCACCCTCAAGTACCAAAACTTTTTTGTTGGCACGGCGTAAATAAATGGCACTTGTCAGTCCTGCGGGACCACCGCCTATTACGATTGTATCATACATATTTTCACCTACTTTAACAAGCTAATAATGTCATTTTCTATAATATCGGGACTTTCGACAGGAGAATATCTCATAACCGGTATCCCGTTTCTATCTAAGAGAAATTTCGTGAAATTCCACTTAATATCATTCTTTTCCTTAAATGTTGTACTCATTTTTTCGACCGCCTTCATTGAAATTTTGTGGGCGGCTCCTTTAATATATTCTTCAGGTGAATTTTCTTTCAAAAATTTCCAAACAGGAGAAGCGTTTTCTCCGTTGACTTCGGTTTTTTTAAGCCTTATAAAAGTTGTTTTATACTTAACTGTGCAAAACTCATGAATTTCTTTATCGTCACCCGGCGCCTGATGGCCGAACTGGTCACACGGAAAATCGAGTATTTCTAAACCTTGATCACGGTATTTCTGATACAACTTTTCAAGAGATTCATACTGCGGTGTAAACCCACAGCCTGTTGCAGTGTTGACTATAAGCAAAATTTTGCCCTCTAAATCGGCTAAATCTAAAATTTCACCGTCATTTTTTTCTACAGTAAAATCGAAGATATTCATATTAAAACTTCCCTCCCTTTTTGTTAATACGATTTACCGTTTGCCCGTCTTTATTCAAAATAAAATCTATTTACATATTTTAACTTAAAAAAGGCAATTATCGAAAAACATACTAAAAAACAACCGACATACCTTCGTATGCCGGTTGTTTAATTGTTCAAAGTTAAATATCTTCTTGCTTTTTTGCTATTTTATAGGCAATAAACAGTGCGGCGGCAATTATTAAATGCTCTGTTAACACTGCAAAAGGAATTAGCCTTGAAAAGATTTGAAGCACTATCGGAAATAAAAGCAGTATAATAAGCAGTTTAGCATCGCCCGGCACTTTTTTTATTGTAATAAAGCAAATTAAAACTTTTAGAAAGACTATAAAACTAAATGCGACAAAGGCTAAAATATCATATTTAGGATAGAAGAAAAGCCCTATTGCCGCAACAACATAAAAGACAATTTCAAATACATAAATAATTGTTTTTTCTCTTTCGCTTTTTCCTTTAGTAAAACTTATAAACTGGAGAGAAAAACGGCGGACAAGCTCAAAAAGCAAAACATACAAAACTATCCAAATAATGTTTTTTATAAGATTGCCAAAATTAATAATATGTACCAAAGCACCTATAAAGGAAGAAAGCGATACTAACAAAAATATGTTTTTCCAACTGCGGTTTTCTTTTTTTGAAAGCAAGAGAAAGAACACAAAAGAGATAACCGATATGGGTATATCGCTAAAACCCTTTAAGGCTTCGTTTAATTCGTTCATTTTGCTGTCTCCTTAAATTAAAAAACTTGCTTTACTGTTTAGATTATATTATAATATTATTTGAAATAAAAGCAAGGCAAACTTTTAAGGGGGCGAAATTCAGGTGAAGCAAATTTTTTTGAAAATAAAATCGTCTCTTTTGCATTATAAAGCATACCGGTCTTATACATTAAACGGCAAAACATTCAAAAAGAAAGTAATGTTTTACGGCTATGTTCAGATGAATTTAGGCGATGACTTGTTTTTCGAAACCCTTTTTAACCGCTATCCCGATACCCTTTTTATTGCCTACGGAAATATTTTCTACAAAGATTTTTACGAGAAATTCGGTAATGTTAAGTTTTACAATCAAGACGATACATTTGTAAGCAGAATAAACCGTCTCGGAAACAAACTTAAAATTAATGATTTGTTTGAAATTTTACTTATAAAAACTTGCGATGCGGTTGTACATATAGGCGGCTCTATTTACCAACAGTTCGAAAACTATATGGACGATTACAACTTAAGGAAAAGACGCATAAAACGCAACCGCCCTTATTTTTCGATTTCTTCTAACTTCGGCGCATATTACAGTAAAGACTTTTACGATTTATGGCGCAAACAGTTTAATAAGAGTTATGATATTTGTTTTAGAGATAAATATTCTTTTGAGCTGTTTAAGAGTGTTAAAAGTGTAAGACATTCTCCTGATTTACTGTTCTCCTATAAACCCGAAAACGATGTAAAAGAAATAAAAAATTTAATAAGCATTTCGGTTATTAACCCCTATTTCTCTGCAAGAAAATTTTCAGGTAAAGTAGCGACAAGATATCGGGAAACTGTAAAAGATACGGTGATTTCTTTAGTAAAAGACGGCAAAACCGTAAACCTATTAGGCTTTTGCGATTTTGAAAAGGACTGCGACTTTATCGAGGATATAATTAATGCACTGCCTACAGACATTTTGGAAAAAGTAAATGTTATAAACTATAATTTCGGCACAAAAAACAAAATTATAGACGCCCTTAATTCTTCTGAGTGTATTATAGGCACAAGGCTTCATTCGATAATTTTGGGACTTAACTTTAACAAAAAAGTAATTCCCGTAATTTACAACCAAAAAATTAAAAACATATTAGAAGATATAGCTTTTGACGGCTTTACGGCGGACATTAACGATTTAGATGTGTTTAATGCCGAAAACATATTAAACGCAGTTAATAATCAAAAGAGATTTGATACAAAAGAACTTAAAATCATAGCAGAAAATCAATTTCTTATGCTCGATAAATTTTTAGGAAAATAAATATAACTTTCCGGAGGCTTTTTAATGTCAGAAAAACTTGTAACTGTTTATGTAAACACGTATAATGCACAAAGCTTTATAAAGGAAACCGTTAACTCTATATTAAACCAAACCTATAAAAATCTTAAAGTAACGGTTGTTGACGACTGTTCAACGGACAACACATTAAAAGTTTTAAGCAAAATTACCGACAAAAGATTAAGTGTTATTACTTTAAGCGAAAACTCCCACATATCAAATGCCTTAAATACCGGCCTTAAAAAAATGACCGGTACTTATATTGCGCACTGCGATGCAGACGATGTCTGGGAACCGGACAAAATAAAAAAACAAGTAGAGTTTTTAGAAAACAACAAAAAATACGGTGCTGTTTTTACACATTCAAACATGATTGACGAGAATGGCAAAATAAACAACGCTCTCTTCCCTGTTGACGAAATTTACAACATAAAAAACAGAAGTCAAGCCGAAATGTTTAACTTTTTATTGAATTGCTCAAACCACTTTAACCATTCGACATTTTTGGCAAGAAAAGAAGTAATATCGAAGGTCGGCTTTTATGACCTTTCTATGCCCACACTCCACGATTACGATTACTGGCTCCGTCTTTTGACCGTTTGTCCCGTATATATTCTCGAAGAACCGCTTATAAGATGCAGAGTACACCAAAAAAATAATTCTTCTATGAACGAAGGGAAATGGAATTCGCATGATGCGGAATATTTAAGAGCCGTTAAAAAAGCAATAGAAATTTGTCCCGATAAACTGTTTTGTGATGCGTTTAGGAATGACTTAAAATTATCGGGAAGGCACACAAAAGCCGAAGTTACAATCGAAAAAGCCTTTGTGTTATCGAAAATATCAACACCGCTTTCCGATAACCCCGTTATGGCAGTTGACGCATTTTGTAAAATTGTAAATGACGAAAAGTTGCTCAAAACTGCAAAAGAAAAATTCGGCTTTAATGTTAAGGACCTTTACGAAATACAAAAACAAAGACAATTTAATAACCCGACTGCCGAAAAAATTAAAGACGACTTAATAAACGACAAAGAAAACCAAATCAAAGCTAAGGACAAGCAAATAAGCGAACAGCACTTGCAAATCGTTAACGCAAACAACACAATAGCCGAATTCCAAAACAGTTTTTTCTGGAAATTAACAAAGCCTATGCGTGTTGTATCTCAAAAAATTAAAGATTCGGCATCTAAAAATGTTAAACTTATTAATGCGCTTATATTCATAAAGGCTTTCTTATTACACGGTATTAAAGGTGTAAAGGCTAAAAGGGACATTCTTTTCGGACACAAAACTAAGGAATATATCCCCGTTTCGCAAACAATTTCCGAAGAAAGACGGAAAAACGAAAGCTCATATAAATTTGAAAAAGAGCCTAAATTCAGTATATTAGTACCGCTTTACAATACGCCTAAAGATTTTCTTTACGAAATGATTAAATCGGTAACTGACCAAACATATAAGAACTTCGAACTTTGTTTGGCTGACGGAAGCAGTAAAGAATTTAATTATGTAGGTGAATACTGTACTGACCTTTCTAAAAACGACAACAGAATAAAATACAAAAAGCTTACCGAAAACAAAGGCATTTCGGAGAATACCAACGAATGCATAAAGATGGCTACGGGCGATTATATTGCACTTTTCGACCATGACGATATTTTGCACCCCTCTGCCCTTTTTGAATATGCAAAGGTAATTAACGAACAAAATGCCGACTTTATTTACTGTGACGAAGACAAGTTCGACAAGTTAGACGGGAAGTTTTATGACCCTTATTACAAACCCGACTTTGCTCCCGACAATTTAAGAGCAAACAACTATATTTGTCACTTTACCGTTTTCAAAAAGTCTTTGCTTAATAAGGTAGGCACTTTCAGAAGTAAATTTGACGGAAGTCAAGACCATGACCTTATTTTAAGACTGACCGAAAAGGCAAAAACGATAGTTCACATTCCTAAAATTCTTTACCGTTGGAGAGTAAGCGCCGCTTCGGTTGCTTCGGACCCGTATGCGAAGCCTTACACCATTACTGCGGGAATAAATGCCGTAAAGGAGCATTTAGACCGCATAGGTCTTAAAGGCGAGGTTGAGAGTTCTCCTTTCCACCCGAATTTCTACCGTATTAAATATGATATTATAGGTCAGCCTCTTGTTTCGATTATGATACCTAATTTTAATCATGCAAAGGACCTCGACCGCTGTATTATGTCGATAATAAACAAATCAACATATAAAAATTACGAAATAATTATAATCGAAAACAACAGTAACGAAGAAACCTTTAAGTATTATGAAACACTTAAAAAATACGATAATATAAAGGTTGTTGTTTATAAGCCGGAGCCTAACGAATTTAACTATTCGGCAATAAACAATTACGGCTTTAAGTTTATTAAGGGCGAACATATAATTTTACTTAACAATGATGTTGAAATTATCAGTCCCGACTGGATACAGGAAATGCTTATGTTCTCCCAAAGAAAAGATGTCGGCGCCGTAGGTGCAATGCTTTACTATCCTAACGATACCATTCAACATGCCGGTGTCATTTTAGGCATAGGCGGTGTTGCGGGACATTCGCATAAGTATTTCCCGAGAAACACAACGGGATATTTCGGCAGACCTATTATGCAGCAAAATTTAAGCGCCGTTACTGCCGCTTGTCTTATGATGAAATCTGAAATCTTTAAGAACTTAGGCGGTTTTGACGAAACATTTAAGGTTGCATTTAACGATGTTGACCTTTGTATGAGAATAAGAAAAAGCGGTTATAATATCATCTTCACTCCGTACTGTGAATTGTATCATTATGAGTCAATTTCGAGAGGCAGTGAAGATACAGACGAAAAGAAAAAGCGCTTTGAGGGCGAAGTTTTAAGATTTAAGTCCCGTTACGGCGAAGAGCTTAAAAACGGCGACCCTTACTATAACCCCAACTTAACGCTTACCTTTGAAAATTTTTCTTACAAGTAAAGTAAAAGACCTATTCGCACGAATAGGTCTTTTTGTTTAGAATTTATATTCCTTAAAAACTCTGACGGTCATTTTATTTTGACACTTAGGACAAACTGTCGTATGCTTCCCTTTTCTTCTCGGAAGTCTTAATACCGCTTTGCATTTAGGACACTTTTTATAAATATGTGTTAAATCTGCTTTTTGCTGTTTATATGTTCTTATCTTTTTGTTTACGGTATTTATAACCACTGTTACGGCTCGGTTTTCCTTTTGCCTTGCCGAAATGTTTTTCGATAGAATTCTAAAAAACGCATACAAAACAATAAGGTAAACTATTATTTGAAGGACTATGAGTCTTAAGAAAGTATTTATGATAGCGAGTATGGCGGCAATAGAAAACAAAACATAAAACATTTTATCTATGCCGTAGCGTCCGCTCATAAATTGCATCAGTTTATACCGAAAATTCATAAAGTTTTATCTCCGAATATTTTTTATATTTATATTGTATGATTTTTTTATGATTATTTGTTAAAAATCGGTTAACTTTTTACTTGAAAAAAGACAACCTATTTATTATAATATATTTAATTATTATTTAAGCATTAAAGGAAGGCATTTTTATGATAAAAAAATACCTTAACAGACTATTTATTGACGGACTTTCGGGAATGGCTTTGGGGCTTTTTTCCACACTTATTATAGGCACCATTATTTGCCAAATCGGAAGCCTTATTGGAAACAATATTATTGCCGATTACCTTACGGCTATAGGAAATGTTGCAAAGACACTGACGGGTGCCGGAATAGGTGTCGGGGTTGCGGTTAAACTTAAGGCCGCTCCGCTTACTGCTGTTTCTGCCGCCGTTTGCGGTATGATAGGTGCTTTTCCGGATATTTCACTCCAAAGCTTTGCTTTAGGAAAACCCGGCGAACCGCTCGGCGCATTTATCGCCGCTTATGTCGCTATCGAGATAGGCCGTCTTATTTCGGGCAAAACCGGTCTTGATATTATTTTAACTCCTCTTTGCTGTATTATTGCAGGTGCTGCCGCAGGTTTTTTTGTAGGCCCGTACATTTCTTTTGCTATGAAATGGATAGGCGCACTTGTTAATATAAATGTCCAAAAAAGTCCTATTATAGGCGGCATTGTTGTTTCGGTTGTTATGGGTATGCTTTTAACTCTGCCGATTTCTTCCGCCGCTATCGGTATTTCAATGGGACTTACCGGTCTTGCCGCCGGTGCCGCAACTATCGGTTGTTGTTGCAATATGGTGGGCTTTGCGGTAATAAGTTACAGAGAAAACAAAGTTGGCGGCCTTATAGCGCAAGGAATCGGAACTTCTATGCTTCAAGTTCCTAACATCATTAAAAACCCGCTTATTTGGGTACCGTCTATACTTGCGAGTGCCATTTTAGGGCCTATTTCGTCTGCATTACTAAAAATGGTCAGCAACCCCGTAGGCTCGGGTATGGGCTCAGCGGGTCTTGTAGGTCAGTTTATGTCATATTCCGCTATGACCGAAAACGGTTTTTCGTCCGTAAAGGCTTTAATAGAAATCGGCGTTATGCAATTTATTCTTCCTGCGGTTATTTGCTTCTTTATTGCAGAAGCTATGAGAAAGTTAAAGCTTATTAAGCCCTCCGACTTAAAGCTTGAGGATATTTCCCGTGCGTAAATCAGAACTGGCACTTAAAGCGGTTGCGGAACTTGAGAAGCTTTATCCTGATGCAATTTGTTCGCTTGATTATAATAATGCATTCGAGCTTTTAATCGCAACAAGACTTTCGGCGCAATGCACCGACAAAAGAGTTAATCTTGTTACACCCGCACTCTTTGCACGGTTTCCCGACTGTGAAAGCCTTAAAAATGCCGATTTAAGCGAAGTTGAAGAAATAATTAAAACCTGCGGACTTTATAAAACAAAAGCCAAAGATTTAATCGGTATTGCAAAAAAGCTTTCGTCCGATTTCGGCGGAAAAGTGCCCGAAACCATCGAAGAACTGACTACACTTCCGGGTGTCGGCAGAAAAACCGCCAACCTTATCGTAGGTGACATTTATAATAAATCGGCAGTTGTTACCGACACTCACTTTATAAGACTTTCTAACCGTTTGGGGCTTGTTAAAACGACAGTGCCCATTAAGGTTGAAAACGAAATGAGAAAGTTATTGCCGCCCGAAAAGTCTTCTGATTTTTGCCACAGAGCTGTTTTATTCGGAAGAGATATTTGCACGGCAAGAAAAACCGATTGTAACAGATGTCCGCTTGACGATGTCTGTCCCAAAATACTAAAAAAATAAATCGAGGTCCTATCTATGACTCAAAAAAGAGTTGCGGCAATACACGATATTTCTTGCTTCGGCAAGTGTTCCCTTACCGTTGCATTGCCAATCATTTCGGCGGCAGGTATTGAAACATCTGTAATTCCCACCGCTGTTTTATCAACACACACCGGAGGTTTCACCGGCTTCACTTTCAGGGACTTGACTGACGATATTTTGCCTGTCAGCGAACACTGGAAAAAAGAAAACATTTCGGTCGATGCCGTTTACACGGGTTATTTAGGCTCAAAAGAGCAAATTGACATTGTAAAAGACGCAATTAAGATTATAAAGAAAAAAGACGGTATAACGGTTGTTGACCCCGTTATGGCTGACAACGGAGTGCTTTACGGCGGTTTCCCCGAAGACTTCCCGATGGAAATGAAAAAGCTATGCGCCGATGCCGATATTATTACTCCTAACATTACCGAAGCCGCTTTCATGCTCGGCGTTCCCTATGTTAAAGGTCCTTATACTAAAGAGTATATCGAGGATATGGTAAACAAGCTTTCAAAAATTACTTCCGGTAAGGTAGTTTTAACCGGCGTTTGGTTCACAAGAGAGAAAATGGGCGCCGCTACCTTCGAAAACGGAAAAATAGATTATATTTTCTCGCCTTATGTTGATGCCGCTTATCACGGAACGGGTGATGTTTTCACAAGCACTCTTGTTTGCGGTTTGTTAAACGGCAAAAACTTAAAAGATTCGGCGCAAATTGCCTCTGACTTTACGGCAGGATGTATTAAGCGCACAAAAGAAAATCATCCCGAAATGAAATACGGCGTTAACTTTGAAGCCGAAATACCGAATCTTATAAAATATTTAGATTTATAAAATTTAAGCACCGGCAAGGTTTTAACTTGCCGGTGCTTTTTATTTTGTTTTATTTACTTATTAAAGTTATCGAGCCGTTTAAGTGCCGGTCTGAGCACCGCCATAACTACTATTGCAAGAATAGTATTAGGAAGCATATATATTCCGTTATAAATAAGCGAAAACAAAACCGCATTTGCCGTTTTTATACCGGCAATACTTGTTGTAGTTGTTATTGCATAAAGTGTTATACCGCTAATAAAATGTATTACAAAACGGCAAAAACAACCGAGTAAAACCGCAATTTCAATAAATTTATATTTTCCCTTAAAGAAACCTGCGACACCGCAAAGTGTATATGCCAAAATATAATCGAGTAAGACGCTCGGAAGACCGTAACCGAATTTGCCGCCTATAAGACAGTAAACGAGCGAAAAGGCAAAACAACTTAAAAAGCTATACTTAACACCGTGGCGGTAACAGATTATAAAAAGCGGTATCATAACAAAATCAACCGAGCCGCCTAATATTCCGATTTTAATTTCGAAAAACGAAATTGCAACCGAGAGTGCAATAAAAGCACCGCATTCACAGATTTTATAAATCTGCCTACTTCCTACATTCTTCACAAAATCAGTCCTTAATAAAAAATTGCCGCAGGGGTTATAACCTGCGGCAATACTGTTTTTTGTATTTCCCTACGGCGGCATTATCCGCATCAGGTTATAGGTCGAAGCATAGCAAAAGCAACTTCCTCTCAGCCCGACTTAATCGAGCCCCCTTTTGTTAATTTGATTTTATCACAATATACTTTTATTGTCAAGCATCGTCATTATTAAATGCTTCGGTGTCGATAATAAAGCCTGTCGATATAAACTCGTCTTCCTTTTCTATTTCGACTCTTAAACTTTCAATATCGTCAATATCCGGTATTCCCGTTTCGGTATCATCATAGTTTTTTTCGCCCGAAAAATTGTTAACCGTTTCGGATATATCCTCTTTTTGCCACTTTTGAATAAGGATATCACCTTCCGGATAATCGGTAGGTTTACCTTTTCTTCTTATAAAAAGAAGAGAAGCGAGTATATAAACTAAGAATACAAATAACGATGCTGTCGAAATAACCGTACCGTAGAAAAGTCCCGGAGTTTTATAGGTAAATTCAATTGTACTCTTGCCTGACGGAACACAAACCGCCATAAAGCCTATATTTACCTTTTCTATCTCTGCCTTTTTACCGTTTACGGTTGCGGTAAAGCCCTTATCATACGGAACCGAGAAAAATACAAGCGAACGCTTATCCCGTTTAACCGTAGCCTTAAAGCCGGTTTTAGTTGTCTTAAAGAGTACCGCAGACGATTTTGCGAGAGTTTTGGTGTCCTTCGCCATGGCCTTATCCGTAAGACTTAACGAAATCTTTGCTTTTTCTCCGTTCTTACCTAATTCTTTTATGTCGGTTAAGCTATCGCCGTATTTCTTTATTTGTTCCTTAGTAAGAATTACGGCTTTAAGCATCATACGGCTTCGGTTTTTACCGGAAAACTTCTCGGCATATCCTTTTGTCATATAATAATCATACGAAAAACCGTACGGAACATAGTTATCGTTCTTAAACACATAGTAACCGCCCGATGCCTTTAGATATGTGTAACCGGGCATTTTTGTATCACCGTTATCATTCGTAAAGGATGTACCGTCCGTTCTGTTAAGAAGATACTTAACAGACAAAAGGCTTCTAATGGCAGGATAATCGGTATCGGGTCTACTTGCAACATCTCTTGTTATACCTAAGAAATCATAATAATCTACTATGGAAGACGGAACTACCGAATGGAAAGCATTGATACTCGGAAGTCCCAAATACATTCCGGTATTGTCTATGCCGTCATAGGTGTCTATTCTGAACTCGCTCTCGTCCTCTAAATAAACCTCACCCTCAATAAGGTTCGGTATAACCGTTTCCTTTATATCGTACGAATGCGACCTGCCGAAAGCGATAAATACAATAGAATAAAGCACCGATATTACGGCAACGCAAACTGTTGCTGAGTTTACAAACCAATTTATGTTTTGTTTTCTTACCTTTAACAAAAGTCCTAAAACAATAAGTGAGCAAACGGCAATAATGCATGTAAGCCAAAATCTTAAAAGATACATATTGTCGTTGCTTTTTGTAAAGAGTCCGAAAACCAACTTGCCGTTATCGTCTCTCGGGAAAAGACCTATAACAAGAGAAAATGCAAGTGTTATAACAAGCGACCACTTATAGCCGGGTGTCCAGTCGGCTTCCTTATCTTCCGAAAGCATAGCCGTACTAAGAGCCGCAATGAGCAAAGGCATATAAAACCATCTTGCATAATAAGCGGCGTTAAATGCATAGAATGCACTGTTAAGTACGGGAATAAGCGCCATAAAAAGGCTTACCGCCAAAATGCGCTTTATCCACGATTTTTTCTTTGTAATAAACACGGTGAGAATTCCCGTTGCGCCGAAAAGCGGAAGCCAACCTGCTATTGACGACCATTTAATATTTGCATCGGGGAAAAATACCGGTCTTGCAGGTAAATCGGGTGGGAAAAAGAAGCATTGTAATATATTAAGATATATCTGACCTTTTCCGTAAACTAAAGCTCTCCAACCGAGTAAAAACTCGCTTACTCTGGCGTTGCCGATTATTGCATACAAAGACGGCAGAAGCAGTATTGCCGACATTAAGACACCGAGAACGGCTTCGAAAAGCAAAACAAAAAATCTTGAAATCTTAACACTTATACTGCCTGAGAATAAACGGACAAAGAAATAAATGACCGTAAATACAACCATTCCGAAGAAGAAGAAATAGTTAACAAATGCCGAAAGCATAACAGCAAGAGCAAATACTCCACGCTTATTTTCGGTTATAAGCATTTCTAAAGCAAGAAGCAAAAGCGGAAAACAAATAAGCGGCTCATGAAAATGATTAAAGAAAATATTATAAACCGAAAAGCCCGAAAACGCATAAAGAAGCGCACCGAGTCTTGCAGCCTCGGGAGTTCTCGTAAATCTTCTTATATACAAGTAAGCCGTAAATGCGGCACACGCAAACTTAAGTATAAGAAGCGGCCCCATTAAGTAAGGCACAAAGTTATTGGGAAACGGTATTGTCAGCCAGAAAAACGGGCTTCCGAGCAAATAAAAAGAATATGAACCTATGAAATTAGCCCCTAAATCGGTAAAGAAATTCCAGCTTATATTACCCGATTTTATCATTCGGTGACACATTTTATAAAAGGGAATTTGCTGGACATTGAAGTCGCCGAAAAAGACAAAATATCCCTTGCTTACAAACATAAACGGTAAAAATATTATTGACGCCATTAAAAGTGCCATCAAAAAAGTTGACAGCTTTTTTTCTTTTTTGGGTGCAAGAGAAATAGCCTTTTGGTATGAAAAATTCATTATATTATCCCCTTTCTTTTGTTCTTAAATATAACTTTAGCCCACACACAGTCCTATTAAACGGACACAAATATTTTATAATTATATTGTAATTATAACAAACTTTGATATAATATTCAACAAGGAGGTATAAAAAATGCCAAATCATTTTTATGCTATGTTATCAAGAATGAAAAATATATACCGTTGGGGACTTATGAGAAACTCAAAGTTTGAAAGCTTATCGGAACATACTTTGGAAGTTTCTTTCATATCCCACGCACTCGCAATTATCGGAAATAAAAGAATTAATAAGAATTATGACGCCAACAAAATTGCCGTATGCGCCATGTTTCACGACACTTCGGAGATTTTGACCGGCGATATGCCAACACCCGTTAAGTATTATAACGAAGAAATAAAAACGGCTTACAAGCAAATTGAAAAAGCAGCCGAAGAAAAGCTAAATGATATGCTGCCCTCAGATTTAAGAGAAGACTTTTATCCGCTTTATAACCCAAATGACGAAGAAAAAGCAATAATAAAGGCTGCCGATAAAATTTCGGCATATATAAAATGTATTGAAGAAACGAATTTCGGCAACAAGGAATTTAACGAGGCATTAAAGTCTACAAAAACGGCAATAGAAAAATTAAATGTTAAAGAGGCGGATATTTTCTTAGACGAATTTATAGAAAGCTTTTATTTACCCCTTGACTCACAAACAAACAACTAAAAAAATACGGCAACCGAAAAAACTCGGTTGCCGTTAAATTTTATATTTATTATGCTTTGCCTATAGAACCGAAAAGTTCCATTTTTTCTTTTACTGTTTCCTTTATTGCCTCAAAGCCGGGAGCCAAAAGTTTTCTCGGGTCAAAGCCCTTACCAACAAGGTCCTTACCCTCTTCAACATACTTACGGGTTGCAGCAGCAAAGCTTAATTGACACTCGGTATTAACATTTATCTTTGAAACACCTAAAGAAATTGCTTTTTTAATCATATCAGCCGGAATACCTGTGCCGCCATGGAGAACCAACGGCATTTCGCCGGTTAATTTTTGAATATCGTCAAGTGTATCAAAGCGAAGTCCTGCCCAGTTTTCTGGATATTTTCCGTGAATATTACCGATACCTGCGGCAAGCATTGTAACGCCCAAATCGGCTATCATTTTACATTCTTTCGGGTCGGCAACCTCACCGCCGCCGATTACACCGTCTTCTTCGCCGCCTATGGCACCTACTTCGGCTTCAATAGACAAGCCTAATTTATTGCAGGTTGCAACAAGTTCTTTTGTTTTTTCGATGTTTTCTTCGATAGGATAGTGCGAACCGTCAAACATTACAGACGAAAAACCTGCTTCTATGCATTGCTTTGCGCCTTCATAACTACCGTGGTCAAGATGGAGAGCAACGGGAACCGTTATTGAGAGCTCTTCTATCATTCCCTTAACCATGCCAACAACGGTTTTATAACCGCACATATATTTTCCGGCACCCTCGGAAACACCGAGAATTACGGGAGAGTTTTGTTCTTGAGCAGTTAAAAGAATTGCCTTTGTCCATTCAAGATTGTTAATGTTGAACTGGCCTACTGCATATTTACCTTTCTTTGCTTTTTCTAACATTTCTTTTGCGGAAACTAACATAATAAAATTCCTCCATGAAAAAATTATACATTTATATTATATTAAATTGCCTGACACTTAAAAAAGCGATTTAATAAAATATCAAAATTATAAAGCATCGTCCTTTTTAATTTCTGCCGGAGCATTCATTAAAAGCTCAGGGTTCTTAAAAAGACTGTTCATTTTTCTGAATGCCATGGCAAAATAACTGCCCGAGCAAATTCTCTCGTCCATTACAAGACCTATCGGCATACATTTTTCGAATACGATTTCACTGCCCTTGCGCTTCGGTACTTCTCTCGAATTACCCATAGTAAGCATCAAGCTTGTCGTTCCGAAATCGTAAATATGATGGTATATATGATTGGTTCTTATCGAAGCAAGGTTTGATATAACAAGGGTGTTATGGAACGGTGACATATCAATTATAGATTTCGGCAAAAGTCCATGCTTATCGGCAAACCTTGCAAGGGATACGCCTATTCTTAAAATACCCGGAATACTAAGCAAAAATTTAATCGCTTTTTCCGTTCCGTTATTATCGGGAGCATTACGGTTTTCCTCGACAAATTTTTCAATTGCATCATTAACCTCGAAAACATTAAATTGCGGTTCAAGATACATTTTTGCCATTGTTCCGTGGTCAGCCTGACCGGCTTTTAGAACTACCATTGAAATTGCAATTTCGTTTCTGGCATAAATATTCGAGTTAACAACAAATCGGTTAAGCTCCGGATACTCTGCAACCGTATGTAAAAAAGCAGTCAAAACAACCGCCATGTGGCTTACTGTTCTTCCTTCTTTTCTTTGGTTGTTAATGAATTTTTGAATTGGCTCTATCGGAATATCAAGAGTTATCATATTCATTGAGTCAGTTCGCTTGTTCATTATATGAGCTGCAACGGTATACATCGGGTCAGCATTTTTTAGTCTTATGCCGTCTTTTCTCATAAATATCCCCTCCAAACGAAAAGTACTTAAAAACTAATATAAATATACCATAAATATTTATATATTACAATACTAATTAGAAAATTTTACATAAAAAATACCGCAGATTAAAAAAATCTGCGGTAAAATATCAGTCATTAGAATAAGGAAGCAATGCAACCTGACGGGCACGCTTTACGGCAGTTGTGAGTTCACGCTGATGCTTAGCACAAGTGCCTGTTGCTCTGCGGGGAAGAATTTTCGCACGTTCGGAAACAAACTTACGAAGCTTTGCAACATCCTTATAATCGATTTCTTCAACACGGTCAACACAGAAATGACAAACCTTTTTTCTGGGTTTTCTGTGAAGCGGTCTCTCAGTCTTTTCCATATAAGATTCTCCTTAAATAGTCTTAAAATAGCCAGAATTAAAACGGAAGGTCTTCGTCCATACCGCCGTCAATTTCATTGAAATCGTTTGCGGTAGCATTAGAAAAAGACTCAGTGTTCTCGTTTGCGGGAGCACTGTCCTTTTTAGATTCTACGAATTGGACATTATTTGCAACGACATCAAACGCAGTGCGGTTTTTGCCGTCCTTATCGGTATAACGGCGGGTCTGAATTGCGCCCTCTATACCTATCATATTGCCCTTTTTGAAATACTTTGTAATGAATTCTGCCGTTTGACGCCATGCTACGATATTGATAAAATCGGTCTGGGTTTCTTCACCCGCACGGTAACGGCGGCTTACTGCGATGGAAAATGATGTAACGGATATGCCGTTAGAAGTTGTTTTGAGTTCGGGGTCAGCAGTAAGGCGACCGGTTAAAACTACGAGATTAAACATAATTCATTTCCCTCCTACAAATCTTTTATTTTTTGATGGTCATTATACGAAGAACGCCATCGGTAATTCCTGCTACACGTTCAAGTTCAGCAGGGAAAGTCGGCTCGGCTTCAAAATTATAGAAAACATAATAGCCTTCAGCTTCATCGTTGATTAAATAAGCAAGACGGCGCTTGCCCCAATCGTCAACGTCTGACACTGTGCCGTTCTTTGAAATTAACTCATTAAATTTATCCTTAAGAGCGGTTACTGCTTCGTCACCGTCTTTAACGGAAAAAATAAGAGCTGCTTCATACTTAGCTGTCATTTCGTTGCACCTCCTTCTGGACAAATGGCTTTTCACTCGAAAAGCAAGGAGCTAAATTTATAAAATCTAAATTAGCAATAGACATTATAACAACAAAAACGTCTTAAGTCAATATTTTTGTTGATTTTATGATAATATTATTATATAATAGTACAAATCAAAACGAAAGGAAGAATGTTTATGCTTCTTGCAATTGACATAGGTAACTCAAACATTACTTTAGGCGCCTATGAAAATGACCTTTTATCATTTACCGCAAGACTTGCGACAAACAAGGCACTTACAAGCGACCAGTACGCCTACGAAATTAAAAACATTCTGTCCCTTTACAACAAGAGCATTTCTTCAATTGAAGACTGCATTATTTCTTCTGTTGTACCGAGTGTTCAAAACGAAATTTCAAGGGCGATTTCCAATGTTTGCGGAGTGGTTCCGCTTATTGTAGGCCCCGGTGTTAAGACGGGACTTGACATTAAAATCGATAACCCCGCCCAGCTCGGTGCCGACCTTGTAGCAGGTGCCGTAGGTGCCATAAACGAATACACTCTTCCCTGCATTATAGTGGATATGGGAACGGCAACAACCGTTTTTGCCGTAGATAAAAACGGCTCGTTCATAGGCGGTGCGATAGGTGCCGGTGTCAGGCTTACCCTTAAAGCTCTTTGCGAAAATACATCGCAGCTGCCCGGTATAAACATTGAAGCTCCCCGTTCGGTTATAGGCACAAATACTGCCGACTGTATGAAATCGGGACTTGTCTTCGGAACTGCCGCTTTAATTGACGGACTTGTTTTGAGAATGGAAGAGATTTTGGGCGAGAAAGCTTCGGTTGTTGCAACCGGCGGACTTGCAAACAGTATTGTCAAATACTGCAAAACCGACATTATATATAACGAAAACCTTTTACTTGACGGTCTAAAACTAATCTACGAAAGAAACCGTTAGAATTTAATTAAATATTTTACATAAAATAAATTTATGAACTGTATCTTTATGAACAGTATCGGAGGAATTTATAATGAAAAGCAAAAAAGCAAATACATTCAGACTTGCATTAATGGCGCTTTTTACGGCGATTATAGTTATTATGGACTTTACGCCGATAGGTTATATTGCAACGCCGTTTTTCTCTATCACTCTTATGACTTTACCCGTTGCGATAGGTGCCGTTTGCATAGGCTTAGGCGGCGGAATTTATTTAAGTGTTTTGTTTGCACTGACAAGTTTTCTTATGTGCTTCAATATCGGCTTTATGCCCGACAAAACGGCGCCGCTGATGTTCTCCGCAAGTCCTGTAGGTACACTTATTACCTGTTTTATTCCGAGAATACTTGCGGGTGTTATTACCGCCCTTGTATTTAAGCTTTTTGAAAGGAAGGGCAACACATCGGTTTTGGCATTTTCCGTATCCTGCGCCTTAATGCCGCTTTTTAATACCGTTTTGTTTTTAACTTCATATTTTATTTGTTTTAGAAATACCTTACTTGCAGGTGTCGAAATTAAAGCACTTATAACAACCGCATTTCTTATAAACGGTCTTGTTGAAATTGCCTTAACCGTTATAGTGGGCAGTGTTGTTGCAAGGGCTACTTACCTGTATATAAAACGGCTAAATTAGCCCGTAAAGTTTGTTAATAAAATGACAATCGGCTTTGTATTATGAGCCGATTGTATTTTTTTGAAAAAAAGTTAAAAAAAGTAAAAAAAATACTTTATTTTTCTTTGCAGATTTGTTATAATAACTTGAATGTTCATATATTATATGTGTTTTACTGTAATATTTTGTTCATATCATAGGTTTATATATTATTTTAGGAGGTTGATTCACTGATGAGTCACAAGTATGTTTACCTTTTCAGCGAAGGTAATGCAAACATGCGTGAGCTTTTGGGCGGTAAAGGTGCCAACCTTGCCGAAATGACCAAAATCGGTCTTCCGGTTCCTCAAGGTTTCACTATTTCAACCGAAGCTTGCACACAGTACTATGAAGATGGTCGCCAAATCAATGCCGACATTCAGGCAGAGATTATGGAAAACATCGAGAAAATGGAAAATATCACCGGCAAAAAGTTCGGCGATAAGAAAAATCCGCTTCTCGTTTCCGTTCGTTCAGGCGCCCGTGCTTCGATGCCCGGTATGATGGATACCATTCTTAACCTCGGTCTTAACGAAGACGTTGTTAACGTTATTGCCGAACAGTCCGGTAATCCCCGTTGGGCTTGGGACTGCTATCGCCGTGTCATTCAAATGTTCTCCGATGTTGTTATGGAAGTCGGCAAGAAATATTTTGAAAAGCTTATTGACGATATGAAAGCTAAGAAGGGCGTTGTATTTGACGTTGAACTTACTGCTGATGACCTTAAGGAACTCGCAACACAGTTTAAGGCTGAATACAAGAATCAGTTAGGTACTGATTTCCCCGATGACCCGAAAGAACAGCTTTTTGCCGCTATCAAGGCAGTTTTCCGTTCTTGGGACAACCCCCGTGCAAATATCTACCGTATGGACCACGATATCCCGTATTCTTGGGGTACTGCCGTTAACGTTCAGTCAATGGCATTCGGTAACATGGGTGAAGACTGCGGTACAGGTGTTGCATTTACCCGTAACCCCGCTACCGGTGAAAAAGGTCTTATGGGCGAATTCCTTACAAATGCACAAGGTGAAGACGTTGTTGCAGGTGTAAGAACTCCGATGCCGATTGCAGAAATGGCTAAGAAATTCCCCGAAGCATTTAAGAAGTTCAATGAAGTTTGTAAGCTTCTTGAAGACCATTACCGTGATATGCAGGATATGGAATTCACCGTTGAACACGGCAACCTCTATATGCTTCAAACCCGTAACGGTAAGCGTACTGCCGCTGCCGCTATTAAGATTGCCTGTGACCTTATTGACGAAGGCATGATTACTGAAGAAGAAGCTCTTATGCAGATTGATGCAAAGAGCCTTGATATGCTTCTCCACCCGACATTTGATGTTAATGCTCTTAAGGACGCTGACAAGAACAATGTTGTAGGTAAGGGTATTGCCGCTTCCCCCGGCGCTGCTGCAGGTAAGATTGTATTTACTGCAGAAGATGCTGCTATAAAGGGTAAGGCCGGTGAAAAAGTTATTCTTGTTCGTCTCGAAACATCTCCCGAAGATATCGAGGGTATGAAATATGCTCAGGGTATCTTAACCGTTCGTGGCGGTCAGACATCTCACGCTGCCGTTGTTGCCCGTGGTATGGGTACTTGCTGCGTTTCAGGTTGCGGCGATATTAAGATGGACGAAGAAAACAAGCAGTTCACTCTTGCAGGTAAGGTGTTTAAGGAAGGCGATGGCCTTTCACTTGACGGTTCTACCGGTAACATTTATGACATTGTTATCCCGACCGTTCCTGCTGACCCGAACAGCGGTTACTTCGGCAGAATTATGAAACTTGCCGATAAGTATAAGAAACTTGCAGTTCGCACCAATGCCGACACACCGGCTGATGCAAAACGTGCTGCTGAGCTCGGTGCTCAGGGTATCGGTCTTTGCCGTACTGAGCATATGTTCTTCGGTGACGGAAGAATTGACGCTTTCCGTGAAATGATTTGTTCCGAAACCGTAGAAGAAAGAGAAAAAGCTCTTGATAAAATCGAACCCATGCAACAGGCTGACTTTGAAGGTCTTTTCGAGGCTCTCGGCGGTTACCCCGTAACTATCCGTTTCCTTGGTCCCCCGCTTCATGAGTTCGTTCCTACTGAAGAAGCTGACATTGAAATTCTTGCAAAGGCTCAGGGTAAGACCGTTGCTCAGATTAAGCAACTCTGCTCAGACCTCCACGAGTTCAACCCGATGATGGGTCACCGTGGTTGCCGTCTTGCAGTTACCTATCCTGAAATTGCAAAGATGCAAACAAAGGCTGTTATTAAGGCTGCTCTCGCAGTATCAAAGAAGCATCCTGACTGGAACATCGTTCCCGAAATTATGATTCCGCTTTCTTCCGAAGTTAAGGAACTTAAGTTCGTTAAGGATGTAGTTGTTGCAACTGCTGACGAAGTAATTAAGGCTGCCGGTGCTGACCTTAAGTACGAAGTTGGTACCATGATAGAAATTCCCCGTGCAGCTCTTACTGCCGCTGATATTGCTAAGGAAGCTGAGTTCTTCTGCTTCGGTACTAACGACTTAACTCAGATGACATTCGGCTTCAGCCGTGACGATGCAGGTAAGTTCTTACCTTCATATTATGCAAACAAGATTTTCGAATCTGACCCGTTTGCACGTCTTGATACTACCGGCGTAGGTCAACTTATGGATATGGCTGTTAACAACGGTAAAAAGACCCGTCCCGAACTCCACTGCGGTATCTGCGGTGAGCACGGCGGCGACCCGTCTTCTATCGAGTTCTGCCACAACATTGGTCTTGACTATGTTTCCTGCTCTCCCTTCCGTGTTCCGATTGCCCGCCTCTCAGCAGCACAGGCTGCCATCAAAGACGGCAGGAAATAATATTCGAGCCGTATCGGTTTTGTGAGTTTACACTCACAAAAGCTGATGCACAGAAGTACCTTTATGCTGATTCCACCAAGCACCGTGTGCATCGTTGGAAAGACATTAAGGTAACGCTGTATATCTGAAATGAATCCCCGTACTTTCAAAAGAGGTACGGGGATTTTTTCAAAATATGTTGGCGGAGTTTTTGAACTAACTCGATTTTCAAGCGAAAACTTTTCGGTTTCTTCCTTTTTTATCTTCCTCAAAAGCTTAGTGCTTTTTGCACACAATGATTTTACTCAAATGTTCTTTATCGTTTCTGACGATAATACCGTTACTCATCAAATAACTGCCGTCATATTCTACACCGTCAATTATATAAAGACCGTCAGGCTCTAAACCTTGCAGTTTTATATATTCATCAGGTGCATAAGCGGTTGCCTTTACACTGTTAATGCTAACAATTACGGTTTGTTTATCTTCGGATATAAACTCTATTGCGGATATATCACTATCAAACGGTGAACTAAGTCTGTAACATTCTCCGTTATGGAATATCTTTTGAAGTTCTCTGTATTTTTCAACTGCTTCTTTTGCCGTTTCAAGTTCTGCTTCGGTACACTTATTAAGGTCAAACTCAAACCCAAACTGACCGAGCATTGCTACATTACAACGCATCTTAAAAGGTGTTGTTCTGCCTATTTGGTGATTAGGACAAGCAGAAACATGGGCTCCCATTGCAGAGTACGGATAAACAATACTTGTGCCGTACTGTATTTTCAGTCTTTCTACTGCATCGGTATCATCGCTCGTCCATGTCTGCGGCATATAGTAAAGCATTGCCGGATCAAAACGACCGCCTCCGCTTGCACAACTTTCAAAAAGCACATTCGGGAATTTTTGTGTTATGGTTTCAAGAACATAATAAAGTCCTAAAATATATCTATGGTATACTTCTCCCTGTTTTTCAGGCGGTAAGGCAGCAGAGCCAACTTCGGACATATACCTGTTCATATCCCATTTTACATA
>JAZUIE010000041.1:0-39981 GCA_045642125.1 Acutalibacteraceae bacterium | reverse complement strand
AACGAATTGAAGCGGAAACAGAACCGGGAAATATTGCGTCTCAGAGAGTGCTGGAAAAAGCAGGATTTATTCCCACCGGGACAAACGGTGAAGAAGGCCCGCGATTTGTTTGGAACGGCTAAAGACTTAACAGCAATAAATCCCAGTTTGTAGAGATGAATATAAATTTGACGGAGATGAATATATGAAACCGGATCCAAATGAAAAATTCCCAATTCCAGGGTATGAAAAAGAAATATATGTAAAACCGACAATCACTAACCCGAATATTATCGTTGGTGACTTTACATATATTGCTGATTCGGAGTTTGAAAGCCATGTAACGCATTTCTATCCGTGGAGCAGAGATAAGCTGATTATCGGCAAGTTCTGTCAGATTGCTGTTGGTGTTGAATTTGTGATGAATGATGCCAACCATCAGATGAATACTGTATCGACTTTTCCGTTTTATACTCTTGAAGGCTGGAATATGAAGGCTCCAAAGCCTGAAGATATGCCTTACAAGGGTGATACCGTCATCGGAAACGATGTTTGGATCGGTCAAAATGCAGTAATTCTTCCGGGTGTTCATATTGGAGACGGAGCGATCATTGGTGCAAACAGCGTTGTAGGTTCTGATGTTGAGCCTTATACGATCGTTGCGGGGAACCCGGCGAAACCTATTCGTAAGCGTTTTGATGATGAATTAATTTCGTTAATGCTGAAATGGAAATGGTGGGACAAAACGATTGAGGAAATTAATGCACTAATCCCTGTTCTAACCGGCAGCGATTTGGAAAAAGTGAAAGAGAAAATCAAGACATTGATTGGCAGATAAATTTCAGTTCGATGAGTCAATCTGCTAGGCGGTTGACTCTCAGCTTGTCGATATGTTCTCAAGGAGAGAAAATGACGAAAAAAGGGTACGATATTTTCCCTATAACGTTCGACATCAATCTCATTACTACGGGGCATGTTGAAACCGTAGCACTGCTAATAAAAAATATCAAATAAGAAAGAAGTCTTAAATTTGAAAAAGTATTTATTGCCTGATACGGGACATTTTTACAAGGCTAATTTGCACTGTCACAGCAATATATCCGATGGGCGCCTTTCACCCGAAGAACTTAAAAAAATCTATAAGGAACACGGCTACAGTATTTTATCAATAACCGACCATAATCTTTTAGTTCCCCATAAAGAGCTTGATGACGAAGATTTTTTGACATTAAACGGCTACGAGCTTAATGTCAATCAAACCGGCAGTGATTATGACGGTAAAACCCACATGTGTGCCATAGCACTCGAAAGCGACAATATTATTGACCCTTGTTGGCATAGAACAAAGTTTATTTATCCTTGCGAAAGAGCCAAAAGCCATCTTATTAAATATGATACTGAGCACCCCGATTTTATAAGAGAATATTCGGGAGAAGGCATAAGCCGAATGATGAAAACTTTAAGAGAACACGGCTTTTTTGTTACATATAATCATCCGTCTTGGTCGCTTGAAAATTTAGATGTTTATAAAAACTATGACGGAATGAATGCTATTGAAATTTACAATACAAGCTGTAATGCAGCGGGACTTTTATCAAATGACTCGCATTGTTATGACGATATGTTGCGTAATAACAAGAGAATTTATTGCATAGCGGCTGACGATAATCATAACGATTATGATATTTTGGACGGCAGATGCGATTCGTTTGGCGGTTTTGTAATGATTAAAGCCGATAAGCTCGAGTACAGAACTGTTACAAAAGCACTCGAAGACGGTAACTTTTATGCATCTACGGGACCTTCTATATACGAGCTTTATTTTGAAGACGGAAAAGTCTATGTAAAAACATCTGATGCTAAAAGAATATATCTTACAACTGCAATAAGGTATTACCGTGTTAAGACTGCAAATGTTTCGGAAAAAATAAATGAAGCGGTTTTCGATTTAAGAAACGATATAAAGTATTTCAGAATTACCGTAGAGGACGAAAACGGCAAATTTGCTTATTCAAATGCATATTTTTATGACGAACTTGTTAAATAGAGGAAAAGAATGTACGAACTTATTAAACTCAGCGAAAACGATTATTATATAGACTGTCCGACTAAAATCGGAATAGTAAAGACGGGCGAAAGAGAAGCGGTTTTGATAGACAGTGGAAACGATAAGGACGCAGGGAAAAAGGCTCTTCGCATATTAGAAGAAAACGGTTGGACGCTAAAAGCAATTTACCTTACACATTCCCATGCAGACCATATAGGCGGTTGCAATTATTTGCAGGGAAAAACGGGCTGTAAAATCTATGCTTTCGGCATTGAAAATTGCTTTACAAACAACACTATTCTCGAGTCGGCGGGTCTTTACGGCGGTTTTCCTTTTGAAAAAGTGAAATGCAAATTTCTTTATGCAAAACAAAGTGAATGTTTGCCGCTTACCGAGAGTGTTCTGCCTGACGGTTTCGAAATAATAAACCTGCCGGGTCACTCCTTTGATATGGTAGGCTTCAGAACAAAGGATAATAACATATTTATTGCCGATGCCGTGATGTCAAAGGAAACACTCGAAAAATACAAAATCTCGTATCTTTATGACGCTAAAAAGCATCTTTCGACACTCGAATATATAAAGACATTAAAATGCAACAAGTTCGTTCCGGCTCATAGTGATGTTGTGTCGGACATTACCGAAATTGCCGATTATAATATATCTGTCATAAACGAAATAAAGGATAAGATTTTATCTATTCTTATAGAACCTTTTACTTTTGAAGAAGTCATGCAAAAATTATTTTTTTATTATAATCTTCGTATGAACGAAGTTCAAAACACGCTTGTGGGCAGTGTTATCCGTTCGTATCTTTCTTGGCTTAATAACGAAGGACTTATTGATTTTTATTTTGAAGATAACAGAATGCTTTGGCAAAAAAGGACATAAAAATGGACAAAAAAAGGTTTGAACAGCTTTTACTCACCGTTCAAAAACCGGGTAGATATTCGGGCGGTGAAATAAACAGTATTATAAAAGACAAATCTAAAATTGACATTAGGTTTGCTTTTTGCTTTCCCGATAACTATGAAGTGGGAATGTCGCATTTAGGCATGAAAATTCTCTATTCGCTTTTTAACGAAAGGGAAGATATATGGTGTGAAAGAGTTTTTGCGCCTTGGCCCGATTTTGAAGCGGTTATGCGACAAAATGATATACCGCTTTTTGCACTTGAAAGTAAAGACAGTATAAAAGATTTTGATTTTGTAGGCTTTACATTACAGTACGAGCTTTCCTACAGTAATGTTATAAATATGCTCGACTTGGCGAAAATTCCGCTTCTTGCAAAAGACCGTGACGAGTCGTACCCTATTGTAGTTGCCGGAGGCCCTTGTACTTGTAATGCGGAACCACTTGCCGATTTTGTGGACATTTTCTTTTTAGGCGAGGGCGAACAGTCCGATTTAGAGGTAATTGACCTTTATAAGGAATGTAAAAAGGCGGGAATATCAAAAAAAGAGTTTTTAATAAAAGCCTCAAAAATTGAGGGCGTTTATGTGCCTTCGCTTTACGATGTTTCGTATAATGAAGACGGAACAATTAAAGCCGTTACTCCGCTTTACGGTGCGCCTGAAACGGTCAGAAAACGCATAGAAACCGACCTCGATAAAACATACTATCCCGATAAATTTGTAGTACCCTTTATAGAAATAGTACACGATAGAGCAGTAGAAGAAATTTTCAGAGGTTGCATAAGGGGTTGCCGTTTTTGTCAAGCAGGTTTTATATATAGACCCGTAAGAGAAAAGAGTGTCGATACAATTTGCCGTCAGGCAAAGGCTTTGTGCGATAACACGGGTTATGACGAAATATCGCTTTCAAGCTTATCTACGAGCGACTACAGTAATCTTGAGACGCTTCTTGACGGACTCTTAGAGTTTACAAACGAGGATAAAATCAGTCTTTCATTACCGAGCCTTCGTATTGATAATTTTTCTGACGAGATGTTAAACAAAGTAACTTCGGTAAGAAAGTCGGGACTTACCTTTGCCGCCGAAGCAGGAACGCAAAGGCTTAGAAATGTTATTAACAAAAACATAACCGAAGAAGAAATTATAAGAACTTGCAAGACTGCTTTTTCGGGCGGTTATACTGCGGTTAAGCTTTATTTTATGATGGGACTTCCAACAGAAACTATGGAAGATATTAAAGGTATTGCCGATTTAGCGCAAAAAATCGTAGATATCTTTTACGAAATGCCTGATAAACCCAAGGGCAAAAGTGTCAGCGTAAATATAAGTGTTTCTAATTTTGTGCCTAAGCCGTTTACTCCGTTTGAATTCCACCCGCAAATAAAAAGAGAAGAAATTATAGAAAAGCAACAGTATCTTAAAGAGTGCATTCACTCAAGGAAAATCTCATTTAGTTATCACGAAAACAAAACAAGCTTTTTAGAAGGTGTTTTCGCAAGGGGAGACCGCAGACTTTCGGCGGTATTAATTAAAGCGCACGAGAAGGGCTGTAAATTTGACAGTTGGGACGAGTATTTCGATTTAGACAAGTGGCTTGACAGTTTTTCAGAATGCGGACTCGACCCCGAATTTTACGCAAACAGAGAGCGCTCTTATGACGAAATTAACCCATGGGACCATTTAGATTACTGTGTTTCAAAGGAATTTTTAATCAGTGAAAACGAAAAGGCGAAAAGAGCCGAAACGACATTAAATTGCAGACAAAAATGTTCAGGTTGCGGCGCAAATGTTTTCGGAAAGGGTGTTTGTTTTGAAAAACGTTAGACTGCTTTTTACGAAAACGGGCGATGCTAAGTTTATGTCGCATTTAGACCTTACAAGATTTATGAGCCGAATTGTAAGACGGGCAAATTTAGATATATGGTATACCGAAGGCTTTAATCCGCATCCGTATCTCAATTTTTCTTTGCCGTTACCGCTCGGCTTTGAGGGTACATACGAAATACTCGATATTAGGCTTAATGACGATAATGCCGACATTTCCGATTTACCGGACAGACTTAATGCCGTTTGTCCCGAGTCGGTAAGATTTACCGGCGTAAGTGAGCCTACACTTAAACCGTCAAATATTGCATTCGCTTTGTACGAAATAACATTTGACGATGACGGAGAAGTTAAAGATAATCTCGAAAAGTTTTTAGAGCGTGACTCAATTATCGCAAAAAAGCGGACAAAAAAAAGCGACTTTAAGGATATAGAACTTAAAGGCAAAATCAAGTCTTATTCTTTTGAACGGTATAATAATGATACCCTTCTTAAAATCGTTTTACCCGCAGGGCCTAATGATAATATAAACCCGTCAATTTTACTTGAATCGTATTTTGGCAGCTTTGCCGACTGCTATTACTGTTATTCTGTAAAAAGAACGGCAATTTACGATGCCGATTTGCAACTATTTGTCTAAAATTAAGAATTACGGACAGCCTTTAAGGTGTGTCCGTGATTTTTTTGCAAATTTTGGCGAAATTATCAATATTTACTGTTTACATAGGATAAAAAAAGTGGTATTATATATCCGTATGGGAATGTTCGAAAGTTTTTTTGATATGTCTCACATAAATAATTTACAGGAGGAATTTTCAATGGCCAGAAAATTCAAGACGATGGACGGTAACAACGCCGCCGCACACGTTTCGTATGCGTTCACGGAAGTTGCCGGAATTTATCCGATTACCCCGTCCAGTCCTATGGCTGACTATGTTGATCAGTGGTCTGCTCAGGGACAAAAAAATATTTTCGGTACAACCGTAAAGGTTGCCGAAATGCAGTCTGAAGCCGGTGCTTCCGGTACTGTTCACGGCTCACTTGCAGCCGGTGCTCTTACCACCACATACACCGCTTCCCAAGGACTTTTACTTATGATTCCGAATATGTATAAGATTGCAGGTGAGCTTTTACCGTGTGTTTTCCACGTATCTGCCCGTTGCGTTGCATCTCATGCTCTTAACATTTTCGGTGACCATTCTGACGTTTATGCATGTCGTCAGACAGGTTTCGCAATGCTTGCTGAAACCAACCCGCAGGAAGTTATGGACTTAGGTGCAGTAGCTCACCTTGCCGCTATCAAAGGCAGAGTTCCGTTTATTAACTTCTTTGACGGTTTCCGTACATCACATGAAATTCAAAAAATCCAAGTTTGGGATTACGAAGACCTTAAAGAGATGTGCGATATGGACGCTGTTGAAGCATTCCGTAAACGTGCTCTTAACCCCGAAAGACCCGTTATGCGTGGTTCTCACGAAAACGGCGATATTTTCTTCCAACACAGAGAAGCTTGTAACAAGTATTATGATGCACTTCCGGCAGTTGTTGAAGAATATATGGATAAGGTTAATGCCAAACTCGGTACTGACTATAAACTCTTTAACTACTACGGTGCTCCCGATGCTGACCGTGTAATAATTGCCATGGGCTCTATTTGCGATGTAGCAGAAGAAGTTATCGATTACTTAACTGCAAAGGGCGAAAAGGTAGGTCTTGTAAAGGTTCGTCTTTACCGTCCGTTCTCTGCCCAAAAGTTAGTTGAAGCAATTCCTTCAACCGTTAAGAAGATTGCTGTTCTCGACCGTACTAAAGAGCCCGGTGCTTTGGGTGAACCGCTTTATATGGATGTTGTAGGCGCTCTTGCCGCAACAGGCCGTAAGGTTGACAAGGTTATCGGCGGCAGATACGGTCTTGGCTCTAAGGATACTCCTCCTTCAAGCGTATTTGCAGTTTATGACGAACTTAATAAGGCTGAGCCGAAAGCTCAGTTCACCATCGGTATTGTAGACGATGTTACAGGACTTTCTCTCGAAGAAAAAGAAGCTCCGAACACCGCAGCTGAGGGTACTAAGGAATGCAAGTTCTGGGGTCTTGGCGGTGACGGTACCGTTGGTGCTAACAAAGACTCAATAAAGATTATCGGTGACCATACCGATAAGTATGTTCAGGCATATTTCCAGTATGACTCAAAGAAGACCGGCGGTATCACAATTTCGCACTTGCGTTTTGGCGATAAGCCGATTAAGAGTCCTTATTACATAAATAAGGCTGACTTCGTTGCTTGTCATAACCCGTCTTATGTTATCAAGGGTTACAAGATGGTTAACGATGTTAAGCCCGGCGGTGTATTCCTTATTAACTGCCAGTGGACTCCCGAAGAGTTAAACGAGCATATGCCCGCTGAAGCTAAGAGATATATTGCTAAGAACAATATTAACCTTTATACAGTTAATGCTATTGACCTTGCTGCTAAAATCGGTCTTGGCAAACGTACAAATACTGTATTGCAGTCTGCTTTCTTCGCTCTTTCTGAAGTTCTTCCCCGTGAAGACGCAATAGGCTATATGAAAGAAAAAGCCCAGAAGTTTATGAAGAAGGGTAAAGAAATCGTTGAAATGAACGAAAAGGCTATTGACGCAGGTGCAACCGCTTATGTTAAGATTGATGTTCCTGCCGATTGGGCTAATGCAACCGATAACAGCGAAGCTCCTAAGACCGAAGGTCCGGCTAAACTCGCTAAAATGGTTGATACCGTTATGAAGCCCGTAGGTCTTATGAACGGCGATTCACTTCCCGTATCTGCATTCACAGATTATGCTGACGGTACCTTTGAACAGGGCGCTTCCGCTTATGAAAAGCGTGGTGTTGCCGTTATGGTACCCGAGTGGAATAACGATACTTGTATCGGTTGTAACAAGTGTGCATTTGTTTGTCCTCATGCTACAATTCGTCCGTTTGCACTTTCTAAAGAAGAACTTGCAAAAGCTCCCGATACTCTTAAGGTAGCAACAAAAGAAAAACTCGTTACAAATAAGGGCTATGCTTACACTATGACTGTTTCTCCGCTTGACTGTATGGGATGCGGTGTTTGTGTTGGTGTTTGTCCTACTAAGTCAATAACAATGGTTCCGCAAGAAGGTCAACTTGTTGAGCAGAAATCATTTGACTACTGTGTTGCAAATGTAACTGAAAAGCCTGATGTTGCAAGTAGTGCAAACCTTATTTCTTCTCAGTTCAAGAAACCGCTTTTGGAATTCTCCGGCTCTTGCGCAGGTTGTGCCGAGACATCTTATGCACGTCTTATCACCCAACTTTTCGGTGATAGAATGTATATCTCCAACGCAACCGGTTGTTCTTCAATTTGGGGCGGTCCTGCCGCAACATCTCCGTATACAACCGATGCTGAGGGTCACGGTCCTGCATGGGCTAACTCACTCTTTGAAGACAATGCTGAGCACGGCTACGGTATGTATTTAGGCCAGAATGCTATTCGTGAGCGTCTTATTGATGATGTTAAGGGAATAGTTGCTTCTGATAAGGCTGCCGATGAAGTTAAGACTTGCGGTAATGAATATCTCGCAACTCTTAATGACGGTGAAGCTAACAGCAAGGCTGCTAAGGCTTTGGTTGCTGCTATTAAGAAAGCAGGACCTATGTGCGAAAAATGCAACGATGTTCTTAACAACTCCGAATTCCTCGCCAAGAAGTCCGTTTGGATATTCGGCGGTGACGGTTGGGCTTACGATATCGGTTTCGGCGGTCTTGACCATGTACTCGCAAGTGGTAACGATGTAAACATTATGGTATTTGATACCGAAGTTTACTCAAATACCGGCGGTCAGGCTTCTAAGGCTTCCAACATCGGTCAGGTTGCTCAGTTTGCTGCAGCAGGTAAAGCAATCGCCAAGAAGAGCCTTGCTGAAATTGCAATGTCTTACGGTTACATCTATGTAGCACAAATTGCTATGGGTGCTGACCAAAATCAGACACTTAAAGCAATTAAGGAAGCTGAAGCTTACAACGGTCCTTCACTTATTATCGGTTACGCTCCTTGCGAGATGCACTCTATAAAGGGCGGTATGGTTAATTGCCAGAACGAAATGAAGAAGGCTGTAGACTGCGGTTATTGGGATCTCTTCCGTTATAACCCTGCTCTTAAGGCTGAAGGTAAGTCACCGTTCTCGCTTGACAGCAAACCGGCTACTGCCGATTATAAAGAATTCATTCTCGGTGAAGCTCGTTATTCTTCACTTACACGTTCATTCCCTGACCGTGCAGAAGAACTCTTTGATAAGGCAGCCGAAACTGCTAAGGCAAGACGCGCTCATCTTGAAAAATTGGATGAACTTTACGGTAAGTAATAAAACCTAAAATAAAAACCGCATACCGAATTCGGTATGCGGTTTTTTTATATCTGAAAAGATTATTTGTGATATGCAGAGCCTTCATTTATCATAAACCCTCTGTAAATTTGTTCGAGAAGCATAATTCTAAAAAACTGATGCGGAAATGTCATATGAGAAAACGAAAGCTTAAAATCGGAAAGTGATTTTATACTGTTATCAAGACCGTAAGAGCTTCCGATAATAAAGCATAAGTTTTTGCCCTGTGACTTATTATCGTTAATTAAACTTGCAAACTTTTCGCTCGTAACCATATTTCCCTCAATGCAGAGTGAAAAAACATAATAGTTATCGGGTATTTTAGATTTTATCATTTCGGCTTCTTTTTTAAGCGCCGTTTCAATTTCGCTTTCTGATGGAGAATCGGGCAAATAAACGGGGGATAGTTCTACTATTTCAAGAGTACAAAAACGGGAAAGTCTTTTTTGATATTCAAGAAAGGCTTTTTTTAAGTATTCTTCCTTTAATTTTCCAAGTGCTATTATTTTTACTTTAATCAAAATGCAACCCCCTCGTTAAGCGATGGCTTTGCAACTCTTAAAATATAATCTTCGTTTTCTTTTGCACCTATATCAAGAAGAGAAGCCACAGCCGCCTTGTGCGCTAAAAGCGGTGTATTATTGTTACGGCTTAAATGCCCCAAAATAATTCTTTTGGTACCGCTATTAAGCAACTCAGGTAAAACAGCCGCACAGGCATTGTTAGACAGATGCCCTTTGTCCGACAAAATTCGCATTTTAAGGTATGGGGGATAAGGTCCCTTTTTAAGCTTATCAATATCGTGATTAGACTCAATTAAAACCGTGTCTGAGCCTAGTATTGCATTTCTTACTTCTTCGCTTATGTAACCTAAGTCGGTTGAAACGGAAACTTTTGTACTGTCATTTAGCGTTACCGTGTACCCGCAAGAGCCGTCCGCATCGTGACTTGTCTTAAAAGAATTAATAACAAATCCCGAAATTTCAAATGGCTTATGCTCGGTAATAATAATTTCGGTACCTTTTGGAATTAAGTTTTTTGAAACGAGAGTGTTTACCGTATCTTTCGTAGCAATAAGAGGCACCTTAACATGATTAAGAAACGGTTTTAGCCCGTTTATATGGTCCGAATGAGTATGAGTAATTGCTACGGCTTTAATTGTGTCAAGAGATACTCCGGAGGTTGTTAAAGCATTGTTAAGCATATTAAAAGAAGGTCCGCAGTCTATGAGAATTACTTTATTATCGGAACTAATATAAGTCGAGTTAGCGGAAGAACCGCTAAATAAAGGACAAATTCTTGACATAAGCTTTAACACCTTCTTCATAAAAATATAGTGTGGCAAATAAATGCCACACTTAAAATAATTTATGCATCTAATGACATTTGGTTTTTAATGTCGTCATCAATACGCTTAATATCGGCACCAAGACTTGAAAACTTTTCTGCAATATTTTCATAGCCTCTGTCAATATGCTCAATATCTTCTATAACCGTTTCACCGTCAGTCATAAGACCTGCAATAATCATTGCAGCACCTGCTCTTAAATCGACTGCTTTTACGGGGGCGGCTTTCAGTGTATCAACACCTGTAATTACGGCGCTTTTACCGTCAACCATTATATCTGCGCCCATGTGTGATAACTGTTCAACATATCTAAAGCGGCTGTCCCAAACACCTTCCGTTACAACACTTGTACCTTCGGCAATAGCCAGAAGGGTGGCAATTTGCGGTTGCATATCGGTCGGAAAACCGGGATGAGGCATCGTTTTTATATTGCACCGTTTAGGACGGTTTGACATCGTTATTCTTACGGCTTCATCGTACTCTGTAACATTAGCACCCGTTTCGATAAGCTTTGCGATTATTGATTCAAGATGCTTAGGAGTAACATTTTCAATAAGTACATCGCCTTTAGTAGCGGCAGCGGCAACTAAATAAGTTCCGGCTTCAATTTGGTCGGGGATAATGCTGTAATTAGTGCCGTGAAGCTTTTCAACACCCCGAATTTTAATAACACTCGTACCGGCGCCCATAATGTCAGCGCCCATAGAGTTTAAGAAGTTTGCAAGGTCAACAATATGAGGTTCTCTTGCGGCATTTTCGATAACCGTAAGTCCCGAAGCCTTAACTGCGGCAAGCATAATGTTAATGGTGGCGCCTACAGAAACGACATCAAGATAAACAGAACAACCCACAAGGCGCATTGCTCTTGCATCAACCATTCCGTTTTCTATAATCACTTTAGCACCTAAAGCTTCAAAACCTTTAATATGCTGGTCAATAGGCCTTACTCCGAAATCGCAACCGCCGGGAGGCGATACTCTCGCACGGTTATGACGGCCGAGCAAAGCACCTAAAAAATAGCTGGAAGCACGCATACCTTCTGCCATTTCTTTCGTTACAATGTATGACGAAGCAAACTTGGGGTCGATAACAGCGGTTGATTTGTTAACCATCTTAACATCGGCACCGAGTTTTGAAAGAGAATGGAGAAGAGTATAAACATCGGATATTTGCGGTAAATTTTCAATTGTACAAGGCTCGTCTGACAGTAAAACTGCAGGTAAAATTGCAACTGCGGCATTTTTTGCGCCGCTTATACGCACTGAGCCTTTTAGCGGTTTACCGCCATTAATAACAAATTTTTCCAAAAAAAGGCACTTCCGTTCAATATGTTATTATTGCCAAAGTCCTATAAATTTATAAAAAATATAGAGAAAAATACATTACTTTTCGGTTTTGTATTCTTTCTTAAATGGTAATATTTTTGTACTTTCTTTACTATGGTGCTTTTTTACAAGGTTTTTGTTGTCAAAATAACTGATAAGATACAAAGCAACAAATAAAGCGGTAGCAAGATATAATAATAAGTCGGCAACACTTGAGTGCTTAGTGTTTTGGAAGCCGAATAGAATAGCCAATAACTGCGGAAGGGAATATACTATCGAAAAGCTAAGCGCCGCAACGGAAAACATCATGACTTTTTTATGCAAGTATTTTTGGTGAATACCGTTTGAAATCTTTGCAAATTCGAGCATAAATACACAAATTGAGGCGAGAGAAAAAACAAGGAATAAGTTTTCAAACAAAAGCGAAATCTTTGAAATACTTATGTAGGTTGCTACAAATCTCAAAAGCCAATAAATAAGCAAGATAACATATAGCGGTCTCGGTAAATGAAAGTTTTTAATTGACTTAAACCAATATGCGAACAAAAACAGAGCGGCAGCAATGCCTACACCGGCATATATTAAGTCAAATGTAGTTGCTATCTTATCGCCTGTGAAAGTGGAAAACGAGCTAATCAAAATAAGAACTCCGCAAATTGCGGCAGAAAAGCCCAAAGGCTTATTTACTTTGGGAGATTTAACAGGGCATCTTCTTATAACACCTGAAATACCTGAAACTGCCAAAATGCCGAGAACAAGAAAAAAGCCGACAAAAATAGATGAGTTTTTTGCCGCAGGATAGAAAAAGCCGGTATTTGGGTCAACGAACTTTACAACCATAAGTAATCTTGTCAGAAAAAAGATTGGTAAAGTAATTCCTATAAAAGCCAAAATGTGCTTGTATTTCATTAAACGGTCAATTCCTTTCAACGAAACATAATAATTATTATATATAATATATTTTATATTTTTTATCAATAAAAGTCAACAAAAACTGTAAAATTTTAGGTGAAAAATGCGAAAAAAATTGTTAATGTTGTTATTGCTGTTTTTATGTCTTTTGATATTGCCGGTTTTTGCACTCGACAAACCGCATATTACAGAAAATGTCGTAAAGACGAGCAACTCAAAAATAAAAGTTGTAAAGCAAAAGAAAAAAGATGTTTTCTTTTCTTATGATGAGTTTAATCTAAAGCTAAAAAGTGGAGAAATTAAAAAAATATCGGCTTATGATTATGTTTTAGGTTCCGTTGCCGCCGAGATGCCCGGAAATTATGAAAAGGAAGCCTTAAAAGCTCAAGCGGTTGCTTGTTATACTTATGCTTGTCGCAAAAAATACTATTCGAGCGAAAACTATGATATAACCGATAACTCTAAAATCGACCAAAGTTACTTAAGTTATAAGGAGTTAAAGGAAAAATGGGGCGATAAGTATAAAGAGAATAAAGAAAAAATCGGCGAGTGCGTTAAAAGTGTTTTAGGTCAGGTTTTAATCTATGAGAACAAACCCTGTTTAGCGCTTTACCATGCGGTTTCAAGCGGTGTTACAAACTCGGCAAAAGATGTTTTCGGCAGTGATGTTAAATATCTAATACCGAAAGACTCTTCTTTTGATAAAAATTGCGAATTTTATAAAAAAGAAACCTTTTATCCAAAACAAGAAATAAAAGACATATTAAAAAAAGAATACAAAGATATAGATTTTGATACCGAAGCTGTAAGTAAAATAAATAAGAGCGACAGCGGTCTTGTGACCGATATCACTCTCTACGGTAAAAACATTGAGGGCTATAAGTTAAAAACTCTTCTTAATTTGCGCTCTCAGACATTCGACATAACGGTTAACGAAAACGGTTTTACATTTACAACTTACGGTTACGGTCACGGTGTTGGTATGAGCCAGTACGGAGCGCAGTGTTTGGCAAAAAGCGGTAGTACATATAAAGAAATACTTATGCACTATTACGCTGACTGTTCGCTTGGCTGATTTCTTCTTTGTTTGTTTCGTTTTTGTAGGATAGTTTGAGAAGAATAGGCGTTATAAGTGCCGCAAAAACAACGGACAAAACTATTGCCGGAAGTATTTTTTGGTCGATAAATCCCAAATTTATACCCTTTTGAGCAACCATTAAAGCAACTTCGCCACGAGCTACCATTCCGATGCCTATTTTAAGAGAGTCTTTATTATTCATTTTGCAAACCTTTGCGGCAAGACCACAGCCGATAACTTTGGTAAGCACCGACATTATGAGTAAGACTAAGGCAAATAGAATTATGCTCCCGTTAAGCTTTGAAAGGTCGGTTTTAAGGCCAATACAAGCAAAGAAAACCGGTGAAAATATAAGATAAGAAGCAACGGTTATTTTCTTTGCGACAAAATGTCGCATATCGGTTAAATTGCAAAGTATAACACCGGCAAAATATGCACCGGTTATATCGGCAACACCGAAAAATCTTTCGGCACAAAATGCCATTATAAAGCAAAATGCAAGTGCCCAAACGGCAAGTCTTCTTGAGTTGGCATGATTTATTGAAATGCGTTTGAAAACTCTGTAGAAAACAAAGCCGATAACGAGTGTAAAAACAAAAAATAAAAGTATTTTTACAACAACAATAAGCGGTTTTACCGTAGTATCACTTATGCCTGTTAAAACACTCAATACAACTATTCCGATTATATCGTCAATTATTGCTGCGGAAAGAAGGGTAGTGCCGACTTTTGTCTTAAGCTTTCCCATTTCGTTTAATGTTTCGACTGTAATGCTTACACTTGTTGCGGCAAATACAACACCTACAAAAGCCGATTTTATAAGCGCTAAAAAGTTTATCCCTTTAGAAAAGAATAAAAGGTATGCTCCGCCGCACCCTATAATCGGGAAAAGAACACCTAAAACGGCAATTAAACAGGCGGTAGGGCCTGTACTTTTAAGCTCATCGAAATCGGTGTCAAGACCTGCCAAAAACATTAACATTATAACGCCTATTTCGGCAGTTTTAGTTAAAAAGTCCGACTCGTTAAGAACACCGAAGCAACTCGGTCCCAATAAAACACCGGCAAGTAATGCACCGACAACCTGAGGCAAATGAACCTTTGCCGACATAAGTCCGAAAAGCTTTGTAAATAAAAGAATAAATGCCAAAGCAAATAAAAAAGTGTAATTCACTGTAAAATCTTCTTTCAACAAAATTTAAGGGAACATCGGCAGATGTTCCCGTTATTTTATGCGTGGAATAATTTTTTGGTTTGATATTTCGGTTCGCAGGTTAAATTAACACCCAATTTTCTGAAGGTTTGTTCGTCAACACGGGCTAAAATAACCGTTGAATGAGCTTCAAGACCTTTTAAGTTTTCTACTTGGTCAAGTGCTTTCTTTGCAATATCGCTCGTTGCCGCACAAATGGAAAGTGCAATTAAAACCTCGTCCATGTGGAGTCTCGGATTGTGGTTTCCGAGAATTTCGGTTTTCATCTTTTGGATAGGCTCAATAATTGTCGGAGAAAGCAAGTCTATTGAATCGGGGATACCCGCAAGTTCTTTAAGTGCATTAAGAAGCATAGAAGAAGAAGCGCCCAAAAGGGAAGAGGTTTTACCCGTAATAACTTTGCCGGTTGGAAGCTCTATTGATGTTGCCGGAGCGCCTGTAAGCTCGGCTTTGTCTAAGGCTGCCTGTACAACAGGACGGTTGGAAACGGGGTTTAATTTAAGCTGGTTCATTAAAAGCTCAATTTTTGAAACTTCCGATTGTTCGCCCAAACCTTGTCTTACATTACAAAGAGCCGAATAATATCTTCTGATAATTTCTTGGTTTGCTGCATTTTTACAAGCCTCGTCATCACTAATGGCAAAACCTGCCATATTAACACCCATATCGGTAGGACTTTTGTAAGGTGATTCGCCGAGAATTTCTTCCATCATTGCATTAAGTACAGGGAAAATTTCTATATCACGGTTGTAGTTAACGGTGGTTTTTCCGTATGCTTCGAGATGGAAAGAATCTATCATATTAACATCGTTAAGGTCAGCGGTCGCCGCTTCGTAAGCAACATTTACGGGGTGCTTAAGCGGAATACTCCAAATGGGGAAGGTCTCAAATTTTGCATATCCTGCTTTAATACCTCTTTTATGTTCGTGATAAAGCTGGGAAAGACAGGTCGCCATTTTACCGCTTCCGGGGCCGGGAGCCGTAATGACAACAAGTTTTCTTGAGGTTTCAATAAAATCGTTTTTACCGAAGCCTTCGTCACTTACAATAAGGGGAATGTTAGAAGGATAATCTTTAATGGGATAATGACGGTAGGTTTTAACGCCTAAGGAGTTAAGACGCTTTTCAAATGCAACGGCGGACGGTTGTCCTGTAAATCTTGTTATAACAACACTGCCCACATAAAGGCCTATGCCTCTGAATGCATCGATTAAACGGAGAGTATCAAGGTCATAGGTGATACCAAGGTCACCTCTGCGTTTGTTTTTCTCGATAGCATCGGCATTTATAACGATAACTATTTCCGCATCGTCTTTAAGCTCAAGAAGCATTTTAACCTTTGAATCGGGATGGAAACCCGGTAAAACTCTTGAAGCATGAAAATCGTCAAAAAGTTTGCCGCCGAATTCAACATAAAGCTTATCACCGAACATTGCAATTCTGTCACGGATGTTCTGCGACTGGAGTTTTATGTATTTGTCATTATCAAATCCTGTCTTTTGCATATAAATCCCCTTTTAACCTTTCACTAAACAAATATTATAGCAAAATTTTTCCCGACTTTCAAGATTTTTTTAATAAAAAATATAGGAATAATGTTTGGTAAATATTAGTTTTACAAGTTGACAAAATTTCTCAATTGTTATATAATTTATAAGATTTATTTTATTTTTAAGGATGTTAAATTTATGCAATGGACTTCGCTTAATGATTTAAGAGAAAAATACCTATCTTTTTTTGAGTCAAAGGGACATTTGCGTCTTAAAAGTTTTCCGCTTGTGCCGGATAATGATAAGTCGCTTTTGCTTATAAATTCTGGTATGGCGCCGATGAAGAAGTATTTCACCGGTGAAGTTACTCCGCCTAAAAGCAGGGTAGTAACCTGCCAAAAGTGTATAAGAACTCCCGACCTTGAAAGAGTAGGACATACCGCCCGTCACGGAACATATTTTGAAATGCTCGGCAACTTTTCTTTCGGAGATTATTTTAAGAACGAAGCGATTCCGTGGGCTTGGGAGTTTCTAACAGAAGTACTCGAAATACCGAAAGATTTGCTTTGGCCGTCTGTTTATGAAGACGATGACGAGGCTTATGCCATTTGGCGTGATAAAATCGGTGTTTGCGAAGAGCATATTGTAAGGCTCGGTAAAGAAGATAATTTCTGGGAGCACGGTACAGGCCCTTGCGGTCCTTGCAGTGAAATTTATTTTGACCGTGGAGAAAAATACGGTTGCGGTTCTCCCGATTGTAAGCCAGGTTGTGACTGCGACAGATATATGGAAATCTGGAACAATGTATTTTCGCAGTTTAATAACATGGGTGACGGTACTTATGAAGAACTCGCCCATAAGAATATTGATACCGGAATGGGACTTGAGCGTCTTGCATGTGTTATGCAGAGTGTCGACAATATGTTCGAGGTTGATACCGTTAAAAATATCCTTAATAAGGTTTGCGAAATATCGGGCGCCGTTTACGGTAAGGACAAGAAAACCGATATTTCAATTCGTGCCATAACCGACCATTCGAGAGCTTCGGTATTTATGATAAGTGACGGCATTATTCCGTCAAACGAAGGCAGAGGATATGTGCTTCGCCGCCTTATAAGACGCGCCGCAAGACACAGTAAGTTAATCGGTATAAACCGTCCGTTTTTAACTGAGATGTGCGATGTTGTAATTAAGGAAAATTGTGTTGCATATCCGGAACTTAAAGAAAAAGAAGAACTTATTAAAAAGGTTATCGCAAACGAAGAAGCAAGTTTTGAAAAGACTATTGACCAAGGCTTAAAGCTTCTTGAAAGCCTTATGAAAAACACTGACAAGTTATCGGGTGAAGATGCATTCAAGCTTTATGATACCTACGGTTTTCCGCTTGACCTTACAAAGGACATTTTAGAAGAAAACGGTAAGGCGCTTGACGAAGACGGCTTCAATGTTTTAATGCAAGAGCAGCGTCAAAAAGCCCGTTCTTCAAGAAAAGCCTCCGACAAGGAAAGCTGGAGCAGTAACGGTATTACTTTTGAAAATCTTAGGAAAACCGAGTTTTTGGGATATACACAAAACGAGTGTACCGCAAAAGTTTTAGATATAGTTGTCGGTAACGAACATTCAAGCATTGCTTCTGATTCCGATAATGTCGTTTTGGTACTCGATAAAACCGTGTTTTATGCCGAAAGCGGCGGACAGGTAGGCGATACCGGTCTTATAAAAACCGACAGTGCAAAATTCACTGTCACCGATACAAATAAAAATTCGAGCGGAATATTTATGCATATCGGAAGTCTTAAGGGCGAAATAAATGTTGGCGATACGGTAACACTTCAAATTGATACCGAGCGCAGGGAAGCCATTAAGAGAAATCATACGGCGGCTCACCTTTTACAGGCAGGTTTGCGCAATGTTTTAGGTAATCATGTACAACAGGCAGGTCAGCTTGTAAACGAAAAAGCAGTTCGTTTTGACTTTACGCATTTTTCGGCTCTTAGTGATGATGAAATCAAAAGAGTAGAAATGTTTGTAAATAATGCGATTTTGTCCGCTTTTAATGTAGAAAGTAAGGAAATGCCGATAGAAGAAGCCAAAAAATTAGGCGCAATGGCATTGTTCGGAGAAAAGTACGGCGATACCGTAAGAGTTGTTTCCGCTAAAGATATTACGGTTGAATTTTGCGGCGGTACGCATGTTGAAAATCTCGGAAAAATCGGACTTTTCCGCATTGTTTCCGAAACAGGTGTTGCGGCAGGTGTAAGGAGAATTGAGGCTTATACGGGCTTTAACTCTCTTAAACTTCTTAACCGCTATAAAGATTTACTTTCAAGCACCGCAGCAGAATTTAAGTGTACAAATATTGAAGACCTACCCGAAAAGGCAGCTTCTTTTAACGAAAAGTTAAAGTCGACAGAAAAAGAACTCGATAAAATTAAGAGTAAACTTGCTTCGGGTAAGACGGACGATATTGTAAGCAAGGCAATAACAGTAGGCTCTGTTCGTCTTGCTGCTGTAAGGCTCGATAATACAAAACCGGACGAGCTTAGAAATATGCTCGATAAAATAAGAGATAAATACAGCGATGTTGTTGCCGTTATAGGCAGTGTTAACGGTGATAAAATTACATTTTGTGCCGGTTGCGGCAAGGATGCCGTTAGTTGCGGTGTTCTTGCGGGTAATGTCGTAAAACAAATAGCGGTTATCGCCGGTGGTAACGGCGGCGGGAAACCCGATTTTGCCATGGCAGGTGGTAAAGATATTTCAAAGGTGGATACCGCACTTAATTCTGCCGAAGAAATCGTTAAATCTATGCTTAAATAAGGTGAAATTTATGGATGACTGTTTATTTTGCAAAATTATAAAAGGTGATGTTCCAAGTAACAAAGTGTACGAGGACGACTATGTTTATGCATTTTTGGATATAGCCCCTCAAGCACCGTTTCATGCAGTTTTTGTGCCCAAAATTCATATAGGCTCTCCTGCGAAAATTGACAGCACAAACAGTTTGTATGTTGCAAAAATTTTTGAAGCAATAAATAAGGTTGCCAAAGAAGAAAAACTCGAAAAGGGCTTTAGAGTTGTTGCAAACTGCGGAGAAGACGGCGGACAAACCGTGGGACATTTGCATTTTCATTTATTGGCAAGAAGATATTTGCAGTGGCCTCCTGGCTGATTATAAAACAAAATTTAAGGAGATTTACTATGGCTGAGTATTATGAAATTGAAATTGCGGGACTTAAAAGAAAACTTCAAAAATTCCCGATTAGCGATAAGATTGATATCGCAGCATTTATTATTGACGGTGATATTGAACTGACGGTAAAAGGCAGTGAAATGTTGCTTAAAAAGGCGCCGGAATTTGATGTTATTTTAACGGCGGAAGCAAAGAGTATCCCTATTGTTTATGAAATGTCCCGTCAAGCGGGAAAACCGTTTGTAGTTGCTAAAAAAGCGCTTAAAGTATATATGGAAAATCCGATTTCTGCAGATGTTAAAACCATTACTTCTCTAAACAAGCAACATCTTTATATCGGTCAAAGAGAAGTCGATATGTTAAAAGGAAAAAAGGTTTTGATAGTTGATGATGTTATCAGTACCGGTGCGGCACTTAATGCATTAAGAGCCCTTGCCGTTAAAGCCGGTGGTATTGAGGTTGGCGCCTGTGCATTTTTAGCAGAGGGCGATGCAGCCGATAGGGACGATATTTTCTATCTTGAAAGATTACCTTTGTTTGTAAAAGAATGAAAAGTTTGAAAATTAAGGGCGAATTTTGCCTTTCGATGATTATTTTCGGAACATTGGGACTTTTTGCCCGTAGTGTTCAGTTTTCGTCTTCGTTTATTTCAATGTGCCGTGGCTTTTTAGGTGCGGCATTTTTGATTTTTGTCTTGCTTATAAGTAAACGAAAAATAGATTTATGCGCAATTAAAAAGAATATAGTTTTTCTTTCACTTTCGGGTGTGGCGCTCGGCTTTAATTGGATATTTTTGTTTGAAAGTTATAAATATACCACTATTGCCACTGCAACACTTTGTTATTATATGGCGCCGATTTTCATTTTGCTTTTTTCGGTTGTTATTCTTAAAGAAAAGCTAAATATAAAAAAGCTTTTATGCATATTTTTCGCTTTTATAGGTATGCTTTTGATTTCAGGTGTATTCAGCGGGAGAAAAATAAGTTTTTTAGGATACAAGGGAGTGCTTTTGGGACTTTGTTCGGCGGTGTTTTATGCTGTTCTGGTCTTATTAAATAAAAAAACAACAGAAATTTCTTTAATGGAAAGAACATTAACTCAACTTCTTGTATCTGCTGTTGTTATGCTTATATATTCGGCTGTGTCCGGTGGGCTTACCGGTGTGAACTTGACCGGTAAGGGAATAATTATTTTACTTATATTAGGTCTTCTTCATACAGGGGTAGCTTATCTTTTGTATTTTGATTCGGTAGAAAAATTATCAGCCGGTAATATTGCAATTTTAAGCTATGTTGACCCTGTTGTTGCAATTTTTGTTTCTTATTTTGTGTTGCGGGAACCGTGCGATATTTTCGGAGTTATAGGCGCAGTTCTTATTGTTCTTTCCTCTGCTGTGGCATAGCGGTTAAATACTTTATGATTTTATTTGGAAAGTGTCGAAAAAGTGTTGTTTTCGACACTTTTTTTCTTGCTTTTTGATTAATAATATATTATAATATACTAGATTAAATATGCGAATCTGCTTTTTGGAGGTATGATTAATGGACAATGAAATGCAAAACACAAGAAACATAACTATGACAGATTTGTTCGGAATATTCGTTACAAAGTTTTGGATAATTTTTCTTGTCGTAATTATTGCAGTCGGCGGCTCGTACGCAGCGGTTAAATTTACCTATGTTCCCAAATATAGGTCAACAGCAACGCTTTATATTCTTAAAGACAATGAGGAGGCAAACTCAGCATCCGATTTCACGTTGGCTCTTAACCTTGTTAATGACTGCACCTATCTTCTTAAAAGTCATTCTGTGTTGGATTCTGTGATAGATGATTTGAAACTTGATATGAAGTATTCAGAACTTGCTGCCAACATTTCAACAAAAAATCCTGACAGCACCCGTGTTCTTGAAATATCAGTAATTGCAGATTCTCCGCAAAAAGCCAAAAGAATAGTTGATACTGTTTGTGTTTACGGTTGTCAAAAGATTTCAAAGACTATGGGATTTGACCAAACAAAAGTAGTCGATTACGGCAAGGTTCCTAAATATCCGTACAATAGAGTAAGTCTTTATATTTATGCCGTTATAGGTTTAGTAGTTGCTGTAGTTTTGTATTTAATTTTCCTTTTGGCGTTTATATTTGATGACAGTATGCGAACTAACGAAGAAATTGAGAAATTTCTCAATACGTCCATTATAGGCGAAATACCGAACATTTATGATGTGGGCTTAAAAAAATACAGCAAATACGGAAAATACAAGTACGCAAAATACAGAAAATACAGTAAGTATTCAAAATATTACCGTAAAAGCAAAGATTACTCAAAACACGAGAAAGGAGAACAATGATGGAACAGTTACAATTAAAACTAAATGGCTCTGATAATTTTATTGTTAAAGAAGCTTATAATTTTCTTCGTACCAATATCCAATTCTGCGGTCAATATATTAAAGTGTTGGCATTTACAAGTTGTGAAGAAAACGAAGGTAAAACAACTGTTTCGCTTAATGTTGCAAAGTCTCTTGCCGAGCTTGGTAAGAACGTTCTCCTAATAGACTCCGATATGAGAAAGTCTGTTATGGCTAAAAGAAACTTCGGAATAAACAATCCTGTCGGCTTAAGTGAACTTTTAAGAGGAATGGAAACGAACGTAAATAATTGCATTTATAAAACCGATGTTCCGGGAATGTATGTTTTGTTTTCAGGCAGTTGTCCTCCTAATCCTTCCGAACTTTTGGCAAGTAAATTTTTCGATACGGTTCTCGATGCTGTTAAACAGTCGTTTGATTATGTTATTATCGATACACCTCCGCTTGGCGTTGTAACCGATGCGGCGGTTGTGGTTCCTAAATGTGACGGTTCCGTATTGGTTGTAGGAGCAGACAATATTAAGCGCAAAGATGCTCAAGAAGTCGTAACTCAGCTTCGTTCCAGCGGTACACCGTTTTTGGGTGTCGTTCGCAACGCTGCTTGGATTGAAAAAAATAAACATTACGATTATTCCTACGACAAAAAGTAATTTAAGATAAAAACAAAAGGAGGGGAGCAACATAAAAAATATTCTTATTACCGGCAAACAGTCTTTTGTCGGAACTAATTTTGAAAAATATATAAGTGCTTTCCCCGAATTTTGTGTTAATACTCTTGATTTGACTGATGATTCTTGGAAAGATATTTCTTTTTCCGATTATGATGTTGTTTATCATGTTGCAGGTATTGCCCATTCGGATATAAGAAAGGTATCACAAGAAACAAAAGACCTTTATTATAAAGTAAATTCCGAACTTGCGATAGAAACTGCCAAAAAAGCAAAGGCGGACGGTGTAAAACAGTTTATTTTTATGAGTTCCGCCATAGTTTACGGCGACTCTTCAAAAATAGGCAAAGAGAAAGTCATAACAAAAGATACTCCCGCCGGTCCTGATAATTTTTACGGTGACAGTAAATTATGTGCCGAAAAAGGACTTTTACCGCTTAACGACAATAATTTTAAGGTTGTCATATTAAGATGCCCTATGGTTTACGGTAAGGGTAGCAACGGTAATTTCCCGACACTCGAAAAGTTAGCGCTAACTTTACCCGCTTTTCCAAATGTTAAAAATTCCCGTTCAATGCTTTACATAGGAAATCTTTGTGAATTTGTACGGCTTATGATAGTAAACGAAGAAAGCGGTACTTTTTGGCCGGCAAACAGGGAAACTTCAAACACATCTTATGTTGTTAAGCTTTTAGCCCAACAAAACGGCAAAAAAATCTTGCTTATTTCGGGGTTTACCTGGCTTCTTAAGATTTTGTCGGTTTTTACGGGTCTTGTTAATAAAGCATTCGGCAGTCTTACTTATGATGGGAAGCTTACCGAATACAAATGTGAATACAGAAAGTATTCACTCGAAAGCAGTATTGAGGAGATGTACCGTAATGATTGATGTAACCGTAATAATCCCAACAAAAAACGAAGAAAAAAACATTGCTGATTGTATTAAATCGATAAAGGGCTTCGCTAAAAGATATATTTTGCTCGATTGCGGAAGCACTGACAAAACGGTAGATATTGCGAAAGAGCTTGGCGCCGATATATATTTTCATGAATTTGAATATAGTGCAAAGCAGTTTAATTGGGCGTTCAAAAACTGTGATATTGATACCGAATGGATAATAAGACTTGATGCGGATGAGCGTTTTACACCCGAGCTTAACAGTGAAATTGAAAAACTTATAACTAAAAACAAAGACCCGCATCTTAAAGGCATAACGATTCAGTCTGATTTGTATTTTTTAGGCAGACACATTAAACACGGTATGCCGAAGAAGAAAAAAATAATGATGTTTAGGTCAAAGGATGCTGAAATTGAAGACCGCAGAAGAGATGCCCACAGCATTATAAAAGACGGTTACTGTGTTGAGCTTAAGAATCATTTTATTCATTACGATTTTAAGAATATAGACAGTTATATTAAAAAATACAATTGGTATGCAACCCGTGAAATGCAAGACTATATTGATTTTATCAACGGAACGGATGCTTTAATTGATACCGATAAAGCCATACTTCAAAACCGCAAAAAGAAATTTGGCTTATATTATAAAATGCCGAAGTTTTTCAGGTGTTTTGCTTGGTTTTTATACAACTACATATTAAAACTTGGTTTTCTTGACGGAAAAGAAGGACTTGTTTTTTTCTTCTTGGAATGTTATTGGTACCGATTTGTGGTTGATTCAAAAATATACGAGTACGAAAAATATGGCGGAGAACTTGAAAAGCTCAAAGCCATCGACTGATTTATTTGATTATTAAATTTGGAGAAAACAATGGATAAGTTACTCAGTGTTGTTATTCCTACCCACAATAGGGCTAAATATGTCGGCAATGCCATAATGTCTGTTGAAAATCAAACCTATAAACAAATTGAAATCATTGTTGTTTCCGATGGCTCAGAAGATAATACAAAAGATGTTGTCGAATCTTATTCCTTAAAATACGGTAATATAAAGTTTTATGAACATTTCCCCGCAAAAGGTTCAAATTTCAGCCGTAACTTTGGTGCTTCTAAAGCCACGGGTGATTACATAGCTTTTTTAGACGATGATGATATTTGGGACGAAACTAAAGCCGAAAAACAGATTGCGTTACTTAAAGATGATAAAGATGTCGGCCTTACCGTTTCCGGCTTTAAGTTTATTTATGTAAACGATAACACTACTTCGACTTTTATTCCGAGTCCGCCTTATGATGCTTCTAAAACAATTCTGATTGACCATTGTATAGGCGGTACTTCTTCAGCGATAATGAGAAGAGAAATCTTTGAGAAGGTCGGCGGTTTTGACGAAAGAATTTTAGCCCGTCAAGATTATGATTTATGGATAAGATGTGCTCAGGTAACGAAAATAAAGGCGGTAAAAGAGCCATTAGTTATAAATTACGATTATGATGATACCGAGAAAATATCAAACAGTACTTATAAAAGTATAAACGCCTGTGAAATTTTCGAAGAAAAATATAAAGATTTGTATAATAACTTAACAGTTAAAGAAAACAAACAAAGAAAATATAATTCTTATGTTTCGATTTCAAAAAAGGCTTTAAGAAACAATGAAAAGAGATTGTCAAGAAAGTATTCTTTTATTGCTCTAAAATATAAGTTCAGCATAACACCTTTTGTGTTGTTTGTTTTATCGTTTTTTAAGTATTCGTTTGTATTAAAGGTCAAAAATAAAATATTTAAGTGAGATTTTATGAAGATTTGTTTTATTTCCCGCGGATATCCTTTTGCCGATGACTCCGCATATTCTTTTGTAAAAGTACTTGTCGATAGACTTGCCGATTTCGGTAACGAATGCGTTATTATAGCACCGCAAACCATTAACGGCAGAAGCAGGGCAGGAAAGCTTAGAAAAACAAAGTGGAGTTATAAAACTGACAGAGGAAATACGGTTAGTGTTTTTCAGCCTTTGCATTTTTCATTTGGACCTGTTAAAATATTCGGCAAACACTTAACTACATATTTTAGAACCAAAGCCATAAATAAGGCCGTTAAAAAGAATGTGCCGACACCCCAGTTATTTTACGGGCATTTTTGGGACTGCGGTTTTTATATTGCAAAATATGCTAAGAAAAATAATATTCCCGTTGTCGTAGCTAACGGAGAAGGTTATATTTATCACCTGTTTGATTTTTTCTCTAAAGCATATATTGATAACTATATTGATGTAATTAAAGGTGTAATTTGTGTTTCGTCTGACAATAAAAAAGAAAGTGCAGAATGGGGCTTAATAAAAAGTAATCAAAAGGTTATAGTTTCTCCTAACTGTGTTGACACATCAGTTTTCCGCCCGCTTGTTAATGAAAACTTAAAAAACAAGTTTAATATAAGAGAAGACGATTTTGTTATTTCTTTTGTTGGAAGCTTCTGCGAAAGAAAAGGCGACCAAAGACTTGTTAAAGCCATAGAGAATATCGATAATGTTAAGCTTATTTTAATAGGCGGCGAGAAAAAAGAATATAGCGGAAATTCTAAAATTGTATTTTGCGGCAAAGTACCTCATAATGAAATTCCTGAATACTTATCGGCTTCCGATGTATTTTGTCTGCCCACATTAGCGGAAGGTTGCTGCAATGCAATAGTAGAAGCAATGGCTTGTAAGTTACCCGTTATTTCTTCAAATCTTCCGTTTAATGACGATATATTAGATGACAGTTGTTCTATTCGTGTTAACCCCAAAAGCATTGACGAAATATCAAATGCTATAATTAAATTAAGGGACAATAAAGAACTATGCGCTAAAATGGCGCAAAACGCTTATGATAGGGCGCAAAGTTTGACTATCGAAAACCGTGCAAAAGAAATAAACGATTTTTTGAATTCTTTATAATTTTTAACACTTAAAAAAGGAAGTGAATGTTACGAAAATCAGCTTAGTCAATAATAGAAGCGACAAAGTCAAAGATTTTCTTTTTTGGCTTATAATTTTGATAGCATATGTAACTTTCTTTTTTAAGGTCAGCTCAACTATTCCTGTTTTTTGCTTACTTTTTTATACTTACATAATAAGGGATAAATTTTCATTTACCGTTGATTTGAAATTCAAATTTCCTTTTTTCTGTTTATATGTTGCTTTATTTGTAGTGTATGCGTACTTGACAATGCTGTGGGCAATAAATACAGAGTTCGTTTCGATACAGGCTGACCATTTGCTAAAAAATATGATAGGTATGTTTATTATCTACTATTGTGTTAAAAGCGAAAAAGACAATGTGGAAAAACTGCTCAAAACCGTGATGTGGGGCGGTTACTGTGTTGTTTTAGTGTATGTTATTGTATTTGCTGTAAAGTTCGGCATATCAAACTTTACTTCTTTCATATTAGATTCAGAGCGTATGGACAATGCCATTATGAATGTTAATAACTTGGCAATGGCTTCATCCTTTTCCTTTATCATTCATCTTTATTTCGGTTTGAATGAAAAATTCAGAATAACGAATCTTGCTATGATATCAACTCTTTTGATTTTGGCTTTTTCACGCAGCAGAAAGGGTTTTATTATTGTTTTGTGCGGTTCGTTACTGATACTGCTTCAAAGCCGTTGGAACAATAAACAAAAACTGTTTTCGATAATTAAAGTGCTTATTTTGTTAATTGTTTTTGTTATTGCAACATATTTTTTGCTTAAACTTCCTGTTTTTTCGAGACTTAACGAGAGAATAACATCTCTACTTTATATTTTTTCAGACAAAAATAAGGCAGATGCTTCAGCTGTTACAAGACTCAGATACCGAGATATCGGGTTTACCATCTTTAGAAAATATCCAATACTCGGTGTAGGACTTAATAACCCCTGCGTTTTTGTTAAGCAGTATACAGGAAGACTTGTTTATTTGCATGAGAACTTTTTGGAAATACTTGCCGGTTGTGGAATTGTAGGCTTTATCATTTATTATTCAATGTATTTCTATGTCGGTTATAATTTTATTAAATACAGAAAAAACGAGAGCAAGACGTATTTTTTATGCGTAATACTGTTCTTACTGACTCTTGTGATGCATTTCGGCAATGTATCTTATCGTTTTAGTTTTGAATATTTATATTTAATGATATTCTATTTTGAGATTAAAAATTTACGCCTTAAAATAGCAAATTCAAAGACATCTTAAAATTTGACATTATAGATTGAATTTGTTATTATAAATGATAATTATTTACTTTGGAGTTGATGTTTTACGGTTACAAGTATGACGGGCTTCGGAAGGGCTAAAAATGACTTTGAAGCTTTTGGTGTAACAGTTGAAATAAAATCTGTAAATCATAGATTTTTTGAGTTTTCCAGTAAAACGCCGAGAGCCTATATGTTTCTTGACGAAAAATTAAAATCGCTCATTTCGAAACGGGTGTCAAGAGGAAAAATCGAAGTATCTGTTATAATCGAAAATAAAGGCGGCAATTCGGTGTCACTTGAGCTTAACAAGGACTATGCCGATGCATATATTAAGGCACTTAAAAGCTTAGGAAAAAAATACCGTATTAAAGACGACCTTAAGGTTTCTTCTCTTGTAAATAACAGCGAACTTTTTACTGTTAAGAAAAACGAAATTGACGAAGAAACAATTACACAGGCTGTTCTTAAAACGACAGAAGAAGCACTTGATGTTTTCGTATCAATGCGTGGTGCTGAAGGCGAAAGACTTAAAGAAGATGTAATAAACAGAGCAAATTACATACTCGATATGGTTTCCTTTATCGAACAGCGTTCACCCGAAACGGTAAAAGAATACAGACTTAAGTTGGAAGAAAAAATGCACGAGCTTCTAAACGGTGCCGATGTAGACGAACAGCGGCTTTTAACCGAAACGGCTATATTTGCCGATAAGGTTGCTGTTGACGAAGAAACTGTAAGGCTTAAAAGCCATATTAACGAACTGACTTCGCTGTTAAATGAAGGCGGAACGATAGGCAGAAAGCTTGACTTTATCGTGCAGGAAATGAACCGTGAAGCAAATACAACCGGTTCAAAAGCTTCGGATATTGAAATTGCCAAAAAGGTAATTGATATAAAAGCAGAAATAGAAAAAATCAGAGAACAAATACAAAACATTGAATAAGAGGCGATACTTTTGAAACTTGTTAATATAGGATTCGGCAATATGGTTTCGGCAAATCGAATGGTGGCAATAGTTAGTCCTGAATCTGCTCCGATAAAGCGTATGATTCAAGATGCAAGAGAAAGAGGCACTTTAATTGATGCAACTCACGGAAGAAGAACGAGAGCAGTTGTTATTACCGATAGCGACCACATTGTTCTTACTTATTTGCAGTCTGAAACTCTTGCAAACCGTATAATAGATGACGGAACTTACGATGATGAGGAAGAACCAAATGAATAAAGGCAATCTCTTTATTATTTCGGGACCGTCAGGTTCCGGCAAGGATACGGTTTTAGCCGGTGTATTTAAGAAATTTCCGGAACTTAAATTCTCTATTTCGGTTATTACAAGACCGATGCGAGAGGGAGAAACACCTGACGGTAAATACCGTTTTATCTCGGTAGACGAATTTAAGAAAATGATAGACAATGGCGAGTTGCTCGAGCATAATGTTTTTGTAGGCAATTACTACGGAACTCCTAAAGACTATGTTATTAATCAGCTTAATAACGGCTTTGATGTCATAGTCGAAGTAGATGTTAACGGTGCCGAGCAAATAAGGGAAAAAATGCCCGAAGCCGTTAGTGTTTTCATACTTCCGCCTTCTTTCGATGTACTTAAAGAGCGTTTGTCAAAGCGTGGGACTGAAACAACCGAAAATCTTAATAAGCGGCTTAATGCTTCACTTATAGAAATAGAAAAAGCCAAAGATTACGATTTTGTTGTTATAAACGATAATATTGACGATGCTATTGACGGCTTTTCGTCAATAATTAAGGCGGTAAGACAAAAAACTGCCCAAAATTTGCAACTTATTGATAATATTATTAATAAATAATTTTTGAAAGGAATTAAACTATGTTAAACCCAAATATCGGAAAACTTATTGAAAACTATGACAACAGATACCGCCTTGTTACGGATATTGCAAAATGCGCAAGAAATGTATCTAAAGCTGCCGAAGAAAACGGCGAAATTCTCATTGAAAAACCTGTTAGCATTGCTATAAATAAATTGGCAAATAAATAATTAAACGATAAACAAATAAATATTATGAAGGGGGCTTATTATATGAAGCGTTTTGTTGCAAACATCGTTTTAGATGGGGCAATAGGCTCGTATGATAAGCTTTATTCATATTTTGTGCCCGAAATTTATAAAATTCAGTTAAAACTCGGTATGCGTGTAACTGTTCCGTTCGGTTCGGGCAACATAAAAAAACAGGGAATTGTACTTTCTTTAAGGCAAGAAGAAAACGAAGAAAATCTTAAAGAAATATTAGGTGTTATAGATAATGAGCCTGTCCTAAATGACGAAATGACCGAACTTTGCCATTTTATGAAGGAAAGACTGTTTTGCACCTATTTTGATGCAATTCACACTATTCTTCCGACAGGCTTAAATTGCCGTATGGAAGAGTTTTATTGTGTTAATGAAGAATTTACCGTAGCCGACTCGTTAACAGAGACCGAAAAAGATGTATTCGATATCATTAAGGCAAAAGGCACCGTTTCCGCAAAGACTCTTAAGGCAAACAATAAGAGTATTGAAGATGTTTTACTGTCGCTTAAACTAAAAGAAGCTGTATATGTGAATTTAGAGCCTAAACGCAAGGTTCTCGATAAAATGGCAAAATATGTTAAAATCGCTGACGGTATTACTGATTTTTCTTTCTTGTCGGATAGACAAAGGGAAGTAGTAGAGCTTCTTTCGGGTATAGGTGCTGCAACCGTAAAGGAAGTTGAGTACTATACGGGTGTTTCTTCTTCGGTAATAAACACTTTAAGAAACAAGGGTGTTTTAGAAGTTTTTTCAAAACAAGTTTACAGAAAGCCTTACAGTATAACTACAAGGAAAGACGATACACCGATAAACTTAAACGAAGAACAACAAAAAGCTTTCGTTAGTCTTAAAAATGATTTTTTAAGCGGTATGCCTAAAACTTCTCTTTTGTACGGTGTTACGGGAAGCGGTAAAACAAGTGTTTATATGAAGCTTGTTGACGAAGCGGCGAAGCTTAATAAGGGTGTAATAGTAATGGTGCCCGAAATCGCTTTAACACCGCAAATGATAAATCTTTTCAGTAACCGTTATGCCGATAAAATTGCTGTTTTTCACAGCGGTATGTCAATAGGAGAACGACTTGACGAGTATAACCGTGTTAAAAAAGGTCTTGCCAATATAGTTATCGGAACGAGAAGCGCTATATTTGCTCCGCTTAAAGATATAGGCCTTATAATTATGGACGAAGAGCAAGAGCATACATATAAATCGGAGAAAAACCCGAGATATAACGCAAGAGATATTGCAAAGTTCAGGGCAAATTATCATAAATGTCTATTGCTGCTTTCTTCGGCTACTCCTTCCCTCGAAAGCTACAGTCTTGCAATTTCGGGTAGGTACGGACTTTCGGAGATTAACAACCGTTACGGAGAAGCAAAGCTCCCTAAAGTTACCGTTGTTGATATGCGTAAGGAGATTTTTGAGGGTAACACATCAAATATAAGCCGTACTTTAGCCGAAAAAATCGAAGAACGGCTTAAAAATAATAAGCAGGTTATACTCCTCCTTAACCGTAGGGGACATAACACACAGGTTTCATGTCCTTCTTGCGGGTATGTTGCTGTTTGTGATGAGTGCAGCGTTTCTTTAACATATCACTCGGCTAATAACCGTCTTATGTGTCATTATTGCGGGAAGTCCGTTCCGCTTTATAAAAAGTGTCCCGAGTGCGGAAGTGAACATTTATGCTTTCACGGTGCAGGAACTCAAAAACTCGAAGAAGAACTCAAATCTTTGTTTTGTGATGCTAAAATTCTTCGTATGGATGCCGACACCACAATGTCTAAAGATTCCTACTCTGAAAACTTAAAAGCATTTTCGAACAAAGAATATGATATAATGATAGGCACTCAAATGGTTGCAAAAGGCCTTGACTTTAAGGATGTTGACCTTGTAGGCGTAATAGGTGCCGACAGAGCATTTTACAGTGACGATTACCGTGGCTTCGAAAGAACATTCTCGCTATTAACACAGGTTATAGGCAGGGCAGGTCGTGCAGGTGGCGAAGCCGAAGCGGTTATTCAAACGCAAAACACAGAAGACGATGTTATTTCTCTTGCCTCAAAGCAAGATTATGTATCGTTCTATAACGAAGAAATTTTAACAAGAAAACTAATGATATATCCGCCGTTTTGCGATATATGTATGCTTGTTGTGTCTTCGGGCGATAAGGATAATGCGCAAAATACCGTAAACGAAATCTTTGAGCGCTTAAAGACTGGAACTAAAGGTGAGTTCGAAGATATAAAAATGATAATTTTAGGCCCTTCTCCTGCGAGTGTTGTAAAGGTTAACGGTAATTACAGATACAGAATGATAATTAAATGTAAAAACTCAAAACATTTCAGAGATTACATAAGGGAATGTATTAAGGTAAAACTTAAAAAAGGCACTTATGTATTTATTGATATAAATCCGGAAACGGTTATTTAAGGTGAAAATATGGCTAAAAGAAATATTGTAAAACTCGGTGACGATGTTTTGCGAAAGGTTTGCAGAACACAGCTTAATTTTGATAACAAACTACACCAAATTCTTGACGATATGGCGGAAACGATGTATGACGCCGAAGGTGTAGGCCTTGCCGCACCGCAAGTGGGAATTTTGAGAAGATTTTGTATTATTGATGCGGGTGACGGTTTGGTTGAACTTATAAACCCCGTAATTGACGAAAAAGAGGGAACGCAAACGGGTGATGAAGGCTGTTTGTCTATCCCTAATCAGTTTAAGAGTGTAACAAGACCCATGAAGGTTAAAGTTCATGCGCAGGACCGTTTCGGTAAACCGTTTACGGTAATAGGAGAAGGCTTAAAAGCAAGAGCGCTCTGTCATGAAATAGACCATTTAGACGGAATTTTATACATTGACTATAAGGAGTAAAAAATGCGGATAGTATTTATGGGAACACCCGATTATGCGGTTAGCACACTAAAAGCTCTTATTAAATCGGATAACGAAATAGTCGGTGTTTTTGCTCAACCCGATAAACCTGTGGGAAGAAAGCAAATATTAACTCCGCCGCCTGTTAAAGTATGCGCAGAAGAAAACGGCATTAAGGTTTATCAGCCTCTAACATTAAAAGACGGCAAAGCGTTAAGCATACTTAAAGAATTGTCCCCCGATATAATAGTGGTTGTAGCATACGGTAAAATTTTGCCGAGTGAAATACTGTCACTTCCTAAATACGGCTGTATAAACGGCCATGCTTCGCTTTTGCCCCGCCATAGAGGTGCATCTCCCATACAGTGGGCAATAGTTAGCGGCGATAAGGAAACCGGTGTTACGGTTATGCAAATGGACGAGGGAATGGATACCGGTAATATAATAGATGTGGAGAAAACCGAAATCGGCGAAGAAGAAACTGCCGAAGAACTTTTTGACCGTTTATCGGAAATTTCCGCAGCTTTAATGGTTAAGGTACTTAAAAATATAGAGAAAAACGGTATAACATCGAAAGAACAGCCGATAGACGGTGTAACTTATGCGCCTATTATTAAAAAAGAAATGGCAAAGTTAGACTTTAGGGAAGATGCCGTTACGCTTAACAATAAGGTAAGAGGCTTTTATTCATGGCCGTGCGCTTATTTCGAACTTGACGGCAAAAAGATTAAGGTTATTAAAGCAAAACCGATTAATTGTAAATTTAACGAATGCGGTGTTGTTGTTGAGTCCGATAACCGATTTGTCATCTCTTGTAAAAATAATACTGCCTTAGAAATTTTAACTGTAAAGCCTGAGGGAAAAAAAGAAATGTCGGCTTTATCAATGCTTAACGGTCATAAAATTACGGTCGGCACAAAGGTTAATTAAATGAGAGTAGATTTACCGAGAAAAACTGCCGTTTTAATTTTAGGAAAAATCGAAAATGACGGCGCATATTCAAATATTGTACTTAAAAATAAATTGTCAGATGAGAGTTTATCGAATATCGACAAGGCATTTATTACAAATATTGTTTACGGTACTTTAGACAGGAAAATAACTATTGATTATATTATTTCAAATTATGTAAAAACTCCCGTAAACAAAATAAAGCCAATAACTCTTAATGCTATTCGCATTGCAATTTATCAAATGCGTTTTATGGATAAAATTCCAGAAAGTGCGGCTGTAAATGAATCGGTTAATATAGTTAAAGCTTCTAAGGAAAAATATAACGCTTCATTTGTTAACGGAGTTTTAAGGTCGTATTTAAGAAATCCGGTTGATTTACCTACAGGTAATGACGAAAAGTCTTTAGGCATCAGGTATTCCTGTTCCTTGTGGCTTATTAAAATTTTAGTTTCAAGCTATGGACTATGTGTAACCGAAGAACTGCTTAAACAGTCGCTTAATAAACCTGAGTTTTCTTTAAGGGTTAACACCCTTAAAACCGATACGGAAAACTTAATACATAAATTAAACAAAGAAAATGTAACGGCAAAAAAAGGCGCAATAGAAAACTCGGTTAACATTTTATCCTCTTTTGATATTAGTAACTCGCTTAGTTTTTCGGACGGACTGTTTCATGTAGAAGATTTGGCTTCACAAACGGTTATCAGTAAAATGAATTTAACCCATGATATGAGCGTTTTGGATATTTGCGCAGCACCCGGCGGAAAAACTTTTACAATGGCGCAGTACCTAAACAATAAAGGCAAAATTGTTGCTAACGATTTATATGAAAATAGGGTAAACTTAATAAAAACAGGGGCTAAGAGACTCGGCATCAATATTATTGAAACTTCAGTCGGGAACTCCGAAACAATAAAGTTTAATGAAAGCTTTGATGCTGTTTTATGTGATGTTCCGTGCTCGGGACTCGGTGTTATAAGAAGAAAACCCGAAATAAAATATAAGGATATTAAAAACGAAGATTTAATAAGACTTTATAGTACTCAAAAAAATATTCTCGGCAATGCATCTTCTTTTGTTAAAAAAGGCGGAGTTTTAATGTACTCAACATGTACACTTAATACTGCCGAAAATGAAGAACAAATAAAGCGTTTTCTTGACAAACATATAGATTTTGCGGTACAATATGAGCATACGTTTATGCCACAAATTGACGGTACTGACGGTTTTTACTGTGCATTACTTGTAAGAAACGGGTGATTATATACCTAAAAAAATAGACATTTGCTCGATGTATGACAGTGAAATAGCCGATTTTCTTGACGGCTTAGGTTGTCAAAAGTTCAGAGCAAATCAAGTTATTAAATGGGTTAGAAGCGGTATAAACGACTTTAACGAAATGACGAATATTCCCGTTTCTCTTCGCAATGTATTATCCGATAGATGTTACTTGGCAAATGCAGAAATCGCAAAAAAATATGTTTCCAAAACAGACGGTACTGTTAAGTATTTATTTAAGCTGTATGACGGCGAATACATTGAATCAGTACTAATGAAATACGAGCACGGATATACCGTGTGTATCTCGACTCAAGTAGGCTGCCGAATGGGGTGCAAGTTTTGTGCTTCGGGATTAAACGGTCTTAAAAGGTCGCTTACGGCATCTGAAATGTTAGCCCAAATATTAACAGCATCAAAAGACCAAAATGTCAGAATATCAAATGTTGTTATGATGGGAATGGGAGAACCGCTTGACAACTTTGAGAATACAAAAAGGTTTTTGTCGCTTGTTTCCAGTAATGACGGTTTAGGTATAGGCTTAAGGCATATTTCTTTGTCAACTTCGGGACTTGTTCCCAAAATCAAAGAACTTGCAGACTTAAATCTGCCTATAACTCTTTCTGTATCTCTTCATGCACCTACGGACGAAATAAGAAATACAATGATGCCTATAAATAAAAAATGGAATATTGACGAGCTTCTAAAGGCTCTTAAAGAATACCAAGCGGTAACAACAAGACGAATTTCGTTTGAATATGCTCTTATTGAGGGCGTGAACGACACAAAAGAGTGCGCCGATATTTTGGCGAAAAAATTAAAAGGTATTATGTGTCATGTTAATTTAATACCGGCAAACCCCGTAAAAGAAAATCAGTTTAAGAAACCTAATATTAAAGCAATTAAAGAGTTTCAAAATATGCTAACAAGCCGTGGTGTTACGACAACAATTCGCCGTACACTCGGCGCCGATATAGACGCTTCATGCGGACAATTAAGACAAAGGGAGGGGAAAGTTTGATGCAAATATACTCAAAAACCGATGTCGGCAAATTAAGGAAAAGCAACCAAGACGCAGTTTTTACCGGCTTTTTGTCCGACAACTCGGCACTCGCTATTGTTTGTGACGGTATGGGCGGTGCAAACGCCGGAAATGTTGCAAGTGAAACGGCAATTAAGGTTATATCAAAGTATATTGAGAATTCATATTCTAATAAGTTAAACAGAAGAAGCCTAATGTCGCTAATGAAAAATGCAGTTATTTCGGCAAACATCGAAATATATAATAAGGCAACAAAGTCGCCTGAACTGTCCGGAATGGGAACTACGGTTGTACTGCTCATAGTAAGAAACGGTATAGCCTTTGTTTGTCATGTGGGTGATAGCAGAGCATATCTTGTTAATGACAAAATCGAACAAATTACCCGTGACCATTCGGTTGTTCAAACATTGCTTGAGAGCGGTAAATTAACCGAAGAAGAAGCAAAAGTACACCCCGAAAAGAATATAATTACAAGAGCATTAGGTGTAGAAAGCGATGTATTGCCCGACTGTTTTGAATTACCGATTTCGGTCGGCGAAACGGTATTTATATGTACTGACGGTCTTTCAAATTTTGTTGAAACGCAGGACATTTTAGATACATTCAAGAATAACGATATAGCATCAGTCCCCGAAAAATTAACAACTATGGCTAACGATAACGGTGGAGGCGACAATATTTCCATCGTAACCGTTACTCTTTGATTGAAAGGATAAATTTTTATGGATAAGTATGTAGGAAAAAGACTTGACGGCCGATATGAAATCAGGGAAATAATCGGTGTAGGCGGTATGGCTGTTGTTTATAAGGCGTATGACAATGTCGAAGACCGTATCGTTGCAATTAAAATATTAAAAGAAGAATTTGTTTCTAACGAAGAATTCTTGCGCCGTTTTAAGAATGAGTCTAAGGCTATTGCCGTTTTATCTCATCCTAATATTGTTAAGGTACATGATGTAAGCTTCGGCGACCTTATTCAGTATATAGTTATGGAATATATTGACGGCATTACCCTTAAAGAATACATAGAGCATCAAGGCAGTTTGCGTTGGAAAGATGCTGTTTATTTTGTTATTCAAATCTTAAAGGGCTTACAACATGCGCACGATAAGGGAATAGTTCACCGTGATGTAAAACCGCAAAATATAATGGTTTTGGCAGACGGCTCTATTAAGGTTACCGATTTCGGCATAGCCCGTTTTTCGAGAAGCGAACAAAGAACAATTACCGATAAGGCAATAGGTTCGGTTCATTATATCAGCCCCGAACAAGCAAGGGGAGAAAAAACTGACGAAAAGTCCGATGTTTATTCCGTAGGTGTAATGCTTTACGAAATGTTGACAGGACAGTTGCCGTTCCAAGCCGAAAGCGCCGTTTCGGTTGCTATAATGCAGTTACAGCGTGACCCCAAATTGCCCACCGAAATTAACCCTTCGGTACCTTTGGGACTCGAACAAATAACAATGCATGCAATGCAAAAGACTCCCGAACGCAGATATCAGTCTGCCGCCGAGATGCTTTGCGACCTTGAACAGTTCAAGAAAGACCCCGAAGCCACATTTGATTATTCGTATTTTGTTGACGACTCGCCGACAAAGTATGTTGGCGCCGTAAGTTCTTCTACTCCTGCTTCCGTTATTGACAATTCAAATATTGAAGACGAAGAAGAAACTAACGAGAAGAGCAATACCATACCGATTTTAGCCGGTATTGCCGCTGCGCTCGGTGTTGTTATAATTATTTTGGGAATTATTTTCATTCCGAAGCTCTTTAAGGGCACCGGAAAAGAAATAAAGTGTCCTGACTTTGTGGGTATGACCATCGAAGAAGTTAAGAAAAGCAAGTATTACGATACCTTTAATATTAACTTTGACTATGATGTAAACGATAAGTACAAAGTAGGCGAAGTTTATGAACAGTCAGAGAAAAAAGGCAAAAAACTTAAAGCCAAAGCCTCTATTACTCTTACTGTTAGTATGGGTGCTACAACCGTTAAGGTGCCCGATGTTTACGGAAAAACCGAAACCTATGCTATTAGCGAACTTAAGGCTAAGAAGTTTACTTATAAGACCGAAACTTTAGCAGACGATAATGTAGACGAAGGACTTGTAATAAGGACCGACCCTGCAAGAACTACAACTGTTGCCGAAGGCAGTCTTGTAACAATTTATGTCAGCAGCGGTAAAGCAACAAAGATGGTTGCAATACCCGATGTTACGGGTCTTAAATCAGCAAATGCCGAAAAAGAACTTAAATCGGCAGGACTTGTTCCCGTTCCGGAAACCCGTTCGTTAACTACAAAGGATAACGAATATATAGCAAAAGGCTATGTTATTTCGCAAGAACCTGCTGCAACTTCTGCGGAGAAAACTCCCGAAGGTACCGAGGTTAAGTATTATGTAAGTGACGGCACAATTACACTTGATGCCGCTATCGATACATCAAACATTGATACAACACTCGGAAGTGTCAAGTTATCTCTTTGGGTTGATAACAAACCTATTGCCGAAAGCGAAACAGTTGATGCAAACTTTATAAAGGGCTATGTATTTAAGAATATAAAGCTTGAGGATAAGTCGGTTTATGCAACCGTTAAGATTAGGTCGACCAGTGACCCGAACGCACCTTATAAGGACTTCCAAGATGTTAAAATAGATGCGATGTCCGGTAAGGTTTCAATTACTAAAAAGTATTAAAATTAATTATGAACGGTATAATTATCAAAGCAATTTCGTCATTTTACTATGTTGGTGTTCAAAGTACCGTATATGAATGTAAGGCCAGGGGAAATTTCCGCAAAACGGGAGTTTCCCCCGTTGTCGGTGACAAAGTTAATATTTCGCTTTCGGACAGCACACACGGTGTGATTGAAGAAATATACGAAAGAAAAAATCTTTTATCAAGACCGCTTGTTTCAAATATTGATAAATTAATTATTGTTTCGTCATATAAATGTCCAAAGCCTGATACATACTTAATTGACCGGCTTTCCGCCGTTGCGGTATATCATAATATAGAGCCGATAATAGTTTTTAATAAATGTGACGAGGGCGATTTTTCCGAGTTTGAAAGCATATATAAAAATTCAGGTTTCAAGACTTTCGTTTTATCCGCAAAAGAAAAAATAGGAACAGATAAATTAAAAGCGGAACTTAAAGACTGTGTATGCGCATTTGCGGGTAATTCGGGTGTCGGAAAATCGAGCATTATAAATGAACTATTTGATAATTTATGCCTTAAAACAGGTGAAGTCAGTCAAAAGATGGGCAGGGGAAGGCATACCACCCGCCATACTGAACTCTTTGCCACCGATAACGGCGGTTATATCGCCGACACACCGGGTTTTTCGTCCTTTGATGCAGAGCCTGAAAGTTACGATTTTAAGCAAAATTTGGTGTCGGCTTTTCCCGATATTTATAAATATTCGTTTAATTGCAAATTTACTTCTTGTACGCATACCTGCGAAAAAGGTTGCAGCGTTTTAGAGGCATTGGCTGACGGTGAAATTCAAAAGTCAAGACACGAAAGCTATGTTTCGATATTTAACGAATTAAAGGATGTTAAGGCTTGGAATGAACATTAAATTATATTCTCCGCTTCGTCCTGCAATTTTACCTGCCGTTTTCGGCACTGTTTTAATAATTTGTTATAACTTTTTCGGTATCTACGGTATTTTGGGTGCGTTTTGTCTTTCCGTTGCCATTATGTTCGCCGTAATTAAAGATATTCCGAATATTATAATTACGGTTATTTTGATTTTCTTTATAATCGTTTCTTTGTTTATTACCCATAACAATTACAATTATTCGCTTAAGCAGTCTGATAAGAAAACCAACAGCGAAATGACGGTAATAAGCGAAACCTTTGAAAGTGAAAATTCAAAATAAGTCGGATCGTAGCCATGTCGTTCTGTGAGCCAAGGAG
>JAZUIE010000040.1:0-18984 GCA_045642125.1 Acutalibacteraceae bacterium | reverse complement strand
CACCCCATACGCACGCACCCACAAGCAGCAGAATGACCGCCGCCAAAATAAGCCACACCCCGGGGTTTGTTACCTTTATGCTTTCATCCAAACTTTCGGGAGATTTTAATTTATCAAGACTTTTCTTTCTGAAAATTTGTTTATTCATTGCAGTTTTCCTTTCGATATATCTATTCTATTTTATCATAACATAAATTAAATATTATAGCAATAAGAAGATATAAAAAAACCACGATTTGTCGAGACAAATCGTGGGTTTTTAGTTTTCAGTTTTCAGTTTTCAGCATTATGCCGATTTTCCGAAAACTGAAAACTGCGAAGCCCCGCTTCGCCCTGCGGGGACTCACTGACCTACAACAATATATGTTCGATAGTCCGGGGCCCGGGAGTCTCATTGCCGCCGGAGACCTGTGCCAGTTCCTCGTCCGTAAGCTGTACGCCGTTTTCTTCGGTCTGAACTTCTTTCTTTGCTTCTTCGGTGGATTTGACTTTCTTTTCGTTGTTTTTCATAATGGTTTATTCCTTTCGTATTTTTCTGAAAACTGAAATCTGAAAACTGAAAACTTTTCGGTATTAGTTCTCCTCCGGATCCGGCTCACCTTTGCCGCCGGAAACTTTCGACAGTTCCTCGTCCGTCAGCTGTACGCCTTCCTCTTCGGTCTGTACTTCTTTCTTTGCTTCCTCTTCGGTCAGCTTTACTTTCTTTTCGTTGTCTTTCATTGTGGTTTGTTCCTTTCGTAAATCTATGTTTTTTAATCGGGACGATGTGGGCATCGTCCCCTACTGAAAACTGAAATCTGAAAACTGAAAACTGCGAAGCCCCGCGGGGACTTGCCAGATTACCTCAATGCTATATTGTCGGGATCGATCAAAGTGACATAGCCGCCGCCGGCGACAGAGGACAGTTCCTCGTCCGTAAGCTCTACGCCTTTCTCTTCGGTCTTTACCTCTTCCTTTACCTCTTCGGTTGCCTTGATTTTCTTTTTCTGCGTTTTCATGGTTATATTTCCTTTAACTTTTTTTGCGGTCACGCTTGACACAGTCCGTCAATTGCTTTTATTTTGACATATTAAATAGTTACTTACTACCGTCTATACCCCTAACAAAACAATTTACAGCAATATTTTCATCCGAGGAGCTCCCACTGCTCAATTGCTCTTTGCCGCCGGAGACTTTCGACAGTTCCTCGTCCGTCAGCTCTACGCCGTTCTCTTCGGTCTGTACTTCTTTCTTCGCTTCTTCTTCGGTTGCCTTTACTTTCTTTTCGTCTTTCATGGTTTTTTACTCCTTTTCTGAAAAGTGAAAACTGAAAACTGAAAACTTATTTTCCCTCCGGGCGCTTAACTATTTCACCAAGGACATCATATCGAATACCCGTGCCACTAACTACCTGCCGGAGCTGCTCATCGGTAAGCTGTACACCGTTTTCTTCGGCCTTTGCTTCTTTCTTTGCTTCCTCTTTGGTATTGAGTTTTTTATCTTCTTTTTTCATGGCTTTTTCTTCTTTCAAAAGTGTTCGATTTGATGCCTGTGCCATCAGTTCGTGTATCCTATAATGGCGGCGCTGGTTACATCGCCGCCTGTTACCTGCTTTAGCTGCTCATCGGTAAGCTTTATGGCGTTTTCTTCGGTCTTTACTTCTTCGGCTTTATTTACTTTCTTTTCGTTGTCTTTCATAATGTATATTCCTATCGTAAATCTATTTTCTGAAAACTGAAATCTAAAAACTGAAAACTGCGAAGCCCCGCTTCGCCCTGCGGGGACTCACTTAACCACAGTAAAAGGAGTTCTGCTCAGCGCCGGCGGGGACAGAGGACAGTTCCTCTTCCATAAGCGGTACGCCTTCCTCTTCGGTCTGTACTTCTTTCTTTACCTCTTCGGCTTTAGTTACTTTCTTTTCGTTGTCTTTCATAATGTTTATTCCTATCGTAAATCTATTTTTTCTGAAAACCGAAAACTGAAAACTGAAAACTTATTTTTCTATCCATTTATACGAACGAATTTGCACAATGGCTACAACATTTTGAAATTTTTTTTGATAAATCTTCAAAAATGTGTATAGCTGCCCCTCGAAAAATAATTACACAAATTAAGTGTAGCATATTTTGCCTTTGGTTACAAGAACTTTCGGTATATTTTTTGAGGTTCTCGCCGTAGAAAAGCCACAATAAAACAACACTATTTTTCACAACGGTTATACTGCTTTTTCTTCTGCATGGCATAAGTGTAAGAGGCGGCAGTACCGCTTTTTGGTTAATAGTCGGATAGATAGCTTTTTCGGTATTTTCGTCTCGGCGGTTTGTATGTATCATCGAAGTAAATCACACAAAAATCGCTGCCGTTTATCATTGCTTGATTGCGTTCTACATAACTTGCTTTGCCGGATGTGTATTTTGTTGGGTGTTCGTATTCTGCATCATAATCTTGGATATGTACCGAGCGTTTCAGAATATTGCCCTGCGGCGCAGTGAAGGTAACAAAAGGCAAATTTCATTGCACATCCGAGCGAAGCGAGGATATTTCACAATTTGCGAAAGCCAAATTATATCACATCGGCGTCATAGTGAAGGCATGTATATACTATTCTACAGCTTGATGAAAAATCCGTTTTGCATATTATATTATATTTTATATATATTTAACTTGACTTTCAAAGTAAACGGTGTTAAACTCTCTTTGAAAAGTGCGTTCACGCTTAACTCTGGGGGCGGAATTTTTGGATATTCCATTTCTTATTAACGAAAAACTTGAAGATGGCGAAATAGAAAAATTATCGGGTGTTTTTAATGAAAATTCGCCGGTACTTTTTTGCATTATAACGGATATTTCCATGAACGGAGAATACCGTAAAAGTGCCTTACTTTGCTACGATAACCATTTATCGGCATTTGATTTTAATTCAGGCACAGAAACATTAAAACTCGATTATTCGGACATAAAAAAATTCTCAAACAAGCGCATGTACGGTAACAGTATGTTAAGAGCCGAGAAAAAGGACGGAACTGTTACCGATATTATGCGCTTTACTTTTTCTTTAGTCAGATTAGGCGATGCGGCGGTAACATTCTTTAATTCCGTTAATGACGGCACACCGGTAAGTGAAGCATTCGATATATTAAAATCGGGTTTCGAAAAAGTTTTGGCATTTTGCCCTAAATGCGGAAGAATGCTCAGTAACTACGGCGCCCCATGTCTTCGCTGTGCTAAAAAAGACCGTATTGTCGGTAATTTTATAAAGTACTTAAAGCCGCAAACGGCTGTACTTATTTTCTCGGTGCTTCTTTCGGTTGTTACTACGGCTATGTCGCTTGTCACTCCGATACTTACGAAAGAGCTTGTCGATAATATCGTACCGAACAAAAATTTAAGACTGCTTTCATACATTGCAATTGCCATGCTGTTTTTACAGGTTACCCAACATCTTATAGGCTTACTTAGAGCAAACATATTGAGAAAAGCCGGTAACAGTATGCTTGCGGATATTAGAAACGATGTATACCATAAAGCAATACATTTACCTATGAGCTTTTACGATAAAACCTCAACCGGCGCCGTAATAAACCGTATCAACGGTGACACATCAAATCTTAACTCATTTATGCTTCGTGTATCTCAAGAAGTTGTGGTACAGTTCTTTACTATGGTCGGAATTATCACCGTTATGCTGTTTATGAACTGGAAGCTTACTTTGATTTCGCTTTGTCCCGTTCCGATAATAGTTATAGGCTCAAGAATATTCCGCAAAAAAATAAGGCCTTATTACAGACGCATTTGGCTTCGTAATGCGGCGGTAAGTTCTCTGCTTACCGACAATTTGCCCGGAATAAGAGTTATCAAATCTTTTGCAAGCGAACAGTCTTCAAGCAATAATTTCGGAGATAAGGTTGACGAGTGGAGAGACACCGACTATAAGGCAGGAAAAATAATTAATCTTTACTCCCATGTTGTAGGTGCTCTTGTATCATTCGGAAGCATACTTATTTGGGCATTCGGCGGCAGAGTTGTTATAAACGGCAACGACCCGTCACTCACGATAGGTCTGCTTGTTTCGTTTATTTCTTATGCTTCCATGTTTTATAACCCCGTAAGCTTCTTTGCAAACTTTTCAGATGCGGTACAAAATGCGAAAAACTCCGCAGAGCGACTTATGGACATACTTGATGCCGAGCTTGAACACGATTTCGGCAAAGGTAATACCGATGTTGATATGGGCGGTCGGATAGAGTTTAAGGACGTTAATTTTTCTTTTGACAGAGCCAAAAAAGTCCTTAACAATATAAATCTTGTTATAGAGCCCGGCGATGTTGTGGGAATAGTCGGAACAACCGGCTCGGGCAAGTCTACACTTGTAAATCTCCTTTTAAGGTACTACGACAATTATGACGGCACCATACTTATTGACGGAAAGAACATAAAGGATATTGACCTTAAATTCTACCGCTCAAACATAGGATATGTTCAGCAAGAGCCCATGCTCTTCTTTGACACAATATACAATAACATAGCATACGGTGACGGGGACTATACTGTCGATGATGTAATTCATGCGGCAGATGTTGCGAATGCACACGAGTTTATCGTGCGTCAGCCGAACGGATACGACACCGTAATAGGCGAAAGAGGTGTAGGTCTTTCGGGCGGTGAACGGCAAAGACTTTCTATCGCCCGTGCCGTTTTGAGAAACCCGAAAATGCTTATCTTTGACGAGGCTACTGCTTCGGTTGACTCGGAAACGGAGCACTTTATTCAAGAGGCAATTGAAAATCTTATAAGCGGAAGAACAACCATTATGATTGCGCACCGTCTATCCACGCTTTCAAAGGCGAACAAAATTGTTGTTGTAGATAACGGAAATATCATTGAATGCGGTCCACCCGAAGAACTTATGGCTAAAAAAGGCAAGTACTATAAGCTTGTAAAGATACAGTCGATGTCCGATAAGGCGGAAGAAGAGCGCCGCACAGAGAATTTTGACTTTTAAGGAAAGGCGGTTATTAGCGTGAAAGAACACTTTTATTTAGACGGTACCGATGTAAAAATTGAGCGAACGTCATTTTATAATGTAAGACTTTCTTCGGCTGATAAAAGTTTTACAGAAGAACTTGAACCTAAACGGCTTTTCCCTGTAACATATCTCGACAGATACATAATTTTTGTCGATGAGGACGGAAACGAAAAGGCATTTTTATCTGACGCAAAAAACTTGTCGGACGAGTCTAAAAAGGCACTTAAAAAATGTCTTGACGATATTTACCGCATACCGAAAATCACGAAATTTGTAAGCTACGAAAACAAATACCGCCTTTACTGGAATGTTGAAACCGACAAAGGGCCGGTAAAATTCCATGTACACAGCATAAGATACGATATTAAACGCATAGGCAACCGCATACTTGTAAGAGATTATCTTGATAACCGTTACGAAATACCCGACTACAAAAAGCTTGACAAAAGAAGCATAAGACTTTTAGAATCGTTTTTTTAATTTTTTTTTAAGAATAATATTTGTTTAACTTAACCTAAAAAACCGCCAATGGCGGTTTTTTAGTTTCTTTACAAACACTTAAAAATGTGGTATCCTTTTTTTAGAAATTTTATTTGCGGTGATAAGAATGGCAAATACCGAAAAACAGTACGAAAAAATGCTCACAACCCCCATACCCAAGCTTATTGTAGGTATGTCAATACCGACAGTTATAAGTATGCTTGTTACGGTTATTTATAACACGGCGGACACCTATTTTGTTTCGCAAATAAACAAATCTGCTTCGGCGGCGGTCGGAGCGGTTTATTCGATTATGGCGATAATTCAAGCCGTAGGTTACGGTCTTGCTATGGGCTCGGGCAGTTTGGTAAGCCGAAAACTCGGTGAAAAAGAAAACGACAAAGCTAATATGTATGCTTCTTCCGCTTTTTTTGTTTCTTTTTTAGCAGGGTTTACTGTTCTTGTGTTTGGCTTAATCTTTTTAAGACCCATGCTTTTTGTACTCGGTTGTTCAAAAACCATGATGCCCTATGCCGTTCCTTATGCTAAATACATTTTAATTGCGGCACCCCTTAACTGTGCAACCTTTGTCCTAAACAGCACTTTGCGTTCGGGCGGTCAAGTTGCCTTTGCAATGTGGGGAATGGGTATAGGCGGTCTTGTTAATATTATTTTAGACCCGATTTTTATTTTCAAATTAGGACTCGGAACGGGAGGCGCCGCCATTGCGACAGCGTTAAGCCAGATAATAAGCTTTTTCCTGCTTATTTTGGTATTTTTAAGCAAACGCTCAATAGTAAATATCAAGTTTTCGAGTATAAGCTTTAAGAAAAAAGACTATTTGCAAATTATTACAACGGGACTTCCGACAATTTTCAGACAAAGTATGGGCTGTCTTGCATCGGCACTGCTTAACATAAGAGCCGTTACTTACGGAGATGCGGCGGTATCGGCAGTTACCATTGCCAACAAGGTCTATGTTCTTATAAGAAACATTGTTTTGGGAATAGGTCAAGGCTTTCAGCCTGTTGCCGGTTACAATTACGGTGCCAAAAACAAGAAAAGAACCTGGCGGTCCTTTACCTTTACGGGGTTGCTCGGAAGTATAATTTGTATTGTTTCGACTGTACTTGTCGCTTATTTTGCAGGACCGATTATGCAGTGGTTCAGTAAAGACGCCGAAGTAGTACAAATCGGTATAGAAACACTTTACTTTGTTTGTGCGGTTATGCCTTTAATGGCGGTTTCAACCTATGTAAATCAACTTTATCAGTGCTTAGGGTTTAAGACTGCCGCAACTGTTCTTGCAAGTTTAAGACAAGGTATTCTCTTTGTTCCCGCAATAATTATTTTGCCATTTATTTTCGGCCGTGCCGGAGTTCAAATGGCGCAACCTGTTGCAGATCTTCTGACGTTTGTAGTTTCACTGCCTTTTATAGTGGTCTTTTACAGAAAATATATAAAGGAGAACGGTTGATTTTCATAAACTTATGTGATATTATTTGTTTAATAAAAATATAATGTTTCAGGTGGTATTATGACTAAAAAAAATCTATACATTTTCGGCGTAATATTTGCTTTGTTATCGGTGTTATTCGGAGTTTCCGTTAAGTTTGTCGATGTTAGCGAAGTTAATGCGGTAAAAGGCACTGTTATCGGTTTTTCGACTGTAAATTTTGCAGTCCACGACTTTACGGGTGTTAATATGTTTTTGTATGACCTTACTAACATTATGGGCATTGTTTCAATAGCATTCGGTCTTGTTTTTGCGCTTTTCGGACTCATAGCGCTGATAAAAGGCAAAAGCTTTCTAAAAGTTCCGTTCTTTTACTATCCTCTCGGAAGTGTTTATATTTTGTTGGGAATTTTGTACGCAGTCTTTGAAAAGGTTGCCGTAAACTACAGGCCCATTATAATGCCCGGCAATAATGTTCCCGAAGCGTCTTTCCCCTCTTCGCATACTCTTCTTATCATAACGATTATAGGAACGGCACTTGTTCTCCTTAATAAACTTATCAAAAAGACAAAGCTTAAAGTTTTTGTAAATATATTCGGCGCTGTTTATATAGCAGTAGCCATTTTAGGAAGGCTTTTTTGCGGTGCGCACTGGTTTACTGACATTTTGGAAAGCATTTTAATAAGTCTTACTATAATTTGCCTTTTTGCGGCAATTGTAAAAGACAAAATAACAAATTAAAAGGAAATGTCGGGAAATTTTCCCGACATTTTTTATGTAAAAATAAATACTGACATTTCGCATCAGATTTTATGATAAATATATTAAAATAAACAATTAATCTGCAAGTTGATTATTTTTATAAGATAAAAAACGGAAGTAACCTCACAGGCTTTAAGTGTAAAGGTTGCTTCCGCTTTTTCTAAAGTAAACAGTTATTGAATTTTTGTTATCTTAATAATAAATTGTCTAGCCACACCATTTTCTTAGGTGCCGAGTCAAACTTTTTGACGGCACTGACAAAGCTTGTATAATCAGAAGCATAAAGTGGGTTTTGATTATGATAAGTCATTATGCGACCATCAGGTGTTTTTGCTTGGTAATATGTATTGTTTTTCACTGTTAATCCATTATGCGGTGCAGGATGGGCAAAGGAACTGCTGTTCCACCACCAAAATATTATTGAGGCTCTTGATATGTCAAAGATATTGTTTTCAATCGTAAAGTTTTCACAATCTTTAACATACGCCCATTGACCGCCTCTAATATGGGAGGTCATAACGGGATCAGGTCTTTGAAGCTGAGACCATTCGTATCCGGAAAAGCGTATAACATTATCATGCAAACTGATATTCTTATAATCACTGTAAGCACTTGTTCCTCTTTCGCCGCTTGTCGTAAAGTATTCAATACCGTAACAGCAATTTTCTATTAGATTTTCCGAAAAATCAATATCATAATAATGTGTCGCAACATTTGCACTGCTCCAGCTTTGGAATGTTATTCCGGCATCATAGCATTGATAAACATGGTTGTTTTTTACGGTTATATTTTTAGCGCCGATTGGGAATTCTATACCGTTACCGAAGCGCACATGGTCATACTGCATAGAACCGCCTATAAAGCCGACTTCACAATTTGTTATTTTTACATTTTCAGTTCCGTGAGCACCGTCAATTCCGTGTGAACCGGTGTATTTTACGCAAATATTGTCAACTATACACCCCGAATTGAAATAAATAATCTCTCCACGCTGCGACATCTCCATAGAAGTAAAATCATTTTCAATATCGCCGGTGTAATAAAAGTAAACATATTCGTCTGGGCTGTAATAGAAATCATAATTCGACTTAAGGTCGTCAAGACTCCATTTTTTAACACCTAAAGAAGCAACATCATTAAACACAATATTTCCTACATTACCGCTGCTTTTTAACAAGGTTCTACGGACATTTTTACGATTCGGAACATTCTCCCACAATGAATTATCCGCAAAATTGCGGCGGGAACCATAAAACTTCGGTTTCGGCCCGCTTCCGTAGGCTCCCATTGTAACACCTTTTGGCAGGGTTATTGTGCCTTGATACGGAACTCTCCATGTTCCTCCCCTCTCAAAAAGGATTGCATCTCCTGACTTTAGATTTGAAGGTATTGAAGAAAGCGGCATGGTTTTCTTGATATAATACTTATTACCGCTTATAGAATAAATATTCTCTGTGTTTTTCTCGGCATAAATCTTAGATTTCAATGACGAGGCTTCCGCTTCACTATGACTTTCTATCTTTGCAGTATAGTTGTATCCCGAACTGTTTACAGGATATTTTATTTCGGTAGTTCCCAATGCTCTTGTATAACCGCAAACATCGCAGGTTTTATCATTATCACCGGAATAAATATGGTCTGCCTCGCTGTCTCTTAATCCGCAAATTAAACACACATGCCAATGGCTCGACTTACTGTATGTCCATGATTCTCCGAATATATGAGAATGGTCAGCGTTATTTTCTTGGTTTGAGGCAGAGTTAGAATTCATATCTTTTCCTTTTTTGTTTTGTTTTGATTTATCGGACTTAGTATTATCGTTATCCTTTTTACCGTTAAGTCCCAAAAAGTCCATAAAATCGGAATTTGAGTTAGAATCAAGTAATGATTTTTTACCTGTTATTTTAGGTAAGAATATTACCGATAACACTATAGCGGCAACGACTATCACTGAAACACCAGTAATAATCCATGCTTTTTTACTGATTTTCATTTTACCCTCCGACAAAAAACTATTATGGAAATATTCTATCATATATTATTAATTATAACAAGTTGTTTTTCAGTCCTGTGTTATCAAATTGATTCTAATTTACAATGAAGGAAGTAATTATCAATAAAACAAAATATTAAAATCACTTATATAAACATCGCATTTGATTATCCTAAGTACTTGTGATATACTTACACTATAAAGTGTAAGTAAAAATAGTTTTGTGCAAAGGAAATGCCTGTCATTTAAGGCAATTTGAACTTATATGTTAGATTTTTGGGATTGCTTAAAAACAAAAAGTACACCCATCGTTTTATACGGAATGGGGAACGGTGCCGATAAAATTATATCACAGCTTAATAAAAACGGCATTAAAATAAGCGGTATTTTTGCTTCGGACGGTTTCAGAAAAAAAGGTAAAATGTTTCACGGGTTTGAGGTTAAAACACTGTCGGAGTTAGAAAAAGAACTCGGTGATTTTTTGGTTTTAATGTGCTTCGGCTCCGACAGAAAAGAAGTCAGGAAAAATGTTGAAGCCATTTCAAGCAAACACGAGTTTTATGCTCCCGATGTTCCCGTTTACGGTGACACGGTTTTTAACGGCGAGTATTACGAAAAGAACAAAGAAAACCTAAAAAATGTTTACAACTTACTTGCGGACGAAACATCAAAAAGAGTTTTTGAAAACACGGTTAAGTACAAGCTTTCGGGTGATATTTCGTACCTTTTCGGTTGCGAGACGGACGAAGACGAAGCGTTTTACAACATATTAAAATTAGGCGACAGCGAAACCTATTTAGACCTTGGTGCTTACAAAGGCGATACGGTTAAAACCTTTATAAAGTATACAGACAATTACGAAAAAATCTATGCCGTTGAGCCCGATATTAAAACTTTTGCAAAGTTAGAAAAGGAAACTAAAAACCTAAAAAATATCGAGTACATAAATGCCTTAATTTCAGATAAATGCGGTATGTTGCCTTTTTGTATGAATGCTTCGAGAGGCTCAAGTGCCGACACGGGCGATACCTTAGTACAGGCTTTGTCGGTAGACAGTATAATTAAAGATAGATTTGTATCATATATTAAGGCAGACATTGAAGGAAGCGAACTTTCGTTTATAAGCGGTGCAAAAGAAACGATTAAAAGGCTAAAACCCAAAATGAATATCGCCTGTTATCACAGAAGTGAAGACCTTATTACTATTCCTAATGCAGTTCTTCGCATTAACCCCGATTATAAAGTATATATGAGACATTTTCCCTCTCTTCCCGCTTGGGATACGGCTTATTATTTTGTTTGATTTGCATAAAATAAAAAACTCCCTCATATCTTTTAGTAAAAGCGAAAGATGTAAGGGAGTTTTTATATGCCAAACACAAGTATTTATACGGATATCGCCAAGCGCACCGGCGGAGATATTTATATCGGTGTTGTAGGGCCCGTAAGAACGGGAAAGTCCACCTTTATTAAGAAGTTTATGGAGTCGGCGGTTTTGCCTAATATTAAGGAAGAAAGTCTTAAAGAACGTGCAAATGACGAGCTTCCGCAATCTTCGTCAGGCAGAACAATTATGACTACTGAGCCTAAATTCATTCCCGAAAAAGGCGCAAAAATTACTATTGAAGACAACGCAACTATGAATGTCCGTCTTGTTGACTGCGTAGGCTACATAGTTCCGAGTTCACTCGGTTATATTGAAAACGACCAGCCCAGAATGGTTAGAACACCGTGGTTTGAAGAACCGGTACCGTTTAATATGGCTGCCGAAATAGGTACAAAAAAGGTTATTAACGAGCATTCAACAATAGGACTTGTCATTACAACTGACGGCTCAATAAGCGATATTCCGAGAGAAGAATACAAGGAAGCGGAAGAAAGGATAATTTCGGAGCTTAAAGAGATAAACAAGCCTTTTATCGTTTTGCTTAACTGCACCGAGCCTACATCTAAAGAGGCTACCGAGCTTTCTTGCAGTTTGTCGGAAGAATACGGTGTGCCCGTTTTGCCTATCGACTGTTTAAGTCTTAAAGAAAACGATATAAAGAGAATTTTATCAAGAATTCTTTTTGAATTCCCTGTTAAAGAGATTAAAATTGATTTTCCGCTTTTTATAAATTCGCTTGACCTTGAACACCCGATAAGGAAAAATCTTATCGACAACATAAAGTCGTGTGCCGAAAAAATAAAGCGAATTAAGGATATAAACAGCTTTGAAGAAGCCTTTTTCGACAATGAAAATGTTAAAAATGCGCATATAAAGAGTATTGATTTAAGTGTCGGCAGTGCTACGGTTGAAATTGAAATAAAGAACTCGGTTTTCTATAAGATTTTAAGCGAATGCACCGATATGGAAATAAAAGACGACAAGGAACTTATGAAAACCGTTTGCGAACTTGCCGAAGTTAGGCAAAAATACGCAAAGATTAAAAATGCTCTTGACGAGGTTGAGGCAACGGGATACGGAATCGTTATGCCCGACATAACAGAACTAAGCCTTAAAGAGCCCGAAATAGTAAAACAGGGCGGCAGATACGGTGTAAGACTCCGTGCGTCTGCTCCGTCTATCCACCTTATGAAAGCCGATATAACTACCGAGGTTAGTCCGATAGTAGGCAGTGAAAAGCAGTCGGAAGACCTTATTATGTACCTTTTAAGCGAGTTTGAAGAAAGCCCCGAAAAGATTTGGGACTCAAACATTTTCGGTAAATCACTCCACGAGCTTGTTAACGAAGGACTGCACACAAAACTTGCACACATGCCGAGTGATGCGAGAATGCGAATTAAGGAAACTATCGAGCGAGTCATAAATGACGGCTGTAACGGCCTTGTTTGCATAATTTTATAGAATAAAAATAAAGCCGTATCATAAGATACGGCTTTATTTTTTGGAGCGGGTGATGGGAATCGAACCCACACGACCAGCTTGGAAGGCTGGGATTCTAGCCATTGAACTACACCCGCATTTGCGACCTGATTATAATAACATACATAATCTTAACAGTCAAGTGTTTTATTAAAATTCTTAAAATTAAAAAACCTCTTATCAGAAAAACAAAGCATCGGCTCCGCAGGTAATAAAAGCAACGATTATTCCTGCCGCAACAACTCCGAGTGCTATTGCGGGAAATGCCCTTTTAAGGCGCATATCGAGCATGGCGGCTACCAACGCACCTGTCCATGCACCCGTTCCCGGAAGCGGAATTGCGACAAGAAGAAAAAGTCCCCAAAAGGTGTACCGCTTAACTAAGTCGGACTTCTTTTCGGCTCTGACTTCAAATTTTGTCAATAAGCCGTCAAGCCACGGGAAAGTTTTTCTTAAAAATGCAAAAATTTTTCTTACAAATATTATTATAAACGGTACCGGTACAAGATTACCGACAACCGAAATGGCAACACAAAGCCAAATATTGAGTCCCATAGCATAGGTTATCGGAACAGAACCACGAAGCTCTATTACGGGTACCATAGATATTAAAAATGCTTCAAGACATTTTCCGGGAAGTGTCGCAAAAAACTCCATATAAATCTCCTATGCTACGTAATATTTGCGGGTGTTAAAAGGTCCTTTAGATTTTCCATTATGGAAACACCGTTCATAAGGGGATTAACAACAACAAAATAGGCAAGAGCCAAAATAGTTAAAGAAAGTAAACATAAAAGCACAATAAGCCAAACTTTTACGGTTTTTTTAGGCTTGACAAGTGTTTTTTCGAATGCTTCTGCACCTTTTATATATGATTTGTTTTGTCTGCTGACCGAAATCGGTTTCGAAGCGCCTTCTTCTATATTAATGTATTCCGAATCTTCGTCATTATCATACAAAAGGAATGCATCATCATCAACGATATCATTAGGCTCTTCATCAGTAAAACAAAATGAATCTATACCGTTTTCAGTTTGAATTTCGGGTGCGTCATTATCGTCTGTATCTTCTGTATTACCTTCTTCAAAAAAACTTTCCGTATCCTCAAGTTCTTGAATGTTCTCAATTTCTTCGAGTTCGTCCATGTCTTGATTATTGTCGTAAAAATCTTCAGTTTCTTCTAAATCTTCGTCTTCGGTTTCTTCAACATCTTCATATTCGGTTTCATTAAAGCTTTCGTCCTGCAAACTTTCGTCTTCATCAAGAACAATAGTATTTAATAATTCCGTTTTCTCTTTTGAGTCTTCACTTTGATTCAAAATAGAGCGTATCTGCTTTTTGATTTCGTTAGCCGTCAATGTAAATTTCGCAGAAGTATCGTTTTCGGCTATATTAAGTGCTTCTAAAGGTTCACTTAAAAGCTCAGGAACAACAGGTATATCAATAGGCTGTGTCGGGGTATTAATTTTTTCAGGTTCTTTTTCTTCTCTTTTTTCTTTTGCATCTTTTTTCGTTTCGTGAGCACCGATGTCGCTGTTTTCGGGCATAACGCTTACCTGATAAATATAATCATGCAAGAGTTCTTTTAATATCTTTTTTCTAACCGATTTACTCTCGGTTAAAAATATCATAGTTTGGTTGCCTCTTTCGAGTATGCAACCGCCGAAAATCTTATCGTTTGTTACAAGCGGAACTGCTCCGCTTAATATAGTGATATTTTGGTTAGTTTCAATATGATAAAGCGAATTGTCCACAATTTCGGTTGGTGTTTTAGTTGCAACCGAAGCAGTTTTAATAAGTCCTTTTTCGCCAAATAGCGGACCGCAGGAAATAATTATTTTGCTTCTCCCCACTGCTCTTGCAAGACTTTTTACATATTCGTTTTGATTATTAACTTTATCTGAAAGCAATCTCATACGGCAACAACCGCAAAGATTAAATTCCATTTCAAAATCAGTTGCATTTAGATAATATATAAGGTCAACTTTGAGATTTTGCAACATAAGTTTTTTGTCTCCTTAAAATTATACTTTAATCAATATAAGAATATTCTATTCCCTCTACAGCACGTTTAATAAGTGCTTCTATGTCAAGACCTTCTTCCGCTTTTTCGCACTGACCTGCTTTCGGTCTTGTATGCGGATGCTTCGGCGTAAACACAGTGCAACAGTCCTCATACGGTAAAATAGAAGTCTCAAAGGCATCTATTTTTCTTGAAATTTTAATTATTTCTTCTTTATCCATTCCGATAAGCGGTCTTAAAACGGGCATATCGCAGACCGAATCGGTAGCACCAATAGCAGGTAATGTCTGACTTGCGACCTGCCCTAAGCTTTCCCCCGTAATAAGGCCCAAAGCACCGTCCTCTTTCGCAACGACAGATGCTATTCTCATCATCATTCTTCGCATAATAAGAGTAAAATAATCTTCGGGGCACTTTTTAGAAATTTCTTCTTGAATTTCCGTAAAAGGCACAACGGCAAGTTTTATGGTACCGCTGTATCTTGCAACCTTTTTAAGCAAATCTTTAACCTTTTGCTCAGCACGAATGCTCGTATATGGCGGACTCGCAAAATGAACGGCATTAAGAGAAAGTCCCCTTTTTGCCATCATAAAAGCGGCAACCGGACTGTCTATACCGCCCGAAATAAGTATCTCGGCTTTTCCCGATGTTCCTACGGGCAAACCACCGGCGCCTTTTTGCTGATTACATCTTACATAAGCCGCAAAATCTCTTATTTCTACCGTGACGGTAACATCGGGGTTATGAACATCGACCGACAAATGCGGAAAATTATCGAGCAATACTCCGCCCATCTCACAAGAAATTTCGGGTGATTTAAGCGGAAAAGTCTTATCTGCTCTTTTTGATTCAACCTTAAAGGTTTTTACATTCTTTAGAGTATCATTAAGATATTCAGGTGCCATCTTAAAAATATCTTCGGGAGTTTTTTCACAAACAAGAGCTCTTGAATATCCCGCTATGCCGAAAATGCGGCTCACCCTGTCAAGCGCTTCGGAAAAATCAAAATCTTCGCTTACGGGTTCAACATAAATCGTTGACTGCGATTTTATAACCTTAATTTCACCGAGCGGTTTTAAGCGGTACTTAATACTTTTTATTAACTTGTCTTCAAAATTGCAACGGTTAAGGCCTTTAAGGGACAACTCACCGTCTTTAATCAGTATTATTTCTTTCATTAGTTTGACCTTTTAAGCGACTTAACCGCTTTTTCTAATTCCTTAATAAATATATCTATTTCTTCTTGAGTGTTAAATTTTGAAAAACTTAACCTTAACGCACTGTCAACAGTTTTCTTATCGAGTCCCATTTCGCCTAAAACATAACTTCCTTTACCCTTTGAACAAGCACTTCCGGACGAAACATAAATTTCACTTTGCTCTAAAAAATGAAGCAATGTTTCCGAACGGTAGCCCGAAACGGAAATGTTAAGTATATAAGGCAAAGCATTTTTGGGAGAGTTTATTTTAACAAAACCCGTACCGTTTAACTTTTCTTTGGCAGTTTTACAAAAATCATACTGTTTTTCTAAATTTTCCTTTATATTACCGAGTTCTTTTACCGCCGCCGAAAGTCCGGCAATTAAGGGGACACACTCGGTGCCTGAGCGAAAACCATTTTGCTGACCACCGCCGAATAAAAGCGGTTTTACGGTAACACCCTTTTTAACATATAAAACACCGATACCTTTTGGTGCGCCTATTTTATGACCGCTTACCGATAAAAAGTCGGCGCCTATTTTATTTACATCAATAGGCAATTTCCCGAACGCCTGAACGGCATCACAATGAAAAAGTGCCGGTGCATTTTTTTCTTTAATAAATTTCTTTATGTTTTCGACCGGTAAAATTACACCTGTTTCGTTATTTACAAGCATAACACTGACAAGCACGGTTTTATCGTCTATTGCGTCTTTTATTGCTTCTTCATTTATATTCCCGTCACTCTCGGGTTTAATTCTTATAACCTCAAAGCCCTCGTCTTCGAGCCGTTTTACAGCTTCGAGTACGGACGGATGCTCAATTGCCGTTGTTACAATTCTAAAGCCCCGCTTTTTACCCTTATATGCGGCACCGAAAACAGCGGTATTATTGCTTTCCGTTCCGCAGGATGTAAAATAAATTTCGTCTTCCCTTGAATTTATGGCGGACGCAACAGTTCTCTTTGCTTCGTTTACAATATTTTCTGCATTAAAGCCTAATGTATGAAGCGAAGACGGGTTGCCCCAATTAACAGTAAGAGCACCGAGAACAGCTTCAACCGATTTTTCTACAGGTCTTGTTGTAGAACTGTTATCAAAATAAATCACGCCGTTCTCCCCCTTTTTAGCATACATAATTATTATACAATAACTTACCGCAAAAGACAACACCTATTTTTGTCTTATAATATCAAAAAAGCAGTAACACCTAACTGATGTTACTGCTTAAATTTTATTGCTTATTTGTCGCAACATTCGTCCTTTTTGGGTTTCTCTACCGGCTTCGGCGCAGATTTTGTATTGTTGCCGAGTCCGGTTGTTTCACTGAATATTGCATTATTTGTAACGGCATTTACCGCATCGGTCGGAATAATAAGCTTTGCCGCAGTTCCGTTTGACATACTTACAAGCGCTTCATACTTTTTAAGCTCCAAAACTGCCGCATCGGCACCGGCTTCTTTAAGTGCCGCTAAACCGTCAGCCTCAGCTTTCTTAGAAAGATAAATGGCTTTTGCCTCGCCTTCGGCTCTTGCTATTCTCGCATCTCTTTCACCTTCAGCGGCAAGTATCATAGCCTGTTTGTCGCCCTCCGCTCTCGTTATGGCGGCAGCCTTATGGCCCTCAGCCTGTAAGAGAGTTTCACGGCGGTCACGCTCTGCCTTCATTTGCTTTTCCATTGCATTTTGAATTTCAGCGGGAGGAATGATGTTTTTAAGTTCTACTCTTGTTACTTTTATTCCCCATTTATCGGTTGCCTCGTCCAAAATCGAAGTCATTTTCGAGTTAATGGTATCTCTCGATGTAAGGGTACCGTCAAGCTCCATTTCGCCTACAATGTTACGAAGCGTTGTAGCTGTTAGATTTTCGAGAGCGAGTATCGGGTTAACTACACCGTAGGTATAAAGTCTTGAATCGAAAATACGGAAAAATACAACCGTATCAATTTGCATTGTAACATTATCTTTTGTAATAACAGGTTGCGGAGGATAGTCCATAACCTGCTCTTTAAGGGTTATTTTCTTTGCGATTCTTTCAAAAATCGGTATTTTAACATGAATACCGGCTTCCCAAGTAGTTTTATACTTACCCAAAAACTCGATAACATATTCGGTTGCCTGAGGGACAATACGAATATTTGTAAAAATAATAATTGCGATTAAAACAAGAAGAATTACGGTTAAAATCTCCATATAAAAAACCCCTTGAACAAAATTATTTAACAAGAACTTCTTTTAATTTTTTCTTTGAAGACAAAACGGGGATAAATGCATTAAGCGCACTCTTGAAATGAGTATTGTCCTTAAGCATTTCGTTGGCATTTGCAGTTACGGTTTCGTCTTTATAACAAGCGGCAGCCAAAACGGCAACTATTGCATTTACGGTTTCCTTATCACCTGTGACATATCCGTTTTCAAGCAAATCGAGCACTTTTTTTACAGATTTCTTTGTGTTTTGAGTAAGCTCAGATTTAATCTGCGGAACTAAATAGGTTCCGAAAAAGTTAAGGTAAAGGAAATTACCGTACTTTTGAACATACTCTTTATAGGTATCCTTAAACTGCGGATAAACATCGAGCACTTTCTTCGTAAAACCGCTTATATTAAGAGCCGAGCCTTTTGATGCAGTGGGCAAATCGACCGCTCTGTTAACGGCTTTATTCTTAATACCCATTTTTTCACGAATTGTTTCGGTGAAATCTATACCGACACTTAAAGCATCCTTTTCGTTTTGCGTATCATCAAAGAGCCAAGCCGAGGCTTCCGAATACTCGCCTATTTGACCGTCCTCCAAAACATCTGCCATTAGAAGAACAAAAGACTGCCTTTCATCGGAATATGAAACCTTTACCGATTTTTTATCGTTCTTAAAGCTTCCTATGCTATCCGAAACAAAACCGTTTTCGTCTAAAAAAGGTTTGATTTCCTTTATTACATTTTCCAAATACTTGTTATCCAATTCATTCACTCCGATAATATTTTTAAGTTACAAAAATTGACAAAACTTAATACTGTAACATAATTGCCATTTTCTTACTTGTATTATAACATAAACCCAAAGGCGAAGCCTTTGTAAGCGGTGTTAACCGTTGCCGTGTCGCAACACGGCAGGTTTAATGTTTCAATGTTCTCAAACGAAAACGACAGTTTTCAAATGCCTGCGGCATTTCGGTGGCGTACCACCGCCACCGGTTTGAGGTTA
>JAZUIE010000039.1:0-33146 GCA_045642125.1 Acutalibacteraceae bacterium | reverse complement strand
AAATCAGCAATAAAGTTAATGCCAAATGCCGAGTATGAATTGCCATACGATGGAGCAAAGGAAATGCTATTGGTCGATGAGCTGGATAATAAAGAATTTTTGGCAGAATTGTTTAATGCCATGTATGAGGAATTACCTGCTCCAAAGGTTAAGAAAAAGAAGTAAACAAATCCCGGTTTGTCGGGAAAATTAAAAACGACTTATTGGATTTCTTATCTTAAATATACAACGTTTGGTCGTACTTATACAAAAGAAAAACGGTGACTCTTGTAGTTGCGGTTTTTTCTTTTTTTACAGAACAAGGATTCGAACAAGGCGTTAAAAAAGCAGTCCGGTGGAGTGTTTTTAGCCGTGGGCAACGAGCCATAGGCGAGGCGACAGGTACGGCAGTACCGAAAAATCCCTATTCCCCAGCCAACAAAAAAGGCCCTTTTGTCGGTAGACAAAGGGGACTTTTTTGTTGGAGCGGACAACGGGAGTCGAACCCGCCTTGTCAGCTTGGGAAGCTGAAGCTCTACCGATAAACTATGTCCGCAAATATTTATTTTGCCGGCAGCATTAAGCTGCCGACTTTTATTTTTACTTAAACTACTCGAATCTCGGCTTCATACCGAGCATTTTTTGTATTTCCGAAAGTCCTGCGCCTACGGTTGCTTTCGTTCTTTCATAGGAACGCTGACTGCGGGAAAGGGCACTGGAATCGAGCGAGAATTCACTGCCCGAGTTTTGTGTTTCGAGCGGTATTATACTGTAAATATAACCGCTTTTGCCCTTATACTTGTTAACCCATGTAGGTACAATGTCAAATTCGGACAAAACTACCGAGCCGTCACTTAACTTATCGAACTTATAGCTTAAAATCATACCGTCTTCGGTATGACCCGTTGTGCATTCGGGGTGCATAAGCTCTTGGCGCTGATTAGATATGGCGTTACCCATTGAGTAAGCGCAAACGGCGGTATGCTCACCGCTTTCGGAGTGTATTAAAGCAACGGGCTGTACAACATGCGGATGGCTTCCTATTATAAGGTCAACACCCATATTGCAAAGCTCTTGCGCTATTGATTTTTGCCATGTATTCTCTTTAAGCTGATACTCTTCGCCCCAATGCATATAAAAGATTATCTTATCGGCGCCGTCATTTTTCATACTCTTTACGATTTTTTGAGCTTCTTTATAAAACTCGTTTATTCTTTCATACGAAAAAGAGTTAATAAGCCCGTTCGCATCAGCCGAAACGATATTGCCGTTTAACGATTTCCGTCCTGCAGTATCGCATTTTGTTTCATAGGTAAATGCGGTAATACCGAGCTTTATGCCGTTTACCTTTTTGACGGTGTATTCGGGGTCCTTTTCGGTTTCTTTCGTACCTATAAACGAAAAGCCCTTTTCTTTTACGACCTGTGCGGTGCGCTTAAGTCCGAAAAGTCCCGTGTCATAACAGTGGTTATTGGTTGTAAGAAGAAAATTAAACCCTGCGCTTTTAATAGTATCGGCAAGACTGTCGGGTGTGTTAAAGGCGGGATAACCCGAATATGCGCCCGACTGCGTTCCGCCGAAGGTAACCTCTAAATTGCCTACCGACAAATCGCCTTTTTTCATATATTTGCCGATATACTTAAAGAAATCGGAAAAGTCGTAATTGTCGGCACCGAGTCTTGCGCCGTCAAGCTGTGTACTGTGTACCATTATATCGCCGGTGTTTACAACATAAGCCGAAGATACGGTTTTAAGTTCTTTTTTGTCTTTTTCTTTCGGCTTTTCGCTCTTAACACTTGAAATACTGCTGTCGTTCTTTTTGTCTTCCTTTGACGGTTTTACGGCAGCCTTAATACCGAATATAATGCCGATAACAAGCAGTACTAAAACCGCTGCCGAGCAAACTAAAAAAAGATTACGGCGAATAATTGCTTTTTGTCTTCTGCTTCTTTGCATAATTTTTTTCCTTTAAGTTTTTTTAATTCTTGTCTTTTTATTGTAAAATTCGGGAAGCTGTGCTACCGTTATGGCAACAAACAAAAGTAAACACCCGAAAAATTCACGGACCGAAAGGGCGTTGCCCGTAATAAGCCAGCCGCCTATTGCGGCAAAAACCGACTCGAAGCTCATTGAAATTGAAGCTATTGCAGGTTGGGCATATTTTTGACCTACAACCTGAAGCGTATAGGCAAGTCCGCTTGACAGAATACCCATATAAAGTATTTGCGGCAAGGCGTTATATACATTAGTTAATGTCACCGTTTCAAAGATAAGGGAACATACGCCCGACAAAATGCCGTTTACCAAAAACTGTAAACATGACAGTACAACGACACCTACCAAAACACCGTATTTATCGACAAACATAATATGAAAAGCGCACGAAAGAGCGCAGAAAAACATTAATATATCGCCTAAATAAACACCGCTTAAACCGCCCGATAAGCACAAAAGGTAAATTCCGACAACGGAAATACCAACGGCTATCCAAACCGCAAAAGAAATTTTCCTTTTAAGAATAACCGAGATAACAGGTACCATAATAACATAAAGCGCCGTAATAAAACCGGCTCTTGCTTCGGCGGCACAGCCTTTAGGATAGACGGTAATTCCCGACTGTTGAAAATTTGTAAGCAAGAAAAGGAAAAAACCGCAAAGAACACTGCCTAAAATTACATTCTTTTTATCGGCAGTGTCGGCAAAAATCTTCTTTTTGAACTTCGTTTTTTTGATAAGAAGATAAACACCTATTACAAAGGCGCCCAAAAACGAACGCAGACTGTTAAAAGCAAAGGGACTTATCTTGCCCGAAGCATCGTTTTGAACTACGAAAGCCAGTCCCCAAATAAATGCAGCCAAAAGAAGAATTACACTGCCCTTAATGTTATCTCTCTGCATAAAATCACCGAAAACAATTTCTATAACTTAGAGTATAGCACAGTTTTTCTTTTAAGTAAACATAAATACTTAAATACACTGCCTTTATTTTACAGTTTTTTGTTGATTTTTTCCTTTAATAATTGTATAATCTAATTTAGACTAATGTGTTTTATTATGTTCGGAGGAAAAATGTTAGAATTAAAGAACATATCTTTTGAAGCTGACGGTGAAACGGGCAAAAAAGAGATTATTAAAAATGTATCTCTTAAATTTGATGACGGTTTTATTGCCATAACCGGCCCTAACGGCGGTGGAAAATCAACTCTTGCAAAGATAATAGCCGGAATAGTTAAACCGATAAGCGGAAAAATTATTTTAGACGGCGAAGATATAACAAATCTTTCGGTAACCGAAAGAGCAAACAAAGGCATAAGCTTTGCTTTCCAGCAACCCGTCCGTTTTAAGGGAATAACGGTTAAGGACCTTATTTCTCTTGCGGCAGGTAAGGAAATAAGTGTTGCGGCGGCTTGTGATTATTTATCGAGCGTAGGACTTTGCGCCAGAGATTATATAGACAGAGAAGTAAACGCTTCTCTTTCGGGCGGCGAACTTAAAAGAATTGAAATTGCAACTGTTTTAGCCCGTGGTACAAAGGTATCTCTTTTTGACGAGCCTGAGGCGGGTATTGACCTTTGGAGTTTTAATAATCTTATAAATGTTTTCGAGAATATGCATAAAAAGCTCGGCGGCTCTATAATAATTATTTCGCATCAGGAAAGAATACTAAACATTGCCGATAAGGTTGCCGTTTTATCGAACGGAACGCTTAAGGCCTACGGCGCAAAGAAAGATATTTTGCCCGAGCTTTTGTCGGCAACGAATGTTGCGTGTAGTGTTTTAACGGATAAAATGGAGTGTGAAAAATGATAAGTGACCAGTCAAAACAACTCCTTAAAATAATTGCCGATATGGACAAAATTCCGTCCGGCGCTTACAATATCCGAGCAAACGGCGAGTCGGCGGGAAGAAATGTAACCGAAAACATAAATATAAAAAACAAAACGGACAAGCCCGGTATTGACATAATAGTAAGAGCGAATACCGTAGGTGAAACGGTGCATATCCCCGTTATAATCGACAAAACGGGTATAAACGATTTTGTTTACAACGATTTTATTATAGGCGAAAATGCCGATGTTACGATTATGGCAGGTTGCGGTATTCATAACTGCGGTGACAGTGAGTCAAGGCATGACGGTATTCATACCTTTTTTATAGGTAAAAACGCAAAGGTAAAATATATCGAGCGCCATTACGGTGAGGGTGACGGAAAAGGCGGTAGGGTAATGAACCCGACAACCGTCATAAACATAGCCGAAGGCGGATATATGGAAATGGAAACGAGTCAGATAAAGGGTATTGACTCTACAAACCGTATTACAAAAGCGTCTGTACAAACGGGCGGAACGCTTGTTATAAGAGAAAAGATAATGACGCATAAAAATCAGGTTGCAAAAACCGATTTTTCGGTTGAGTTGAACGGCGAAAATTCGGGCGCTAATGTTGTTTCCCGTTCGGTTGCAAAGGACGACTCATATCAAGAATTCATTTCTAATATAAGCGGTAACGCTTTATGTTCGGGACATACCGAGTGCGATGCCATTATTATGGACAACGCAAAGGTTGTTGCGGTGCCTAAGCTTTCGGCAAATCATATTGATGCATCGCTTATACACGAAGCGGCAATAGGCAAAATTGCCGGTGAACAGCTTATTAAGCTTATGACCTTGGGGCTCAGTGAAAAGGAAGCGGAAGAAGAAATCGTAAACGGCTTCTTAAAATAGGAGATAAAAAGTGGAAGAAATAAATGTTTCTGCCGCAATAGTTACATATAACAGTAACGAAACGGCGCTTAATGCTCTTAAAAGTCTTAAAAATAACACAAAGCGCTACCCGTTATCGGTTTTTATATTTGATAACGGCTCGACCGATAATACAGTATCGCTTCTTGAAGACACAAATCTTGCAAAGGTCGTTAAGACGGGGAAAAATTTAGGCTTCGGTAAAGCGCATAATCTATCGCTTAACGAAAAGCTCGGCAAGTACCATTTTGTAGTCAACCCCGACATAGTGCTTAACAGCGATGCTCTTTCCGACACGGTAGATTATATGGAGAAAAACCCCGATGTCGTTATGTGTATGCCGAAGATACTAAGTGAAAACGGCAAAGAGCAGTTTGTTCCCAAGGAAGTCCCCACCTTTAAGCGCCTTTTTTTAGGCAGGATATTTAAGAGTATACGGGACGAATATTGTTGGCGCACAAAGGAAATAAAAGAGCCTTGCGAGATAGATTTTTGCAGCGGTTGTTTCTTTTGTATAAGGACTGATATTTGGCAAAAGCTAAACGGTTTTGACGAGCGCTTTTTTATGTATCTTGAAGACGGCGACTTAACACTCAGAGCCAAAAAGCTCGGCAAGGTTGTCGTAAACCCGCATATAACGGTTATTCATAAATGGGACAGGGCTTCGGCAAAAAGCATTAAGTATTTGTTTATACACACGTGTTCGTGTTTTAAGTTTCTTTTAGGTAGGCGAAGATACAAATGAAAATAATGATAACCGGTTCAAACGGTCAGCTCGGTAGTGAGCTTCAAGCGGTAATTAAAGCAGGAAAGAGCGAAATAGGTGCTATCCCGTCAGAGCTTTTGGGTGCTTTAATTATTCCCGTTGATATCGACTCGCTCGATATAACCGATTTCGGAAAGACGCAAAAATTTATCTCTGAGAACCGTCCCGATGTTATAATAAACTGCGCCGGAATGACTAATGTTGACGGCTGTGAAAGTATGCGGGATATTGCCTTTAAGGCTAATGCACTCGGAGTTAAAAATTTGGCGGTTGCCGCAAAGGACATAGGCGCAAAGCTTGTACATATATCTACCGATTATGTTTTTGCGGGTGACGGCAGTAAGCCTTATACCGAATGGGATGTAATAAACCCCCAAAGTGCTTACGGCTCTTCTAAGGCTTTAGGCGAACAGTATGCCTTTAATTTTTGCGACAAAACCTTTGTTGTAAGAACATCTTGGCTTTACGGATATGTCGGTAAAAACTTTGTTAAAACCGTCCGCCGTGTTATTAAAGAGCAAGGCTCGATTACGGTTGTTGACGACCAAAGGGGCAACCCTACAAGTGCAAACGATTTAGCCCATCATTTGCTTAAACTCTGTGTAACCGAAGAATACGGTATTTATCATTGCACGGGCGAAGGCGAATGCTCTTGGTACGAGTTTGCAAAACTTATTTCGGAATACTCGGGCTACGGCGACAAGGTATTTCCGTGCTCTACTGACGAGTACAATAAAAAATACAATGTCCCGACAAAGCGCCCTTGTTATTCATCTCTTGACAATTTGGCACTCAGGTGTACAATAGGCAACGAGATGCGTGATTGGAAAATCGCACTAAAAGAATACATTGAAAAAGTGGAGGACTGACAATGAAAACTTATCTTGTAACCGGCGGTGCCGGATTTATCGGCTCAAACTTCGTTATCTATATGCTTAATAAGTATGACGATGTTAAAATCATAAATGTCGATAAGCTTACCTATGCGGGAAATCTCGAAAATCTTAAAAGTGTTGAAGATAACAAGAACTATTCTTTTGTTCAAGCTGACATTTGCGACAGGGACGCAATAAAAAAGATTTTCGATGAAAACGAAATTGACTATGTTGTTAACTTTGCCGCAGAAAGCCATGTTGACAGAAGTATTTCAAACCCCGAAATTTTCGTTAAGACAAATGTTTTGGGTACCGTTAATATGCTTCAGTGCGCAAAGGAAGCCTGGACTGTAGGTGACGACAAGTATAAGGACGGCGTTAAGTACTTACAGGTTTCAACGGACGAAGTTTACGGAACATTAGGTGAAACGGGTTACTTTATGGAAACAACTCCGCTTGACCCCCATTCGCCCTATTCTTCGTCAAAGGCATCGGCAGACCTTTTTGTTAAAGCATTCGGCGATACCTATAAATTCCCGATTAATATTACCCGTTGCTCTAACAACTACGGCCCGTTCCAGTTCCCCGAAAAGTTAATTCCGCTTATTATGAACAACACTCTTGCTCATAAGGACCTGCCCGTTTACGGTGACGGAATGCAAATTCGTGACTGGCTTTATGTTGAAGACCACTGTAAGGCTATCGACATGGTTATCCGTGACGGTAAGTTAGGCGAGGTATACAATGTCGGCGGACATAACGAAAAGCCGAACATCTTTATTGTTAAGTCCATTATCGAATACATCAAAGAAAATGTAGACTCTACGGTAGGCGAACACATGATTAAGCATGTTACCGACCGTAAGGGACATGACCGCCGTTACGGTATCGACCCGCAGAAGATTAAAGATGCGCTCGGCTGGTACCCCGAAACCTGCTTTGAAGTAGGCATTAAGAAGACCATGAAATGGTATCTTGACAACCAAGAATGGGTAAAAAATGTTGTTTCGGGCGATTATCAGAAATATTACGATAAGATGTACAGCGGAAAGAAGGAGCTTTAATGGGTAAGTTTAATTTTATAAAAACTTCTATTGACGGCGTTATAATTGTCGAGCCCACCGCTTTCGGTGACGATAGAGGATATTTTATGGAAACTTATCAAAAGGAAGAGTTCCGAAAGGGCGGAATAGATGTTGAGTTTATTCAGGATAATCAGTCTAAGTCCGTCAAGGGCGTTTTAAGGGGACTCCATTTTCAAAAGGAGTTCAGCCAGTCGAAGCTTGTCCGCTGTATAAAGGGCGAAGTTTTTGATGTTGCGGTTGACTTGAGAGAAGGCTCAAAGACCTTCGGAAAATGGGAGGGCGTTATTTTAACCCCCGAAAACCGCCGTCAGTTCTTTATACCCAAAAACTTTGCACACGGTTTTTTGGTGCTTTCGGACGAAGCCGAATTCGTTTACAAGGTTGACGATTATTATCACCCGAATGACGAAGGCGGTCTTATGTGGAACGACCCCGATATCGGAATAAAGTGGCCCATCGATAAAGATTTCAAGGTCATTTTATCCGAAAAAGACAAATTGCATCCTCCTTTCAAAGAATACAAAAAATAAACTTATAAACCTTCCTTTTTTGGACAAAATATCCTTGAAAGGAAGGTTTTGTTTATGCAGAATACAACTATGAACTTAATAAAAGGCATAGGTATAGGAATGTTGGCAGGTGCCGCCGCAACAATTACCGTTAAAACTGTTTTGTCGGACGACAACAGCATCGCCAAAGGCTCTACAAAGGTAATTAAAGCCGCAGGACAGATAGTTGACGGCATTCAAACTATGTTTAAGTAAGAAAAATTTAATTTTTCTAAATGTCACTCTTATAGGAGTGACATTTTTTCTTGATAATAAGGAGATTTGGTAGTATAATGTTTTATGTATGAATTTATAGTTTGTTAATACATTTTTTAATAACTCTTGTTATTATTTAAGTTAGAACTTTTCTTGGAGGAATATCTATGATAGAAGTAAGCGGACTAAGCAAAAAATACGGTACATATTTAGCCGTAAAAAATGTCAGCTTCTCGATAGATAAGGGCGAGGTTGTAGGTTTTTTGGGCCCTAACGGCGCCGGTAAATCTACCATTATGAACATCTTGACCGGATATCTTTCGATGACAAGCGGAAAGGTGTCGGTTGACGGGTACGATGTTTTGGAAAGCCCCGAAAAAGCAAAAAAGCGGATAGGATATTTACCCGAAATTCCGCCTTTGTATCCGGATATGAAGGTTAAGGAATATTTAGGCTTTATTTACGACCTTAAATCGGTTAAATTTCCGAAAGCGGCGCACTTAGAAGAGATTTTAAGGCTTGTCGGCATTGAAAATGTCAAAAACCGCCTTATTAAAAATCTTTCGAAGGGTTATAAACAGCGTGTCGGCTTCGGTGCGGCGCTTGTAGGCAACCCCGATGTGCTTGTTCTTGACGAGCCTACGGTAGGTCTTGACCCGAAACAGATAATAGAGATAAGAAACTTAATAGAAAAACTCGGAAAAAATCATACGATTATTTTATCTTCGCATATTCTTTCGGAAATTCAAGCCGTTTGCAAGAGAGTTATAATCATTAATAACGGTGAGATAGTAGCGGACGACACGGCGGAGAACTTATCCGAGAAGCTTTCGGGTGATACATCGCTTAATCTTCGTGTTATGGGCGAAGAAAAAGATATTGAAGACGCTCTTAAAACTCTTAAAGGTATTAAAAGTATAGCTTCTTTGGGTGTTAAGGAAAAAGGAAGCTGTGACTTTGTTATAACTCCCGAAGACGGCGCCGATATAAGAGCCGACATTTCAACAAGACTCGCCTCAAAGGGCAAAAAGTTACTTATGCTTTCAAATAACAAAATTTCACTTGAAGAAATATTCCTTCGTTTAACCGAAGCCGCCGACAACAATGAGGCGAAAAAGCTTTTGGGAATAGAAAGCGAAGATTATTTCGAAACAGATGAAACCGAAGAGGAGGGTGACTTATAATGACCGCTGTATTCAAAAGAGAATTTAAGGCGTATTTTTCTACGCCCATAGGCTTTATAGTTCTTGCGGCATACTTTTTCTTTTTGGGACTGTATTTTTCGTTAATTTATTCCTACGGCAGTCCCGAAATACAAACAGTTATTATTGCAATGGGAACTATTTCGATTTTCACAATTCCCGTTATTACCATGCGTCTTATAAGTGAAGACCGCCGACAAAAGATAGATCAGGCGCTTTTAACCGCACCCGTCAGTCTTACGAGTATAGTTTTAGGCAAGTTTTTTGCAGCCCTTGCACTTTTTGCGATAGGCTTTGCGCCGACAATTATTTTTGAAATCATAATAGGCGCTAAGGTGACGGTTAGCTTGTTTACCTATTTATATTCACTCTTCGGCATTTTGCTTTTGGGAAGCGCTTTGATTTCTATCGGTATGTTTATATCTTCGCTTACCGAAAGTCCCGTTGTTGCGGCTATACTTTCAATTATCGTAAACATAATCGTTCTTTATATGTCAAGTATAGCATCGCTTATAAATGTAGGTTGGCTGTCAACTGTTGCCGAAAAACTTGCTTTTGTCAGCGCAGTTGAAAGCTTCGGCGAAAGAGTTTTCTCTATCCCCGATATTGTTTATTTCTTAAGCTTCACGGCAGCGTTTTTATTCCTTACGGTACGCTCCCTTGAAAAGCGCAGATGGTCTTAAGGTAAGGGGGTTTATTTATGAATAATGACGAAATTAAAATAAACAGCGAAGAAATAAAAGAGCAAAACAAAAAGGAAAAAATAAAAAATGCCTTTATTATTAAAAAAGGCACTTATTCTGCTGCGATTACCGCAATAGTTCTTGCGGCGATAATCATTCTCAATGTTCTTGTTTTTTCGCTTTCAAGTAAAGTTACACTCGAATTTGATACAACAAGCGAAAAGGTTAATTCCATATCAAAAGAAAATAAAAATTACCTTAAAGGCATAAACGAAGACATCGAAATTATTGTTTGCGGCAAAAAAGACGAATACGCAACCACAATGAACAACTATGCTCAGGGTATCTACGGCGTAACGGTTGAAAACCCCGAGTATTTTGACCAGACCGTTTCGTTACTCGAAAAATACCCCTTGCAAAACGGAAAAATCGACCTTAAATTTATGGACACAAACTCGACTGAGTTTACTAAAATTTCTCAAGCCTATGCCGATTTGGGTCTTGCCTACGGCGATATAATAGTAAGACAGGCAAAGGAAAACGGCAGGGTTAAAAAAGTAACCTTTGAAGATGTTTATGTTACAACGGAAGATACAACGAGTATGTACGGCGGAACGATACTTTCGGGCAACTCATTAGAAGAGGGTGTTACCGGCGCTATTTCCTATGTTTTAGGCGGAGTAGAGAAAAAAGCGGTTATCTTAAAAGGCCACTCTAAAAGCGATAACACCTCAAACATAAAAACATTGCTTAAGAATAACGGTTATGCGGTCGAAGAAAACACCGATACTCTTATTTCTTCGCTTGACGAAAGAAGCAATCTTCTTGTTATAATGTCACCCGATAAGGACTTTACCGAAACCGAGCTTTCCTTAATTTCAGATTATCTTCAAAATGACGGTAAGTTAGGAAAGGGACTTTTGTTCTTCGGTGATGCTTCCTGTCCTGCACTTCCCAACCTTTACGGCTTTTTGTCCGAATGGGGAATAGATGTTAAGGAAGGACTTTTGTTTGAAACCGATACGCAGTACCGTCTTGAAGACAACGGTATATATATGATAACACCCGATAGCTCGACACTTGTTCCGAAGCAGTCGCTTTGTGTTGCTTCTTATAATGTTCCTATGGCAATAGGCGAGGCGGACGATAAGTCCACAAAAGTGACCTCACTTCTCGATACTGCTATGGACAGTGTTGTAATAGCGCCCGTAGGCGCCCCCGAAGATTATAACGATTACAACTCTGACGACAAGGGTCAGTTTTCGACCTGTATTATGTCCCAAAAGTCGGGATATGACAGTAAGGATAACGAAGTAACAAGCTCGGTTATCGCATTTTCGAGCGCTCAGATTATACAGTCTAACTGGGCGGAATATACACAGCTTAAAAACAAAGATTTAGTTCTTTCCTGTGCGGACGAAGCTTCAAACACCAAAAATACGGGTGTTAAATTCGTCAGCAAGACGATAACGGACGAAAGCTTCTCCGATACGGTTACACAGGCAAAATCTGCGATTGTTATTATAGTATTTATCGTTTTGTTGCCGATAGCGACAATAGCTTTGGGCATATTCATTTATTATAGGAGAAAGAATGCACGATGAGTGACTTTTTTGATAATGACGGTAACGAGTCGACCGTTTTTGCCGACCCCGAAAAGGATAGGGACAAAGAGCGGGAAAGCGGCAATAAAAAGAAAAAATTTATTCCGATTATAGCCCTTTTTTGTGTGCTTTTGTTACTGATAGGCGGTACGGTTGCCGTAATTAAATTAGTCCCCGACAAAGAAAATAAGGACGAAAATAACGACCTTAAAATAATAACCGTAGTCGATATAGACAAAGAAAAAATCAAGTCCGCAAAATTTACAAACGATAACGGTACATTCGATTTTTATAAGGAAAAATCGGATGACGGTGACATTTGGTATGTATCGGGTGTCGATAAAGAGTTGTCGAGCAGTGATGTGATTTCTTCTAAAATTTCTTCTGCTTCGAGCATAAGAGCGCTTAAAAAAATAACCGCCATGAAGCCCTCGGACTGCGGACTCGAAAGTCCAAAATACAAAGCCGAGTTTACGCTTGAAGACGGCAAGAAAACAAGTGTCCTTGTAGGAAACGAGGCACCCGATAAGACGGGTACTTATATGAAAACGGACGGCAGTGACGAGATATTCCTTGTCAACAGCGACACTCCTGCCGAGTTTAATTTCGGTCTTTTAGATTTGGCAGACGCAAGTAGTATACCTGCCGAATTTGCCGCCGAAGACGGGTCCGACAGTGTTACATTCGATTCTATAACCGTTTCGGGTAAGCATTTCGAGAAAGAAATAGTGTTAAAGCCCAATACCGAAGAAAAGCTTTCATCGGTTATAGCTTATGTTGTAGTAAGTCCGATAAAAAGGGCCGCCGATAACTTTGAGGGTACAATTTCTCTCTTTACAAGCGGTGTAGAGGTTGCGGGTTTATATTCGTATGACTGTTCTCCCGAATCGCTTAAAGCGGTAGGACTTAATGACCCCGATATAATCGTAACCGCCAAGGTAGGCTCCAAGTCAAAAACCTATAAAATTTCGGTTGTTGACGAAAATTACTGTGCGATTATTTCGGATAACAGCAAGGTTATAAAGAAAGTAAACAAGAGCAATTTAGATTTTGCCGATTTCGGATACACCGATTATTACTCTTCCATAGTTTGTATGGAAATGTTAAACAAGCTTTCTTCCTTTAAGCTTGAAACAAAAGACGCCGTTTACGATTTCTCAATTAAGTATAACGGCGAAGAAGAAAAGAATAAATTTACCGTTAAATGCGGTGATAAAAAGATAAAATCGAAAGATTTTCAGAGCTTTTATGAAACCTTTGTAAGCCTTCAGAGTAACGATTTTTCGACAAACGGCTTAACTGTTTCTCCCGATGCCAAAGTAACACTTTCTTACTCTGACGGCTCTGCGCCGATGGTTATTGAGTTTAGAAAGGTAAGTGAAATTAAGTACGAATATTCGGTAGACAGTGTACCGCTCGGCAAAATTTCGTCAACCTCTTATAACAAAATCGTTAAGGGTGCAAAAAAACTCGTAAGTTAAAATTTTATATAAAAATCAAGAACACGAATACCGCCGTCAATTATTTGGACGGCGGTTTTTGTTTTTCCGAACCCTATTTTTTGTATGCTTTCGAACGAAGCAAAAATTCCGTAAACGAATATAAACATACATAAAATAATGGTAAATGTAATAATAAATGAGCTTAAAAATAAACTTCTTCTTTTTTTCATAATTCCTTAAAGAGCGCCGAAAGACATTCGCCTAAAAGTTCGGCGGAGTAGGTTGCCTCCTTTAATGTATTTGCGTCTGTTCCGATTTCGATTAAAACGGACCCTTTAGATAAGCTTTCGTTGTAGTTTTTCGGCATAAGCGATAAAGAACGGGCAAGACCCGGATAAGTGCTTTCTATTTTGTCTTGAATTTTTACCGCAAGTTTAAGATTTTCCTTATAATCGGGAAAATTCGTAACACCGCCCGACTGTGAGCCCATAACAAGCATTATCTGTGCCGCTTTTTTGCCGTTTATGTCCTTTGTAAGTTTAGTTTTGTCACCGTTTGAGTCTGTTATACTGTCCCTGTGAATATCTATGAAAATATTTATTGACGGGTACTTTTTCTTGTAGCTTACAACCGTTTTTGCGGAATTTGAATAACTTTCATTATATGACGGGTAGTCGTGCAGTGTCGTATCGTGGAGAGTTATAACACCGTTTTTATTTAGTATGTCCGAAACGGTTTTGCCTATAAGCACCATATTTTTTTCTTTGTTTCTGTTTCTCGGAGTGTCGCTTTTTGTATAGAAATCTTTTTCACAGTCAAGATACGACTCGGTTGCGTGGGTATGGTAAATAAGGACCTTTGGGGAGTCGCCGTCCTTTTTAAGTGAAAAGGAAAGCGGAGAGGTAAGAAGACTTTTTATATCAATTTGAAGGTCGGTCGAGTTTTTAAGAAAAACATTATTATACGATGTGTTTGCCGTATAGGGCGAAATGTATCTTTCGGTTACTTTTCCGAGTACCGTATCCGAAGACGATACAGACACCGCCTTTTCTTCTTTGGAAAGCGACATATTAAAAAGAGAGTTTATTTCTCCCGTTGCGCATAAATTTACCGTATTTTTGCTTTTGCTTTTTTTCGGCGCAATAAGTATTAAGCAAACGAAAACAAAGGAACAAACAAAAACCGAAAACGAAAGAAAAAAGCAAAATTTCACTTTCATAAGTCTTAAACTCCCGATAAGATATTATATATTAAATTTACGGTAAACTGTCTTTATATATGCCTTTTTAACTCTGATATTTGCGCAAAAAAATACCGCATAACCCTAAGGCTATGCGGTAAAAGTTTTAAGTATCAGTTCTCTTTATATTTATCAACTATCTTCTTAATTCTGTCGGCAGGGTCAAGAAGTGAGCTTATTGAGTTATCGTTGTTAAGCGTGTCTATAAGTAAAGCGATGTATTTTGCCATGTTAACATCTACATACCATTCACGGCTTAAAAGCTCCGGAGTTTGGTAAATAAGGTTTGTAGTAAATACCTTGTCTATAATTCCGTTTTTGTAGTACTCGTCAAATTTATCGAGTCCCTCAACGAAAAGACCGAATGTCGAGAACACGAAAATTCTCTTTGCACCCATTTCTTTAAGCTTTGCGGCGATATCGAGCATTGAGTCGCCCGAAGAAATCATATCGTCAACAATAATAAGGTCCTTGCCCTTTATGTCGTTGCCCAAAAATTCGTGGGCTTCTATCGGGTTTCTGCCGTTAACGACTATTGAGTAATTTCTTCTCTTGTAGAACATACCGAGCTCAAGTCCCAAAACGGAAGAGTAGTAAATGCAGCGTCCCATTCCGCCCTCATCGGGAGAAACTATCATGGTGTTATCTCTGTCGAGCTTAACATCGGGGACATTTTTAAGGAGTGCTTTAATCATTTGGTAAGCCGCCTGAACATTGTCGAAGCCGTCAAGCGGAATGGCATTGTTAACTCTCGGGTCGTGCGCATCAAAGGTGATAATATTCTTAACACCCATAGCTACGAGCTCTTGAAGAGCCATAGCGCAGTCCATTGATTCTCTTGCAGTTCTTCTGTGCTGTCTGCCCTCATAAAGCATAGGCATAATAACCGAAATTCTTCTTGCTTTTCCGCCGAAAGCGGCAATAACACGCTTTAAGTCTTGGAAATGGTCATCGGGGCTCATCGGAACAACTTGTCCGTACATTTTATAGGTTACGCTGTAATTGAAGCAGTCGCAAATAATAAATGCGTCAAGACCTCTTGCCGTATGGTTAAGAACGGCCTTTGCTTCGCCCGAACCGAAACGGGGACAGTTAGCGCCGACAACGAAAGACTCGTCTTCCTTAACGTTGCGCCAGTTTTTAAGGTAATAGTCTACCTTAGAAGAAATGTCTTCGCAACCTCTCATACTGACGATGGCAAGGTCGCCGTACGGGGTATGCTTAAAATCAATACTTGCCATTAAAAAAGCCTCCTAAAATGTTCTTTTTTCCATTGTACCACATTTTGCTCGACATAAAAAGACTTTTTATAAAAAAAATTACACTTTTTAAGTAAAATATTCGTTGAATAGAAAGAGAAAATTTGTTATAATTATACAAGTATATATTATTTGAGTTAATAAGGAGAGAAACATTATGCCTAAGGTTACTCTTTTAGCACATACTCCCGACCCCGAAAGAACGGTTGCGTTTGCCGCAAAACTTTGTTACAGTCCGTCCGGCATAGAAGATTTGCGTGACGGTTTAACCGAAGAAAAGGTCAGTTCTTTTGTCAATATGCTTGCCGACATAGGACACGAAAGTCCTATTGAGCATGTTAGCTTTACATTCGGCATTGAGGGTGTGAGCCGTGCTTTAACACATCAGCTTGTCCGTCACAGACTTGCTTCCTACAGCCAAAAAAGTCAGCGCTATGTAACCGAGGGCGCATTCTCTTATGTTATTCCGCCCGAAATAGCAGACTTGCCCGAAGCGGCAGAGCTTTATAAAAAGACAATGCAGGACGACCAAGACGCTTACGATAAGTTAGCAGATATACTTAAAGAAAAACACTTTAAGACATTTTTAAGCGAAGGTATGGACGAAAAATCGGCAAAAAGAGCCGCCGAAAAAAAGGCGATAGAAGATGCGAGATTTGTACTTCCTAATGCTTGTGAAACAAAAATAGTCGTAACAATGAATGCAAGAACGCTTATGAATTTCTTTCATCACCGTTGCTGCAACCGTGCGCAATGGGAAATAAAAGAAGTTGCCGATATGATGCTAAAGGAAGTATCAAAGGTTGCGCCTAATCTCTTTAAGAAAGCCGGTCCGTCTTGTGTCGGCGGCGCTTGTCCTGAGGGTAAAATGACCTGCGGGAAAGCGGCATTTATGCGAGAATTTTATGAGGAGCTTAAAAAGTAATGGGTAAGCTTATTGTAATAGAGGGACTTGACGGAAGCGGAAAATCTACACAGCTTAATTTGTTGCCGAAGCTATTAAAAGAAAAAGGTATTGACTCAAAAAGCGTGTCCTTTCCCGATTACGAAAGTGACTCGAGCGCTCTTGTAAAGATGTATTTAGGCGGACAGTTCGGCACAAAGCCTGACGATGTAAACGCCTTTGCCGCTTCGGTTTTTTATACCGTTGACCGTTTTGCCTCCTTTAAGACCGACTGGGGAAAATATTATAATGACGGCGGAATAATTATTTCGGGCCGCTATACGACCTCTAATGCCGTACACCAAACCTCAAAGCTCAATGAAAGCGAATGGGAGAGCTTTCTTTCGTGGCTTTATGATTTTGAGTACGAAAAGGTTAAAATTCCCCGTCCCGATAAGGTTATTTTCTTGGATATGCCGATAGACGTTTCGCAAAAGCTTTTATCGGGCAGATATAAGGGTGACGAAAACAAAAAGGATATTCACGAAAAGGATACAGAGTATTTGGAAAAATGCCGGAAAGCGGCATACTTTACGGCAAAGTACTCGGGCTGGACTGTTATACCCTGCGCAAAGGACGGCAGTCCCAGAAAAATCGAAGATATAAGCAAAGATATTTTAGAAGAAGTATTGAAGGTATTATAATGGTATACATCTTTTTGGCGGACGGTTTTGAAGAAACCGAAGCGCTTACTCCGTTAGACATTTTAAGAAGAAGCGGTATTGAGGCTAAAACCGTAGGTGTAACCGGCAAGTCGGTTACGGGCTCACATAATATTACCGTTTCGGCGGATATAACTCTTGACGAAATCTCGTTTTCAGGACTTGAGGCGATAGTGTTGCCGGGCGGAATGCCGGGTACTCTCAATCTCGAAAAAAGTGACGGAGTTCAGAAAGTTATCGACTATGCAAACGATAAAGGCCTTATTATGGCGGCAATTTGTGCGGCGCCGAGCATTTTAGGTCATAAAAATATACTTAAAGGCAAAAAAGCAACCTGTTTTACGGGTTTTGAAAAAGATTTAACGGGTGCCTTTGTTATAAGCGAAAAAGCCGTCATAGACGGCAATGTTATTACCGCTTACGGTGCGGGTGCGGCATTCGAGTTCGGCTTTTTGATAACCGAAAAATTAAAAGGCAGAGAAACTGCCGAAAAAACACGCAAGGCAATGCGTTTCGGAGAAGAATAATGGAAGAAAACAACAACTTAAATAAGGCGGACGAATTTAATATTGATAACGGCTTTGTTATAGACAAAAGCGGTGACTTAAAGGCTTCGCCTAACAGAAATAATCATAAAAAGGACAGCACCGCCAAAACGGTTATTTGGATAGTGGCGATAGTTGTAGTATCTGTTATTATCGCAATTTGTCTTGTTTTTGCGGGTGCCGATTATTTGGGAATAGGCTTCGGAAGAACGGGCAAAGAGTGCGTCTTAGATGTTAAAAAAGGCTCGGGTACTGCTCAAATAGCGGACGGCCTTTGTGAGTCGGGCGCCGTTAAAAGCCCTATATTGTTCAGAGTTTACTCAAAAATCAAAGGTTATGACGGCAAGTTTAAGTACGGTCTTTACACTTTTGACTGCGAGGCGGGTTACGAGTCAATAGCAAATATGCTTATGACGGACGGCGCAAAAGCCGAGAGCGTAAGGGTTACGGTAAAAGAAGGCGCAACGGTTGACGATATTGCCGAGCTTCTCGATAAAAAAGGTGTTTGCACTAAGGGCGACTTTATAGACGAGGTGCAGGAGGGTAAGTTTAATTACCCGTTTGTTGAAGCTATACCGAGCGAAAGCGTTTATTATAGACTTGAGGGCTATTTGTTCCCCGAAACATACGATTTTTACAGCTATGATTCAAAGGAATGCGCTCATTTGGCGGTCGATAAAATGCTTTCGACTCTAAACAGTAAGCTTAAAAAAGCAAACCTTAACACCGAAAACATAAAGATAGGCGAAAAAGAGTATTCGTTCCACGAGGTTATGACAATGGCTTCGATAGTCGAACTCGAATCGGGCAAGTATAAAACGGAAGCGCCCAAGGTTGCGGCGGTGTTCTATAACCGCCTTATTGACAGTGATTTCCCGACACTCGGCTCTTCGCCCACTAAAAAATACCCGCACGGCAACGGAAAGTACGACACCTATGAGTGCAGGGGTCTGCCCGTAGGGCCGTTATGCTCTGCCGGAATTGACACTATAAAGGCATCGTTTTATCCTGCCGAAAATTTCGATTACCTTTATTTCGTAACAGATGCCAATATGAAATTTTATTATACAAAAACCTTAAAAGAGCATAATGCAACAATAAACAGACTTAAAAAGCAAAAGAACTGGATATATGAATACTATGACTGATATAAAAATTCCCGAGCTTTTATGTCCTGCCGGTGACCTTTTAAGACTTAAAACGGCGGTAGATTTCGGCGCCGATGCGGTATATATTGCAGGACAGCGTTTCGGAATGCGTACGGCTTCGGCTAATTTTACTGACGAAGAGCTTAAATGCGGTGTAGAGTATGCCCATAAACACGGCGTTAAGGTGCATGTAACCTGCAATACCATTCCGCACGAGAACGAAATTGCTTTAATGCCCGAATACTTAACCTATTTAAGCGATATCGGAGTTGATGCCGTAATCGCTTCGGATATAGGCAGTATTTCGCTTGTAAAAAAGTTTGCAAAAAACTGCGATTTACATATCTCCGTTCAGTCGGGCACTGTTAATTCCGTAACGGCTAACGAGTTTTACAATATGGGTGCTAAGAGGGTTGTTTTGGCGAGAGAACTATCTCTTAATGAAATAGCGCAAATAAGAGCCAAAACCCCCGCCGATTTGGAGCTTGAAGCCTTTGTACACGGCGCTATGTGTGTTTCGTTTTCGTCAAGGTGTCTTTTGTCGAGCTATATGACGGGCAGAGATGCAAACAGAGGCGACTGCGCCCAGCCCTGCCGTTGGAGTTACTCTCTTATGGAAAAAACGAGAGAGGGTCAGTATTTCGACATAACCGAAACCGACAAGGGAACATACATACTTAATGCAAACGATATGTGTATGGCGCCTTATCTTGATAAAATGGTTAAAGCCGGAATTTCGAGTCTTAAAATCGAGGGCAGAGCGAAGACCGAGTATTATGTTGCGGTTACGGCGAATGCATACAGGGGCGCTCTTGACAGTCTTAAGGGAAATCTTGACGGCTGGAAATTGCCTTCGTGGGTTAATGACGAGCTTAACACAATAAGCCACAGAACATATTCCACCGGCTTTTATTTGGGACCGCCTAAAAATGCCCAAACCTACGACAGCGCAGGTTACATAAGAGATTATGCATTAGCGGCAATAGTAACGGGATATGAAGACGGTAAGATTACAGCCGTTCTTAAAAATAAATTTTTATCGGGAACAGAGCTAAACTGTCTTGAAGCGGGAAACAAGCCCTTTAATGTTAAAACAGACATTCTTTATAACGAAAAGGACGAGCAAATCGACTCGGCACCGCACCCGATGCAAATAATAAAAATACCGTATAAAAGACCCGTAAAAACGGGCTCAATGCTCAGAATGAAAGCCGAATAAAAGATATATACCCCGTCAATAATTAAGTTGACGGGGTGTTTTTATGCATATTAAAAAAAACAAAATCATAAAATATAAAGGGCATTTTGCAAGAAGAACGGCAATTTGCTTTTTTGTTATGTGTTTGCTCTTTTTAACCTGCGTTTTAAGGGTTGCCGTTATAACATCGGGAAGCTATAAGGAAGCGCAGACAAGCCAAAGCTCATACAGAATAACGGTATCGAGAATGCGGGGGACCGTTTACGATACGAATATGCTGCCTTTAACAAACAACAAAAAGGAAAAATACTGCGCTATAGCACCTACGCCGGACGGCATTGTTAATGCATGTCAGATTTTAAGGGGCGATACTTTAGAAGAAGCGCTGAGCACACTAAAGCAGAATAAGCCTTATGTTTGCAAAATAAAAGGCTCGGCAAAAAGCGAAAGCATTGCCGAAACTTATGTATATAAAACCGAAGCGGACGATTTTGTCGCCGAACATATTATAGGGTACTGTGACAGTGACGGCCACGGTGTTACGGGTATCGAAAAAGCGTACGATGACATTTTATACTCAAAGGAAAATGTTGACGCTGTTTTTAATCTTAACGGAAAAGGTGAAATACTAAAGGGTGTAAAGCCCGAATTTTCGGGAGATTTGGCGGAAGTTCAAAAAGGTGTCGTAACAACGCTCGATGTCAATATTTGCAACATAGTAAAAAATGCAAGTAAAAGCCTTACTAAAGGCGCAGTTATTATTTGCGAAGCCAAAAGCGGAAAAATAAGGGCAATGATAAGTAAGCCGCATTACAACAAAGAAAAAATCGAGCTTAGCCTTAACGCTGCCGACAGTCCGCTTTTTAACAGAGCGGTAAACGCCTATAATGTAGGCTCGGTTTTTAAGCCCTGCGTTGCGGCGGCGGCGATAGAAAACGGCTTTTTACAGTTTTCTTACGACTGTACGGGAAAGGTGAATATCGACAACCGAGATTACTTTTGCCATAAAAGAGACGGTCACGGCGGTATGGACTTAATAAACGCCATTAAAAATTCGTGTAATGCTTATTTTTATAATTTAGGCATTAATTTGGGTGCCGAAAGTGTAAGAAAAACCGCCCAAAGACTTAATTTCGGGACAGATTTTAATATCGGAAAAAATTTAACCGTAAACGGCGGTAATTTAACAGAACTGTCGCATCTTAACTCAAACGGACTTCTTGCCAATTTTGCGATAGGACAAGGCGAACTGCTTTTATCCCCCGTTTCGCTTTTGACTTTATATTCGGCTATTGCAACTGACGGCAGTTACTTTGTTCCGTCAATTATCGAAAAAACCTTATTAGACGGCAGGGAAACGAAGTATAATAAAGGCGCAAAAACAAAGGCTATGGAAAAATCTACTGCCGATACACTTAAAATCGCTTTAAGAGAAGTTGTTTTGTCGGGTACGGGTGAAGCGGCAAATATAAGCGAAGTTTCTCTGGCGGGTAAAACCGCAACGGCGCAAACGGGCAGATATGACGAAAACGGAAACGAAATAACCAACAGCTTTTTCTGCGGCTTCTTCCCCTACGAGAAGCCTAAATATGTAGGTGTTGTATTCGCAGACGGGCAAAATAACTGCTCAACTGCCGAAATATTCGGAGAAATTGCAAAAAATATGCAAAATTATTATTGACAGTATATAGATATGTGTGTATAATTGTATACACTTATACTTTTCTTGAAAAGAGGGAGTAATATGTTAGAAATATCACCTAACACAAACCTGCTTGAGCAGGATACATATAAGTATTCTTTGCAGGATGTAAAAGAACCTAATTTATACCGTGACTTTTACAGCTTTGAGGATGTTCCGAAGGTTGCCTTCAACCACCGCAGAGTACCGCTCGGTATGCCTAAGGATATTTGGATAACCGACACATCGCTTCGTGACGGTCAGCAGTCTGTAGAGCCCTATACGGTAGAACAGATAGTTGAGCTTTATAAATTTATGTCAAGGCTCGGCGGTCCTTACGGCATTATCCGTCAGACCGAGTTTTTTGTTTACAGCAAAAAAGACCGTATGGCGATAGAAAAATGTCAGGAATTAGGTCTTAAATTCCCCGAAATCACTACATGGATAAGAGCCAATAAGGAAGACTTTAAGCTTGTTAAAGATTTGGGAATAAGAGAAACGGGAATTTTAGTTTCGTGCAGTGACTATCATATTTTCAAAAAGCTCAAAAAGTCACGCAAGGAAGCTTTGGATATGTATCTTGCATCGGTTGCCGAAGCCTTTGAGGCGGGTGTAATGCCTAGATGCCACCTTGAAGATATAACAAGAGCCGATTTTTACGGCTTTGTAGTTCCGTTTGTAAACGAGCTTATGAAGATGTCCGAAGACGCAGGTATCCCCGTTCGCATAAGAGCGTGTGACACAATGGGTTACGGTGTTCCGTATCCCGAAGTTGCTTTGCCGAGAAGTGTCCCCGGTATCATTTACGGTTTGCAGCAGTATTCGGGTGTTCCGAGTGAAATGCTCGAATGGCACGGTCATAATGACTTTTATAAGGCAGTATCAAACGCCGCAACGGCATGGCTTTACGGTGCGAGTGCCGTTAACTGTTCTTTGCTCGGTATAGGCGAAAGAACGGGTAACGTTCCGCTTGAAGCAATGGTTATGGAATATGCTTCACTTCGTGGTTCGTTTGACGGTATGGACCCGACAGTTATTACCGAAATTGCGGAATACTTTACAAAGGAAATAGGCTATAATATTCCGCCTATGACACCTTTTGCGGGTAAGAACTTTAATGTAACAAGAGCCGGTATTCACGCAGACGGACTGTTAAAAGATCAGGAAATTTACAATATATTCAATACCGAAAAGATATTAAACCGTCCGCCCCTTGTTTTGCTCGGAAAGGCTTCGGGACTTGCAGGTATTGCTTATTACATAAATGTAAAGTACAACCTTGAGGACAAAAACAAGGTTGACAAAAAAAGCGAACTTGTATTAAAGCTTAAAGAGTGGATAGACAAAGAATATGAAGACGGAAGACAGACAACCCTTTCGGACGAAGAAATCGATAATAAGGTTAAAGAGTATTCCGGCGGTATTCTTAAAGGAGGCATTTAATTTTGGAACACAAAACAGTATCACTTGCCGATCAGGTTTTTGAACATATCGAAAACGATATTTTAAGCGGTACTTATAAAAGAGGCGACATATTAACCGAAAGTAAATTAAGTGCTTCACTCGGAGTCAGCAGAACGCCCATAAGAGAAGCGTTAAGAAAACTCGAGCAAGAGCATTTAATCGAAGAGTCGGGTAAGGGTGCTATTGTTATAGGTATAACCGACAAAGACCTTGAAGACATTTTTCTTATAAGAAGTCAGCTTGAATGTCTTGTTTGCAAAATGGTTGCCGAAAACTGTCCTGACGACATTTTAGACGAGATTAAAGAAACGGTCGAGCTGCAGGAATTTTATGTTCAAAAGAACGACCCCGACCGCATAAAGCTTATGGATAACCGTTTTCACGAGCTTATTTATATGGCAAGCGGAAGAAACATATTTTATGAAATTTTAATGCCGTTACATAAGAAAATTCAAAAATACAGAAGAGCTTCCGTTACAAATACAAGCCGTGCGGCGGCATCTGCCAAAGAGCACAGAGAAATTTATGAGGCAATAGCCAAAAAAGATACCGAGAAAGCCTACAAGCTCTCTTATAATCATGTAAACAATGCATATAAACATATGAAAAAGGACTAAGAAAATGGGATACACGATAGCACAAAAAATAATAAAAGAACATTTAATAAGCGGAGATATGACCGTAGGCAGTGAGGTTGCTCTTAAAATTGACCAAACCTTAACTCAGGATGCAACCGGTACTATGGCGTATCTCGAATTTGAAACAATGGGCTTAAAGCGTGTTAAAACCGAAAAAAGTCTTGCTTACATAGACCATAACACGCTTCAGTCGGGCTTTGAAAATGCCGATGACCACCGTTATATACAGTCGGTTGCCGAAAAGCACGGAATTTACTTTTCCCGTCCCGGCAACGGCATTTGCCATCAGGTACAGTTAGAGCGCTTTGGCAAACCCGGTAAAACACTTATAGGCTCGGACAGTCACACACCGACAGCCGGTGGAATAGGTATGCTTGCTATGGGTGCCGGTGGACTTGATGTTGCCGTAAGTATGGGCGGCGGCGCATATTATATAACCATGCCCAAAATGTATAAGGTCAATTTAACGGGCAAATTAAAACCCTTTGTTTCGGCGAAGGACATAAGCCTTGAAATTTTGCGGATTTTGTCGGTTAAGGGCGGTGTAGGTGCCATAATCGAATGGGGCGGAGAAGGCATAAAGACGCTTTCCGTTCCCGAAAGAGCAACCATAACCAATATGGGTACGGAGCTCGGTGCAACTACATCTATTTTCCCGTCTGACGAAATAACAAGAGAGTTTTTAAGAGCGCAAGGCAGAGAAGAAGATTATGTTGAGCTTAAAAGCGACTCCGATGCAAAGTACGATAAGATAATTGACATAAATCTCGATACCTTAGAGCCGCTTATTGCATGTCCGCATTCTCCCGACAATGTTGTAACGGTAGCATCGCTTAAGGGAACTAAGGTTAATCAGGTTTGCATAGGCTCTTGCACCAACTCGTCACTTCTCGATATGTTAAAGGTTGCGGCATTGCTTAAGGGAAAGACCATTGATAAGAGAGTAAGCCTTTCGGTATCGCCCGGCTCAAAGCAGGTTTTAACAATGCTTTCCGATATGGGCGGACTCAGTGATATATTAGCTTCGGGTGCAAGACTTCTTGAATGTGCCTGCGGTCCTTGTATCGGAATGGGCTTTTCGCCTAATTCCGCCGGTGTATCGCTCAGAACATTTAACCGTAACTTCTTAGGCAGAAGCGGAACGGCAGACGCAGGAGTTTATCTTGTATCCCCCGAAACAGCCGTTGCTGCGGCACTTACGGGTGAAATAACCGACCCGAGACTTTTGGGCGAAATGCCTAAGATAAATATGCCCGAAAAGTTTAAGATAGACGATACGGCGGTTTTATCTCCCGAAACGGAAGAAAAATCGGACAGTGTTGAAATTTTAAGAGGCCCCAACATAAAGCCGTTCCCGAAATCGAAGCCGGTAACGGACGAAATTTGTGCTGCGGTTGCATTAAAAGTGGGCGACAACATAACAACAGACCACATAATGCCTGCCGGTGCAAAAATTCTCCCCTACCGTTCAAATATTCCGCATTTATCACAGTTCTGCTTCGGTGTTTGCGATAAGGAATTCCCCGAGAGAGCCAAAAAGCTCGGAGAGAGCATAGTTATAGGCGGCGCAAACTACGGTCAGGGCTCGTCCCGTGAACATGCGGCACTTGTACCGATGTATTTGGGAGTAAGAGCGGTTATTACAAAGAGCTTTGCAAGAATACATATTGCAAACTTAATAAATGCCGGAATTATTCCGCTTACCTTTAAGAATGCCGAAGATTACGATAAAATAAGCGAGGGCGACAGCCTTGCTTTAACAAATATTTACGGCGGTTTTGAAAGCGGCGAAATTACTCTTATTAACAAAACAAAGAACGAAAGCTATAAGCTTAATGCCGACTTTACTTTAAGACAAAGAGAAATATTAAAGTCGGGCGGACTTCTAAATTATACTAAGGAACACTGATATGGAAAAATATATTGACGAAGCGGTAAATCATTTCAGAAGTTTACTGACAGAACAAATTAAAAGACAGCAAAAAATGGAAAACGATAACACCTTTACCGATTTTTCGAAGCTCGAAACAATAGTAATAGGTGTTTTAGGCGGTGACGGAATAGGTCCCGTTATTACAGACGAAGCCATAAAGCTTCTTAAGTTTTTGCTAAAGGAAGAAATAAAGAGCGGTAAGGTCTTAGTTAAAAACATCGAGGGACTTACGATAGAAAACCGTGTAAGCAAAAATAAGGCTATTCCGGACGATGTTTTGGAAGAAATAAAAAAATGCAATGTTTTGCTTAAAGGTCCTACAACCACCCTTAAGGGCGGAACACTCGAAAGCGCAAATGTTGCAATGAGAAGAGAGCTTGACCTTTATGCAAATGTAAGACCCGTTTGTGTTAAGGATAAGAATATCGACTGGACATTCTTCAGAGAAAACACCGAGGGCGAATATGTTTTAGGCTCAAAGGGTATAGAAATTCCCGACACTCTTGCATTCGACTTTAAGGTGACGACAAACGCCGGTACAAGAAGAATAGCAAAAGCGGCTTTTGAATTTGCCAAAAACAACGGCAAAAAAAGTGTTTCAATAGTAACAAAAGCAAATATAATGAAGAAAACTGACGGTAAGTTTTCCGAGATTTGCCACGAGGTCGCAAAGGACTATCCGGACATTGAAGCGGAAGATTACTACATCGACATTATGACGGCAAATTTGGTAAACGAAGACATAAGAAGCAAGTTCTCTGTTTTTGTTCTTCCTAATCTTTACGGCGACATAATAACCGATGAGGCGGCGCAGATTCAAGGCGGTGTCGGAACGGCGGGAAGCGCCAATATAGGCGACAAGTATGCTATGTTTGAGGCCATTCACGGAACAGCGCCGAGAATGATAGAAGAAGGTCTTAAGGACTATGCCAACCCGACAAGTATCTTTAAGGCAACCGAAATGTTGCTCCGCCACATAGGCTTTAAGGAGAAAGCCGACAAGCTTTCGGGCGCTCTTATGGTTTGTACCGAAACCGAGAAAAAGGTTACCGTAACGGGTACAAAGGACGGCGCAACGGCTGAGGAGTTCTCTGATTATTTATTCGAAACCCTAAACAAAATGTAAAAAAGGCATAAAAAAATCACTACTGTAAAAGCAGTAGTGATTTTATTTTTTTTAGTTAGTCTTTCGAAATTGGGCCTTGATTGTGAAGACTTGCTCTTGTCTTACGGATTTCGCCTAAATTAGCGGTAAGACCTTCGTCAGCTCTTCTCATAATATCGTCAACGAAATCTTGAGCGGCCTTTCTCATTTCACGGCTCTTAGTCTGAGCATTGGAAATAATCTCAGCAGCCTTTTCTTGGGCAAGTTTTACGATTTCTTCCTTTGCAACCATTTCCTTAGCACGTTCTTCGGCACTTCTTATAATGCCGTCAGCTTCGTGCTTAGCCGTAGTGATAATATCGGTGCGGTCCGCAACGATACCACGGGCCTGTTTTATTTCGCTGGGGATATTAAGACGGATATCATCAACAACTGCACGTAATTTTTCAATATCAACAACCGTCTTTTTGCCCGGAATTTTAATGCCGCCGTCAAGGACCTCGTCAAACTGTTCGAGTAACTCGTCAAGTGTCATAGTTATCATCCTCCGTTTTGCTATTATACAAATTATACCATTAAACTTAATTTATTTCAAGCGTTTTATTATATCGCTTAAAATTTCTTTGGGAACAAAGGACGAAACATCTCCGCCCATACTTGCAATTTCCTTAACCATACTTGAACTTAAGTACATATTTTCGGCACTGGTAGTAAGGAAAAGCGTTTCGATATCGGGGTTTAATTTTTTGTTGGTAAGCGCCATTTGGAACTCATATTCGAAGTCCGACATAGCCCTTAAACCCTTAATAACGGCAAAGGCACCTTTCTTTTTTGCAAAATCCGCCAAAAGTCCGTCATAAATTTCAACCTCGACATTTTTAAGGCCTTTTATTGACTTTAAGATAAGCTCTTTTCTTTCTTCCGGCGTAAAAGAGCCTTTTTTGTTTGAATTTTTCATAATAACAACGGTAACTTTATCAAAAATATTTGCCGCTCTCGTTATTATATCGAGATGTCCGACCGTAATGGGGTCAAAGCTACCGGGGTAAATCGCCGATTTATAACTCATTTTCTGTCCTTTCTTTTCTGAAAACAGTTGCTTTTATTTTACCGAACTTGTAGGTTTTAAGAGTGACAAAATCATTTACCTTTTCGGGCAAGCTTATTTCGCTTGGGTGTTCGCATATAATAATTCCGAAATCGCTCATTTTATCAGATACACACCTAACGGCATCTTCTAAAACTCCCGCGCCGTAAGGCGGGTCTAAAAAAGCGATATCAAAAGTGTCGGCAGTTTTGCTTAAAAAGGTTTTGTAATCGCTTTTAATAAGCTTAACGCAGTCGTCAAACGGGGTACCGCTTAAGTTTTTCTTTACAACACCTAAGGAAACATCGGAACGGTCAACAAACACGGCACTTTTTGCACCTCTGCTTAATGCTTCGATACCGAGCTGTCCGCTTCCCGCAAAAAGGTCAAGCACCCGTCTTCCCTCAATGTCAAACTGTATGGCACTGAAAACGGCTTCCTTTACCTTTTCGCTTGTAGGCCGTACAACATCGTTTCCCGGAACGGTAATAAGGCGTTTGCCTCTTAATGTGCCCGTAATAACACGCATAAAAAGTCACCCTAAAATTTTAACTTTGTTATATTATCACACCAAAATGCATATTTTGTCAATATTTTTTTATTTTTATCTTTCATTTACTGCTATAATGTGGTATAATACTTAAAATTATATCTATTAAGGGGAGATTTTATGTTTTCACAACCGTATGTTAAACTCGGTATAGCAACCCTTTTACCGGTGTTTATTTCGGTTTTTTTAACTTTAATTGACCGAAAAACCCCTTTCAAAAAAGTAAATTATATAGTTAAACAAGCCATTTTCGGTATCCTGTTCGGTTCTCTTGCGATAGTAGGTACAGAATGGGGTATTCCGATTAACGGTGCCCAAATAAACTGCCGTGATGCCGCTGTTTTGTGCGGCGGATTGTTGTTTGGCGGTCCTGCAGGTATCATAGCGGGTCTTATAGGCGGTATCGAAAGATACATAGCCGTTGCTTGGGGCATAGGTACATATACGAGAGTGGCGTGTAGTGTTTCTACGATAGTTGCAGGTTTTTATTCGGCTTTCTTGAGAAAGTTTATGTTTGACGATAAGAAACCTTCTTGGCCACTTGCTTTGGCAACGGGTGTTGTTATGGAAATTTTCCATTTAACGATGGTGTTCCTTACAAATATGAGCGAACCCGAAAAAGCAATTTCCGTTGTTAAGGCTTGTACTTTGCCTATGGTTATTGCAAACGCAGTGTCGGTTATGTTGGCAGCTGTAGCGGTTTCCGCCTTAACAAAAGACAAAATGCAATTCAGAAAAGAGAACATGAGCATTTCTCAAATAGTTCAAAGGTGGCTTCTTGTTGCAATTGTGTTGGCGTTTTTAGCGACAACTTCTTTTGTTTACAATTTACAGTTAACAACCTCTGCAAACGAAACGAAACGTGCTCTTTTCAATGCGGCAAACGAAGTAACTCTTGATATAAGGTCTGCTTCGGACAGCGATTTACTTGCGGTCACAAGAAAAATAAGCAACACGGTTTCAAGCGGTAACATTAATGAAATCGCAAGAGTAAACGGTGTTGACGAGATAAATCTTGTTGACGGTAACGGTATAATTTATAAGTCTACCGAGCCGAGCTTTGTAGGCTTCGATTTTAACTCGGGAGAACAGTCAAAAGAGTTCTTGTGCGTTTTGGGCGATGCGCAGCAATATGTTCAAAAATACGGTCCCATTTCATACAACGATTCAATAAGCCGTAAATATGCCGCCGTTAAATACGGAAGCGGTATGGTACAGGTGGGCTATAGCGGCGAAAAATTACGAAACGATATACATTCCGTTGCAACCGATATAACACGCAACCGTAAAATAGGTGAAACGGGATATATCCTTATGTTCGATGACGAGTACAATGTTGTGAGTGCGCCTAACTGGGTTGAGGTTTATCTTAATATTGACGATATTAAAACATTTGACTTTAATAATAGCGATGTTTTTGAACACAGCTTTAATGACGAGAACTGCTATTGTATGTGTGTAGACGCCGAGGGTTATCACCTTCTCGCCGTCTTCCCCGAACAAGAGGCAAACCGTACGAGAAACATAGTTCTTTATGTTAACACCTTTATGGAAATTCTCGTATTTGCCGTATTGTACTCGATAGTTTATTTCATAATTAAAAAGGTTGTTGTAAATCAGTTAAAAGAAGTAAACAAATCTTTGTCGCAAATAACGTTCGGTGACTTGAATGTTGTCGTAAATGTGCGTTCAAATGAAGAATTTGCTTTGCTTTCGGACGATATCAACACGACCGTTGCAACACTTAAAATTTACATCAAAGAGGCGTCTGCAAGAATTGATAAGGAGCTCGAATTTGCAAAGAGTATTCAGGTTTCCGCTTTGCCGAGCGCTTTCCCGTCTTTCCCCAAAAGAGACGACTTTGATATTTATGCTCAAATGAATACGGCAAAAGAGGTCGGCGGCGACTTCTACGATTTCTATTTAACGAATAATAAAGTCGTTAACTTCCTTATTGCCGATGTTTCGGGCAAGGGTATTCCGGCGGCTATGTTTATGATGAGAGCAAAAACAGAGTTAAAGAGTCTTACCGAAGCTAACATGCCGATAGACCAAGTGTTTACTTTCGGAAACGAAGCACTTTGTGACGGTAACGATGCCGGAATGTTCGTAACCGCATGGCAGGGAATGTTCGATTTTGAAACAAGCACTCTTAAATTTGTAAATGCAGGTCATAACCCTCCGCTTGTAAAACGTGGCGGCGGTAAGTTTGAATACTTAAAGACTCCGGCAGGTTTTGTTTTAGCGGGTATGGACGGCATTATGTATAAAGACCATGAGCTTAATCTTTCGCCCGGCGATACCGTTTTCCTTTATACTGACGGTGTTACCGAAGCCATCAATAAGGACGATGAACTTTACGGCGAGGACAGATTGCTTCATGCGATTAACGAAGTCGATTTCGGCAGCATGAAAGACCTTTGCGAATACATTAAAGACGATGTTGACAGATTTGTCGGTGAGGCCGACCAGTTTGACGATATAACAATGGTTGCTTTCCGTTACACAGGCAATAAAGGTGAAGAAAAAACCGATGACGAGGCGGTAGTAGAAACAACCACAGAAGAAAACTAAAAAGGCACATACCAGGAGATAATTATGAACGTAGTTGAAGAGGCAATAGTATTTGCGACAAGCGCCCACGAGGGGCAAACACGAAGAAAGTCGCAGATACCGTATATCGTTCACCCGATGGAGGTGGCGTCTATAATCGCAACGATTACTGACGACCTTAAAACGATAGCGGCGGGTATTCTGCATGATACTGTTGAAGATTGCGGAGTAGACCCCGAAGAGTTAAGAGCAAAGTTCGGGGACGATGTAGCCGAAATTGTTTTGGGAGAAAGTGAAGAGGTAGGACTTAGCGGTTCAAGAAGTGACACATGGCTTTACAGAAAGCAAAAGTCCATCGATGATTTAAGAGCGACAACCGACAAAAGAATTAAGATTTTATGGCTTGCCGATAAACTTGCCAATATCCGTTCTTTTCACAGGCTCTATCTAAAGGATAAGGACAAAATGTGGGAGCCGTTCCATCAAAAAGACCCCAAGGTTCAACTCTGGTATTACAAAGAAATTTTAGACTGTTTGTCTGAATTTAAGGGAACTTTAGCATATACTGAACTCGAAGAAAAAATAAAAATCATATTCGGTGAGTATTATGAGTAAATTGACAAACTTTTTAGACGAGCGTTTTATTTTAAGTGTAGTTATAGTAATTATCGGAATAATCGCTTTAGTTCTTGTCAACAGGTTTTCAAGGAAAAGAGAAAACGGCAAAAAAAGACTGCCCGATGCCAAGTTTTTAATAGCAAAACGCCTATCAAGAATTTTTAAGCTTATAATCATTCTTTGTATAGTGCTTTTTGTTTCGCAGATTTACGGCATAAACATAACATCTGCGGTTGCGGGACTCGGTATTGTCAGTGCCGTTATAGGTCTTGCGCTTCAAGATATTTTGAAAGATATCATAATGGGCTTTAACATTTCAGCCGACCATTTTTACGGCGTGGGCGAATGTGTCGAATATATGAGCAGAGAGTGTCTTGTTCTTGACTTTTCGGCAAGGTCAACAAAATTAAAAGACCTTGACGATGGCTCGGTTATTACCGTTTGCAACCGTGAAATAACGGCAATAAGACGGCTTTCCGACATTATAGAAATCAACATTCCGCTTTCCTACACAAAAGATGTTTCTGACGCCGACAAGCTGCTAATTGATATTTGCAAAACAGTAAAAGAGCAGAACAATGTTAAGAAATGCGAGTATGAGGGCACCGAAAGTTTTGAAAGCTCGGCGGTTTTATACCGTGTAAAGGTTTACTGTGAACCCGTTAACCGACCGGCAGTCAGGAGAAAAGCACTGAGCATAATAAAAGACTCTCTCGATAAAAACAAGGTTCCGATTCCGTTTAGTCAAATGGATGTACATATAGACAAAAATTAACGCAAGAAGGGTGAAACAATGAATATTTCATGCATTAAAGAAAACGACAAGCTTACAGTTTTGGTAGAGGGCCGTATAGATACCGTTACTGCGCCTACGCTCGAAAGTGAAATCAATAATAATTTAGGTTCAATGTCAAACCTTGTTATTGATTTTGAAAAGGTCGAATACATTTCTTCGGCAGGTCTTCGTATTTTACTTTATTTCACAAAAGAAATGAACAAGAGGAACGGTATGGTTTTAAGAAACGTTTGTTCCGATGTCATGGAGGTTTTTGAAATCACGGGCTTCTCGGATATTTTAACAATAGAATAACAAAGGAAAAGCAAAAAGAGCCGACAAAGGGCGGCTTCACTTAGGGAGAAATAGGTTTTGGACCGCAAAATTTACGCACTCACTTGTGAAAAAGCCTTGTAACACGATAGTGTTACTGCATTTTTTCACTGCGCTCTGCACAAAATTTCGCAGGTACAAAACTGTTCCATCCAAAAAGAGCGAATTTTGAGTGAAGAACAATAAATAAAAAACCGGCATACTGGCGTATGTCGGTTTTTTTGAAGCAGTTATTCGCCAAAAGTCGCCTTTTTGGACTTTTAATCCCTAAG
>JAZUIE010000038.1:0-32364 GCA_045642125.1 Acutalibacteraceae bacterium | reverse complement strand
ATCATCGTAAACACCACCAATAATTTTGCCACGATAATAAATGATGTATTCTCCCATCATTGCTTTATGTGTAATGTCATTTAGTTCTGACAATTGTTCTAATAAAAAATCTAAGTATTCTTTACTTGATGCCATTTTGTTCTCGTCCCTACAAATTCTGATTTGTTAGTATTATTTTTATCATAATTCGTTGATAAATCAAGGCGAAGTATTGTACGGTACATTATTAGTGAAATATCGGCTGATGCCGATGTGAAATAATTTGCTCATGCAAATTGTGAAATATTGCTCCGTTTCCTCCGCAATGTGAAATGAAATAAATCCCCTCATGCCCGCAGACGTTTCACACACCGAAGGCGTATTTCACGCACGAAGTGCATTTCACAAATCCCACAAGGAATTTATTTCGTTGTAAAAAAACCACTTTTGTCATGTAGACTAAAGTGGTTTTTTACATGGCTGGGGAATAGGGATTCGAACCCCAACAAACAGAGTCAGAGTCTGTCGTGCTACCGTTACACAATTCCCCAAAATATCGGGCAGAGTTAATTATATACTAACTATGCCCTTATGTCAAGTGAAAATACAGGTTTTATGCGATAGTTACCGTACAGGTTAAAACAACATAGCCGATATAGACCGCCAAAAGCAAAATGCCTTGTATGCGGCTGAACTTTTTAGTTATAAGTGACGGCACAAGCGCAATGATGCCTACCAAAAGACAGGCGGGTAAATCGATATAAGCAGAACTAGGTTTTATAGGCAGACTCTTGCCCGAAATTATCGCACTAAGCGGCATTATTAAAGTTAAGTCCATAATATTTGCGCCTATAATATTGCCGACAGACAATTCCGACTGCTTTTTAATAACCGCCGTTACGGTTGTTATAAGCTCGGGCAGAGATGTACCTACAGCGACCATGGTAACACCGATAATTCTCTCGCTTATTCCGATAAGAGCCGCAAGCTCACTTCCCCTATCGACAAGAAGCCGTGCGCCTATTACAATTCCGGCGGCACCGCCTACAAATTTAAGGATATTTATTATAACCGTCTTTTTGGCGGTTAAATTTTCGTCCTTTTCTTCCGATTCTTTCTTTTCGCCCATGGCCTTTTTGGCACCCAAAATGTTTTCGGTAAAGAAGACGGCAAAAATAACAAGCAATAATATGGAGAATATAACGCTTACCTTTCCCGAAAATCCGCAAAGGACGATAATAACGGCGCCTAAAAGCATAAGCACCGACTTAAGCATATAATCGCTTCTTTTTATAACACTCGGCAGACAAATAAGAGAAATTGCCATAATAAGACCTATATTTGCGGTAACACTGCCTACGGCGTTGCCTATCGACATATCGACCTTGCCGTCAACCGCCGCCATAACCGAAACGAGCATTTCGGGGAGAGTTGTTGCGATACTAACGACCGTAGCACCGATAATAAGCTTCGGAATTCCGCTTACCGTTGCTATCCAAGAAGCGGCATCAACAAAATAATCGCCGCCTTTTATAATAAGGAAAAGACCTAATATAAACAAAAAAATAACAATCGCTAAATTCATTCGTTTTCTCCTTTTGTAACTTTCTTACCATTTTATAACAAACGGCAAAAAAAGTCAATTATCAACCTAATAACTATCATTGACTTATATACCGTAAACTATTATAATATATATAAATATGCTTAATTATATTAGTACATATTTTACTTGCAAATCAGAACGCTTATTAGCGTTTGGGGGAATATGATGAAAGAAAGAATTTTAAGCCCTAAGAAGAAAATTCGCTCGGGCGTTTTTCTTCCGCACCTTAAGGGTACGGCGGAAATGGAAACGGTGCGGTTTATACCCGAAAAAGTGTATATACCGATGAGCCAACATATCGGCGCTCCCTGTGAGCCGTGTGTTAAAAAGGGCGATGCCGTTTTTGTCGGCACGAAAATAGGTGACAGCGAAGCGTTTATAAGCGCACCCGTTCATTCGAGTGTTTCGGGAACGGTCACCGATATTTACGAAAAGACGGTAGGCGGTCAGAAAAACACCTATGTTGAGATAGAATCTGACGGTAAAATGGAAGAAGACCCCGAAAAGAAGCCGTTTGAAATTAAAACGGCACAAGACCTGTCGGCTGCCGCAAGAAATTGCGGACTTGTAGGTTTAGGCGGTGCCGGTTTCCCGACACATGTTAAGCTTGCTCCCCCCGAAGATACGGTTATTGACACACTTATCGTAAATGCCGCCGAATGTGAGCCGTACATTACAGCAGATTACCGTGAATGTATGGAAAACAGACAGAATGTTATGGACTGCATTTACTTAATAAAAGAAAAGTTAAATCTTAAAAGAGTAGTTGTTTGTGTTGAAGCAAACAAGCCCAAAGCCATAAACGCCCTTTACAGTATGGTAACGGACGCTAAAGATACGGACGATACCGTAAAGCTTATGAAATTGCCTACGATGTATCCGCAGGGTGCCGAAAAGGTGCTTATATATTCGGCAACGGGCAGGGTGCTTAGAAGGGGCAAACTCCCGAGCGACATCGGTTGTATCGTTATGAACATAACGAGTCTCGGCGCTTTATACCATTACATAACAACGGGCATTCCGCTTGTCGCCAAAAGAATAACGGTTGACGGCACGGCAGTAAACGAGCCTAAAAACCTTTTAGTGCCGATAGGTACTAAGATTTCAGACATTCTCGATTTTTCCGGCGGTGTTGCCGAAGAGGCCGACAAGATTATAACGGGCGGTCCTATGATGGGTCAAGCAGTTTTAAGCGGCGATACCGTTATAGAAAAGCGAACTAACGCCGTTTTGGTTATGAAGCCTAAAAAAGAAGACTTGGCAACGAACTGTATCCGTTGCGGAAGATGTGCTTCACACTGTCCTATGGGACTTGTTCCCTTTAAGGTTGAAACGGCAAACCGAACGGGCAGAACGGACGACTATAAAAAACTCAGTGTTGATTTATGTATGGAATGCGGAAGCTGTTCTTTCGTATGTCCCGCAAAAAGACCGCTGACGCAGGTTATGAGAATAGCCAAAAACGAACTAAGGAGGAAAAAGTAAATGAACAGTATTTTATCCGTTTCCTCCTCTCCGCATATACGGCACGCCGACACTTCTTCGGGCATAATGCTTGATGTTATTATCGCACTTTTACCCGCAACTCTTTACGGTGTGTTTATATTCGGACTTTATTCCGCAAGTGTTGTTGCCGTTTGTATTTTATCGGCGGTTTTAGCGGAATTCCTTTGGAACTTAATTCTTAAAAAGCCCCAAACGGTAGGCGATTTATCGGCAATAGTTACAGGCCTTTTGTTAGGACTTAACTGTCCGCCAAAGCTTCCCTTGTGGATAGCGGCGATAGGCTCTGTTGCGGCGATAATCGTTGTAAAGCAGATGTTCGGCGGAATAGGTTTTAATTTCGTTAACCCCGCAATAGCGGCAAGAATTATCTTGCTTGTTTCCTTTCCTAAGTTTATGGCGGGAGCAAATAATTTTCTTGAGCCTGTTACAAAAGCGGCGGTTGACACCGTTTCGGGAGCCACTCCCCTTGCCGCAATTAAAGCAGGTGGCACCGTACCATCGGTAAAAGAGTTGTTTTTGGGTATGCATAGCGGCTCTATCGGTGAAACATCGGCGTTCTTGCTTATTGTAGGCGGAATTTACCTTTTATTAAGAAAGGTTATAAAACCGATTATCCCCCTTGCCTTTATCGGCACGGTTGCGGTTATGACCTTTATATTTACAGGCTCGTTAAATGCGGTTTTACTGCAAATTTTGTCGGGCGGACTTATGATAGGCGCCATATTTATGGCAACCGATTATACAACAAGTCCTCTTACGAATTTGGGTAAGCTTATCTTCGGTATCGGTTGCGGACTTATAACATTCGTTATAAGACGATTCGGAAATATGCCCGAGGGCGTATCTTACTCGATTATTCTTATGAACATTTTAGTTCCGCATATCGACAATTTAACCGCCAAAAAGCCGTTCGGTGCAAAGGAGGTTAAAGAGTAATGACAGAAAAGCTTAAAAACCTTCTCGATAAAATCGATACAAAGAAAATTAAAGAGTTTTTTGTTAAATCGGCGCCCGTCACTGTTCCGACACTTGTTATGGTTATTATTTGTATAGTGGTTACGGGTGCACTTGCCGTTACAAATCTTGTAACGAAAGACAAAATCACAGAGATTAACATTAAAGAGCAAAACGACTCTATGAAAGAAGTGTTAAGCGCAAAAGAGTATAAGGAAAAAAGCATTACTCTAAAGCTCAACAAGGGTGAAAGTAAGAGCACTTATACATATTTTGAAGCGCTTGACGGCGAAAAAATAAAGGGCTATATTTATGTTTTAACCGAAAAGGGTTACGGCGGAGATGTTAAGGTTATGACCGCCGTAAAGGAAAACGGAGAAATTAAAGCCGTTAAGGTTTTAGATGTTTCAAACGAAACTCCGGGACTCGGTCAAAACACCGGAAACAAAGAATGGTACTCGCAGTTTAAGGGGCTTACTCTTAAAAAAGAAATTGAGGTATTAAAGGGTACGGCAGGAAAAGACACTAACGGTGTAAACGCCGTAACGGGTGCCACAATTTCTTCAAAAGCGGTAACAAAAGCCGTAAACACGGCAGGAAAGATAAATAAAGCCGTAATTAAAAAGGGGGATAAGTAAAATGAATAAAAACATAAAGCATTTTACAAACGGAATTTTAACCGAAAACCCCGTTTTAAGACTTGTGCTCGGCACCTGTCCGACACTTGCCGTTACCACCGCCGCCAAAAACGGTATCGGAATGGGACTTGCGGCAACGGCGGTGCTTGTTTGCTCGAATGCCGCTATTTCGGCACTCAGGAAGTTTATCCCCGACAAGGTAAGAATACCTGCTTTTATTACGATTATAGCCGGTTTTGTAAGCGTTGTTCAGATGCTCGTAAAGGCGTTTGCGCCGTCTATCGACAAGTCGCTCGGTATTTACTTGCCGCTTATAGTTGTTAACTGCATTATTCTTGCAAGAGCCGAGATGTTTGCTTCCAAAAACCCCGTTTTACCGAGTGTTCTTGACGGACTCGGAATGGGCATAGGCTTTATGACAACATTGACTGTTATGGGCTCGATAAGAGAGCTTTTGGGTAACGGAACTATTTTCGGTCTTTCGGTTACAAGCTCACTTATTTCGCCTATGATAATATTCCTTTTGCCCCCAGGCGGATTTTTCGTGTTCGGTGTTTTGGTTGCCGCTTCCAATGCGATAGCCAAAAAGAGAGGCAAGACGGTTGTCGAACACCTAGGCTGTGAAAACTGCCCGTCAAAAGCCGTTTGCGAAAACGCAAACTGTCCGTCAGATAAAAAGGAGGTAGAATAATATGAACAGTGTAACTGCCATAACCTCCATTTTACTTGCGGGAATTTTAACAAACAATATGGTGCTCTCGAAATTTTTGGGCATTTGTCCGTTTTTGGGTGTTTCCAAAAAGGTTAAAACCGCACTTTCAATGAGTATTGCCGTAACACTCGTTATGGTAATTGCGGCGGCTGTAACATGGCCTATTGATACATATATATTAAAGGACAAATACAACTATCTTCAAACCGTTGTGTTTATTCTCGTAATTGCGGCGATAGTTCAGTTAATAGAAATTTTCCTTAAGAAATTTTTACCGCCCATTTATAAGGCGCTCGGTATTTATTTGCCGCTTATTACCACAAACTGTGCCGTTCTCGGTATAACTCTTATAAATGTTCAAAACAAGCTCTCGTTTGTTTCTTCGCTTTTTAACGCTCTTGCGGCAGGACTCGGCTTCCTACTTGCTATGGTTTTGTTCTCGGGAATAAGAGAAAAGCTTGAAACAGCGGACATACCCGAATTCTTAAAGGGGCTGCCGATAACGCTTATAGCAGCGGCGCTCGTGTCCCTTTCGTTCTTGGGCTTTGCGGGAATAGGGGGTTAAAATATGAGTATTGTAATACCTATTCTTATAGTCGCTTTAATAGGCCTTATAGCAGGACTCGGACTTGCTCTCGCCTCAAAATTCATGGCGGTGCCTACTGACGAAAAGCAGGAAAAGATAAGAGAATGTTTACCGGGTGCAAACTGCGGTGCCTGTGGTTACTCGGGGTGTGACGGCTATGCCGAAGCAATAGCAAAAGGCGAAGCCGAGCCTAACAAGTGTGCCCCCGGCGGAGAAACCGCCGCAAAACAGTTAGCCGAGCTTTTGGGTGTTACGGTTGACACCGAGAAAAAGGTTGCATTTATAGCCTGTAGCGGGAGCCGTGAGTTTTCAAAGCTTAAATATTCTTATGACGGTATGATGTCCTGCGCTGCCGCAAACTTAGTACAGGCAGGGCCGCTTGAATGTGAGTTCGGCTGTATCGGTTACGGCGACTGCTTTAGAGCGTGTCAGTTCGGCGCCATTAAGATTATCAATAACAAGCCCACCGTTTGCGAAGACCTTTGTGTCGGCTGCGGAAAGTGTGTTTCCGTTTGTCCCAAATCGGTAATAAAGCTTATAAAGAAAGGTACTCCTATTAAAGTGTCTTGCCAAAATAAGCTTAAAGGCGCACCGGTCGTAAAGGCTTGTGCAAAGTCGTGTATCGCCTGTGGAATGTGCCAAAAGGCTTGTGAAAACGGCGCCATTACGGTTGTCGATAATCTTGCCGTTATAGACTACAAAAAATGTACATCTTGCGGAAAGTGTAAAGCCGTTTGTAAAAGAAATGTTATAATTTAATAAGGCTTAAAATAAACGGTCTGCTAACGGCAGACCGTTTTGTTATTAACAAAATGTTTACATAAGGTTTACAAACTAATAAAAAGGCAGAAAACATCTTTTGATATACTAAAATTGCTACATGGAAAGGTGGTTATAAATATATGTATATCATTAAAAATGCACTGCGTCAAACAGTGCGGTCAAAGGGACGAAGCATTCTTATAGGAGTTGTCGTCCTTGTTTTGTCGGTGTCGTCATGTATAGGACTTTCTATAAAGGAAGCCAACAAAACACTTAAAAACGATTATTCGAACAGTTTTGAGATTACAGCAGCGCTGACCCCGAAAAATATGCGTGAAAACGGAAAAATTGACCTTGATACAATAAAGAGTATCGCCGAGAACAAAGCGGTTAAGTCTTTTTATTATACCTCTTCGGTTTATTTCGGCGCAGGTGACGGCATAGAGCCGCTTGATGTTGCGGGGTCGTTCGGAAAAAACAAAGATTTCAGAGAAAAATTCGGCGATATTAAAAACGGAGAAGAAACGACCACTTCGTCTGCTAGTACAACCGCCAATACTTCCGACAGCGGAGAAATAGTATTACTTAATAATACAAAGGAAGAAGAAACAGACGAAGAAAAAACAGAAGAAGTCCCATTTGAAGGTGATGCCGAAATGCCCGAAAATGAACAGGCACCCGAGCCTGACGAAAACGGCAATATGCCTCAACCGCCCCAAACGGAAGGTGACAAAGGTAACGGCGGTAATACCTTTATCACAAATAAATTTTTCTTTAATATGGCATCAATGAACGACTTTACCGTAACAAGTTACAGTAATCTTTCGAAAATGCCCGAGTATCTTTTATCGCTCGGTATTCTTGACAACGAGAGCGAAGAATTAAACTGCATAATTTCAAAAAATCTTGCAACCGAAAACGACTTATCAAAGGGCGATACCTTTACCCTTGTTAACCCCGACAATGAGTCGGAAACATATACCTTTACGGTTGCGGGACTTTGTGATACATCAAAGTCGGGCGAAAGCGGTGATACATCTTCAAATGCATCGTTCGTTGACAACAGTATTTTTATAAGTGATAAAGCGCTTACCGGTATAATTAACAGTTCTGCGGAATTAAACGACAATGACGGCGATGACGAAACAAAATCACTCAGTCCGTCTTACAGCGGAACTTATATTTTCAAAAACCTTAAAAATTACAATGCTTTATTAAAATCTCTTGACAAAAAATATACGCTTGTTTCAAACGATGTTTCAAATTATGAGCAGAGTATAAGTCAACTTAAGACACTTTCAAAGTATGCAACATATTTTCTTGCCGTTATATTTATAATAGGTGCTTTGGTACTTATAATAATTAACATATTAAGTATCCGAAACCGCAAATATGAAATAGGTGTTTTAACGGCAATAGGAATGAAAAAAGTTAAGGTCGCAACACAGTTTACAATAGAACTTTTCGTTATAACCTTTGCGGCGCTTATAATAGGAAGCAGTATCGGTGCGGCAGTATCGGTACCGGTTACAAACGGACTGCTTAAAACGGTAAACGAAGCACAAACTGAGTCACAAACCGAAAGTGCAGCCGAACAAAAGGAACAAAACAACAAGCCCGACTTTGACGGCAATGAGCCTAAAAAAGGCGAAAGACCGGTCGAGTCCGACAAAGGTCCTATGGGCAACTTTGCACCTAAGGTTAATAACTATATAGCAAGTGTAAACTCGGCAACCGACCTTGCGGTTATACTTAAAATGATTCTTGTGGGACTAGGCATTACTCTTGTTTCGTCACTTGCCTCAGCGGTCTTTGTAATGCGTTACGAACCGCTTAAAATACTTAATAACAGAGATTAGGAGGCGTAAAAATGGAAAATGTTTTAGAACTTAAAGACTTAACCTACACTTATCAAAAAAATTCGCCAAAAGTAATAAACGGACTTAATTTGTCTTTTGAAAAAGGCAAAATTTATGCCATTATCGGTAAATCGGGAGCAGGAAAAACCACCCTTTTATCGCTCTTGTCGGGACTTGCAAAGCCTACAGACGGTGATATATTCTTTGACGGAAAAAGTATAAAGAAAATAGATAAATATAAGTATAGAAGCAGACTTGTCGGCGTTGTTTTTCAGAGCTTTAATTTGCTTACAAATTTAACAGCCACCGAAAATGTAGTTCTCTCAATGGAGATTTCGGGCAAAAAAATTAAAAACAAAAAGGAAAAAGCAAAGGAACTCCTTAAAAAGGTTAAGCTCGAAGACGAAGATGTCGACCGCAATATATTAAAACTTTCGGGCGGACAGCAACAGAGAGTCGCCATAGCAAGAGCACTTGCCTTTGACCCGCAAATAATTTTGGCAGACGAGCCTACAGGAAATCTTGACGGCGAAACACAAGACGAGATAATGGAAATTTTAAGAGGTCTGGCAAACGAAGGGAAATGCGTAATAGTAGTAACACACTCCCCCGATGTTTCAAAACTTTGCGATACAGTTTACGAATTAAAGCGCAACAAGTAAAAAAATTCCCCGTACCGAACGGTACGGGGATAAATTTTGCATTTTAATTAAGCGCCGAATTTTGAAACATTAAGTTTAATTCCGGGGCCCATTGTTGTTGCGATTACACAGGACTTAATATACTGTCCCTTTGTTGCGGCAGGTTTCGCCTTAACGATAGCACCCATAAGAGTATCAAAGTTTTCTTGAAGCTTTTGAGCGCCGAAGGATACCTTACCTATCGGGCAGTGGATAATGTTGGTCTTGTCAAGACGGTATTCTATCTTACCTGCTTTAGCTTCGGTAACAGCCTTGGCAACATCAGGTGTAACAGTACCTGCCTTAGGAGTCGGCATTAAGCCACGGGGACCTAAAACCTTACCTAAACGGCCAACCATACCCATCATATCGGGTGTTGCGATAACAACATCGAAATCGAGCCAGTTTTCGTTCTGAATTTTTGCAACCATTTCTTCGGCTCCTACATAGTCGGCTCCTGCTTCTTTTGCAGCATCGGCCTTATCACCCTTTGCGAGAACCAAAGCTCTTACGGTCTTACCGGTTCCGTTCGGAAGAACTACCGCACCACGAACCTGCTGGTCTGCGTGACGGGAGTCAACGCCCAAACGAACGTGAATTTCAACCGTTTCATCAAATTTTGCAGTTCCGGTCTTTACAGCAACCTCTACTGCTTCTTCTACATCGTAAAACTTACCGCTTTCGATAAGCTTTGCGCCTTCGTTATATTTTTTTCCGTGTTTCATAGTTTACCTCCCAATAAGTGGTCAAATCGGAATTTTCCTCCCACAAGAGAGAATTAATCGACTACTTCTATACCCATTGAACGAGCTGTACCTGCTATCATGCTCATAGCACTTTCGATAGAAGCTGCGTTTAAGTCGGGCATCTTTGTTTCTGCGATTTTTCTTACCTGTTCGCTTGTAATTTTGGCAACCTTTGTTTTGTTAGGTGTACCCGAAGCGGTTTCGATTCCACAAGCCTTCTTTATAAGAACGGCAGCGGGTGGAGTCTTGGTAATAAACGTGAATGAACGGTCTGCGTAAACGGTTATAACAACCGGAATGAGAAGACCGCCGTCATTTTTAGTCTTTTCGTTAAACGCCTTGGTAAATTCCATGATGTTAACGCCATACTGACCGAGAGCAGGACCTACAGGGGGAGCAGGTGTTGCTTTTCCTGCGGGAATCTGCAATTTAATGTAACCTGTAATTTTCTGAGCCATAAAAAGCACCTCCAAAATTCGTGGTAACCGTGTTTAGGAATTTTATTCCTACACTTGGCGGAACGGTCATATTCCGTTCCTCCCACCGTGACACATAAGTGCTCACCTTACAGCCGGTTTACCTTGCCGTAAGAACTTATATGCCGGAAGTTAATAAGCAATTCTGCGTATTAACAATCAGTTTAATCGGCTTTCGAGATTTGGTCAAGCTCAAGCTCAACCGGAGTTTCTCTGCCGAACATCGAAAGGATAACGCAAACATTGTTGTTAGCCGTATCAACCGACTGAACCTTGCCGTTGTATCCTTCAAGCGGACCGCTGATGATTTTAACCTCATCGCCGACTGCGTAGCCTACCTGAACGCTGTGCTTCTCAACGCCTAAAGCGGCAACCTCTTCATCGGTTAGCGGAACCGGTTTTGATCCGGGGCCTACGAAGCCGGTACATCCTCTTATGTTACGGACAACATACCAACTGTCATTAGTCACAATCATTTTTATAAGGACATAACTCGGGAAAATCTTTCTTTCCACTTCTTTAGTTACATCGTCCTTAATCTCGGTAACAATCTCTGTCGGGATTTTAATATCCTGAATTAAGTCTTGCATACCTCGACTCTCGACCATTGTCGCAAGGTCATTAGCAACCTTGTTTTCATAGCCTGAATAGGTATGTACTACATACCATTTTGCTTCACTTTTATCGGGCATCTTATTACCTCCGATTAGGATTTAATTCCTAAGATAAGTTTGATAAGGTTGCCGAGACCGTAGTCAACAGCCCATATCAAAGCGCCTACTATAAGGCACATAACAAGAACGATAAGAGTGTTCTTGGCAACGTCTTTAAGACCCGGCCAAACGATTTTCTTAATCTCACTCTTATAGTCACGGAAGAAAAGACCTATTCTTTTAATGATAGTCTTTTTTGCTCCCTTTGAAGCTGCAACCTCAAGGGCATCGTCAATTAAAAGGTAAGCAAAAGCAAATGCGGCAAAAAGGAAAAGACAAATCGTGGCAATTAAAACATACTTTGAATAAGTAATGTTTGTTATGTTTGCCATCGCAGATGTTTTACCGCTTGTTATTGCACCACGGGCATCAACGAATTTCCAAGGGTTTGAAAGAGTGATAACGAGCATATAGACAGCAGAACCGAGTGCAAAAAACGGAACTGTGTATCTAAGACCTTTCTTCTTAAAAGAAAAGGCGCTCATAACAAAACCGATGGCGGTAATAATGAAGCAGAAAAGAAGGTCCATAGACCTCGACATCTTAAGAGCCGTGTCTGCGGCGAGCTTCTTAGTTCCGCCGAAAGCAAGAACAGAGCCGACAACATTAACATCTTGACCGTTAACGGTAAGCTTCGCAAAGTTCATAAAGAAAAGAACGAGAGAAGCAAGACCGAAAACAATGCAAAGTATTTGACAAACTTTGTTTAAGGTTTTCATTCGGCTTCCTCCTTACTTCGTTTCCTTATGCAAGGTGTGCTTTCTGCAGAACCTGCAATACTTGTTCATTTCGAGCCTGTCGGGATCGTTTTTCTTGTTCTTCATTGTGTTGTAGTTGCGTTGCTTGCATTCTGAGCAAGCGAGTGTAATTTTAACTCTCATAACGGCACCTCCCGGTTTACGGAAATATTTTTTGCTTTGCCGCACCCTGCGGCTAAAGTAAACGCCTCCCTCTGCATAAACAAAACATTGCGCCACGAACCACTCTATATAGGGCGTTCGGGAAAGCACAGCACAACATAATGTTACTTATGCAAATCGGAACTTTTTTGCAAAAAAAAAGAACCTTCTCGAGGTGATGCCATTATACCACAATACATATAAAAGGTCAAGCATTTTTTTGCGAAATTTTCCTTTATTTATGCGGTTTTTGAGGGTGCGGAAAATTAGGAGTTTTACTGTCCGTATTTCGGGACAGCAAACAAAATATAATAAGACTCGCAATAAGGGCTTGACAAACACAAAACCTTAGTGTATAATAAAAATCAGAGAAACGAACAAATGTTCGGCGGAGGTAATTATGAGCGCATCGGATATTATAAGAACGGCCTTTGAAATTGTATTGACCGGCTTTACTTTTTGGGCAATTTTCAACGAAGATAAGCTTATCGCATTTGAAGAAAATGCGGTGTGTTTTATCCGCCGCAAAAAATTAAAGCTTATTAAGGGCGGACATTCCGACCGCCGCACCGCTTTTTTGCGTTAAATAGAGTCGCATATATAAAAAGATACCCACTGTTTTCCGTTTTACAGTGGGTATCTTAATTTTTTTAATTACTTATTTTCTAAAAGGCTTTTTGCCCTTTTTTTGGTCGTCTGCATCGTCTTCGACTACGGCACCGTTTACCTCAACCAAAGCATCTCTTCTTGAAAGATTTATTCTTCCCTGCTCGTCAATTTCGGTAACCTTAACGATAACCTGGTCGCCTACGGCCACAACATCTTCAACCTTGTTTACTCTCTTGACATCAAGCTTTGAGATGTGAACAAGTCCTTCTTTTCCGGGTGCGATTTCAACAAAAGCACCGAAGGTCATAAGACGGGTAACCTTACCCGAATATATTGCGCCGATTTCGGGGTCGTTTGCAATAAGCTCGATTATCGAAATTGCCTGATTTGCCTTTTCGGTATCAAGTCCGGCAACGAAAACTCTGCCGTCTTCTTCAATGGTTATCGTGCATTCGCACTGCTCTTGAATAGACTGAATTACCTTACCCTGTTTGCCTATTACATCACCGATTTTATCGGGCGAAATAGCAGTTGTAAGCATCTTAGGAGCATACTTTGAAAGCTCTTTTCTCGGCTCGGGAATACATTTAAGCATAATTTCGTCAAGAATATAATCTCTTGCCGTATGAGTCTTTCTGAATGCTTCTTTTATTATTTCGGGAGTAAGACCGTGAACCTTTAAGTCCATCTGAATTGCCGTGATACCCTTATGTGTACCGGCAACCTTAAAGTCCATATCACCGTAAAAGTCTTCAAGACCCTGAATGTCAACCATTGTCATAAAGTCGCCGTAAACACCCTCGTCACCGGTGATAAGACCGCAGGAAATACCTGCAACGGGTGACTTAATCGGAACACCTGCCGCCATAAGGGCTAAGGTTGAGCCGCATATAGAGCCCTGCGATGTTGAGCCGTTTGAAGATAAAACTTCCGATACAACACGAATGGCATAGGGGAAGTCGTCAACACTCGGAATAACCGGAACAAGAGCCTTTTCGGCTAAAGCACCGTGACCGATTTCTCTTCTGCCGGGACCTCTTGACGGTTTTGTTTCGCCTACGGAGTAGGACGGGAAATTGTAATGGTGAATGTAACGCTTTTGAGTGTCTTCGTCAAGTCCGTCAAGCTTTTGAGCTTCACTTATCGGTGCTAATGTTGCAACCGAGAGGACCTGAGTCTGACCTCTCGTAAACATACCCGAGCCGTGAGCACGGGGCAAAAGGTCAATTTGAGCATTAAGCGGACGGATTTCGTCAATACCTCTGCCGTCAACACGCTTGTGCTCGTCCTTAAGCCACGAACGGACAACATGCTTTTGAACTAAATACATAATTTCGTCAAGCTTTTCTTCTTCGCCCTCAAAACGCTCGTCAAACTTTTCGTGAACGGCATCATATATAGGACGCAAAGCGGCGTCACGGACATTTTTATCGTCAGTATCGAGTGCCCGTTTTACATCTTCAATGCAAAACGCTTCGATTTCCGCCATAATTTCGGGGTCGGGGTTGCTCGACTCAAACTTAAACTTTTCTTTGCCTATTTCGGCAACTATACCGTTAATAAACTTAACAATTTCCTTATTAACCTCGTGACCTGCCATAATGCAGTCAAACATAAGGTCATCGGGAATTTCGTTACCACCCGCTTCTATCATTGCAACCAAGTCGGCAGTAGAAGAAACGGTAAGAGTAAGGTCGGTTTTTTCTCTTTGCTCAAGAGTCGGGTTAATAACGATTTCGCCGTCAACAAGACCTACAGATGTACTTGCGATAGGGCCGTCCCACGGGATATCCGATACTGCAATGGCAGCGGAAACACCGATAGCGGCGGTGATTTCGGGCGAACAGTCGGGGTCAACCGACATAACCGTTGCAACAACCGAGCAGTCGTTTCTCATGTCTTTGGGGAACAACGGACGGATAGGACGGTCAATACAGCGGGAAGACAAAATAGCCTTCTCACTTGCCTTTCCCTCTCTTCTCTGGAAAGAGCCGGGGAAACGGCCTACGGCATACATTTTTTCTTCGTAGTCAACCGAAAGAGGGAAAAAGTCAACTCCCTCACGGGGCTTTGCCGAGGCGGTTACGGTGCAAAGTACACTTGTTTCACCGTAAGAAGCCATAAAAGCGGCATTGGCAAGACCTGCCATTTTGCCGGTTTCGAGCTTAAAAGGTCTACCGGCAATTGTGGTTTCGTAAACTTTGTAGTTTTCGAACATAATTAAATCTCCTTTTTATTTTTTAAGCAGAGATTTTTCGGTTAGCAATAAATCCAATGCTTAAAATTAATCTTAAACACTCGATTTACCGCTAAACGAGAAAAATAACTGCTTTAATAAACATTAAAGCAAACCGAGTAAAAACCCGGTTTGCTCAAAAATGCTTTACTTACGAAGACCGAGCTTTTTAACGATAGCACGGTATCTCTCGATGTCGTTCTTCTGAAGATAAGCAAGAAGGTTTCTTCTGTGACCTACCATTTTGAGAAGACCACGGCGAGAGTGGTGGTCCTTTTTATGAACACTTAAGTGTTCGTTGAGTTCATTGATGCGGGTCGTAAGAAGCGCAATTTGAACTTCCGGAGAACCGGTGTCGCCTTCGTGGGTAGCAAAATCAGCAATAACCTGCTGTTTCTTTTCTGCTGTCATCTCTTTCACTCCTTTTATAATATGTCCGCCATAGTCCGAGCAAAAGGCCTTGAGTGTTCCTTAAAAAAGGCAGACGCCAAAAGCGCAGAATACGGTAGCCTAAAGAGTATAGCACAAACAAAACGATTTGTAAAGCAATTTTTCAAATAATACAGAAAATAAAAAATTTTTGCCTTGACAAATCGCCCTGCCTTTTATATAATTATATGGCTAATTGCGAGTTTTACAAAACTTAATATTTCGAGGTGTGGCTCAGTTTGGTAGAGCGCTGCGTTCGGGACGCAGAGGCCGCAAGTTCAAGTCTTGTCACCTCGACCAAAAATTGAGGAGTGGTATCTTAAGATACTGCTCCTTAATTTTTATTCAAAATATGACAAGACTTGAAAAGGACGGTTTTGCGTCAGCAAAATTGCAACCTTCCGGTGGACGGTTGCAAAGTCCGGGTTCGTGCCACAAGCGGTAGCGCAGTGGGCAAGTCTTGTCACCTCAACCAGCAGACAGAGTCTGCACTCAATTCGGGTGTAGACTCTGCTTTTATTTAGTTTATACCCCGATAATAAATTTATATTAGAACATTCTGACCAAAAATTGAGGAGTGGTATCGTAAGATACTGCTCCTTGATTTTTATTTAAGATATGGCAAGACCCCAAAAGTACGGTTTTTATTTGCAAAATTTCCGTATTTTGTAAATTGGGGACATTTTTATTTGCTTGACACTTTGCCGTGATTTTGGTATATTTAATTTAGGTTAATATATATTATAACCATTATGTAAATCTATGAGGTGAATGTTTTGAAAGCAAAAAGGTTACTGTCGGTTATTTTGGCTTTAATTATTGCGTTTTCCTGCATTTGTGTTATACCGTTTAGCTTCGGTATTACATCAGTTGCCGCCGCAACAGCCACAACAAAAGCAATATTCATAGGAAAGGATATGGAAACAAACCGTGTTGCAAATGCGTTTTTTCCGATAAAGTTAAGTGATTACACATCTGTTCAAAACGGATATGTAACGGTTAAGCTTACCTTTAAGGCAAAAATGTTTTCGGGAAGCAAACCTATTGTAGGCCGAGTTACGGGTTATTCCGCAGGAAACGGAACAAACTCGCAGACAACGGTTGAAAACTCCGTTTCCTCAACCGCTGCCGAGCAATACTGTAAGTACAGTTCGTCAACGGGACTTTATGAAGCAAAAATCAAAATGTATGTCGGCTCTGCCGACCAGACGCTTTCAAACGGTGTCTGCGAAGGTATTACCATAGGTAACGCCGAGCATAACGGAAACGGCGTAAGCGAAGCCGACTTTGATGCTTCGTTTGTTTTCTCGGATGTTAAGCTCGAAGTCCTTACAAGTCCTAAAGTATCAGGGCAAAACATTGCCCCCTTAATAAACGAACAAACAGCTTCCTTTAACGGCTGTTATGTTCACCGTGGCAATAATCTCGACACAAGTGTTGCTTCAAACCGAATGAAAAATCACCTTTTGTCTGCACCTTTAGGCAAGTGGTCAATAGACACGGGCAGTTCGCTTGTAAAACTTGTAACAGTACCTGCCGATTATACGGTAAGCACTGCAACCTACAGTAAAGTTGCCGAAACGGAAACCTCCCGTGAATATTATACGAGTACAAGCTATGCTGACTTAAAATTTGCAGAACTCCCTGTGCTCAACGGCTATGAGGTTATAACCGACTCCGACAAGAAAATGGCGGTTATAAGCGCAAACCAAATCGGTGAAGCTTCTTCAATGCAAAAGGCGGCTAACTTGTTTATACCGCTTTGCCTTGACCAGTATTATACGGGAACTGCCGAAAAGACGGCATACATAAAGGTTACCGCAAAGATAAGAACTCTTTCGGGAACGGGACAGCCTATGTTAGGTCTTTTAACCGCCGAAGAAAACGAAACGGTTGCAAGACCCGAAAAGTCGTACAACTTAGGTGACGCTACACACGAAACAGGTCTTACTCAAAACAGTTACACAAAATCTACCGGTGCATACTCAGGCACCGTTAAGGTAACATTAGGCTCAAAAACACAAACCTTTAATAACGGCATAGATACAATCGTTACATTAGGTAATGCAGAGCATAAGGCTTCTGCCGATGCTGTAGATAAAGCAAGTTATACAACAAGTTTTGCGATAACCGATTTAATGCTCGACCTTTACGATGACGAAATGTCACTTATGGCCGAAAACCTTTCTCCCGACCTTTACAGTGAAAACATCGACACCGATTATGCATATTACTATAAGGCAGGTTCGGGCTCTGCAAAGAACAGATCGAACTTCGAGCGTGACTTATCGAAAGCTCCCCTTAATAAATGGGGTGTTGACGGCGCTCCGTATCTTGTAAACGAAATGAGTGTACCGTCAGGTTATTTCACCCACACATCGCACACATTCTCGCACAAAAACGCAACGAGCACATCGAGAGAGTATTATTCCTGCTCGTGCGGTAAAAAGTATGCCGATGCGGCGGCAACCGAGCTTATAACAGCAACCGTTGCAAACAAGAAAATGTTTGTTGTAAAAGCCGGTACCGATAAAATTTCAAACATATTTATTCCGCTTAATTTCGGCGGTTTTGCAAATGCCGAAAACGAATATACTTACTTTAAGTTTACCTGCAAAATGCGTGTTTACGGCGATACCTTGCCGATAATAACAAAATATGTTTCTTCGTCTGACGGCACTAAAACACTTATGGCGCCCGACAGCGATATTACCGAAATAAGCTACGATAAAGACACATTAACATACACGGCAGTTATAAGAATTCACAGAGATGTAAATGCTATGCCGTACGAAAACGCAAACTTCCGTACTGGTGCTCATACCGCTATCGCAATAGGCAATGCAAAGAGAACTGCCGACAGTGTTTACGGTACGGCTTATTACACCTCGTTCACCTTAGGTGAGCCTAAGCTATATAAGCTTTTGGGAGCAACAGCCGACAGCGAAACGACCGGCTCAAATCTTGTTCCCGACATAACCGATAAAACCACCGATTTTACCACCGTTTACAATTACGGCTCGACAAACAGCGCCGAAAATAATCTTCTCGGCGCTACGGCAGATGTTTACGGTCTTGACGGTAAAAACTCAAATGCCGTTCTCGAAACTCCGCAGACGACCTACTTTAATCCGGAAATTGCTTCCGAAAAGATGGTACGCCTTACGGGTACCGGCAATAACGCAGCCGTAACGGCACCCGCTTACCTTGCTCCGTCAACAAAATATCAGCTTGATGTTGACTACAGAGCCTTTGCCGGTGTAAGTCCGTATTTTGCGGTACAGACACTTTCGGGAACATCGTTTGCAAACATATCCACCTCTGCCACATCGCTTAACGAAACGGGCAGACGGTATTCTGTTACATTCACTACTCCGTCTGCACTTAAAACGGCAGTGGATAATAACTTTAGGGTTACTTTCGGTACGGCTTCACCTGCAAAAAATAACGGAACAACATATTTTTCTAATATAACCGTAAGAAAAGTACAAACAAGCGGACTCGGTAACAATGTTTTGTTTAACGGTGATTTCGCCTTCGGTTCAAAAACGAGCATTACATCTTCTTCCGTTGCAAAACAGCTTTACAACATGGACGGAAGCGGTGCCCTTTCCTACGACAAGGCAGACCTTTTAGGTGTTCCGGACGGCTTCTTTGAGGGTGACGGTGCCGACACTTACGATTATGCATTAAGATTCAGAGGCGGAGATTATTACGAATTCCAGTTCAAGACAAATCTCGTTGCCAACAAGAATTACAGACTTTCCTATAACTACAGAGCTGTAGGCGACAAGCCTGAGATTTATGTTCAGAAGAACGGCTCAAGCTCAATAAGTCTTACCGAAAAGAGCGATATTGAAAACGGTATGTACAAGGTGACCTACGACTTTAATGTCGGAAGCATCTCGGCATACAGTGACGAAAGTTCTAACGCCCGTTTCCGTTTTGCAACGGGTGCCGATGCTTATGACAGATACTTCTATATCGCAAACTTAAGACTCAACGAAATTGACTCAAACGGCAATATAATCGGTCATAACATGGTAGGCGACTTAAGCTGTAACTACACTTCCGATAAGTATTCCACCGCACCGATAAAGGTTACCCTTTCGCAAGATGACGAAACCGCAATGAAGAGAGATGCCGTAAGAGGTTGGCTCGGAACATTCAACGGCGGTTCGGGTTCAGACCAAGATGTATCGGTTGTTAAAATTCCCGAGGGCTTCTTTAACTATAAGAACTTCGCACAAAGAATAACTATGGTTAAGAATGTTTGCCTTAATAAACAAGACGCAGACTCAAACCCGTATTTTGACCCGAACTTTGACGGCACAACCAACACACTCGATATTATCCGCCATAAAAAGGACGCTCTTAGAATGGGCGGACAAGGCGGTGCTTCCGTTGAAGCAGAACTGTTAAAGCACGAGATTTTAACCTCCACAGCCTCTACCGTTCCGACAACAAAAGTTTACTATGTTTCCGCTTCGGGAAATGACAGCGGAGCCGGTACTCTTGCGAGTCCTTATGCTACAATAGGTAAAGCGATAACAAAAGCGGCGGCAGGAGATACGATACTCTTAAAGCGTGGCGACACATTCCGTGTTAAGAGAGATTCGGATAAAGGCTTTAATCTCCCGTCAGGCGTTAACTTAGGCGCCTACGGTACGGGCGACAAGCCGAAGATTTTAGGCTCTTCCAAAAACTACGGCGGAAGCGGTAATACATCACTTTGGACAAAACAAACAGGCACTTCCAATGTATACAAGGTTAAGCTTAAATGGTCGTCAACCAAAAACTATGACGGCAACCAAGTAGGTAATGTTTACCTGTTTAACAGCGCTTCGAGCAATACGCCCGACATCATAGGAAGACTCGTTAAAGACGGCGCAAGATTTTCGTCCTATTCAGGTCTTTCAAAAGACGGCGACATTTTCATAAAGACCAACACGAACAATGACGGTTATCTTTATATGTACTGCTCGACTAACCCCGCTTCTAAATATCCGAGAATAGAAATTGCCGAAAAGAGAGATGTTATTTATCTTGAAGACGGCAACAGGGACCAAACAATAGAAAATGTTTGTATAAACTTTGCCGGCGGTCACGGCTTTAATGCAACTTCCGTTTCAAATGTAAAGGTGCTTAACTGCGAGATAGGATATGTGGGCGGTGCGCCTAACTATTCGGAAAACCAAGGTAACGGTATTCAGTTCGGACTCGGCGGTACCGACATAACGGTTGACCACTGCTATACATATCAGTGTCTTGATGCGGGTATCACATTCCAGTCATGGCACGATGAAACTGTCGGCGACACAACCGAATTTAAGAATGTTAAGTTTACAAACAACCTTTGCGAAAACAACTTTTATAATATCGAGTTCTTTACTACGGGACTCGAAAAGTATAAGAGCGGTGCTTCAAACAACACCGGCAACGGTAAGTTTACAAACATTGAAATAAGCGGTAATATCCTGCGCTTTGCCGGTTACTGCTGGTCATGGGAGCAGAGGCTTTCCGAAGAAGGCAACTACAGATGCGCTAACATTTGTGTAACCAAAAATGCTTGGTACATAAACACCACAAATATGAAGATACAAAACAACATATTTGACTGTACAAGGGGCTCACATGTGTTCTGGTCTTGGGAAAATGTAAGCTACTTTGACGGGAAGACACTTCCCGACACTCATACAGGTGTAACAACAGGCGGAAACTCGTTCTATCAGATGCGTGGCGCCGCACAGTACAGAGCTATGAAATACCGCAACGAATCATACCGTTATGCTTCTTCACAAGCAGGTTTTGAAAAGGCCATAAACGATTCTAAGTTTGATTCGTCTCCGGCAATTATTGCTTGGATAAGCGATTCTAAGTAAACTCTTATAAATTAAAGACCGGCATACAAAAGTATGTCGGTCTTTTTTGTTTAGATTAAATTTTACTCGGCTTCTCTTATTGTAATCGAGCTAATAACCGGCTGGTCTTCAAAGGTAATTGTGCCGTTATCGTCGGTCGGCTGAGCCGTAGAACATACCGCATCTACTACATCAATTCCCTCTGTTACATAACCGAAGACCGCATAGTTTTTATCGAGCTCATAGCTGTCCTTATGAACGATAAAGAACTGTGACGATGCACTGTCATAAGCACTGCTTCGTGCCATTGAAATAGCGCCACGCTTATGCGTTAAATTGTTTTGAGCAAAGCCGTTATTATAAAACTCACCCACAACATTTATCTCATTGCCGTTTTCGTTTGTGTTTCCGCCCGTACCGTCATGATTAGGGTCGCCGCCCTGCATCATAAAGCCTTCCATAATACGGTGGAATGTAAGCCCGTCATAGAAGCCGCTCTTTGCAAGATTTATAAAGTTTTCTACCGTTTTGGGCGCCTTTGTTGCGTCAAGCGCAACGGTGATTTTGCCGTATTCTATTATATCTATGTCGGCATACGCCGTTGCGGTGTATTTATCGGTAAAGCCCTCGGGCCTTTCAACACCGTTTTCGTCCGTTATTGTATCCGAGTTACTGCTCTGGCTGCTTGAAACTTCGCTTGAGTTTTCGTCTTTTGGCTTGTTTAATACATTTACTACAATTAAAACAACCGCTAAAATAAGAGCTATACACACCGTTGCGGTGATAACGGGGACGGTGGGAAACTTAAACGGCTTTTTTGCACTTAAAGAACAGCGCTTTAGCATTTCCGTTTGTTCTTTTGTGTACTCTTTCTTTTCGGAGCATTTATTAAACAAATCGGTTAATTCTTCGAATGCGGGAATATCGGAAAGGGTGCTTACCGATTTTTCGTTTATTGACTTTTCAATCTTCTTATAAGCGCTTCTTAAAACTCTTGATACGAATGTTTCCTTAATTTTTATTGCCTTTGAAACCTGTCTTATATTAAGACCTGCGCATAAATGAAGCACGAAAACAAACCGCTCAATATGTGTTAGCTTTTCGAGAGCGCTTTCAAGATAATCGGCAGAATTATCGATATCTTTTTCACATTCTACGGAAGAAAACTGTATGTTAAGCTCTTCTGAGTTCTTATAAGGCGCCGTATCGAAAGCGGTAGCGTCTTCTTTTAGAATTTCCGAGTAACAAGCTCTTGCCGTTGCCATTAAAACGGCGCTTGTAAACTCTTTTTCGTCTTCGCCTATTTCTCCCGAAGAAAGTCTCGAAAAAGCCTGATTATACACGTTTTCAAGACACTTTTCGCCCTTGGTTGAGTTGTCGGGTAAAAGAAATTCGCAAAGAGTTAAAGACTTTTTTAAGTTTTGTTCGCCGAGCGCATAAAGGCTCTTAAATTTTCCGAGCTTTGCGCCCGTTATTAAATCGGACATATAAATTTTGCCTTTCCTTTGAATTTTCCTAATAATACCACAAAAAAATGTTATTTTCAATATCATTTTACTTGAAAACCGTAAACTTTTTGTGTATAATTATACTGTATATTAATATATATTATTATTTCTATTAAAGAGAGTGGACAAAATGAATCTGAAATCAGACATTGAAATTGCACAGGAATGTAAAATGAAGCCGATAACCGAAATAGCAAAATCGGTAGGCTTATCGGAAGACGAAATCGAATGCTACGGCAAATATAAGGCAAAGGTTGACTTGTCGCTTCTTAACAAGGACAAGAAAAACGGAAAGCTGATTTTAGTAACGGCGATTACTCCGACACCCGCAGGTGAAGGCAAAACGACCACAACAATAGGTCTTGCGGACGGAATGAGAAAAATAGGCAAAAGCACGGTTGTTGCTTTAAGAGAACCCTCAATGGGTCCCGTTTTCGGAATTAAGGGCGGTGCCGCAGGCGGCGGTTATGCTCAGGTTGTTCCGATGGAAGATATAAACCTGCATTTTACAGGCGATTTCCATGCAATAGGTGCCGCAAACAACCTTTTGGCGGCTATGCTCGACAACCATATTCAGCAGGGCAATGAGCTCGGCATTGATGTAAAGAAAATAACATGGAAGCGCTGTGTTGATATGAACGACCGTCAGTTAAGATTTATAATTGACGGCTTAAACGGTGCAATGAACGGTGTACCCCGTGAAGACGGCTTCGATATAACCGTTGCGAGTGAAATTATGGCGGTTTTGTGTCTTTCAAGCTCCATAAAAGACTTAAAAGAGCGCCTTTCAAGAATAATTGTCGGTTATACATATGACGATAAACCCGTAACCTGCGGAGAATTAAAGGCAGCAGGTGCCATGACGGCAATACTCAAAGATGCAATAAGACCTAATCTTGTTCAAACTCTTGAGGGAACACCCGCTTTTGTTCACGGCGGCCCGTTTGCCAATATCGCTCACGGCTGTAACTCGGTAACGGCGACAAAAATCGCTATGAAAATGGGCGATTATGCAATAACCGAAGCAGGGTTCGGCGCAGACCTCGGCGCAGAAAAATTCCTTGACATTAAGTGCCGTATGGCAGGACTTACACCCGATGCGGTTGTTATGGTGGCAACTGTCCGTGCTCTTAAAATGCACGGCGGTGTAGGTGTTAAAGACTTAAGCGAAGAAAACTTAGAAGCGCTCGAAAAAGGTATTCCCAATCTTTTAAGACATGTATCGAACATTAAAAATGTATATAAACTCCCCTGTGTTGTCGCTCTTAACCGTTTCCCGACCGACACGCAAAAAGAGGTTGACTTTATAATCGAAAAGTGCAACAGCTTAGGTGTTAAAACCGTTCTTTCGGATGTTTGGGCAAAAGGCGGAGACGGCGGCATAGAACTTGCAAACGAAGTTGTAAGACTTTGCGAAGAAGAAAAGGGAGATTTCACCTTCTCTTACGAGTCCGACACTACCATTAAAGAAAAAATCGATGCCGTTGTTAAAAAGATTTACGGCGGAAGCGGTGTAAGTTATACGGCAGCTGCCGAAAAGCAAATTGCAAAGCTAAGCAGCTTAGGCTTCGACAAATGCCCCGTTTGCATCGCAAAGACGCAGTACAGCTTTTCTGATAACCCCGCACTAAAAGGCGCACCCGAAAACTTTACGGTAACGGTAAGAAATGTTAAAATTTCCGCAGGTGCCGGTTTTGTAGTTGTTTTAACGGGTGATATTCTTACAATGCCGGGACTTCCTGCCCGTCCTGCCGCAGAAAAAATAGATGTTGACGAAAACGGCAAAATTACGGGACTGTTTTAATGAACAAAGCTTTAGAGAGTATTAAAGCTTCACTCGGTTGCGGCGAAGCGGTCTTAATTAAAAGCGAAACAAACCGCTTTTATTTAACAAGATTTTCTTCGAGTGACGGCTATGTTTTAATAACAGACAAAAAATCGGTTTTCCTTGTCGATTTCCGTTATTACGAAAAAGCAAAGTCCGAAATTAAAGACTTTGAGGTTTTGCTTTTAACCGATACAAAACGGCAGCTAAACGAAGTTTTATCGGGCGCCGAAAAAATTTATACCGAATGCGACCGTTTAACCGTAAACGAGTTTTTGTCCCTTAGAAAAATTCTCGGAAACGAGCGGGTGACGGCGGACGGAAAGTTAAGCGACCTTATAAAAAGCCTTCGCAGTGTTAAAGAAAAAGACGAGATTTTGCTTGTTAAAAAAGCGCAGGAAATAACCGACAAGACCTTCGGGTTTGCTTTAGACATAATAAAGGCGGGAAAAACCGAAAAAGAAATAGCGCTCGAAATGGAGTTTTATTTAAGAAATCTCGGAAGCGAGGGCGTTTCGTTCGACTTTATTGTCGTTTCGGGTAAAAATTCTTCCCTGCCGCACGGTGTACCGACAGACAAGAAAATAGAAAACGGCGATTTTGTCACAATGGACTTCGGCGCAGTTGTCGGAGGCTTCAGAAGCGATATGACAAGAACAGTTGCCGTAGGCTATGTAAACGAAAAACAAAAAAGAGTCTATGACACCGTACTTAAAGCGCAAGAACTTGCCTTAAAGGAAATAAAGGCGGGTAAAATTTGTAAAGATATCGACAAAACAGCAAGAGATTTTATCGAAAGCAAGGGATATGGCGGTACATTCGGACACGGACTCGGCCACAGTGTCGGAATAGAAATTCACGAGTCGCCCTGTTTTAACACCCGTGATGCTTCAAAACTTTGTGTCGGCAACATTTTAACGGTTGAGCCGGGTATATATCTTTTCGGTGAATTCGGCGTAAGGATAGAAGATATGGTTATAATTACCGAAAACGGTGCCGAAAATATTACAAAGAGCCCTAAAGATTTAATAATACTCTAAAGGAGATTTTCGATGCTTTTTAATGCTTTAAGAGGCGGAATAAACATAACCGAAGCGTTAGCTTTTATTGTTTCTTCTCTGATAGTTGTTTTTTTAACCTTGCCTATTCACGAGTTTGCGCACGGCTTTGTCGCAACAAAGCTCGGTGACCCGACACCTAAATGGCAAGGCAGACTAACCCTAAACCCGCTTATGCATATCGACTGGCTGGGCGCTTTATGTATTTTGGTCTTCGGCTTCGGCTGGGCAAAGCCCGTAAGCGTTGATATGCGCAATTTCAAAAGACCGAAGACGGATATGGCGCTTGTTGCGGCGGCAGGTCCCGTTGCAAACCTGCTTTTGGCGCTTATATCTCTTATTGTCGCAAACCTGATAGCGCTTGTTAACACAAGCTTTCAAATTATATTTTATATCGAACTTATTTGCTATTTTGTAGCGCAGATAAATGTTTATCTTGCGGTTTTCAACCTAATTCCCGTTCCGCCGCTTGACGGCTCGAGAATTTTATCGGTATTTTTACCGAAGCGCACTTATTATAAAATAATGCAGTACGAAAGATACATTGTAATAGCCGTTTTTGTGCTTATCTATACGGGTGTTTTGAGCAGACCTTTAAGTGCAATTTCATCGGCTGTTATGAGTCTTTTAAGTAATATCGCAAGTCTTCCCTTTGGTTTAATTTAATTTTAGGAGTGAAACTTTGGAAGCGGTTCTTTCTTACAAAACCGAAACGTTTGAGGGCCCTCTTGACCTTCTTTTGCAGCTTATTGCAAAAAACAAACTTAATATATACGATATAAAGCTGTCCGTTTTAATCGACCAGTATTTAGAGCAAATTGAGGCCTTTAAGTCGGAAGAAATGGAAATTTCGAGCGAGTTTTTAACTATGGCTTCAAGACTTCTTTATATTAAAACCGTTTCACTTTTGCCGAAGCACGAAGATGTCGAACAGTTAAAGGACGAGCTTGTCGGCGAACTCATAGAGTATAAAATCTGCAAAGAAATGGCAGAAAAGTTTTCTCTTATGACGGGCGGTTTTGACAGATTTGTAAGGCTCCCCGCCGAGTACGATTTTGACAAGACTTATGAGCTTACCCACGAGCCCGACACATTGCTTTCGGCTTACATATCGGCTGTCGGCAGGGGCAAAAGACGGCTTCCGCCGAGTACCGCTCCCTTTACTAAAATCGTTGCGAAAAAAATCGTTGCCGTTTCGTCAAAGGTAGTTTTCGTTATGCGAAACCTTATTAAAAGCGGAAAAAGCAAACTGTCTAACATTTATATGTCGGCAAACAGCCGTTCAGAGCTTGTTGCAACATTTTTGGCGGTGTTGGAACTTTGTAAGGCAAACCGGGTTGAAATTACGAGTAACTCGGAAAACGAAACGGAAATAAAACTTATAAAGGGGCATAAAAAATGAACAAAGAGCAAAAAATATCCGCTTTACAAGCCGTTTTGTTTGCTTCGGGTGAGCCGATAAGTGTAGACAGGCTCTCTGCCATATTTGACGAAAAGCCCGAAAAAACCGAAGAAACCTTAAAGCTTCTTAAAAAACGGTTAGAAGAACAAAAATCGGGAATAATTCTTTTAAGACTTAAAAATGCATATCAGTTGGCGTCTGACGAAGAATATGCTCCCTATATAAAAAAAGCATTCGACATAAAAAGAAAAGCACCGCTTTCTCCTGCGGCACTCGAGGTTTTGGCGGTCGTTGCATATAACGAGCCTATAACAAAGGCATTTGTCGAGCAGGTAAGAGGTGTTGACTGTTCGGGTGTTATGACATCGCTTGTCGAAAAAGGCCTTATCGAAGAACGGGGCAGATTAGAGCTCCCCGGAAGACCGCTTTTGTACGGCACGACAAAAAACTTTTTAAGATGCTTCAAGATAAGCGATTTATCGGAGCTTCCGCCCCTTAAAGCAGGAGAAAACCCGATAAACGACATAGGCGAACAGCTTAAAATCGAAAGTGAAGAAACCGAAGACACAAAGGGTGACGAAAATTGACGGCGGTTTTAATTATTCTTGCCGTACTTATACTTATTTTTCTTGTTTTGCTTTTACCTGTTACGGTCGACTACCGTTTTGACGGCGAAAGTAAGTTTGCGCTTAAAGTTTTGCGGTTTACTCTTACAAAAGCAAAAAAACCGAAAAGAAACATTACGCCAAGCAGTCAAAATGTAAAGCTTCCGGAGAAGAAAAGCAAAATAAAAGAGATTTTTCTAAAGAAAAAAGAAAAAGAGGGCTTTTTCGGTGCCGTTAAAGATATGCTTAACCTATTAAAGACATTGACCGAAAAAACACTTCCCTTAATTAAAAAAATAACGGTCGAAAATTTAGAGCTTTACTTGACGGTTGCATCTGACGATGCGGCAAAAACGGCGATAGAATACGGTGCCTTGTGTACGGCGTTATATCCTACCCTTTCGCTTATTATGTCGAACGCAAAGGTTAAAGCAAAAAAAATAGATATCGGTACCGATTTTAATAAAACATCTTACGATTTCAAGGCTTCGTTTACGGCGAAGCTCAGAATAATTTATCTTGTTAAATTTATTATAACACTTAAAAAGACGTTAAAAGAAGGTAAGTTTTATGAGTGATAACAACATAAAAGGAATAATGGACTCAACGATGGACAACCTGCGCACTATGGTTGACGCCGACACGATTATCGGCACACCGCTTACGGTAGACGGTATTACCTTAATTCCCGTTTCGAGAGTATCATTCGGTCTTGCAACGGGCGGAAGCGATTTTCCGAACAAAGCTAATGCAAAGCTTTTCGGCGGCGGCGGCGGTGCCGGTGTATCCATTCACCCCGTTGCATTCATTGCGGTAAACAACGGCAATGTTCACATGATGCCTATATATAACGAGCTCGGCGCTGTCGATAAAGCGATAAATATGGCGCCCGAGCTTATCGACAAGATAAAAACTCTTTTTGCAAAGGACAAGAAAAAGGACGAATAAACAAGGTCTTTTCCCCCATAGTATTTTTTGAGGGGATAGATTTGAAAAAATATATTTTTACTTTTTTACTTATTTTACTTGTTCTTTTAAGCTCATTCGGTGTCGGTGCAATAGGCGCAAGGTCTGCCGTTGTAATAAACGGTGAAACGGGCGAAATTTTGTACGCTGTTAACGAAAACGAAAGACTGCCGATGGCATCAACGACAAAGATTATGACGGCATATACGGTCGCAAAAAATGTTCCGCTTGACAAAACCGTTAAGGTTACATTTGATGCAGTTAATGTCGAGGGCACAAAAGCAGGTCTTATGCCGGGAGATACGGTAACATACAGAGATTTAATTATTTGTATGTTGCTTCCGTCCGGCAACGATGCGGCAAATGTTGCCGCCGTTTCGGTATCGGGTTCTAAAGAAAAGTTCAGCCGCCTTATGAACAAAACCGCCAAAAAAGCGGGGCTTAAAAATTCTTGTTTCGTAACACCATCGGGGCTGGACGCTAACGGGCATTATACAACCGCCTACGATTTGGCTCTTTTAACGAAAAAGGCTCTCGAAAATGAGGACATCAGAACGGTAGTCGCTATGAAAAGCGCCGAAATAACCGTTAAAGGTCAAGAAAAAGAACGAACCTTAAAGCTTTATAATCACAACAAGCTTTTAAGAATGTATGACGATGTTATAGGTGTTAAAACGGGCTATACCAAAAGCTCGGGAAGATGTCTTGTTTCGGCAGGAAAGAAAGACGGCAAATATGTTATAGCCGTAACGCTTAACGACAAAAACGACTGGAACGACCACAGAGCGCTTTTAGATTTAGGCTACGAAAAATTCACATTTCCGAAAACTGACGAAAATACCGAAAAAGCAGTAAAAAAGCAGTCGGTTAAAATTAAAAGTAAAAAAACAGAGCCTTATAAGATTTACCTTTTAAGGCTCGGCGAAATATTAAGGTGTATAAATGAAGGATAACAAAGTAAGGCTTCAAAAGTTTTTGTCGGAATGCGGTATCGCATCAAGACGAAAAGCCGAAGAACTGATATTAAACGGCAAGGTTAAGGTAAACGGAAAAGTTGCCGTATTAGGCGAAAAGGTTGACGGCAAAAGAGATAAAGTGACCGTTAGGGGAAAAAGAGTTATCGCCGTAAACGAAAAGGTCTATATTATGTTACATAAGCCGAGAGGCTTCGTCACCACAATGAAAGACGAAAAAGACCGCAAATGCGTAAACGACCTTGTTAAAGATTTGGGTGTTAAGGTTTTCCCCGTGGGCAGACTCGATAAAAACTCGGAGGGTTTGCTTTTAATGACAAATGACGGCGAAATGGCAAATAAGCTAACCCACCCGTCAAGCCATGTAACAAAAACCTACCGTGTAACCGTAAAAGGCGAAGTAGATGACGAAAAGATACAGACACTTTCAAACGGAAGTATTGCGCTTGACGGCAAAAAAGTTTTGCCCTGCGATGTTTTTGTTGCCGACAGAAAGACAGACCGAACAGTGCTTATGTTTATCATAAGCGAAGGCAGGAACAGACAGATTAGAAGAATGTGCGAAGCGGTAAAGCTCGAGGTTTTGCGCCTTAAGAGAACGGAAATTGCGGGTATTAAGCTCGGAATGTTACCGCAGGGCTCGTACAGAGCGCTAAACGAAAGAGAAATGCAAAGACTAAACGGCATACAACAACTATAAAAAGTTTTATTTTAGGAGAAAACAAATGATAGAGCTTTTGCCTATTAAAGACAAAGAAAAAATAAAAGAAAAGTTTTTTAATGCGGGACTTACATTTAACGGGTTTTCGGGCTCTGTTTCGGCGGTTTCGGGTCAAGACGAAATCGGTTACAGTCTTTTTAGCTTAGATAAAGAAAAGATTACCGTTTTTTATATTAACCCCGAAGACGACCTTATGCTGTTTGACGGAATTTTAAGAAGCACCTTACATGTTGCGGCGGAAAATTTCGTTTTGAGCGCCTATTTCGGTGATACACTTTCAATAGAAAACTTAAAAAAACTCGGCTTTATTAAAGACGAAAACAAAAAGACACTCGATATGGACAAGCTCTTTAAGGGCTGTAAATGTTGCGAAAATAAAGACTGAAGGCGGAGGGAATTTTATGAAAAAATCTTTTAAGCTGTTAAGCATTGTTTTGTGCCTTGCGGTGGTGGTCACATCGGTGGCTGTTACTCTCGTTTATACAAATGCGCAAGAGCTCGGCACCTGCGGAGACGATGTTTGCTGGTACTTTAACGAAAAGGAAGAAAAGCTCGTTTTATCGGGTACCGGTAAAATGACCGACTTTTTAACGGCAGACGAAGTGCCGTGGAAAGACAAAAGAGAAAAAATTAAGTCTGCAACCATTTCACAAGACATTGTCCGTGTCGGCGCCCACGCCTTTGACGGCTGTATAAATCTAACCGAAATATTTATTCCCAATAATGTTACGGTTATTGCGGACGAAGCCTTTTACGGCTGTAAATCTCTTAAAAAGGTTACATTAGGTGCAAAGCTTAACCGTATAAGAAACTATGCCTTTTACGGCTGCTCGGCAATAGAAGAAATAAATTTCCCCGACAGTCTTTTACATATAGGTACATCTTGCTTTATCGGTTGTACATCGCTTAAAAGTGTTACCTTCGGCAACGCTTTAAGAGCCATAGGTTATGACGGTTTTGCAGGGTGCGTATCCTTAAAAGAAATATCCATTCCCGATACTATGATAGGTATAAGCCCCGGCACTTTTTCGTGCTGTGAGGGTCTCGAAACACTGACGCTTCCGAGAAATATGTACCTTATAGAGTCTGACGCTTTTCGTGGCTGTACTTCGCTTTCTACCGTTAATTACAGAGGCAGAGAAAACGACTATTACAACATCGGCATTTCCATGAACAACGACCCGTTATATACGGCTACTTGGAATTTAATGTATCATAAGCATAACTTTAAGCCCACGCTTATAAAAAAAGCGAGTGAAACACAAGACGGCGAAGCCCAGTTAAAATGTACCTCCTGTACCGAAACAAAAACCGAAACCATTTATAAGGCAAGTAATATTTCCCTTTCCGATACAGAACTTTATTATACGGGACGCTCGTTAAAGCCGAATGTTTTGGTAAAAGACGAAAACGGCGACTTTATAGCCCCCGAAAATTATACTCTTATTTGGTCGGATAACGACTCAAGCCAAAAAGGTGAATATAAAGTAACGGTAGAGCTTACGGGATACTATACGGGCGAAAAAGAACTTTCCTACAAAATTACGGACATGCCCGAAGAACCGATAGGCGAAGTTATGGACTTTATCGGTTGCTCTGCCTACACAAAAGCCACTTTAACTCTTACATGGAATAAGGTAGACGGTGTTAAAGGTTACAGAATTTACTGTACTCAGCTCAATAAGGCCTATAAGGTTAAAGGTGCAGATGTAACAAGCTATAAGGTACAAAACCTTAAGGAATGCAAGAACTACGACTTTACTATTTGCTTCTATAAGAGCGTAGGCGGTAAAGAAGTGTTCAGTGAGTATTCGCAAGGCTTCCGTTACTGCACAAGACCCAGTCCCGTTAATATAACATCTGTAGAAAACAGCTCTTCGGGCGGTACGCATTCGTTTACCGTTGCACATACTGCAGTTAAGAATGTTTCGGGATACGAGGTTAAGTATCAGTTAGTAGGCTCTAAAAACTATAAAACCTATAACAGAACAGCCGAAACTCCAAAGACAATAGAGGTCGCAAAGGCAGGTACCTATATGGTATGGACGAGAGCT
>JAZUIE010000037.1:0-44720 GCA_045642125.1 Acutalibacteraceae bacterium | reverse complement strand
CGGGAAGCTCCTTGCCCTCCAAGAATTCGAGAGAAGCACCGCCGCCGGTTGAAATATGGGTCATCTTGTCGCCAAAGCCAAGATTATTTACTGCTGCGGCAGAATCTCCTCCGCCGATAATTGTAACAGCCTGCGACTCTGCAAGGCTCTTTGCTACGGCAATAGTACCGTTTGCAAAAAGCGGATTTTCGGATAATCCCATAGGACCGTTCCAAACAACAGTCTTTGCGTTCATAACCTCGTCAGCATAAAGCTTTGCGGTCTTTTCACCTATGTCAAGGCTCATATAATCGCTCGGAATTTTGTCTGCGTCAACAGTCTTAATTTCTATCTCGGCATCTATAGGGTCGGGGAAATTCTTTGCTATTACACAGTCAACCGGTAAAAGAAGCTTAACGCCCTTTTCTTCGGCTTTCTTAATCATATCCGCACAATAGTCGATTTTCTCGGTATCAAGAAGCGATGTACCTACATCATAGCCCTTAGCCTTAAGGAATGTATAAGCCATACCGCCGCCTATTATTAGAGTATCGGCTTTGTTTAAGAGATTTTCAATAACGGTTAATTTGTCGGCAACCTTTGCGCCGCCCAAAATGGTAACGAAAGGACGCTTCGGGTCTTCTACGGCATTGCCCAAATACTTAAGCTCTTTGCCGATAAGGTAACCGGCAGCCGCTTCGTCAACATAGGATACAACACCTACGGTTGAGCAGTGCGCTCTGTGGGCGGTACCGAAAGCATCGTTAACAAACACATCTGCCAAAGAGCCGAGTTCCTTTGAAAAGTTTTCTTCGTTCTTAGTCTCTTCTGCACGGTAACGGGTGTTCTGCAAAAGAACAACATCGCCGTTATTCATTTCGCTAACTGCCTTTTTGGCATTTTCGCCTACAACATTATCGTCAGCGGCAAAAACAACATCTTTGCCCAAAAGCTCGGAAAGACGCTTTGCAACAGGAGCCAAAGAAAGCTCGGGCTTAGGCTCACCCTTCGGTTTGCCCAAATGCGAACAAAGGATAACCTTTGCGTTTTCGTCTATAAGTTTTTTGATTGTGGGAAGTGCGGCAACGATACGGTTTTGGTCGGTAATTTCACCGTTTTTAAGCGGAACGTTAAAGTCACAGCGAACTAAAACCCTTTTTCCGCTGACCGCAATATCGTCAACCGTTTTTTTGTTAAGAGTGCTCATAATTGACATCCTTTCAATATTGTTAATTTATTCACTAATATATTTTACCACATTTTTGCTTTTTTTCAACCGAAAAAACAAATTTTTTGCCTATATTTTGAAATCTTCTTCGTTAAAATCTTTGCTGACGAGTTTTCTTTCGGGAACCCGCTTTAATATATCGTACTTAAAGCTGCGGCAGCGGTCTTTTTTATCGCAAACACCACGCTTTTTGCAAAAGACTTCGTCCGAGTATTCGCTTTTTTCGCCGTAAACACAGCAACCGCAAAAGCGGTTTTCTTTTTTGTTAAAAAACTTCTTTGCCACACACATTCCCCCTAATATTTATTTTACCAAATCTTCGCTTAAATTTCCACCATTATTTTTGGCATTTACCGACATTATAAGCAAAATAAACATAACAAGAAAAGAGAAAAAGGCAGTTTTCGGCATAAGAACACTTTGTGCCGTTAAAAAGGCTTTCGCCGATACTGTATTTATGCTTATCTTAAACACCCTTAAAAGCAAAAAGGTTAAAGCTAAGCTTAAAAGTCCGTTTAGTAATCTTATAAAGAAGAACTTCTTTATGTCTATTTTTATATTTCTGCCGATGCTTAAAATCTGACAAATAACACAAATTCCGCCAAACCCCAAAAGGAAAGAAACAAAGTAAATGCTTTTACCCATAACACCGTTTGTTATTTCCAAAAATGGTAAAACCGCCCTAAAGGGCATACGGGTTATTAACGAATAAAAAGGCGAAAAGACGATTATAAAGCTACACGCCGTAAACATGGCTTTTGCGCTCGTTAAAACGGCATTTGTAAAGTAAACGAAGAACGGCTCTTCTAAGGGCTTTTGTTTTATTTTGCTTTCGGGCTTTATTTTTCTTATTAAAAAAACCGCCGTAAAAACTGACGGTAAAATGTGCGACAAATAGAGAATAAGCCCCGCTTTAAAGCTCGAAAACTCGCCTATGCCTATTGCGGTAATCACAAAGCCCGGCCCTGCGCCGAAACAAAAAAGCGCCGATACTTTGGCGGTGCTCTGACTTATTTTTTCTTGTTTTAATTTTTCGCTTAAAAGCTTTACTCCTACGGGATATCCGCCCAAAAGAGAAAGGAAAAACACCGCAAAAACCTGCGCTTTTTCACCGCCCTTATAAAAAATAAGGCTTAAATATTCGCCTAAAACCGTAACACATACGCAAACAGGGAAAAGTGACGGTATAACTGTTTTTGCGCAAAGTAAAACCGAGCCGTATACGGCTTCGCTCATTTTTTGCGGAGATATAAAAATTAAGCATATAAAAAGGACTGTAAGCAACACATAAAAAATATTTTTATACGCCGTTTTCAAAAATTTAACTCCCCTTTTATAAAAAATATAAGCTTTATAGAATTATGCCCTACAGTACATCATAATCTTTAAGTAGGTGAGATTATGCAAAAAAGGTTAAAGCTTAAAGCTAACGAAAACAAAAACAAAATAGAATTCTTTGCCGACTCCGCAAAAGATTTTTTTGACGGCTCACATATCGAAATAATAGGTGACGAAGAAATAAACATCGACTCCTGTCTTGCCGTTTTGGGTTTTGACGAAGACTTTATAAGATTATCTCTTAAAAACTTTAATCTGAGCATTTACGGGGAAAAGCTGTTTGTTTCTTCCTTTGAAGAAAAGTGCGTAACAATTAAAGGCAAAATCCGTTCTTTGGAATTTTTATAATAGGAGAAAAAATGTTAAACGTTATAAGATTTGTTAAAGGATATGTAAAAATAGAAATCTACGGAGTTTATGCCGAAAAGATACTTTCCGTCTGCGCAAAAAACGGGATACGGCTTTTTAACATTCGCTGTAAAAGAAAGTGCATAACGGCTTATGTCACCGTAAAAGATTTTATGAAAATCAAAGACGCAAAACGGGGTATAAAAGCAAAAATCAAGATAGTTAAAAAGTGCGGTTTGCCGTTTATGATACAAAGATATAAAAAAAGGACCGGCTTTTTTGCCGGTCTTGCCGTATTTTTTATAATACTCGAAATAATGTCGCTTTTTGTTTGGAATATAAGTATAAAGGGAAACACAAAGACAAAAAAGAGTGAAATTTTAGGTGCCTTAGAAGAACTCGGAATAAAAGAAGGCACCTTTTCTTACAACATAGACCCCGAAATTACGGCGCAGCGGCTCTTGCTTAAATGCGGCTCACTTAATTGGGCTTCGGTTAATATAGAAGGCTCTTTTGTCACGGTCAATGTAAACGAAGAAAAGAAAAAGCTCATAAAAACCCCTACATACCCGTCTAATCTTTTAGCCTCGGCAGACGGAATAATAGAAAAGATAGATGTTTTGTCGGGCGAAACGGCAGTAAAGGTCGGCGACCCCGTTAAAAAGGGCGACCTTTTGGTTTCGGGCACCAAACAGACGAATAACAGTACGCTTTTTTTGGCTTCGGTCGGAAAGATTACGGCAAAAACGGTAAGAGAGTATAAAAAAAGCGGTAAATATTATTCGAGTTACACCGCCTCCCTCCCCGCAAAAACCTACAAAACTCTTTTCTTTTACGGGGTAAAAGTACCGCTGTTTTTAAGAAGCCCCAAAGAGCCTTACATAATAAAAAGCAAAAACGAGGCTTCTCTTTTCGGCGGAAAAGTTCCCATAAGAGTTAAAAGTATAAAGGTTTCGTCTTCAGAAAATAAAAAGATAAGATACTCTTTATCGGGCTTAAAGGCGCATCTTAACCGTGAAATAGACAAAGAAATCAAGAAAAGCAATATTAAAGATTACAAAACCCTAAGCACGAAAACAATAAAAGAAAAGGACGGTTTAACCGTAATAAGAACGGTAACCGCCGAAGAAAACATAGCAAAAAGACAAAAAATACTTATAAATTAATAAAAAGAAAAAATAAAAGACCGTCTGTTGACGGTCTTAAATTATGTCGGCATCTACTTATTTTCCCAGGCAGATGCCCGCCAAGTATCGTAAGCGCTGTGTAAGCTTAACTTCTGTGTTCGGAATGGGAACAGGTGGACCCTTACCGCAATCAACACCGACTTATTATTGCCGCCTTTTGTGACGGCAAAGAGTATTATATAACAAATGCCTGTTTTTGTCAACATATTTTTTCAATATTTTTTTATTTCGGATAAACAAACGGTATTCCGAAATAATCAGTAAGCGACAAAACAACATTTCTTGCGATTTTATCGATATTTTCGGCAATAAATCTTGCGTCTTCGGGGTTGTCGTGATAGGCAAACTCAATAAGCACGGCAGGTGCTCTCGTTCTTCTTACTTCTCCGAGCGCCGTTGTCGGCACCGTTTTAACCTTGTCGGGCAAAGGGTATATCATTTTAAGGTTGTTTGCAAATATCTCTGCGGCTCTTTTACCGTTTACGCTCGTAGGATAGTAATAAACCTCGCTTCCCCTTGCCGTACCGTTGCCCGATGCCGTTGCATTCGAGTGAAGCGCCAAATGTAAATCGTAATAGCCCGAATTTGAATCGGCTATGCTCGATGCGGCTGTCATTGACGGCGTGTTTCTCTTAAAGGAAATTCCACTCGCATACAAATACGGTTCCATTGCATCGGCAATTAAATTCATATAGTATTCTTCGTTGCCGCCTATAACATACGGGTTAAACTCCTGCGTTGACGGACTTAAATATATTCTAGGCAAAAAATCATCCCTTTCCACCGTATAATATGAGAAAAGGGATAAATTTTATTACATATTTTCAAGTGCCGTTTTACGAATTTTTGAAATAAACCAGCAGTAAAGCGCTTCGCCTAACTCTTCAAATATCGGGTCGCCGTCATGAGCGCAAAGCATGGCAAACGTTTGCCCCATTCTTCTTTCGATATCGTTGCCCCGTCTGTAAGCAAGATAGTAAAAGGAGAAAGCGCCCGTATCGGAAGATGTTTTATAAAGCTTTTCGTCCGCCGCTTTAACAGTATCGAGAAAGCTTTTTTGCGCTATACCCGATAAAGCATCGCTTTTTAAGTACTGCTCAATTCCCACCGTTGCAGTAAAGGACAAAAGCAGTTTTCTTTGATACAAAAGCTCGTCATTGCCGACAGATGTGTTTTCCTGCTCTTTAATATTGTCAATATAAATTTCGGCTATTTTTTTGCCCGTTATCTGCGCTTTTTTGGCGCTTATTATATCAACCGTTTCCAAAGAGTCCCTTAAACTTATGTCGGCTTCGCTGTTTTCTTTACTGTCGGAAAATATTTTTATATCAAAATCGTTTGACATACTTATCCGCCCTTTTTGATTTCTTTAAGTGCCTTTGCCAACTGGTCGGGACAGGAAGTGTCCTTGTATCCGCAGGTGATACCCTCGAGCTTTTCTATAACATCGTCAATTTTCATACCCTTTACAAGAGCCTTTATGCCCTTTAGGTTGCCGTTGCAACCGCCATAGTACGATACATCTTTAACGATGCCGTCTTCGATTTCAATTTCGATACTCGAAGAGCATACGCCCCTTGTTCTGTATGTGTAGGTCATTTATACCACCTTATCTGTCCTTAAATTTGTTGCTTCTTACGGGGTGGCGAAGCTTACGCAGTGCCTTAGCCTCGATTTGTCTTATTCTCTCTCTTGTAACCTCAAACTCACTGCCGACTTCTTCTAAAGTGTGGCATCTGCCGTCCTTTAAGCCGAAGCGGAGTCTTATTACCGCTTCTTCACGGGGAGTAAGGGTATGAAGAACAGAGTCAATATCTTCGTTCGTTATCGTCTTAAGTGCCGCTTCGTCAGGCGCTAATGCATCTTCGTCCCTTATAAAGTCCATAAGTCTTGAATCTTCTTCGGGACCTATCGGAGTTTCCATTGAAACGGGCTCTTGAGCAACACGCATAATTTCTCTTACTCTTTCGACCGAAAGGTCCATTTTTTCGGCTATAAGCTCTTCGCTCGGCTCGTAACCGTTTTCGTGGAGAAGCTGACTTTGAATTTTCTTTAATCTGTTTATCGTTTCAACCATGTGAACGGGGATACGGATAGTTCTCGCCTGGTCGGCTATCGCTCTTGTAATGGCTTGTCTTATCCACCAGGTAGCATAGGTCGAGAACTTGAAGCCCTTTGTATAATCGAACTTGTCAACCGCCTTAATAAGTCCGACATTACCTTCTTGTATAAGGTCAAGGAAGTACATTCCCCTGCCGACATACTTTTTGGCGATACTTACAACAAGTCTTAAATTTGCTTCGGTAAGACGCTGTTTTGCGTACTCGTCACCCTCTGCGATTTTTATTGCAAGTTCTATTTCTTCTTCGCTCGAAAGAAGCGGAACACGGCCGATTTCTCTTAAATACACCTTAACGGGGTCATCAAGCGACATCGTCTTAAAGGCTTCGTCATCGTCAAGATTATCGACATCAACCTCTTCGAGCTGTAACTCTTCTTCGGTAGGCTCTTCGTCTGCGTCAACATCAAGTGTCGGCGGTTCTTCGAAAAGCTCGTCTAAATCGTCCGGCGCATTTTCTATATCGTCTATTGTTTCCTTTTTGTCTTCTTCGTATTCCGTTTCGTTAACCTTAATTTCGTTAACCTCGTTGTTTTCGAGTTCTTTCTTGCTCATTCTTTTATCCCCTTTTGTTTGTTTTCTATTATTTTTTGCATATTAAGAGCCCAGTCTTCCGCCGATAAATTTTTAGTGTCGGAAACACTCTCGTTAAAGGCGTTGTTCTTAATTGCCGCTATACTGTCGTTAAGCACCGCCAAAGCGTTTTGTCTTAAAAGCGGTCTGTTAAGAAGAGAAATTATATAACTGTACTCTCTGTCGTCAAGTCTTTCGCCGAAATAGGAAAGCTCAACGTTTCCGCCATCAGCCAAAAGTTCGCATAAAATACCGTAAATTCTCTTGTTAAGAACAGTAAACATATCGTCAGGCTTTAGCTTTTCGTAGGCGCTCTCAAAAAAGTCGGGGTTCGACAAAAGCACCGAAATAATATTTTCTTCCGCTGCTGTAACCGCCGCATTTTTGCGCCGTTCGGGGTTTATATCACCCGTATTGACTTTAGGACGGATAATCTCCGAAAACTCCTTTTTCTGTTGCACCTTTTTTCTTTTCGCCCTTATTTCGTCAACGGTCGTTTTAATTGCCGTCTTCGAAACACCGTATTTATCGGAAAGTCTGCCTTCGTATAAATCTCTCGTTATACTGTCGTTCTCGTCCGCCAAAATCTCGGCGGCTTTTATAAGGTAACGGCGCTTTCCGTCATCGCTTTTTATGTCGATACCGCTTACGGCGGTCAAGAGCTTGTACTCTATTTCGCTGACGGCTCCGCCTAAAAGCGCTCCGAACCGCTCGGCACCCTGATTTTTAATAAACTCGTCAGGGTCTTTGCCCTCAGGGACAACGACAACTCTCGTTTCAAGCCCCGTATTCCGTAAAATTTCACTCGCCCGTCTTACCGCCTTTTGTCCGGCTTCGTCTGCGTCAAGCATCAGGACTATCTTGTTTGTGTATCGGGCAATTATGTTTGCCTGTTCCTTTGTGAATGCCGTTCCGAGCGCCGCAACTGCGTTTTCAAAACCTGCCTGATGGAGCGATATTACATCCATATTGCCCTCAACAAGTATTATTTCTTCTTCGCACTTGTTTTTTGCAAAATTCATACCGAAAAGATTTTCGCTTTTCTTGTAAATCGGTGTGTCGGCGGTGTTGACATACTTTCCGCCCGGTTTATCGTCACCCGGCATCACCCGTCCGCTAAATGCTATAACTCTGCCCCTTATGTTGATAATCGGGAACATAACACGGCGGCGGAAACGGTCGTAATAATTCCCTTTTCCGTTTTGTCCTACAACATTCGCCTTAAACATTTCGTATTCCGTAAAGCCCTTTTTTCTTAGGTGTTTTATAAGTGCGTCCCAAGAATCGGGCGCCGCACCGAGCCCGAAATGTTTTATTGTCGCTACTTTAAGACCCCTGCCCAAAAGATAGTCAAGCGCCCATTTTCCGTCCGGCGACATAAGATAATCGTGATAAAATTTAGCGGTTTCTCTGTTTATTTCGAATATTTTTTCTTTTAGCTTTTGATAGGAATCGTCATATCCGCTTTCGGGAATGGTTATTCCGCTTCGCTCGGCTAAAAGCTTTACCGCTTCTATGTAATCGAGATTTTCTATGAGCTTTGTAAATGTAAACACATCGCCGCCCGTTCCGCAACCGAAACAGTAAAACGAGCCGTTTTCGGGATAAACGGTAAAGGACGGAGTTTTCTCACTGTGAAACGGACAAAGACCTTTAAGGTTTTTCCCCGCCCGTTTGAGCGCAACATACGGCGCTATTACCGTTTCGATATCGTTTCTGTACTTTATTTCGTTTATAATTTCTTCGGGTATCGCCATACATCACACCCCTTTTAGTGATTTATAATTTTATAATTTCCAAAACTTAGGAACAAAAATTTCTTCGTAACAGCTTACGGCAACACGGTCGGTCATACTCGCAATATAGTCGCAAACCGCCCTTTCCTTTGTGCCGTCTTCTGCGGTTTTTCTGAACTCTTCGGGGACTCTCGAAAAGTTTTCGAGAAGACTCTTATAAAGCTCCTTAATAAGACAGTATGCCTTTTCGTCTTCCGCTTTTGTTATATCGCTTCTGTAAACATTAGTGTACAAAAAGTCGTGAAGTTTATCGTAATAATATTTTGTTTCTTCGTCCATTTTTATATTTTTTCCTTCGGACGATAAAACAACCGATTTAACAAGTGTATCTATTCTTTCGGTTTTCGTGTGGCCTAAAAAGTCCCTTATGTCGCTCGGAATATCGGTTTCTTTTATTATGGAGCCTAAGGTCGCATCGTCAATATCGTGGTTTATGTAGGCAATACGGTCGCTTATCCTTACTATTCTTCCCTCCGCCGTCTTGGCTTCTTCGCCCGATGTATGAGCACCTATTCCGTCAAGCACTTCGGCGGTAAGATTAAGACCTTTGCCGTCCTTTTCGAGCTTTTCGCAAACCCGTACACTCTGCTTATAATGTGTAAAACCGCCCGAATACGAATCATTAAGCGCCCGTTCACCTGCGTGGCCAAACGGTGTATGCCCCAAATCGTGGCCTAAAGCAATGGCTTCGGTTAAGTCTTCGTTGAGCCTTAACGCCCTTGCTATCGTTCTCGCTATTTGCGAAACCTCTAATGTATGGGTAAGCCTTGTCCTATAATGGTCGGACTCGGGAGAAATGAAAACCTGCGTCTTATGTTTTAAGTTTCTAAAGGACTTCGAATGGATAATTCTGTCCCTGTCACGCTGATATTCGGTTCTCAGTTCGCAATGCTCTTCATAAACCTTACGGCCTTTTGTTTCGGCGCTTTTTTGAGCGGACTCTGAAAGGGTTAAAAACTCCGCTTCTTCGATTTTCTCTCTTACAGTTTTCATTTTTCCACCACCCTACATATATAATATTAGTCAATTTTTAGTTTTTTCCTTTATTTTTTTATATCTTTCGGCAATATTTTTTTGCCTTTTTTTACGGGCGCCGCACTCCCTGACGAAATTAAGCCCGTTTGTTTTAAGATTTCGTCTTCCGTATCGTCAAACACCGCAAAATTTAATGTGACGCTGTCGCTGTACTTTGTGTCTAAAATAACGGCGCCGTTTCTTTTAAGCATATCGGTTATTTTGTCGCTTAAATTGTAAGAAAGTGTTAAAGTGTACTCACTGCATTCGGTCATAACGGCAAGTTCAGCATTACTAAGAGCGTCCTTTAACGCATTTGTATAAGCCCTTACAAGTCCGCCCGTTCCGAGCAAAATACCGCCGAAATATCTTGTTACGACAACAAGACAGTCGGTAATTCCGTTTGCGTTTATAATGTCAAGTATCGGCTTTCCCGCCGTTCCGTGCGGCTCACCGTCATCTGAAAATCTCGCCGTTTTATCCCTTAAAACATAGGCATAAACATTGTGCTTTGCGTCCCAAAACCTTGATTTGTGGGCGCTTATTATTTTAGCCGCTTCTTCTTCGCTTTTGCACGGATACACCGTTGCCAAAAACTTAGAATGCTTTTCTTCGTACGAGCCGTCCGCCTTTTCTTTTACCGTTATATATTCTTCCACTTTCTCACCGCCTTAAAAACAAACCGCAACTGCAAAAGGATATGCAGTTGCGGAAATTGTGGTAAAAATTATTTTTCTTCCATGTTAAAGCGCTTCTTAAATCTGTCAACACGACCGCCGGTATCTACCAACTTCTGCTTACCGGTAAAGAACGGATGACATTTAGAACAAATATCCAAACGAATGTCCTTCTTAGTCGAACGTGTTTCGAATTCCGCACCGCAAGCGCATCTTACGGTTACCTTTTCGTATTCGGGATGAATTCCTTCCTTCATCTGAGTCACTCCCTTCGTAGTCTCACCAAGATATATTATCATAACTTCATATAAATTGCAAGAATTTTTTAATTTGTCTGTCAGTCGGCTGTGTAAACAAGCTCTTCGTCCGCAGGTAAAATCTCTTCGGGCTCTTCGGGCGGGTTAATTTCGTTAACCTTCATACCCGTACCGGCAGGAATAAGCTGACCGATAATAACATTTTCTTTAAGTCCGAACAGCGGGTCAACCTTACCCTTAATCGCAGCTTCGGTAAGAACACGGGTTGTTTCTTGGAACGATGCCGCAGACATAAAGGACTCGGTCGAAAGAGATGCCTTTGTAATACCGAGCAAGGTTGCCTTGTAGGTTGCCTTCTTAAGACCTTCTTCGCCGTTTGCGATTCTCTCTTCTATTACCTTGTTTGCATCGTGAATTTCCTTATATTCATAAGAAACATTCTGAATTAAATCGGTATCACCCGAATCGGTAATACGGAGTTTTCTCATCATCTGACGAATGATAACTTCAATGTGCTTATCGTTGATGTCAACACCCTGAGTACGGTAAGCATTTTGAATTTCGGCAATGATGTATTCCTGAACGGCCTCGGGGCCTTGTGCTTCCAAAATATCCTGCGGATACTTAGCACCGGGAACGAGAGCATCACCGGCATTTACATAGTCGCCGTCATTTACAAGAGTACGGGAACCGTACGGAAGCGAAATCTTTTCTTCTTCCATAGTTTCTTCGTTGTTGATGTAAATAACATTGCTCTTCTTTTCTTCGGCAAGACGGACACGGCCGGAAATCTTGGCAATAAGTCCGCAATGCTTAGGTCTTCTTGCTTCAAAAAGTTCTTCAACACGGGGAAGACCCTGTGTGATATCTTCGGTTGATGCGATACCGCCCGTATGGAATGTACGCATCGTAAGCTGTGTACCCGGCTCACCTATCGACTGTGCGGCAACTATGCCGACAGCTTCGCCGACAGTAACGGGTTTGTTGGTTGCAAGGTTTGCACCGTAACACTTCTGACATACACCGTGATGGCTGTGACAAGTAAGAATTGAACGGATTTCAACCTTAGTTATACCGGCATCAACAATGCGCTTTGCGTCTTCCTTAGTCATCATGTGTTCGTTGTCGCAAATAACCTCACCGGTCTTTTCGTCAACAACGGGATGCAAAAGGAATCTTCCGACAAGACGCTCTTCGAGTGTTTCGAGTATATGGTTGCCGTCCTTAATGTCGAATACGGTAAGTCCTTCTTCGGTACCGCAGTCGTCTTCACGGACAATAACATCCTGCGAAACATCAACAAGACGGCGGGTAAGATAACCCGAGTCGGCAGTACGCAGAGCCGTATCGGCAAGACCCTTACGGGCACCACGGGAGGAGATAAAGTACTCGAGTACGTTAAGTCCTTCACGGTAGTTTGCACGAATCGGAACTTCGATAACCTTACCTGCGGTGTTTGCGATAAGTCCACGCATACCTGCAAGCTGTCTTATCTGGCTCATAGAACCACGGGCGCCGGAGTCCGCCATCATAAATATCGGGTTGAACTCGTCAAGGTTGCCCTTAAGAGCATCGGCAACATCTTCGGTTGCCTTGTTCCAGATTTCTATAACATGACGGCTTCTTTCGTCATTCGAAATAAGACCTCTTCTGTACATCTTGGAAATTTCGTCTATCTGCGCTTCGGCATCAGCCAAAATTTCTTTCTTAACGGGCGGGATAACCGCATCTGTAACGGCAACGGTTATAGCACCCTTTGTTGAATACTTAAAGCCTGTTGCTTTAATCTTGTCAAGAACGATTGAAGAAACACTCGTTCCGTGAATATCAATGCAACGGTCGATAATTTTACCGAGCTGCTTCTTGCCTACCTTGTTCTGGATAATCTCGTCAAAGCTGTCAACCGTGTTCTTGGTCGGGTCTTTAAGAGAGAATGTCCACTCAAGGTCAAGCTCGTGAGCCTTATCGGTACGGTCAACAAAGCCTAAGTCCTGCGGAATAGACTCGTTGAAGATTATAAAGCCTACCGTAGTCCAAACAAGAGCCGACTTGCCGTCTTCACCGGTCATACGGACTCTAATAGGAGCATGAAGACCGATTATTCCGTCATTATACGCCATAATGGCTTCGTTCTTATCACGGAAAGCCTTGTTTGTACCCTGTTCGTCCGGCTTAACAAGTGTTAAGTAGTAAGAACCGAGTACCATATCCTGAGTAGGAACGGTTACCGGCTTACCGTCAGACGGTTTAAGCAGGTTGTTTGCCGCAAGCATAAGGAAACGGGCTTCAGCCTGTGCCTCAGCGGAAAGCGGAATATGAATAGCCATCTGGTCGCCGTCAAAGTCGGCATTGTATGCCGTACAAACGAGCGGATGGAGTTTAAGAGCTTTACCCTCTACCAAAACCGGCTCGAATGCCTGAATACCGAGTCTGTGAAGTGTAGGCGCACGGTTAAGAAGAACGGGATGTTCCTTTATTACCATTTCGAGTGCGTCCCAAACCTCAGTAGAGGCACGGTCAACCATCTTTCTTGCGGTTTTAATATTTGTAACAGATTTTGTTTCAACAAGGCGCTTCATTACAAACGGCTTAAAGAGTTCAAGTGCCATTTCCTTAGGAACACCGCACTGATACATCTTAAGCTCGGGGCCTACAACGATAACCGAACGGCCCGAATAGTCAACACGCTTACCGAGAAGGTTTTGACGGAAGCGGCCCTGCTTACCCTTAAGCATATCGGAAAGCGATTTAAGAGCTCTGTTGTTGGGGCCCGTTACGGGCTTACCACGTCTGCCGTTGTCGATAAGTGCGTCAACAGCTTCTTGGAGCATACGCTTTTCGTTTCTTACGATTATATCCGGTGCTCTGAGCTCTAAAAGTCTCTTTAAGCGGTTATTACGGTTAATAACTCTTCTGTAAAGGTCATTAAGGTCGCTCGTTGCAAATCTGCCGCCGTCAAGCTGTACCATAGGACGAAGGTCGGGCGGAATTACCGGAATAACATCAAGTATCATCCACTCAGGACGGTTGCCCGAAAGACGGAATGCCTCTAAAACCTCAAGGCGCTTTAAGATGCGGACTCTCTTTTGTCCGTTTGTGTTCTCAAGCTCTTCTTTAAGCTCTGCACATTCCTTTTCAAGGTCGATTTCACAAAGCAATTTCTTAATTGCTTCGGCACCCATTCCCGCCTCAAAGTCGTTTTCGTACTTTTCACGGTAGTCGTTATACTGCTTCTCGGTCAAAAGCTCTTTCTTTAAAAGCGGAGTTTTGCCGGGGTCGGTTACGATGTACTGCGAGAAATAAAGTACCTGCTCTAAGTCCTTAGGGGATATGTTAAGAACAAGTCCCATTCTTGACGGAATGGTCTTAAAATACCAAATATGCGAAACGGGAGCGGCAAGTTCAATTGTGCCCATACGCTCACGGCGAACCTTTGCACGGGTAACTTCAACACCGCATCTTTCGCAGACCTTACCCTTATAGCGAATGCGCTTATACTTTCCGCAGTGACATTCCCAGTCCTTTTGGGGCCCGAAAATGCGTTCGCAGAAAAGACCGCCCTGCTCGGGTTTTAAGGTTCTGTAGTTAATGGTTTCCGGCTTTGTTACCTCGCCGTGCGACCAGCTTCTTATCTGTTCGGGAGAAGAAAGGCCGATTTTTATTGACTGAAATTCAAGTTCTTTTTTGTTTTCCATTATTCTTCGCCCTTTCTTATTCTTCTTCGCCGTAGGACTCTTCGCCGCTGTCGGCTACAATGTCCTCGCCGTTTTCGTCTTGAAGACCGAAACCGCTGTCGGTAAATTCACCGTCAGTTGCGGTCATTTCATTCATTTCTTCCGGAGCCTCGGGAATGTTAAGTCCCATATCATCGTCATCGTCAAACTTCTGCTTAAGGTCAACCTCTTCGCCCTTATCGTCAAGTACCTTGACATCGAGAGAGAGCGACTGTAATTCTTTAATAAGTACCTTAAACGATTCGGGGATACCGGCTTTCGGAACATTTTGTCCCTTAACTATCGACTCATAGGTCTTTACACGGCCTACAACATCGTCAGACTTGACGGTTAAGATTTCCTGCAAGGTGTATGCGGCACCGTATGCTTCAAGTGCCCAAACTTCCATTTCACCGAAACGCTGACCGCCGAACTGGGCTTTACCGCCTAACGGCTGCTGCGTTACTAATGAGTACGGGCCTATTGAACGGGCATGAATCTTATCGTCAACAAGGTGATGCAATTTAAGATAATACATATAACCTACGGTTACACGGTTGTCGAAAGGCTCACCGGTACGGCCGTCATAAAGCTGTACCTTACCGTCTTCCGGCATATTTGCCATCTTAAAGCATTCACGGATATCGGCTTCGTGCGCACCGTCAAATACCGGTGTGCAAATATTCCAGCCTAAAGCCCTTGCGGCATAGCCCAAATGAACCTCGAGTACCTGACCGATGTTCATACGGGACGGAACGCCCAAAGGATTAAGAACTATGTCAAGCGGAGTACCGTCCGGTAAGAACGGCATATCCTCGCTCGGAAGTATTCTCGAAACAACACCCTTGTTACCGTGGCGTCCTGCCATCTTATCGCCTACCGAGATTTTTCTCTTTTGGGCGATGTAACAGCGAACAACGATATTAACACCGGGGCTTAATTCCGAAGAATTTTCACGGGTAAATACCTTAACATCAACTATTGTACCGTATTCACCGTGGGGAACACGCAAGGAAGTATCTCTTACTTCTCTTGCCTTTTCGCCGAAGATAGCCCGTAAAAGTCTTTCTTCAGCTGTAAGCTCGGTTTCACCCTTAGGTGTTACCTTGCCTACCAAGATGTCACCCGATGTTACTTCGGCACCGATGCGGATAATACCTCTTTCGTCAAGGTCTTTAAGTGCATCTTCGCCCACATTCGGGATATCTCTTGTTATTTCTTCAGGTCCGAGCTTAGTATCTCTCGCTTCAATTTCGTATTCTTCGATATGAATTGAAGTGTAAACATCGTCACGGACAAGTCTTTCGTTGATAAGTACGGCGTCCTCGTAGTTGTAGCCCTCCCAGGTCATAAAGCCTATAAGGGCGTTTCTGCCTAACGAAATTTCGCCGTTTGAAGTTGCGGGACCGTCCGCAATAACTTCTTTTTCTTCTACCTTTTGTCCTACTTTAACTATCGGACGCTGGTTTATACAGGTGCCGTGGTTCGAGCGGGTGAACTTAATAAGGTTATATTCGTCAATTTCGCCGTTCTTTGCACGGATTTTTATTATGTCAGCCGAAACGAATGTAACAGTACCGGCACGTTTTGCCAATACAACAACACCCGAGTCAACCGCAGCCTTGTATTCCATACCCGTTGCAACTATCGGGTTTTCGGGCTTTAGAAGCGGAACAGCCTGTTTCTGCATGTTCGAGCCCATGAGTGCACGGTTTGTATCGTCATTTTCAAGGAACGGTATCATTGCGGTTGCAACCGAAACTACCATCTTAGGCGAAACGTCCATAAAGTCAGCCTTTGAAGCCTCAACCTCTTGGAAGCCGTCACGGTAACGGGCGTTAACCTTATTTCTTACAAAGAAGCCGTTTTCGTCAAGCGGTTCGTTCGCCTGTGCTACAACATACTCGTCCTCTTCGTCAGCCGTCATATAAACAACTTCGTCAAGCACCTTGCCCGTTTCGCTGTCAACTCTGCGGAACGGAGCCTCGATAAAGCCGTATTTATTAACCTTTGCATAGGTTGCAAGATAGGATATAAGACCGATGTTAGGTCCTTCAGGTGTTTCGATAGGACACATACGGCCGTAGTGCGTATAGTGAACGTCACGAACCTCGAATGATGCACGGTCACGGGAAAGACCGCCGGGGCCCAAAGCGGACAAACGGCGCTTGTGAGTAAGCTCGGAAAGCGGGTTTGTCTGGTCCATAAACTGCGAAAGCGGAGAAGAGCCGAAGAACTCTTTTATTGCGGCAACAACCGGACGGATATTGACAAGCGTCTGCGGTGTCATACTGTCGGGGTCTTGCGCCAAAAGGTTCATTTTCTCTCTTACTACTCTTTCCATACGGGAGAAGCCTATGCGGAACTGATTCTGCAAAAGCTCACCTACAGAACGGATACGGCGGTTGCCCAAATGGTCGATATCGTCAACCGTTCCGACATCATACGGAAGTCCTAAGAAATAGTTAACACTTGCGAAGATATCGTCAAGAACGATATGCTTCGGAATAAGTACATCGGCAGCGTTAACAAGAGCCTCTTTAAGGTCGGCTTTCTTCTTGTTTTCGTTTAATATTTCGATTAAAGCGGGAAGACTTACCTTCTCGTTAATGCCCCTGCTTTCAAGCTCTGAAAGGTCTTTTTCGCTTAAATTTACAAAGTCGGCAAGGTTTACCATTTTGTTGGTTAAAATCTTAACTTCGTTTACATTACCCTCAAAATCGGTAACATTAACATAAGCTTCGCATACGCCTTTTTTCTCAAACTGGTCGGCAAGAGCTCTTGTAACAACCGTTTCGGCGTCAGCCAAAACCTCACCCGTCAACGGGTCTGCAACCGGACGGGAAAGAACCTTACCTCTTATTCTCGGGGCAAGGGAAAGCTTTTTGTTGTATTTATATCTTCCGACTCTCGAGAGGTCATAACGGTGGGTGTCAAAGAAAAGCTGTGCTAAATAAGCCTTTGCACCCTCAATGGTAACAGGCTCACTCGGACGGAGCTTCTTATATACTTCAACAAGTGCCTCTTCGCTTGTCTTGGTTTCGTCAACCTCAAGTGTAGCGGCAAGACGCTCGTCTTCACCTAAAAGCTCACGGATATCGTTGTTCGTTTCAAGACCGAGCGAACGGACAAAGGTCGTTATCGGAAGCTTTCTGTTTTTATCTATGCGGACATATAAAACATCACTTGCCGATGTTTCGTATTCAAGCCAAGCACCACGGTTGGGGATAATGGTTGAAGAAAAGAGTCTTTTGCCGGTCTTTTCGTCAGCCTTCTCCGCAAAGTAAACGCCGGGGGAACGGACGAGCTGTGAAACAATAGCTCTTTCCGCACCGTTTATGACAAAGGTACCCGAAGCGGTCATAAGCGGGAAGTCGCCCATAAATACTTCGCTTTCCTTAATTTCGCCGGTTTCTTTGTTTTCGAGTCTTGCAACAACACGCAATGGTGCCGAATATGTTGTATCTCTCGCCTTGCATTCGGCAATGTCGTACTTAGGCTCTTCGTCAATACGGAAGCTCTTAAACGTAAGCTCTAAATTACCGCTGAAGTCGGTAATCGGGTCCATATCGTCAAATACCTCTTGCAAACCCTCGGTCGTAAACCAGTTATATGAATCTTTCTGAATTTCAATGAGGTTGGGCATGTCTATAACTTCATTGATTTTCGAGAAGGTCATACGTTCATTTTTTCCGAGCATTACGGGCTTGACCATATTTGTCTTCTTCATAGGTTGGGAATCACTCCTATAAATTTATAAGTTGCGAAAAAAGTCGCATTTTAGGGGGCAAATCCATACGGTTTTAAGGGCACATTTTAACGGGTTTCCGAAAAAAAGGCGCAAAATCCCCCATCATCTATTAGTAATTTTTGATTATAATACAAAAAAAGAAAAAAGTCAAGCACTTTTTCTGATAAAAAAACAGCCGCTTTTGTAATACAAAAACGGCTTTTGTGAATTTATGTTTAATTTGCTCTTGACAAACGGCGCTTAATAAATATAATTATATGTATGCCGCTGTGGCGGAATAGGCAGACGCAAGGGACTTAAAATCCCTCGGTAGCAATACCGTACCGGTTCAACTCCGGTCAGCGGCACCAAATAAGAATAATCCGAACCTTTTACCGATTGGTGAAACGTTCGGATTTTCTTTTTGTTTTGACTATCCGAACTTTAACACAAAAACAAAAAAGACGGAGGTCAAAGAAAATGGCAAACACAAAAGAAACAACTACTTTGGGTAAATGGGGCGCGGGTGTCCAGTGGACACCTCTGCCATAGGCAGAAGCACTGACCTAGCCGACAGGCGAGACCGCCCTAACAAGGTCGGGTTATATAATTCGACGATGCTTGCTGAGATAATACCGTAGCAATCATCTTGGATTTGTACGGACAAATCTAGTGCTTGTCAATGCAATGCTATATATTATTACTCAAAAAGCTAAGCAATACGATGCTCTTTAATATACTCATCCATTTTATCTCCGCTCAGCACAGTATCATATTCGCTTAAATGAATTTGACATCCTCTAATATCCGCAACTGCCGATTTAATAAAACTTTCAAAATCCGGATTTGTGCTACAAAGCCTATCTACTGTATCCCAATCAATGCGTTCATTGATTTTGGCTGGATAAAGGATTTCGCTTTGTTCGACATTACAAGGATTCAATTTAATGAAACCTATACCGAATGCATTATTAAGCCTTAACATTTCTTCCTGTAGTTCCGTATCTTCCGCAAAATCTAATGCTACTAAATAACCTTCATTTGCCCAACTTGAATTAGAAACAGCTTGAAAGTAACTTTCTCGGAGATTGGAAAAATTAATTTGTATTTTCATTTCGAAAGAAAAAATCTTATATTTGCTATCGTTAAGCGAATTAATAAAATCTGTTGTTGAAGGATTATATTCCGAAAAGGGAAAATACAATCCAACAATATCAGGATGAAGCCATTCGTTTTCACCTTTTTGTTTTTTCTTAGATTTCTCGTGAAATATGGTTTTTGTAACACAATTAAAATGACTATCTGTATATACGAATGAAGATAATACTGAATGCAAATCTCGTTCTTTAAAATTGCTCTTATTTTTTAATGAAGTTATTGAATTATCCTTTTGCTGTTCTACAATTTCCATATTTTTTATATAAAATGTAGCAGGTCGTTTACTATATTGGTAAAATTGCGTATTAGGGTTATCTCTTATATCAAGATATATTCGTGCAGCCAAAGTCTTTATTGGTGTTTTACCCGTTGAAGAAAGTTTTTCTTGAAAACCATTTATTTTTGCACTTTCCCATATCTGCTGAATTGACATAGGATATTTGTTTATTTCTAAAGTTTTATATGATAATTCTAAAAAAGTCATTAAATCACATCCTATATTTTTGGAATCATTGTTGAACTGTCGGGTGCATTTTTAATTATATTCCAAACAGCTACACGCATCTTCTTTATTCGCTTTCCATCACCAAAATCGAGTAAATCTTCACGCTTATAAACATTTAATATTTTGTTTAAGCTTCCCAAGTCGGCCGATGTCATCAAAAAAGCTTCTTCCGGATCAATCAGTTTACAGTACGCCCACAACTGACCCAAATCACGTAATGATAGGCTTGTCTTTTTTGCTTCAATAAAGAACAATTTGAAACAGCCGCGAGAGTTTTTTACAATTCCCAATACGTCAATCTGTATGTCTATTCCGGTAGCAACATCATACACAATTCCATATTTACGCAAAACTCTATCTAATCGTTCGCTATGAGCATCAACTGTAATAATCTCATCTTGTGCATATTTGTCTTGCAAATATTGATTAAGCCAAATACGCATTGGCTCATATAATTCAAATTCTTTCATTATCTCTCACCATATCCAAGATCGGCCGCAATATCTTTCCAAGAATTATAATGAGTTCCTCTGATTTCAGGTGGTATGAACTCATCATTTTCGCTCGGATGAACGGGTTTTATTTTGCTTTTTCCTTTTCCTTCCCAATAGAACTTATGAGTTGTTTCAGAAACATCTTTTCCTTCCGCTTCAAGCCCGGAAATCAATTCCGCAGAGAACTGTTCTAAAGCCTCTTTTTTATGAATAACGCCAAATCCTATTGGCAGAAATTCATTTGCCCAAATCTTTATTTGATGTTCTTTTTTCCAAAAATCAGGTTTGCCTTCATTGTACTTTGCCAACTTGCCATCTCTCATATTTGGATGTGCCCAGTCTATAGCTTGAACAGGAATATTGACATCGTGTAAAAGATTACAAATATCAGTTACTAAATACCAATTATGAGGGACTTCAAGATATACACGATGCATATATGGTTTGAAGAAATAATTGCTTCTTCTTATGTATCCAGTAACATCGGAAAAGCCCTGTAAAAAAGATATTTTTTCATCTCTGGTGAAAGAATACACTTCGTTATCTATTCTTATGTTTTCATGGGAAACAGCACCGCCAACAAAACGCAGAATTTCACGCATCAAGTAATCAGAATTTGGTTTTACAAACGAGATAATCGAATAATTATCTTGTTGAGTAAAACTTAGTCCGATTCCCACCAATGGCTCAATAATCGTTCGTATATCTGTAATACTTGCTCTTACATAAACACGAACATCATTATTGTTTTCTGTTGCCAATTTTTTGTGAGGTATTTCTATCGAAATAGTAGTATCATTTTGTGCTCTCTTGATTTCGCCATTGCCACAAATCATCCCGAGCAAATAAGCCATCTCTGTATTCATAAACACACATCCTTATTAGTTTTCTCCAATTGTACAACCATTTTCGAACAAATCAAAAACGATGTCATTATCATTTAATCGATATGGATATTCACCTCGATATCCTCTTGTCCTTGTGAACAGATGTAATATAGTTCTTGGTGGTTCAATAGGAACATAAAGCCGTAATTCCAAACCATATTTGTCGGCATCATCCTGCAAAACTATAATTCCATTGCTATTAATGTTAATAGGCAAATGATTTTCGGAATTATAACTATTGATGAAGTTGTTCATCCTCGAAGGTTTGGCTTCGGCTTCAATAAAAAAAGAGCCATTATTATTTTTTATTTCTTCAAGAAATGCTAATAATTCTTCTAACATAACATCATATCCTTAAAAATAAATGTAAATTACAAATTATACCCACGATCAAAGTCAGCGACATTATCAGGATGATATCGTAATACTGCCGCTCTTATATCGGCAATATTTTGGTACTCGCCAAAACAAAAACCGTAATTCTTTACAATCCTTTCAATAAATTTACCGCGATTTATCCTTCTGACATAACGACCGACACCTGCCTTCAGGTGTGGCAAAAGAACAGCGGGGCAATTTTTGATATTATTGAAATAAATACGCAGTTGGCATCCTTGCTTCATTGTATTACCACCAGTTGTTTCACCTTGCGTAATTGGATAATACGGTTCTCCCGGAAATTCTCTATCAAACATAAAAGCTTTTTCTTCTGGAATTTGTGCCTCAATGAGTCCAACTCTTCCAGGTGTTGATAAATACCCAAGTATTAAACAAAAATCTTACGTTGGCACAACGATATCAGATGCTCTATTTTCTAATAATGGCACTCTATCACTCCTTGATAAAGATTAACAAATATTCATGGACTTTATTGATTCGGAATTTATATGGGTAACCAAGCGGTCTCATATTATTATAATCAGTCTGTCTGTCCCAAATAATAATATCATCAAAGATGAATCCAACTTTTTGTAATGCAGTAGCTAAATCACTGTGTAATGGATAGAAATTGCTCTTTTTTCTTATGTCCATTACATTTACAATGCAATATCCGCCTCTTTTCAAGACTCGATTTACACTTGAAAAAAGGTTTGATAATGTTGAAATAAAATCATCATAGTTAGGGATATTACCGACATCATTTTCTTTGTTAGAATAGTTTACTGATTCTTTTTGATCAGCACTTCTTTTCATATTTAGAATATCCCAGTATGGTGGCGAGGTCACACAAATATCAAACGAATTGTCTGGCAATGTCTTCAACACCTCAAAACTGTCGCCATTGATTACACGAATTTTATTGTCATTGCCAATTCTTTTTTGAGCAATTTCGCAAAAATCTGACGAAAGATCAATTCCCACCGCACTACATCCTAATTTTTGTGCAGCAACAGTTGTAGAGCCGATTCCGTTGAAAGGATCTATTACATTGGAATTGGGCTTTGAAAACGTTCTGATAAGTTTTTCGCACAAAGACACGGGATATGATGCAGGGTGTTTATAATCTTTTTCTTCTTTTGTCTTTACAACGTCACGCCAAATACTAAAAGAATTTTGTAGCCATTCTTTTCCTGATAAATCATTACATTTTTTAGAATTGTCCATCAGATATCCACCTCTTTGATTGAATTCGTTTCATTTCAGAATCAATATAATCAGCCTCTTTTGTTGTAATACCATACGCTTTATATACTATTTGATTAAGTTCTTCAAGACAGTTAAACCATTCTTGACTCAAATAATCATTGCATTCTAAACGTTTTACTATGCTGATAATAGAATTGAAGCAATCTGTTTTTATTGCAGGTAATGGTATTTTTTTTAAGTACTTTGCATCAGTATGCATAGTAAGTTTTGAATAATTATAACAATACTTATACAAAAACAAATTGCAAATCCGAGAATGAAGAATTCCTAATATGTATCTGCACATTTTTTCATCACCATCAGTAAACACTGTAACGGTTTGAGTTGCTTCCATATTTCCGCCGAAAGCCGCAATGATTCCGGCTTCAGCACTGTAAATATTTTGAATAAATACTTTATTACCAGCGGCTGGTACAGAATGATTTTTATAACCGAATTTTCTGATTTCTTTGCCATTTATCGCAGTATCTGCAATGGATTTGCCTCTGCCAACATAACCATTACATAAGTCAGACATAGATTGATATGACGATTTGAGCTTTTTGTAAATTGAAAAATCTTCAGAACAATTAAATATTAATATTTCATCAGAATAGAACGATTGCGGTATAGAACACATCGTAACGAAACGGTTACTTGATAATTTTTTCAACTTGATTTTATGAGATTTATCGGAGACGCTGTTTTTTAATGTCAATACAATTTGTTCACCACGAACATTCTTAAAATATGCTCCGAGATCAACAATAGAAACGATAGTCTTTTCTTCAAGGATAGAACGACGCAATAAACTGTATCCGGAAACATGTAAAAAGTTTTTTGGAATGATATAAGACACCAAACCGTCTTTTTTCACTAATTCAAGCGAACGCATTAATGCGGCAATAAATAGATTATTACCGGAATCGGAGACTTTTCTTTTGAATAGATAATCGCATTCAAGCTCAACATCACCAGCCAAGGGAACATAAGGCGGATTGCCAATTATGACATCGGGTTGACAACTTAATTTGATTTTATCAAGTGTCTCTGCGGCGGTCTTTCCTATAGAGTCAAATGCAATAAAAGAAACATTGTTAATGTTGTTCAGACAAAATTCAATTGCATTTTTATCTTGATCAATTCCGAACAAATTGATATATCCGTGCTTTTTTGCGGCGTATAGGAACACTCCCGATCCACAACACGGATCCATAATTATTACATCCTTATCAGGCTTTAATTCACAAAGCATTTTTTCGGCAAGTGATAGGTCTGTATAGAAAATCCCATTATCTTTTTTATAATCAGATTCAAGAGAGCTTTCAAATACATTCGACGCATCAACATACGCATTTTGTGTCAGTGCCATAATACGCTCTCCTTTCTTATCGTTCGGATTTTTCCGTAACATCCATAATGTCACCGATGTTGCAGTTTAATACACCACATATTTTCATCATAACTTCCATTGATACCGGTTGATTTTTACTCAATTTAGATAAAGTAGTTGATCCGATACCTGTTGCTTCCTTTAGTTGCATCTTTTTCATGTTTTTATCAATCAACATCTTCCAAAGCTTATTATATGATACAGCCAAATCAATTACCTCTTTTCAAATCAACTGTCTACAGTATATCACATTATACGATAGTTTGCAATAAAAAAACGACAATACGAAAAAAAGTTTTCTGATATCGGCACTTTTCCTAATATAAATTTAGACAATGAAGTGAATGTGTGATATAATATGAATGATAAACAGCATTGTCTTCTCAAACACTGAATTTGCTGTAGCAAATTCGGCGGCTCTGCCTCAACAAGCAACGTATTTGTACGGACAAATACATGGCTTTGTCTCGGCAAGCACTGGAAAATGTACACATTTTATACTCGCCGTTGTCTCAGCAAGCATCGTCTTTGGATGTCCGCCAAAGACAACGGCTGCCGAGCCGCTTGTTAGGGAGTGCCCTAATACCCCTTAAAAAGAAAATTGTTTTACTATACTGAAAACTTTAGTCTCGGTTCGGATTTAACTGCACTCGCCGCACCAGAAAAAGACTTGTCGAAAGACAAGTCTTTTTTAGTGATAATATGGCGCCGTTTTCTGTTATAATTACGCAAACTGCATATTACATTTCTATATTGAATGTCGGTATATATGCCTTATCGGCGCTTTTGGTGTCTTGGATATAGCAGTTTTCGTCACCCGTAAGGGCGATAAAGTTTACAACCTTTTCGTATTCCCTTTTTGTGACCTTACGGTTTATCTCCTTAAACCTTTCGGCACTGCCGCAGGGGACATACTGGCTCATAAGAGAAAAATAAGCGTTCGGCGCAATATCTTTTACCGTTTTGTAAATTTCTATCGCATCGTTTGTGGACAAGGGCAGTAACAGATGCCTTACTATTATTCCCTTTTTAAGCATCGTGTCTTCGCCGAAAACACATTCGTTTTGCGTTTCGTAAATTTTCTTTAACGCCTTCTTTGCAACCTCGGGATAATCGGGTGCAAAGGAGTATTTTTTTGCCTTTTCGCCGTTTATGTACTTAAAATCGAAAAGGTAAATATCAACACAACCCGAAAGCATCGAAATTTGTTCGGCGGATAAATACCCGCTTGTGTTAAAAACTGTCGGAACCTTAGGCTTATAAATATTAAGCGCTTCGGCAATTTTGTCGGCATAGTGGTCCGCCGTTACGAAATTTATGTTGTCAGCGCCCATATTTTCGAGCCGTTTTATAATTTTTACAAGCCCGTCAACCGTTACGGCTTTTCCGTTACATTTATGGCTTATTTCGTAATTTTGGCAATAAACACAACAAAGCGAACAGCCCGAAAAAAATATAGTTCCCGAGCCGTTTTTTCCGCTTATGCAGGGCTCTTCCCAAAAGTGAAGCCCTGCTTTATTTATTATCATTTCTTCGGGCGCCTTACAAAAGCCGCCTTTGTTTTCGCCCTTTGTCCTTTGAGCGTTACACCTTCTCGGACACAGATTGCAAAGCATCGTGTTCACTCTTTTCTTCGGGCGGTTTTGCCTTTATTTCGCCCACACCCGTGCGGACATTAACACCGTCAAAGGTCACCTTTGCGGAAACCCTGCCTATAAATTTTCTGCCGCAGTCCTTACAAAGAAACTTTGCCGTAAGTCTGTTGTTTCTAAACTGCCATTTTGTTGTTCTTTCGGCATTACTGCCGCAAACATCACAGTGAAAATTAAGAATGTCTTTATCTATTCTTTCGTCATTTATATCGCTTATAAAGTACGGCTTAAATTTAATTCGTTCAAAGGTTTTGTCTTTTTTAGTGTCCTTAATAAGCGGTAAAAAGCGGTCGGCATTATAAAGCTTTTTTAGGAGTAAAGCGCATAAAACCGAGTCGTCCTTTGCGGTATGAAGCTCTAAACCGTCAAGTGTGACGCCGAGCTGTGTCGCCGCCGAGGAAAGCGAAATTTGAGAGCTTATTTCAAACCCCAAAAGGCGCATTTCGTTTTGAACGAACGACTGCAAGTCGAGATATTTTTCTATCTTAAAACGGGTTTTCTTAATAAGGTACTTTTCGTTTTCGATTACGGTATATAAATCGGAGGTACTCCAGGTCATAATAACGGCGTTTTTGCCTACCCACTTATTAAAGTCCTTAACCGCCCTTAAAAGCGGAACACCCGAGCGCATTTTTTCGTTTGTTATGCCCGTAAGAGCCGAAAACCTGCCCGTTACCCGTTTTGAAATTTCCGACTTCACGGTTCTTTCAAAGGTGCTTACAATATTAAAGCTTTTATCGAGCTTGACTGCGCCTATTTGCAAAATCTGATTTACAAATCTCTTTTCGGGTACAAAAAAGGCGCTGTCCCATTCGAGGTCTAAAATAATATAGTCCATTATCTGTTTTTGGCCTCAAACTTCATTCTCGCTTCTTTACCGAGTATCTTCTTGCGAAGACGGATATTGTGCGGAGTTATTTCAACAAGCTCATCGTCCTTTATAAACTCGAGCGACTGTTCAAGACTTAAGGTTGTATGCGGAATAAGACGAAGCGCATCGTCCGAGCCCGAAGCTCTCGTATTTGTCATTTGTTTTTTCTTGCAAACATTGCAAACAATGTCTTCGTTTTTCGGGTTTTCGCCCACTATCATACCCTCATAAACGGGGGTTGCGGGGCCTATAAACATTCTGCCTCTGCTTTGGGTGTTGAAAAGACCGTAGCCCGTAGCTTCACCCGTTTCGTGAGCGATAATCGAGCCTGTATTTCTCTGCTCTATGTCGCCCTTATATTCTTCGTAGCCGTTAAAAATATGGTTCATAATGCCAAGACCGTTTGTGTCGGTCATAAACTGCGAACGGTAGCCTAAAAGTCCACGCGCGGGGATTAAAAATTCAAGATGCGATGTTCCGCCGTCCCTTGTTCCCATATTTTTAAGCTCTGCGTGACGGGAGCCGAGTCTTTCCATAACCGAGCCTACATATTCTTCGGGCACTTCTATCATAAGAAGCTCCATAGGCTCTAAAAGCTTTCCGTTTTCGTCACGCTTATAGATAACGGCAGGGGGCGAAACCTGAAACTCGTAGCCCTGTCTTCTCATTTGCTCTATCAAAATCGAAAGGTGCAGTTCTCCTCTTCCCGAAACCTTAAAGGTGTCGGCACTGTCCGTTTCTTCGACCCTTAAGCTTACATTCGTCATAACTTCCTTAAAAAGGCGTTCTCTTAAATTTCTCGATGTTACAAACTTGCCGTCTTTTCCCGCAAAGGGTGAGTTATTAACCATAAAATTCATTGAAAGGGTAGGCTCGTCTATCTTGACGAACGGGAGAGGCTCAATACACTCGGTGCCACATGCCGTTTCGCCGATTTCGAGATTTTGTATGCCCGAAACCTGAACGATATCGCCGACACTTGCCGTTTCGCATTCGGTCCTTTTAAGTCCGTTATACATATAAATGTTTGCGATTTTAACATTTGAAGAAGTGCCGTCCTTATGGCAAAGAGAAACGGTCTGACCTTTTTTAATCTGACCCCTTATAACTCTGCCGACACCTATTCTGCCTACATATTCGTCATACTCGATGTTTGAGAACAAAAGCTGAAGCGGTGCTTGTCTGTCGCCTTTAGGCGGTTCAATTTCGTTAACTATCGCCTCAAACAAAGGCTTCATTCCCTCACCCTTAACATCGGGCGAATAGGACGCATAGCCGTCCCTTGCGGAAGCGAAGATAACGGGGAATTCTATCTGGTCGTCATCGGCGCCGAGCTCGATAAACAAGTCGAGCACTTCGTCAACAACCTCGTGCGGTCTTGCCATGGGTCTGTCTATTTTGTTTATTACAACAACACATTTTTTGCCGAGCGCCAAAGCCTTTTTAAGAACAAATCTCGTTTGAGGCATACAGCCCTCGAATGCGTCAACAAGCAGTAAAACACCGTCAACCATCTGCAAAATGCGTTCAACTTCACCGCCGAAGTCGGCATGTCCCGGTGTGTCTATTATGTTGATTTTCGTGTTTTCGTACATAACACTTGTGTTCTTTGAAAGAATTGTTATGCCTCTTTCTCTTTCAAGGTCGCCCGAGTCCATAACCCGCTCGTTTACCGACTCGTTTTCACGGAATGTTCCGCTCTGCCTTAAAAGCTGGTCAACAAGTGTTGTCTTACCGTGGTCAACATGGGCAATAATAGCGACATTTCTTAAGCTTTTTATTTCTTCTACTGCCATTTTTATGACTTCCCTTAACATTTAGTCTTTAACCTATTTATTATAATTCCCCTTTTTATTCTTGTCAATTAAAAAACCGCCAAAACGGGAGTTTTGACGGTAAAATGCAACAATATTTTATTTTAAGTAATTTTCGAGAATGTCGGCGGCTGTCATTACCATTTTTACGCACGGGCGCTCTTTGTAAAAATTTTCGTCCCTTATTGTCGGCTCGGGGGAAGAAGACGGGTTTTTAAGCACTTCTCTGCAAATAATACTGCCGTTTTGCACCTTAAACCGTTCCGCTAATTCCTGCACCGTTTTGTAAAGCTCTTTCTTTTGCTCATACGCCTTATTATCGGAGTAGCCCTCTAAAAGACCTAAAACAATATACATTCCGCTTACCGCTCCGCAGACTTCTCTCATTCTGCCCATTCCCCCGCCGAACGGAGACGAAAGCTTTAAGAGTGTGTCTTTGTCAACACCCGTAAGGTCGGAAAAAGCCAAAACTACCGACTGCGAACAGTTGTATCCCGATAAAAAATTTTCCTTTGCCATTTCGGCTCTTGTCATTTTTATTTCCCCTTACTTAAAAGAAAACCGGTCCGTCAAAGCAGACCGGTTTTTTTATCTTTTATTTAACACTTTTCGCAAAGCTCGAAAATCTTTGCCGGAAGGTCTGCTTCGTCACAGGAAAGGGTGAAGACGAACTCAACATCCTTAATTGCCGAAAGGCGTTCAAAGAACTCGGCTAATTCTTCATAATCTCTTGTACCGATACGAAGTGTCGCATCGCCGAAGATATGAGTAACATCGTTATTACCTGCCTTTATACCCGAAAGCATACCGAAATATTCGCCGTATCCCGAAATACCGTAATCGCAGGAGTCAATAAGACGGGCCTTATGAGTAACGGAGAATGTTAAAACATCGCCCTTTTCTATGCAAACAACATTGCCTAAGCTCTTGTCTGCGGCGTCATTTACCATTTCCACTAATTTTTTTGTTTTGCCGGAACCTTTCTTGCCGATTATAACCTTAATCATTTAAGTCACTCCTTTATATTTATACCGCCTAAGCGGTTAGTAACAATTACTTTTGAAGACGCTTTTCAAGGTCTGCCTTCATTTCTTCGTAACCGGGTTTGCCCAAAAGCGCAAACATATTTTTCTTGTAGCTTTCAACACCCGGTTGGTCAAACGGGTTTACGCCGAGCATATAGCCCGAAATTGCACACGCCTTTTCGAAGAAGTAGATAAGACGGCCTAAGTTTTCTTCGTCAGCCTTGTCAATTTCAATAACGAAATTGGGAACACCGCCGTCAGTATGCGCCAAAACGGTACCCTCGAATGCCTTTTCGTTAACAAAAGACATCGGCTTTCCTGAAAGGAAGTTAAGTCCGTCACCGTTTGTCTTCTCTTCTTCTATTATAATATCGGCGCCGTTATCCTTTATATTTACAACCGTTTCAAACATAATTCTTGAGCCGTCCTGAACGAACTGTCCCATAGAATGAAGGTCGGTCGAAAATGTAACACTTGCGGGGAAAAGTCCCTTATGGTCTTTACCCTCGCTCTCGCCGAAGAGCTGCTTAAACCATTCGGCCATCATTGTAAATCTCGGCTCATAAGAAACGAGAAGCTCAACCGCTTTACCCTTTCTGTACATTGCGTTTCTGAGTGCCGCATAGGTGTAGCAGGGGTTTTTGTCTATGTCCTTTTCGGCATAGTCTTTTTGAGCATCTGCGGCACCCTTCATAAGAGCATCAATGTCGGCTCCTGCGGCGGCTATCGGAAGAAGACCTACTGCCGTAAGTACCGAAAATCTTCCGCCGACATTATCGGGAACTACGAAGCATTCGTAGCCCTTTTCGTCAGCAAGTTGCTTTAAGGTGCCTTTTTTCTTGTCGGTCGTACAGTAAATGCGGGAAGCCGCTTCCTTTTCGCCGTAGCGCTCTTCAAGTAATTTTCTGAATACTCTGAATGCAACGGCAGGTTCGGTTGTTGTACCCGATTTTGAAATAATGTTAACCGAAACACGCTTGTTTTCGCAGATTTTAAGCAAATCGGAAAGGTTAGAACCGCTTATGCTGTTACCTGCAAAGTAAATTTCGGGAACACCGTCTCTTAAGGTGTTATAATACTGACCCTTAAGGAACTCTATTGCTGCACGGGCGCCCAAATAGGACCCGCCTATACCGATAACGATTAAAACATCGGTATCCTTTTTTATCTTGTCGGCAGCCGCTTTAATTCTTGCGAATTCTTCTTTATCGTAATTTGTCGGGAGCTGTACCCAGCCTAAAAAGTCGTTTCCGAGACCTTTTTCGGTACGGATAAGCTCATCGGCGGCGGCAACCTGCGATTTAAGACCTAAAAGGTCATTTTCTCTTAAAAAATCTTTTGCATAAGAGCTTACAAAGTTTAATCCCATTTTTTCTTGCCTCCGAAAACTTTTGTTAATATTATTTTACAATATTTTCCCTGCCTTTTCAAGAGAAAAACTGTCATATTTACAAAAAGTTTATTTTCTTTTTCTAAATTTCAAAAAGACCTTTGATTAAAGAGGCAAAAGTATGTAGAAATGTTCTTTTTTTAACAGCCGTTTTTGCCGTTATGTCAATGGCGCCTATTTGCGTATCACCCATATAGATATCGACACTGCCTATTTTTTCGCCATTTTTAACGGGTGCCGTTATTTCCTTTTTTATGTTAAGCTTCTGACTAAGCCCCAATGTGTCGGTTTTTCTGAGCAAAAACGACTTTTCTTTGCCGTACTTAACTTTTACATATTCTTTTACGCCGTCTTTGACCTTTACCTTTTTCACGGTCTTTTCGGGTGCAACTTTTACCCTTTTATAGTTCGCAAAGCCGTAATCGAGCATTTTTTTGGCGCCCGAAAACCTTTCGGCGGACGACTCGCCGTTCATAACAACGGCGACAAGATTAAGTCCGTCCTTTGAAGCGGTGGCGCTAAGGCAATACCCCGCAGTAGAGGTTGTTCCCGTTTTAAGTCCCGTTGTACCCTTATAAAATCTTACAAGCTTGTTTGTGTTTACAAGCTCACTCTCGCCGTTTCTTAAAGAGTCCATCCAAACGGTCGAATATTTTTTAATAAGCGGATGTTTATGTATAAGTTCGCTCGACATTAAAGCCACATCGTAAGCCGTAGTCAAATGATTTTCGCTGTCAAGCCCTGTTGCGTTTTCGAATGTTGTATTTCTCATTCCGAGCTTTTTTGCCTTTTTGTTCATAAGCCTTACAAACTCTTCTTCGCTTCCCGCAACCTTTTCCGCTAATGCAACCGTTGCATCGTTTGCGGAGGCTATAACGGTCGCCTTTAATAAATCGTCAACCGTCATACTCTCGTTTTCTTTAAGCCAAATTTGCGAACCGCCCATATTCGATGCGTGTTCACTCGCAGTTACGACTTCGTTTAGGTTTAGCCTTTTTTCGTCTATCGCCTCCATAATAAGGATAAGCGACATTATTTTCGTAATGGACGCAGGTGGCGTAATTTCCGATGCATTTTGCTCGTAGAGTATTTCGCCCGAGTCGGAGTCGAGCAGCACTGCGCTTTTTGCTTTAATGTTAAGGTTTGTTCCCATTTCGGTTGAAAACGGCTCTGTGACTACGGGAGTATCGACATCGCTTATATCGCACTCGCTCGAAACGGTCTTTGCAAAACAGCAAAGTGAGCTTAAGCCTACAGACAAACATAAAAATAAAGATAAAATAATTTTAATACTTTTCATAGCACTTCCCCCAAAACTTTATATTAAAGGATATGCTTTAAGGTTTAGTTTAATGTTTTAAGGGAAGTTAAAATACCTTTTAATAAGAATGCGTCCTTTATGGCGGACGATAAAAAGAAAAGCATATATAAAATTCCGTCAAGTCTTGTATAAAGCTTTCCGACACTTACAGTGCCAAGCGCCAAAAGAAACGGAAAATCGGCAGACGCCGAAAAGCTCTCGCTTAAAAGTAAAACCGAGCAAAAAAGACAGGCGCACAAAAATATAAGGGCGATAATAAAGCCCGAAAATATACTTTTGCCGTCTTTGGTGTATGTTTTTTTACACAACGGCACAAAGGCGCAAAACGGCAGGAAGATTTTAAGGAAATTGTCTTTTGCACCCTTAAAGGAAAAACTTTTACTGAAAACAAAAACGGGAAGTTCTTTACCGCTTCTTAAGATTTCGCCTATTGATACGGCGATTAAAACCGCCAAAAGCACCGCAAACAAGACAAAAACAACGGTAGCCGATTTTATTACCGCCGTTTTGTTTCTCGTTGCAAAAAATATTATTAAAATTAAAAACGGCAAAACGATTTTATAAAACTCGGCTTCCGGCAAAACGGCAACAGACACAAAAGAAAAAACCGTTTTAAGCGAAAACAAAAGGCAAAAGGAAGAAACAGAAAAAACAAGTATGCCCGAAATTATTTTAAGCGTTTTGTTTTCGGATAAATAAAGCCTTGATAACAAAAGCGAAACAGCCAGACTTAAAACCGCCGCCGCCGAAATCTCAAAAATACCGCCGCTTTTTTTAAGCGGTAAAAGCACAAAGCCGTCCGCCGCCAAAAATACGGCGGAAAGCGCCAAAACATTAAAATCTATACCTTTTTTAAGCCTTGTCATTCGCTTTCCCTTCCAAAACAACGGTGTCTTCTTTTAATTTGAGCTTCGGCAAACTCACACTTTTTTCTTCCTTTATCTTATCGCTTGTCTCAAAAAGGGTGTTGTTAAAAGAAGCGCCGTTTCTCTTTTCGTTTTCGTTTTTAAGCCCTAAAATATCATAGCCTACACAAAGTGAAACGGGTTTTGCATTTAATAAAAGAGTGTTTGCCGAGATGTCGGAACAAAAAAGCGAAAGAGAAATATTTATTTCTTTGTTGTAAAGCAAGAAGCTTATCACCCGTTTTAACTGCCTTTTTTTAATTCCCTTTCCCATTACCGCACAAACGGTGTGGTCAAAGGATATCCCCTTAGGGAGTTTTTTATATATTTTTTGCATGGCGTCTTTTAGAGTATCGCCTTTTGCGTAATAGGTTTTCGAAAAAGGCTCCGTTTCTATTTCGTTTCCACCCGCCGAAACGGTTTCGAGCGATATTTTATAACCGTCATTATAGTCGAAGCCTATCGCCGACACAAAAAACAAACTGTCTATTTCTCTGTATCCCGCACAGGCGCAAAGACTAAATAAAAGTGCAAATATACTTATTAAGCTTATAATTTTCCTAATCATTTTTTTCTGCTTCTTATCTTGTTAAAATTAAATGTGGGCCTCGTTTTCATAAAGTCCCAAGGCGCCCTTATTAAAATGTCCTTTTGCTTTTGAAAGTCGGGGTTTTTAAGTGACGATGTATAGTCAACACCGAAAGACGAAAGCCCGAAAACTCTTACAAAATAGAAAAACAGGACACAGAAAAAGCCGTATAGCCCCAAAAGTCCCGAAGCAATTACAAGAACAATGCGGAGAAACACAATAGCGGTGTTAAGACGGGGCACCGCAAGTCCGGCAACACCCGAAAGCGCAACGGCTATCAGTGTCGGCGCACTTATTATTCTTGCGCTTACCGCCGCTTGTCCTATAATCAGTCCGCCGACTATTCCGAGCGCCGTATTAAGACTTTGCGGAGTGCGAAGCGCCGTTTCTTTTAGTATTTCGAAAATGATTATTAAGCTTATGCACTCAAAAAGCGAAGAAAACGGCACACCGCTTCGAAGCTTTGCGACCGTCAGCATAAACGATGTCGGCAAAAGCTCTATATGATAGGTCGTAACCGCCACGAAAACCGCCGGTACGGCTATGCTTAAGAAAAAGCAAAAATATCTTAAAAATCTTTTGGCGCTTCCTAAAAGGAAGTTTACATAGTAGTCTTCGTCCGACTGAAAATTCTCGCAAAACAAAAACGGCAGAGTAAGACATACGGGCGTACCGTCCACCACAACGGCTATCCGTCCTTCGAGCAGTCTTGCCGCCGCTATGTCCGGGCGCTCGGTTGAGCCTACCGTCTTAAAAACCGAGAACTTTCCGTCCTTTATATGCTCGGTAATATAGTTTGAGTCGAGTATTCCGTCAATGTCGATTTTATTAAGCCTGTCTTTAAGTGTCGACAAAATTTTTTCGGGGCAAAGTGACGATAAATAGCAGATAAACACCGATGTTTTGCTTCTTTTCCCGATTTTAAGGCTCTCCACCGCCAAATCGGGTGTTTGAAGCTTTCGTCTTATGAGCGCTAAATTTAGTACCGCCGACTCGTTAAAGCCCTCTTTAGGTCCGCTTAATACCCGTTCGTTGTTAGGCTCGTCCACGCCCCTTGTCCTAAACCCTTTTGTGTCCACCGTAACGGCGGTTTTGGAGTTTTCGATTAAGACAAAGGTGTCGCCGTTCATAATCGCCCCGATTACATCGGCGATATTCTCTGTAGTACTTATTTCACTTGCATACAAAATGTTTCGGCAGATATACTCGCAGTTTAAGTCGTCCGGCAGGTCTTTTGCCTCCCTAAACGACCTTATGACCGAGTCGTCAACCGTTTTCGTTTCCGCCATACCGTCAAAAAACATTATGGCGGCTTTTTTCTTTGTGTTTCCTATGTTAACCGTTCTTTTTCTAAACATCGCATCGTTTTTGAAAATGTCGCAAAACAGAGAAAAATCGTAATCGAAATCACCCGTTAAGCTTCCCTTGATATCATTCATATATTTCACCGCTTTTAGTGTTGCCCAAAGCGGTCTTTCTATTCAACGGTGTTGTCGTATTCGAGCGCTATTCTGTACCATGTAACCGGTCCTACGGCACCCGTAACGGGCAGACCGAAAAGGCGCTGGAATGTTTCTACGGCGTTTCTCGTTTGACTGTCAAACCTACCCGTAACGGCAACTTCGGGCAGTGCCGTTATGGTAGAGCCTATTCTGGCTAAATACCTTTGCAGGTCCGCAACATCGCTGTTTTGGAGTCCCTCGCTTAAATAGTATCCCGGATAGATTTTTGCCTTATTACCCTCATATCCTTGAGGCAAACCCCTTATTATGTCGCCGTAAACCTTTTGAAAGCTCTCGAATGTTTCGACTCCTATTTCGCCCGTTTCCTTAAGCCCGTAAAACCTTTGGTATCTTAAAACGGCTTCTTTAAGTTCGCTGTCAAAAACATTGCCGGACTTAACTCCCGACAGCGCAGGGTTAAAATATGCTATAACATTAAGGTAATATTTTACCGTCCTTATTTCTTCTCCCGCATCGCCCTCTTTTAGAACTTCGGCAAACGGAAGCCGTGCTTCTTCTAAGGTTATACCCTCGCTTATCAGTTCGCTTAACTGCTTAACACCGTTATAGTACCGCTTTATTTTGTACCATGTGGACTTATCGACAATTCCCGTTTTTGGCAGTGAAAAAATCTCTTGGAATTTTTTAACCGCCTCTTCGGTATCGGCTCCGAAAAAGCCGTCTTCGGACTTGATTTTCGGTATTGCAGGATAGTTTCTCGCTATTCTGTTAAGCTCTATTTGAACAGTTTTAACCGAGTTTCCCGCCGAGCCTAACTTAAGCGGTATTCCGTCAAATGACTCTGAAACACTCTTAACGGGCGCATTTGTAACAATAGAAATATCGTTGCCGTAATAGTTTTTAAGAATTTCGAGCGGTGACTTACCGCTGTTTGCAAGTGGCACCGTTCCCCACTGCGAAAGACCGTTGCATTTTGAGGTCGTTCCGTTGCAAAACTGCGCAAACAACGGCTCGGTTTTTTCGTTTCTTACGATATAATTGTTAAAAATTCCGTCAACTATACCGCCGACATTTTCGTATATGTCCCTGTCCTTTACAAAGGCTTGGTCTACACGGGTGTCGTTCGTTATGTCGAAATTATAGCCCTTTGTTCTGTAAAACTCGGTGTAAACTCTGTTAAGCGCAAAGGAAATTATCGCAAGTGCGTTAGCCCTTATGGCATTTTCGGGCCATGTCGGGTAAATTTCGCTCGAAACAACATTTTTTATGTAGTCGGCAAATGGAAGAGTAACATTTTGCGCCGCAGAATCGGGTGCGCCTAAATGCACCGTGATATATTCGGGTATAACCGGCAGGTTAGCATTCATACTTTTCTCCTTATAAACCGTAGTTTTCTTGTTCGTCAATAACAGTCGGCGTGTCTTTTCCGTTCTCGGCGCTAAGCGGTGTTAAAACAACCCTTTGAAGCGAAGTAACACCCGAAAAAACGGGTACATTTATTAAAGTTTCGTCCGAGAAGCCGTCCGCCGACACCTTTATTTTATATGAGTTATATGGCACCTTTTTGTTGTCCTTATCGAGCGAAAGCGCTTTGTCGGGCGCAGGTAATATGATTTCACCCGTCTGACCGCTTTGGTCTGTTTTCTCGCTTTTAATTTCGCTTTCGTTCCCGTCAAATACCGTAACCGTTGCGTCCTTTACGGGGTAAAGCCCCCTTACTGCCGTAACCGCAACCTTAAGTTTTCCGTTTTCCGTAAAATCGCCCCCCTTTTTATAGATATGAAAAAGCACCGCATAAAATACGGTGCTTTTTAATTTACTGCTCACTTTTTTGTTTTTCTATTTTTTCTATGTCTATTTCGGTAGGCGGTTTGGGTGACGAAAAGGCGATTTGCGTTTCGGTATGCCCGAAAGCATTAAGTTCGCCTATAAACCCGTCAAGCGCCTCGGTTGACTCGAACGCAACCTTTATAAGCTGCGAATACCTTCCCGTAACACAGTTACACTCGATAACATTCGGGTGCGATTTAATAAACGGATAAAAGGTCGGCTTTTCCTTTGGGTCTAAGTCGAGATTTATAAATGCCGTTATCGGCAGTCCGACTTTTTTATGGTTTATTTTTGCGCCGTACGATAAAATTATGCCCTCTTTTTCGAGCTTCTCTATTCTTGCGGCGGTTGCCGGTGAAGACAAATAAACCTGACTTGCCAAATTTTTAAGCGGTGTTCTTGCATTTTCGTTAAGTAAGGTTAAAAGTTTTAAGTCTATACTGTCCATATCCGCTTCTCCTTATACTCTTTGCTTAATATAATAAACTAAACGGGCAATTTTGTCAAGAAATGCGCAAAAAGTCATATCTATCCTTATTGAAAAAATAAACTTTTTATGTTAAAATGTTTTTAATAAAAAGGGGGACATATTATGCATAAACACAGTTCTTGCTGTTTTACGGGTTACCGCCCCCAAAAGTTTCCGTTTAGGCTCGTTAAAGGAACAGAAAAATACATAAAGCTCGAAAATGCGCTTACAGATAATATCCTTATGCTCATAAACGAGGGTGTAAGCGAGTTTATCACCGGCGGCGCCGAGGGGTTCGACACCATTGCCGCCGAAACGGTCATTTATATACGGGACGAACTCAAAATGGGTATTATGTTAACCGTTGCCATTCCCTTTCGTGGGCAGGACTCCCGTTTTAGTGACGAATGGAAGAAAAGGTATAAAGCCGTTTTGGAAAAGGCAGACAAAAAAGTGCTCATTTCGAACGAATACTATACCGGCGTTTATAAAAAGCGAAACGAGTTTATGGTTGACCGCAGTGATTTTTGTATCGCCTTTTATGACGGTAAGACGGGCGGCACGAGAAACACCGTTTTGTATGCGAACAAGACGGGGAAAACCTTAATAAATATTTGCGATATTATAAATAGAGCATAGCTTAAAGGAGGGTAAAAATGGCACGAAGCGAAGAAAACTTAAAAAAAGCATTTGCAAAAAATCTTGCGTTCTACCGCAAGAAAGCAGGTCTTACCCAGCTTTCCTTAGCCGAAAAACTCAATTATTCGGATAAGCTCATTTCAAAATGGGAACGGGCGGAGGGTCTGCCGAGCGTTGTTGCCATTTCGGATGTTGCCGATATTTTCGGTGTTACGGTTTCGGATATGCTAAGCGAAGAAAAACCGAAAAGAGCTGAAAACACTCATAACAAAATCGTTACCGCCGTTCTCTCCTGTGCGGTTGCGTGGTTCGTTGCAACGGCGCTTTTCATACTTTTTGTTATCGTCTTTCCGGGAATATTTAAGGCTTGGCTTTTCTTTATCTATGCAATTTTGGCAAGTGGTGTCATTTTGGTTGTTTTCGCCTGTCTTTGGGGTAAAAAAGTACTCCGCTTTTTGGCAGTTTCGCTTCTTATTTGGGCGACTGTACTGTCGGTCGTTTTATCTCTCCCCATTCCCAAAATTTCGCTTTTGTTTATTTTGGGCGGCTGCGTTGAGCTTCTTGCGGTTTTGTGGTTTCTCATTAAAAAATAAACATATAAATAAATTAAAACGGCTCGTAAAACCGAGCCGTTTCTTTTTTTCTTATTCGCTTAAAAGTCCTTTTCCTTTTAGCGCCGAAAGGAAATTGTCCAAATTTTCTTTCGTTTTTTCGTCCGCTTCTTCGGGGAATTTATCATTTACCTTTTTTAATAGGTCTTCGTAGGAAATTTCTTCCGATAAAAGCGAAAAGATATATGCCGTATCGTCATTCATTTTAATAAAGCCGTTAAAATCACCCTTGTTTTCGCCTACGGCGACCGCAACCTTTTTGTCGGCAATTTCGTTTACGATAAACTCGTTATTAAGTTTCATTTTTCTTTCTCCTTAAAAATTTCGTTTAATGCGACCTTTGCCGCCGAGATGTCCTTTGTGCAGGTGATTTCGTAAAGGTCAAGACTTTTAAGCATTTCGTTTACAAGAAACAATGTCTTTTTAGAGGACTCGGCGTTTTCGGGCAGATAAATCTGATTTATTATCTGCTCGGTCATGTCATTTGCCGACACCCTTTTTACGAAATTTTCGTCACCCCGTTTAATGAACATAAGTGCCTTTAGCTTCGTTTTACCCGTTGAGCCTAAGTGCTCTTTACCGCTAAAGGGTGTGCCGTATGCGTAAAACTCGCCGTTTTCGTACCTTATAATCGGCTTGTCGCCGTTTATTATTTCCATTTTGTCGCCCAAAAGCGACTTAAAATTAAGCATAAGTGTTGTCTTGCCCGTACCCGAAAGTGCGGCAAGCATTATGCCGTTTTTTTCTATATCGAATGCGGCGGCGTGGAAAACGAACGCATCTTTATAAGGGAGCCACTCGGCAAGTGCCTTATGAAAAAATATGCCCTCTATCCGCCCTTTAACAAAGCCCTTATGAGTTGTGTTCAGCGCTTTTTCGACCGTTTCTTTGTCTATCTCGATTTCGATATCGGGCTTTTTATCTTCGTCCGACAAAAACGGCTTCATATCGTCAAGCATAGCGCCGAAATGATTATTAAATTTTACAAAAAAGTCCGCAATTTTATAAAGCATAACCGTTATCCTTTTTTCTTTACAAACTGTTTTATTGCCGCATCAAGTGACGAAATTCGGCTTTCCATTCTTTGCTTATCGCAGTTTTCCGCAAGGTCAGGACAGTGCGTTATACCGTAGCAGTTAGGGTACAAAGGACATTCTTTACAAAGGTCGGTTCTCCTTTTTTCTTCCCAGTAGTAATACGCCTTTTCGTTAATCTTTGCGTCCTTAATACTGCCGTAAAGCTTGTCGCCTTCGGAAAAATGTTCGCATCTGCCCAACTTTCCGTCAGGCGTAATAACAACACTGCTTTTGTTTTGCGCCATACAGCCTCTGCCGAGCGAGAAAAAGGGGGAAATGCTGTCTTTTTTAAGTCCCTTTTCCCGTAAAAAGGCAGATATTTTATTATACCTTTCGGTGTTTTCGGCTTGTTCCTCACAGCTTCTTTCGTGCTTGAGGTCAAAAAGGGTTGCGGGGTAAACCGTCAAGTATTCTTTGTTTTCGCTAAACTCACTCGATAAGTATGAGCAAAGACCGAGTATGTCTTCGGCGTTTTTCTCCGAAACATTAAGCCTTATGTTTACAAGAATTTTGTTTTTAATAAGATGCTTTATGTTTTTTATCACAACCGAAAAAGCATCGGTGTCCTTATAGATATAAGCTTTCGTTTTGTTGTAAATTTCTCTTGTGCCGTCAAGGGTTATCTGCACCCTTTTAAGATGCCAAAGACTTTTTGCTTTTTCTACCGTTTTTTCGTCAAAAAGATATCCGTTTGATATCATTCTCGTTGAATACTCGGTACCGTTTTCGATAAGTTTTGCGCAAATAATGTCGATAGCATTCATATTATAAAGGGGTTCTCCGCCAAACCATTTAATCGTAACGGGGTTGCCCTTTGAAGCCTTAATAATGTAATCGGCGACATCTCTTGCGGTGCCGTCCGTCATATTAGTCCTTTTTACGCCCAACTCGTAGCAGTAATAACATCTTGCGTTACAGTCGGTAGTCGGCAAAATAACAAAACTGTCTATATAATTTTTACTGCCTATTAGGTCGAGCGTCTTAAGACAGTTGTCGCAAAACTCCTGCTCGTTTAGGTCCTTTTTTACAAGAAAGTGATTTTTAACAAGAAAACCGTTAAAGTCACTATCTGAAAGCGACAAAAACTTTTCCTTTTCGGCGCCGTCAAGCAATATAAGCTCCTTTGTAAAGGTATTAAACAAAATACCGTTTTCGCCGTCTTCCGAAAACCGGCAAAACGCACTGACTTTATATTCCGTATCCTCTATGTAAGCGGGGCTTTCTATAAGCTTTTCTATGAGGCTGTTTTTGTTGTTAAGAACTTTCATGCGTTTCACCGCCCTTTCTTTACTGTTTATATTTTAACACAATTAATTAAAAAAGAAAAGCAAGAAATTTTTACCTTAAACCGGCTTTTATAAAATTCGGCTTTTACGGCGTTATTTTAACGAAAAAGTTAACAAAAGAGCCGAAAAATTGCTGTCCGAAAAAACAAAAAACAAAAGGAGAAGGCATAAACCTTCTCCTTTTTAACAGTTAGGAAATTTTAATTATTCTTCGTCAGTATCGCATTCTTCAATGAACTGACCGGGAACCATACAAGCTTCGATGGAGCCGGTGGTGACGATATCTGTCGATTTAATTTCTACTATTTCAAAATCAATTTTCATTTATCCTCACCCTTTCTTTTAAGCGATATTTGTACTGTTGTATGTTTTACCTGTAAAGAGGCAAGTTCTGAGCGACTCAGCAAACTGAGCCATCTGAAGTACAACATCTTTAGTCTGTTCAATGCCGTAGTAGTCGTTAACGAAACTTGCAAGGTTGTAGTAAACAGTGTAAGTATCGGTTGCGGTACCTGACGGCTTGTAGGTTGCGGTTGCCTTAACGGTCTTATCAATGTCGTAAATAGCAACCTTGTCGAAATAAAGTTCGAAATAGTTATTGGTCGAAGAGCTTGAAGCAATAGCGGTAAGCTTATCGCCTGTAACGGTAATCTGGCGTGTTACACCGTAACCGTCAATGTAAGCAACATTAATAGTAACCTTGCTAAGTGTATAGCTCTTCGGAATCTTTATTACATATCTTATCTGGTTGGTAGCACCCAAAACAGCAACCGGCTTCATTGTAATACCGGTGCGTTCGCTGTGCGAAACGAAGGAATTAACAGCGGTGTATGCGGGTAAGCCGCTTTGGTCAGCTGTTTCTGAACCGCCGCCTGTGTAAGCGTCTACAGCACTTGAAACATCGGTAAGAATTTCATGCTTATCAACATTTCCTGCAGTAGCGTAAACTTCCTTAAAGTAGTCACGTGCAGCATCGCCGTAAACAGCCATATCGTTAAGCGCAGTTAACAAATCTGTGTTGCCGCTGTTATTTGCTGCATACTTGTTAGCAACATCGATGATGTTTGTTGTGTATTCGTAGTAAGCAACAACAGCTTTATCTTTTATAAGATAGAATGTAAATGTTACATTATCGGTTAATGCAAAGAGCGGAATCTTTGTAAATGTATAGTTTACATTTAAGCCGTTTTCAAAGGTTTCGTCAAGAATTTCTCTTACGAAGTGCGAGTCGTACTGACTGGTGTAAGCAAAATATTCGCCGTAAAGGATGTATGACGAATAACCTGCTGCCGACATTGCAGCAACTTGATCGGCAGAAACCTTAATACCTATAGAGCTTCCCGATGCACCGCCGCAGAAGAACAAGTCAGCCTTTAAGCAGTCAATATCTTCTATTAAGGTCGGTATGGCAAGTTCGATATCTCTTGTTGCCGTACATCTTGAGCACTTCTGATGCATAGAGCCCTTAGAAGTCTTAGTAGGCTGAGCGATAACATAATCGTCAACATAAGCGTGACCTAAAACGCCGCCGTAAGAAGTTCCGCAGACTGTACACGTAGCTTCTTCGGTACAAGTAGCCGAACCGCCGGTATGTGCAACAAGACGGGTAGTACCGCAGACTGAACACTTTTCGGTATGCTCGGTTGAGTTCTTACCACCTGCCGGGTCATAAACATAGTTATGGTTGCCGGTAGCGGGTTCGCCCGTACCCTTCCAAGAGTTAAGAGAAACTTCTACAGTTCCTTGTGCGTCATCAAAATACTTGTTACAGTTAGAGCATGACCAGTAAGCCTTATCACCGTTCTGTCCGCAAGTAGGAGCTACTGCGGCATGAGCGGTAAGGTTATGTCCGGTAGCCGAATTATCCTGAGTCCAGGTTGCACTACCCTTTTCTGTACAACGTACGCACTTATAGTAGTAAACGGCGTTGGCCGTACAAGTAGCAGCTGTCTTAATATAAGCATTATCTGCAAGCTTCTCGGTGTAGCTGTGGCCCAATGCGTCAGTATAAGTAACAACATCGGCGGTGCCGCATCCGTAATCGCAGTATGCGGTTTCCTTATGACCTACCGTACAAGTCGGCTCTGCCGTTCTTGTATAGCTTGTGTACTTATGGGGAGCTAAAGAACCGGACTCAAAGTAAGCATTGTTATCGTTGCCTTCAGCAGACATTCCGCAGGTTGCACATGTCTTCCAATAAGTTGCTTTGTTCTGACATGTAGCAGATGTACGCAAAAATGCTGTTGAGCTTGTAGAGGTGAACGCATGGTCGTGACCCGAACCGCAGTGAGCGTTCTCGTTGTCGGTTACAGCGCCCGTTGTAATATTAACATTCGGGAACTGGATAAGCTGTGCGTCACCCGAGCCGCCTAAATCGGCAGCCTGCAAGTTTGTAAGATAAGCACCGGTGTATCCGGAGTTAACACGAAGATAGATATTAACGCTTGAGAAATCATGGTCAACATCATTGTCTTCGATAAGGATGTATGCCGTTTTCTTATCGGTGGAGTAGTTAATTTCACCTACCGGCAAATAAGTGGTTTGTGTTGACGAAGCACCTAACAAAACGGCCTTTTGAACACGAAGACCGTTTACATACGGACTTGTGTTATAAGTCGTGTTAAAGGTGGAACCAACAAGCAAAACCGTTGCCGTATAAGCAGAAATACCTGCGTCACACGAAACCGTTAACTGTAGGTAACTTCCGCCGGGTTCCGGCATGGAATATGAGCCTGTGCTCGGAGCGGTAGCAGCGCCTGTAACAACTGAAAGCATCGGGCAAACGCAAACAGCTAAGGCAAGTACTACAGCAAGCACTTTAGAAAGCTTTTTCATAAAAATTCTCCTAACTGGGAAAAACCCATTATTTTTCGCTCGGTAAAAAAGTTTGTAAGTACCGAAAAATAAGGTCGCCAAAAGCAGCCACATAATTGTGGTTTTACCTATTATAACACCTAAAAAACAAAATTGCAAGTTTTTTTTGCTTTTTCGGTGCATAATTACTAAATATTTTTAACGAAAAAAGGCTGTGTTTTTGTAGCGTTTTGAACAATAAATCGGTGACGGTTTATAAGTGTTGCACATAATTCTTCAAAAATTACGGCGTTTTGCACAATAAAAGAAGGTAAACTTTAGCCGCACCCTATATGTTGTACTTAAAAAAATACAAAAACACAATAAAAAGGCTTATAAATAGCAGAAAATCGCCCGTAGATACGGACGATAGTTTTTAAGAAAATGCCGGGTTTGAAAACATCTGACCAAAACCGTCAGACAAAGGTGTTTCCACACCCTGAAAACCGAACAAAGAAAGGGAGCAAGAGAGAATCGAAAAAATAGGTCAAGCCCTCGGTCTATTAGTACAACCTAGCACACATGTCGCCATGCTTACACTTGTTGCCTATCAACCCGGTAGTCTTCCGGGGACCTTACTAGCTTATGCTATGGGAAATCTAATCTTGAGGTTGGCTTCATGCTTAGATGCTTTCAGCGTTTATCCAATCCGCACATAGCTGCCCGGCTATGCTGTTGGCACAACAACCGGTGCACCAGAGGTGCGTCCATCCCGGTCCTCTCGTACTAGGGACAGCTCCTCTCAAATTTCCTACGCCCACGACAGATAGGGACCGAACTGTCTCACGACGTTCTGAACCCAGCTCGCGTACCACTTTAATCGGCGAACAGCCGAACCCTTGGGACCGAATACAGCCCCAGGATGTGATGAGCCGACATCGAGGTGCCAAACCTCCCCGTCGAT
>JAZUIE010000036.1:0-38909 GCA_045642125.1 Acutalibacteraceae bacterium | reverse complement strand
CATAGTGGCATATATTTGCGCTTTAATTGTCAGAACCGCAGGACTTATAATTACACTCATGATATAAAATGATGCAATAAAAAAGGCTGTTGTAAAAACAACAGCCTTTTTATTATCCGCTTATTCATCTTTTGAAAATACTGTTTCCGTCCTTATCTATTCCTACGGTAAGGGGAAAATCACTGAATAATAGCTTTTTAACCGATTCGCAGCCTAAGTGCTCAAAAGCGACAACCTCGCACTCCTTAATGCATTCCGCCGCCAAAGCACCGGCTCCGCCTATGGCACAAAGATAAACCGATTCGTTTTTAATTATTGAGTCGATAACTTCTTTGCTTCTTTCACCTTTTCCTATTGTCGCCGTAAGTCCCATATTAAGAAGAGTAGGCGTATAAACATCCATTCTTGCAGATGTTGTAGGACCGCAACTTCCGATAGGAAGATTTTCGGGAGTGGGTGTAGGCCCTGCGTAATAAATAACGGAATTCTTAATGGGGAATGGCAAATCTTTGCCGGAATTTATAAGTTCAAATATTAACTTATGGGCGGCATCTCTTGCGGTGTATACATAACCCGAAAGCAAAACTCTGTCGCCGACTTTAAGGTTTTTTATAAGACCTTTTAAGTCTTTTACATCGGTTTTATAGGTCATTAGCTTTTAACTTCTTGGAGCAGTTCTTCAAACTCCTCGATTTTTTCGTTGGCGAATTCAGATTTTTCGCTTAAATTAATTTTCGCAAGTTCTAAAGAATTTATGAGTAAAGCGAGTTTTTCCGAAAATTCATCGGCAGCCTTTTGAACATCCGATTTAAGAGCGGTAAGCGACTCTTGTGTAGAAGCAACACAGGATATATTTTTGCCTACCTCTTCATTTGCCTCCGCCTTGCTTTCTTTAGCCGTTTTTATTACGGCGTTTGCATTTGTTTCGGAAACAAGATATAACTTGCCGATATTTTGGGAAAGGCGCTCTATCTCGTCATATTTATCGGTATAAACCTTTAACTCTTTTTCAATTTCTTCTTTCGCCGAAAGAATATTGTTAATCTCATTTTTTGCATCATTAAGCGTACTGTCAAGGTCGCTTATTTTTTCATTTAATAAGGTTTCGTTTTCAACATAATCTTTATGGGTTTTCTCGATGTATTCCATAACATCGTCACAGTTAAAACCGAAAAGACTTTTTCTGAATCCTGCCGACATTTTATTCATCCCTTATCCTTTTATTTACAAATATTATAACAAGCAATTAAAAATTTTACAAGTACTCTTTTTTCGGAATGCATATTTTATCAAAATTTGAATATTTTTATGCATATTTTATTGAAAAAATGTTAAAAGTGGTGTATAATGCTATATTAGTATATTATAATTATATTTTAAGTAGGTGCAGTATGACAAGAAAACAAGCACGGGAAACGGCATTTATTCTTATCTTTGAAAAGCAGTTTTTAGATTACTCGGCAGAAGAGATTTTGGAAACCGCAAAACTTGTAAGGGATATTGAGACGGACGAGTATGTGAAAACCGTATTTTTCGGAGTATACGAAAATCTTAAGGCTTTAGACGAAATAATATCTGAAAATTCGGTAGGCTGGAGTATAGAGCGTATTTCAAAAACTGCCCTTGCCGTTTTAAGACTTTCGCTTTATGAAATTAAATTTATGAGCGAAATACCGTTGTCGGTTTCAATAAACGAGGCGGTAGAACTTGCCAAGAAATATGCAACAAAAGAAGACTCGGCTTTTATAAACGGTATCTTGTCAACCGTTGCAAAGAAAGAAAATGCCTGAGTCAATTTCGGTAAAGCAACTTAACCTTTATGTTAAATCGTTGCTTGAAAGTGATAAAAAGCTTAATTTCGTTTCGGTATACGGCGAAATTTCAAATTTTAAGAATCATTATGCGAGTGGCCATTTATACTTTACCGTTAAGGATAAAGACGCCGCCATTCGCTGTGTTATGTTTTCTTCGGCGGCAAAAAATATTACATTTGAGCCAAAGGACGGAACTAAGGTCATAATATCGGGCAGGGTATCCGTTTACGAAAAGGACGGTCAGTATCAGTTTTATGTAACAAGTATGACCGAGTACGGCGAGGGAGAGCTTTCAAAACAATTTAAGCTAACAAAAGAAAAGCTCGAAAAAGAGGGACTTTTTGCAGAAGAAAGCAAAAGAACTCCCATTAAGTTTCCTAAAAAAATCGCCGTCATTACATCGAAAACCGGTGCCGCAGTTCATGATATTTGTTCAACCCTTCAAAAGCGTTGGCCCGTTTGCGAAATTGTATTGTGTCCTGTTTTAGTTCAGGGCGAAAATGCACCGCTTAGTATGATAAATGCTCTCGATACGGTCTACGGGTTAGACGGTATTGATACAATTATAATAGGTCGTGGCGGCGGTGCAAGTGAAGACTTGTCGGCTTTCAATGACGAATCACTTGCAAGGAAGATTTACGAATCTCCCGTTCCCGTTATTTCGGGAGTAGGTCACGAAACCGATTTTACTATATGTGATTTTGTAAGCGATATAAGAGCGGCAACACCTACTGCAGCGGCAATACTCGCTTCGGTCGATATAAACGATATAAAATTACAGCTTGATAAAAACGACACAAGGCTTAACAATGCAATAAACTCGACTTTTGAAAGACTTACGCTTAAACTTAATGCACTTAAAACTTCACGGGCGCTTTCAGATTCGCTTTTTGTATTAGAACAAAAAATGCAAACGGTTTTACACCACCGTCAAAATCTTTGTTCTTTAATAAACAAAACATACGAAAAAAATGAAAACGACCTTAAAAGAAGTATTGCATTGCTTGACGGGCTAAGTCCGCTTAAAACCTTAAAGCGGGGTTATGCTATCGCCTTAAAAGAAGAAAAAACCGTAAAATCGGTTAAGGACATAAATAAGTCCGATAAGTTAAGTCTTAAATTTGCAGACGGCAGTGCCGAATGCGAGGTTATAAATGTCAAAGGAGAATTTTAATGGATAAAGATTTCAACTTTGAAAATGCACTAAAAGAACTCGAAAAAACGGTCGAGACGCTCGAAAAGGGAGATATGCCGCTTAACGAGTCGATAGAAGTTTATAAAAAGGGAATTACACTGGCAAAGGACTGTTCCGATTATCTCGAAAATGCAAAACAAAAAATAAGCGAAATTAAAAACGGAGAAGAGTAATGATAAATACCATTCTTAACAGTTATCGGGACAAAATCGATATGCGTCTTGATATGCTTTTGCCCGAAACGGTCTGTAATTACGAAGCGGTCGTTAAGGCTTCAAGGTACAGCCTTTTTGCGGGTGGAAAGAGAATAAGACCTATTTTGCTTTTGGAATTTTATAAGCTTTTAGGCGGCAAGGACGACTGTGCTTATAATTTTGCGTGTGCGCTTGAAATGATACACACCTATTCGCTTATCCATGACGATTTGCCGTGTATGGATAATGACGATTACAGACGGGGAAAGCCTTCCTGCCATAAGGAGAACGGCGAAGATATAGCTTTACTTGCCGGTGACGCACTTTTAACCGAAAGCTTCGGTGTTGCGGCAAGAACTATAGGTATAAACCCCGAATATGTAAGCAAAGCCATAGAATATCTTTCTTATAATGCCGGTATAAACGGTATGATAGGCGGACAGGTAATAGATATAAACAGTGAAAAAGAGTTAACAAAAGAACTGCTTTTGGAAACCTATAAGCTTAAAACCGGCGCTCTTATAAGATGCGCAACCGTATGCGGAGCGATACTTGCCGGTGCTGATGAAGAAAAAATTGCTTTATCGGAAGCTTATGGCGAAAAGTTAGGACTTGCTTTTCAAATTATTGACGACATACTCGATTATGAGGGTGACGAAGAGAAGTTAGGAAAACCCGTAGGCAGTGACGAAAAGAACAACAAAAAAACCTATGTGACCTTTTTCGGAATAGATAAAGCAAAAGAAGATGCAAAGGCGTTTACAGACGATGCTTTAAGCATACTAGACAGATTAGGCAGTGAAACAGAAACACTTAAAGAAATAACAAATTATCTTTTAAGAAGAGAATTTTAAGGGGAAGTTTTAGATTTGGATTTTAAGATACTAAGCGATATTAAATCGCCCGAAAATCTTAAAAAACTTAATAATGAAGAATTAGCGCTCTTATGCGAAGAAATAAGAGAAGTTATTATAGAAACCGTTTCAAAAAACGGCGGACATTTAGCTTCAAATTTAGGAGCGGTAGAACTTACCGTTGCTATACACAGAGCTTTTTCTTCGCCGGAAGATGCCATTATTTTCGATGTGGGACATCAAACCTATGCGCATAAGATTTTAACGGGTCGCCTTGATAAAATGCCCACAATAAGGAAAGAAGACGGCATTTCGGGCTTTATGCGTCCGAGTGAAAGCGAACATGACCCTGTTGTTACCGGACACAGTTCAAACTCAATTTCTGCAGCATACGGAATTTATAAAGCAAAGCGCTTATCGGGTGAAGACGGAACGGCTGTTGCTGTTATCGGTGACGGTGCAATGACCGGCGGCATGGCTTATGAGGGCCTTAATAACGCCGGAAACCAAAGAGGCAACTTTATAATAATTCTTAACGACAACAAGATGTCCATATCTCATAATGTCGGCGCTATGTCAAGAGCTTTTACAAGACTTAGAAACCAACCTAAATACCATTATTTCAAATTTAAGGTCACAAATTTACTCGAAAAGATACCGTTTATAGGAAGCGGTATATGTAAGATTATTTACAAAGTTAAAAAAGTTATCAAAAGCTTTGTTTATAAAAACAATATTTTCGAAAGTCTCGGATATAACTATTTAGGTCCCGTTGACGGACACAATATTAAGGCAATGGAAGATTTGTTTAATATCGCAAAAAAGTACAACAGACCTTCGCTAGTGCATGTAATTACAACCAAGGGAAAAGGCTATACTTTTGCAGAAAGCAAACCTAAAAGTTATCACGGTGTTTCGCCGTTTGATATCGAAAAGGGCGCAGATACTTGCGGAAAAGAAAACTTTTCTTCGGTTGCGGGACAAACTCTTTGTGAACTTGCTTCAAATAACGAAAAGATATGCGCCGTTACGGCGGCAATGACCGAAGGTACGGGGCTTAAAGACTTTAAGAGCAACTTTAGAGCCAGATTTTTCGATGTGGGTATTGCCGAGCAACACGCAGTTACATTTTGTGCGGGACTTGCAAAGGGCGGTATGATTCCGTTTTTCGCCGTATATTCGAGTTTTTTGCAAAGAGGGTTTGACCAAGTAATACACGACTGTGCCATTGCGAACTTACCCGTAAAGCTATTAGTTGACAGAGCGGGTATAGTAGGGGAAGACGGCGAGAGCCATCAGGGTGTATTTGATGCGGCTTTTCTCTCTCAAATTCCGAATATGCATATTTATTCTCCCGCTTTTTACAGTGAACTTAAAGAAACGATTAAAAAGGTATCTTCTAATGACGAGCTTTGTGCCGTAAGGTATCCGAGAGGGTGCGAGGGAGAAAAAATCGAGCTTGACTACAGTAAGGATATAACGGTTGTGGATAATGGAACAAAGTGCGCCGTAATAACCTACGGAAGACTTTTTTCGAATGTTTACGAAGCGGCAAAGGATATAGACGGCGTAACGGTTATAAAGCTTAATAAAATTTATCCTTTAAGCGATAAGCTTATAAAATTGCTTAATAATTTCGGCAAGGTTTATTTCTATGAAGAAGGAATAAAGTCGGGCGGAATAGCCGAACATGTCGGAACACTTCTTAACGAAAACGGTTTTTCGGGTGAATATAAAATTTTTGCCGTCAAAAACGAGTTCGTTAAGGCAGCAAGTGTATCGGGCTCGTTTAAGAAATACGGCTTTGACGTTAAAAGCATAAAAAAGACTCTCGGAGAAGAAGTATGACCGAAAAGAAAAGACTTGATGTTGCACTTTTTGAAAAAGGCTATGCCGAAAGCCGTGAAAAGGCTAAGGCACTTATTATGTCGGGCATAGTTTTTGTAAACAACCAAAAATGCGACAAGGCGGGTGACACGGTAAAACCCGAAGATAAAATTGAAGTAAGGGGCAAGACCTTAAAATATGTAAGCCGAGGCGGACTTAAGCTAGAAAAAGCAATGACGGTTTTCGGACCGGAGCTTTGCGGACTTACTTGTGCCGACATAGGCGCTTCAACGGGCGGCTTTACCGACTGTATGCTTCAAAACGGCGCAAAAAAGGTTTATGCTGTCGATGTGGGCTACGGTCAACTTGCATGGAAATTAAGGACAGACGAGAGAGTTATTAATCTTGAAAGAACTAATTTCAGATATGTGACGAAAGAGCAGATACCCGACAGTCTTGACTTTGCAAGTGTTGATGTTTCCTTTATATCTCTTTCACATATTTTGCCTACACTTAAAACCCTTCTTAAGCCTGACGGCAAAGCGGTTTGTCTTATTAAACCTCAATTTGAAGCGGGTAAAGAAAATGTCGGTAAAAAGGGTGTTGTAAGAGATACCGCAGTGCATATAGATGTTATCAATAAGATTATAAAATTAGTAAAGGAAAACGGATATTCCCTTTTGGGACTTGACTATTCTCCCGTAAAGGGACCCGAAGGCAACATCGAATATTTGTGTTATATAGTTAATAACGACAGTGTGGATACAAATTACAAGTGTGATGTAGATAAACTTGTTTTAGAGTCACACGAGAAACTTAATGGAAGTGAATGAAATGACGATAGGTATTTTACCGAATATCGACAAACGGGGTTGTGCCGAAACGCTCGAAAAATTAGGAGTTTTTCTTAACAAAAACGGCATAAAGGCTTATGTCCCCGAAAATATTTGCTGTTCATATTGCGAAAGTGTTTCGGAAGAAGAAATTTTTAACGGTTCCGATTTTATTGTAACAATAGGCGGTGACGGTACGATAATAAGGTATGCCAAAAAAACCGCAGAATACAATAAGCCGATAGTCGGAATAAACGCCGGAAGAATGGGCTATCTTGCAGATATTGAACAAGGTGAGTATGAGCTTATCGGTAAACTTAAAACGGGCGATTATAAAATCGAAGAAAGAATAATGCTTGAAGTGTCGGTTACTGACGAAAAGGGTGTAACCTCCAAATATAAGGCATTAAACGATGCGGTTATAACAAGCGGATTTATATCGAGAATAATTGATGTTTATTTAGGAAGCGAAAATGACGGTGATAATGTTCATTACCGTGCTGACGGAATAATCATTTCGACACCTACGGGCTCTACGGCATACTCTCTTTCGGCGGGTGGCCCTATAGTTGACCCGTCTGCCGAATGTATGTGTGTGACACCTATTTGTTCTCATACGCTTTCGGCAAAGCCGATTATTATAAGCGCAGATAAAACTCTTAAAGTAATGGCAAATTCAAAGAAACGCACCGAAATATTCCTTTCGGTTGACGGTAGAAAAGTGGCTTCGGTTAAGCCGAAAACAAAGATTGAGATTAAAAAATCGCAAGAGACCGTCAAGCTTATCAGACTCAACTCAAGAAGTTTTTATAAAACATTATCAGTTAAATTCTCCGATGTTATTTAATGAATAGAGGGAAATTATATGAAAAACAAAAGACAGGAAAAGCTACTGCAAATAATTAAGGAAAAACCGATTTTTACACAGGACGACCTTCAAAACGAACTTAACGCATACGGCTTTAAGGTTACACAGTCAACCGTTTCAAGAGATATAAGAGAGTTAAAGTTAGTAAAAGGTCATGATGCGCAAGGTAATTACCGTTATATAACCCCCGATGTCAGAGCAAACGAAAAGAATTCTGATAATTACCGTGATATGATTAAAAATTCCGTTATAAGTGTAAATTATGCAGTTAACGATGTTGTTGTAAAATGCTTTAACGGTATGGCTCAAAGTGCTTGTGTTTCGCTTGATATAATGTTCGGCGACATTATGTTAGGCTCGGTTGCGGGTGACGATACGGTTTTAATTGTTGCCGAAAGCGAAAGCAAGGCAAAAGATTTATGCGAACAGATAAGCAATATATTATAGGCGAAGTTTATGTTAAGATATTTACATATTGAAAACATTGCCGTTATCGAAAGCACTGACATTGATTTTTCTGCCGGATTTAATGTTTTAACGGGTGAAACCGGTGCCGGTAAATCAATCATCATTGACTCGATAAATGCAATACTCGGTGAAAGAACTTCAAAAGATTTAATACGAAAAGGCTGCGATAAAGCTTCCGTTTCGGCGGTGTTTTCCGATTTATCGGACGACTCGAAAAAAATGCTTATTGATAACGGCTACGAGGTTGACGAAGAGGGAAACCTTTTAGTATTAAGAGTGTTAAGCAGTTCGGGAAATTCCGTTAAAATAAACGGCAAGCCGGCGTCTGTCGGTATTCTTAAGGAATTTTCGAGAACACTTGTCAATATTCACGGTCAGCATGACAGCCAGTCGCTTCTAAACCCCGATAACCACTTGTTTTATATTGACAAGATAGCGGAAAACAAAGAAGAGCTTAACGAATATTATCTTGAATTTAAGAACTTAAACGATATCAGAAAAAGACTGTCGCAAATTGAAGATAACGAAGACGAAAAAGCAAGAAAGATTAAATTTTTAGAGTTTGAAATTGACGAAATAAAAAAAGCGGATATAAAGACGGGCGAATATGAGAGTTTAAGGGAAAACCTTAATCTTGCAGAGTCTTACGAAAAGACGCAAAGCGCATTAAGCGAGGCGGTAAGCCTTTTGTCGGGTGACGAAGAAAGTGTCGGCGCATACGGTAAGGTTAAAAATGCCATACATTCGTTAAATGCGTTAAAAGGTGATGAAGCAAACAAGCTTAAAGAAAACCTTATCACAATTTCGGCAGAGATTGAAACGGCTTTTTCGGACATTCAAAATTATAAAAACAGTCAAAGTAAAAATTTAAGCAATAAAGAAGAAATAGAAAACAGGCTCGACACCATTCGCCGTTTAATGAACAAATATTCAAAGAACGAAGAAGAACTGCTTAATTACTTAAAAGAAAGCGAAAAAGAGCTCGAAAACATAACCCTTTCGGACAAATTAAGAGAAGACCTTTCGCTTGAACTTGATAAATCGACCGAAAGACTTATAAAACTCGGTGAAACACTTACAAACACAAGAAAAGAAGCGGCAAAGAAATTTGCATCAAGTGTTACCGAAGTGCTTAAGTATCTTGATATGGCAAATGTCGTTTTTGATGTTTCATTGCAAAACGGAAGATATACAAAGTACGGTCCCGATGTTGTGGAGTTTATTGTAAAAACAAATGTCGGCGAAGACTTTAAGCCGTTATGCAAAATAGCTTCGGGCGGTGAGCTTTCAAGAATAATGCTAGCTATTAAAAGTGTACTTGCCGATAAAGACGATGTCGATACGCTTATATTTGACGAAATAGATACGGGAATAAGCGGTGTTGCGGCAAGTAAGGTTGCAAGTGAGCTTAAAAAGGTATCAAAAACAAGGCAGGTTATTTGTGTTACCCATTTAGCGCAAATTGCTTCCTTTGCGGACAACCACTTAAAAATCGAAAAAGCAGTAAAGGATAACAGAACATATACATCTGTTAAGGAAATTTGCGGTGACGACCGAATAGAAGAAATCGCAAGAATTATGTCGGGCACCGAAATTACCGATAATTTATATAATTCAGCCAAAGAGCTGTTAGATAGGAGTACAAACAATGGAAATTTATGACGAACTCGTAGCAAGGGGACTTATAGCTCAGGTTACTGACGAAAAGGAGATAAGGGAACTTGTCAATAACGGTAAAGCAACCTTTTATATCGGTTTTGACCCGACTGCCGACAGTTTGCATGTAGGCCATTTTATGGCACTTTGCCTTATGAAGCGTCTTCAAATGGCAGGAAACCGTCCGGTTGTTTTGATAGGTGGCGGTACGGCATACATAGGCGACCCGTCAGGAAGAACCGATATGCGTTCAATGATGACTCCCGAAACGATACAACATAACTGCGACTGTTTTAGAAAGCAGATGAGCCGTTTTATCGAATTCGGTGAAGATAAAGCAATAATGGTTAATAATGCCGACTGGCTTCTTAAACTAAACTATATTGATGTTTTGCGTGATGTAGGACCTTGCTTCTCGGTTAACAATATGTTAAGAGCCGAATGTTATAAGCAACGCATGGAAAAGGGACTTTCTTTCCTTGGATTCAACTATATGATAATGCAAAGCTAGGACTTTTATCATCTTTATAAGGAATACGGCTGTAATATGCAGTTCGGCGGTGATGACCAGTGGTCTAATATGTTGGGCGGCACCGAGCTTATAAGAAAGAAGTTAGGCAAAGATGCCTATGCTATGACGATTACTTTGCTTCTTAATTCCGAAGGTAAGAAAATGGGTAAAACCGTAGGCGGAGCCGTTTGGCTTGACCCTAATAAAACATCGCCGTACGAGTTTTATCAGTATTGGAGAAATGTCGGCGATAAGGATGTTCTTAAATGCATAAGAATGCTTACATTCTTGCCGCTCGAAGAGATAGATAAAATGGACGAATGGGAAGGCAGTAAGCTTAATGAAGCAAAAGAAATTTTGGCATTCGAGCTTACAAAACTTGTTCACGGAGAAGATGAAGCCAAAAAGGCTATGGAAACCTCCCGTGCAGTATTTGCCGGTGCCGGAAGTCATGAAAATATGCCTACCTTCGAATTAGCAAAAGACGATTTAACCGACAATAAAATCGGTATTTTGTCGCTTATGGTAAAGGGCGGACTTGCTTCTTCTAACGGTGAGGCAAGAAGACTTGTCGTTCAGGGCGGTGTTTCGGTTAACGATAATAAAATAACCGACCCGTCATTTACCTTAACTTATGAAGACCTTAAAGACGGCGCTATCGTTAAAAAAGGTAAAAAGAGTATTACAAAGTTTGTTATTAAATAATTTTTAATAGGGTGTAATTGTGTTTAATGCCATAAAAGTAAAACACGACTGTGTAAATTGGATAAGAGATTTCTTTAACGAAAACGGAAAGGACTGTAATGCCGTTATCGGAATATCCGGCGGCAAAGACAGTTCTGTTGCTGCTGCTTTGTGTGTTGAGGCGCTCGGAAAAGACCGAGTTATCGGCGTTTTAATGCCTTACGGCGAACAAGCGGATATTGATGCTGCCTACAAACTCGTAAATTTCCTTTCTATAAGGCACTATGAAATAAATGTTAAAGACGGCATTGACGGACTTAAAAACGCAATAGGCAAAGAAATAGAGCTTACAAATCAAAGTAATGTTAATCTTCCGCCGAGAATTCGTATGGCAACTCTTTATGCCGTTTCGCAGTGTTTTAACGGCAGGGTTGTAAACACATGCAATTTGTCCGAAGACTATGTGGGATACTCTACCCGTTACGGCGATGCCGCAGGTGATTTCAGTCCTTTGTCAAACCTTACTGTCAATGAAGTAAAACAGATAGGAAAGCTCTTGAATTTACCTGAAGACCTTGTTGAAAAAGTGCCTATTGACGGACTTTGCGGTAAAACAGACGAAGATAATTTGGGCTTTACTTACGATGTTCTCGATAAGTATATAAGAACGGGCGAGATAGACGATATAAACACAAAGAAAAGAATAGACACTCTTCATAAGAATAATCTTTTTAAGTTAAAACTTATGCCTAAATTCGTTCCAGAGGAAGAAGATATATGAAAAGGGAACTTGACAGGCAAACACTAATCGAGCGCAGTGTGATTAAAAAATACCGAAAAACGATATGGCATAATTTTATTAAGGCTGTAAAAGATTACGAGCTTATAAAAGAAAACGATAAAATTGCCGTTTGTATTTCGGGCGGAAAAGATTCGATGCTGTTAGCGTTACTTTTAAGAGAACTAATAAAGCATAGTGAAGTCCCGTTTTCTCTTAAATATATTGTTATGGACCCCGGATACAAAAAAGAAAATAGAGAACTATTAGAACAAAATCTTAAAATTTTAGGTATAGATGCAGAGATTTTTAAGAACGATATTTTCGATGTTGCTTATACTGCGGGTGGCTCTCCGTGTTATTTATGCGCAAGAATGAGAAGAGGCGCTTTGTATGCAAAGGCAAAGGAACTCGGCTGCAATAAAATAGCGCTCGGTCACCATTTTGACGATGTAATAGAAACTGCTCTTATGAGTATGATGTATTCTTCGGAAATAAAGTCAATGCTTCCAAAACTTCACAGTACGAATTTTGAGGGTATGGAGCTTATAAGACCACTTTACTGTGTTAAAGAAAGAGATATAATTGCTTGGAGTAATTATAATGACCTTAAGTTTTTAAGATGTGCGTGTAGATTTACTGCCGACAGTGCTTTTGACGAGTCGCTTTCAAAAAGAAAGGAAACAAAAGAACTGATAGCTTATATAAGAAAGTTTAATCCGGAGGCAGACGATAATATTTTCAGGAGTCTGCATAATGTGAATATCGGAACCCTTCCGGCTTGGCGTAATGAAGACGGAAAAGAACTACATTCTTTTTTGGAAAAATATGAATAAATTTTGGCAAAATATAAATTGTTGTCATAAAATAGATTAAGACTTTTATAAAATCGGCGATACTTTGTTGACTTTACTTAAAAGCAGGATTATAATAGTTATTGTGTTGTGTACAAGGGGTGATACAAGATGGGCTTAAAAAAACATGCGGCAAATTTAATAACTTCAATAAGACTTGTGGGTGCAATAGCCTTAATCTTTATTAAACCGCTGACAACTGCCTTTTATATCGTGTATACATTCTGCGGCCTTAGTGATGCCGTTGACGGACTTGTAGCAAGAAAGCTTAAAATAACAAGTAAGTTCGGCTCTAAGCTAGACAGTGCTTGTGATTTGTTGTTTTATACAGTTATGATGGTTAAAATAATTCCGAAGCTCTGCGAAATGTTATGGATTCCCGTTTGGATATTCTTGTTTGCCGTGTTGCTTTTAAGAGTAGCGGCTTACATTTATTCGGCGGCAAAGTTTAGAAAGTTTGCATCGGTCCATACTATTTTTAATAAAATAACGGGCGCCGGTGTTTTTGCGGTACCTTACTTTATTTTGCTCGATAAAATTTCATTTAATGTTTACGGCAGTATAGTTTGTACGGTTGCACTTATAGCCGCAACTGTTGACCTTGTTTCCTTTATTAAAAATGCCGACTTGGCTGACGATGTAAAAGAATAAACATAAAAAAATAAATCTCTTGTCCGGGTGTTATCCCTGACAAGAGATTTTTTAATTTTATTTTACCTTAAAAGCCTAAAAGTTCTTTACCGGCATTTAATATTTTATCGAGATTTTCTTTGCAAAGCTGTGCGTTTTCTCCGTTTGCGCCGATATAAAGCTTTATTTTAGGCTCGGTTCCGGAAGGACGGACGATAATAGAACTGCCGTCTTCAAGGTAGAAACCTAAAACATTAGATTTCGGAAGAAGAATATCTTCTTTTTTACCCGTAGTGTTATCGGTGGTCTTAAGTGTTAAAAAGTCCTTAAATGTTAAAACCTTTAAGCCTTTAATGTTTGTGGGCGGACAATTTCTTAAATCGCTCATTATCTTTTCGATTTTTGCCATACCGCTTTGACCTTCGCAGGTGAAACTGTTAAGAACACAGTAGTAATAACCGAATTCCTTATAGATTTCATCGAGAACATCGCAAAGTGTTTTGCCTTTAGACTTATAATAAGCTGCCATTTCACAGATAAGCATTGAGCCTACAACGGCATCTTTGTCACGGGCATGGTCACCTGCAAGATATCCGTAGCTTTCTTCAAAGCCTAAAACATAACGGTCAATCTGACCCTTTTTGGCAAGTTCGGTCATTTGTTCGCCGATAAACTTAAAGCCGGTCAAAACCTCCAAAATCTCGCAGCCGTATTTTGCGGCAATTTTTCTTGTAAGTTCAGTTGTAACGATAGTTTTAATGGCAATGGGCTTTTCGGGTAATGTGTTTAATTCTTTTCTTCTTGAAAGAACATAGTTAAGCATAATAGTTCCGACTTCGTTGCCCGTCATAAGCTTATATTCGCCGTTTTGCTTAACTGCGATACCTACACGGTCGCAGTCGGGGTCGGTAGCGAGTAATAAGTCGGCATCGGTAGTTTTTGTAACAAGCAATGCCTCCTTAAATGCTTCGGGTATTTCGGGGTTCGGATAGGGAGCAGTCGGGAAATTGCCGTCAGGTAACTCTTGCGATTTAACAACCGTCACATTCTTAATGCCTATTTTGTCGAGTATTGCACGAACGGGTTTATTACCGCTTCCGTGCAAAGGCGCATAGATAACATTAAGACCCGATAAGTCAATATCTTTACTGATGCGCTGAGAATAAACTGCATCAATAAAGGAGTTAAATACATCGTCACTTATATATTCGATAGCACCCGATTTAACACCTTCGTCAAAAGGAATGCTTTTAACACCGCCGAAAGTATCAACCTTGTTCATAATATCAAGAACATAATCGGCAGCTTCGGGACACAACTGACAGCCTTCGTTATCATAAGCCTTGTAACCGTTATATTTTGCGGGGTTATGACTTGCGGTAACAACTACACCCGCATCGCACTTTAAGTATCTTACTGCATAGGAGAGCATAGGTGTAGGCATAAGTTCTTTATAAATATAAACCTTTATTCCGTTTGCGGCAAAAACTTCGGCAGCGGTTTTGGCGAAAAGGTCTGATTTAATACGGCTGTCATAAGCTATGGCAATTTTACCGTTTTCGCTTATCGAGTTAACATACGCCGCAAGACCTTGCGAAGCCTTTCCGATAGTATAAACATTAAGACGGTTTGTTCCGGCACCGATTATACCTCTAAGACCGCCCGTTCCGAATTCAAGGTCTTTATAAAAAGCTTCGGAAATAGCGTTTTCGTCAGCTTTAATTTCGCTTAATTCTTTTGTAAGGTCGGGGTCTTTTACGGCTTTTTCGCACCAAAGTTTATATAATTGTTTGATATCGTTCATCTATAACACCTCACCAAGTCATATATATATTCTATAATTATTTGTCGCTAATGTCAATTATAAATATAATAATTTAGTTAAAATTACGATTTTTTGCTAAATACTTGACATTTTCCCTTGAATAGATTATTATCATATTAGTAATTTGTATAATTTTAATGATTTGGGTGCACAAATGGGAATTAGTTTTGTTGATAAAGACAATAATTTGTCGGATAATGAAATAATTTCCGAGATTAAGAAAGGTGAATATCAATATTTAGGCTTTCTTATTGATAAGTATATGCCCTTAATCTTAAAAAACGCAAAAGATTTTGAAGGTTATCTTGAAAAAGAAGATTTGGTATCAGAAGGCATTTCGGCATTGTTTTCTGCCGTAACGGCTTTTGACGGGGAAAAATCTAAATTTTCAACATTTTTAGCCCTTTGTGTAAAAAGAGCAATGCTTACCGCCTCTAAGGCGTCTTTTGCAAAAAAGAGAATACCAAGTGAGCTTATATCTTCGCTTGAAGATGTTGAGCTTGTGTGTAATGAAACTCCCGAAGACATTTACATAGATAAAGAAAACTTTGATATTATCAAAAAGAACATAGCGTCCGAACTTTCGGAACTCGAATATAATGTTCTTTCGCTGCTGCTTGACGGCAATACCTATGCCGATATAGCAGAGAAGCTCAATATTTCTCTTAAGTCGGTAGATAATTCGCTTTACCGTATAAGAACTAAATTAAAAGAAAGTCGCAAATAGCGGCTTATATATAGCCTTTTGTAGCTTAAATCAGAAGAGCGTTGAAAAACAAAGATGTCGGTGCGATTCCGTCCGAGGCTAACCAACAAAACCAAAGGAGAGGTACTTAGTATGTTTGAGGACAAGACTTTAGTTTGCAAAGAATGCGGAGAAGAATTCGTATTTACTGCAAGAGAACAGGAGTTCTATGCAGAAAAGGGATTTGAAAATGAACCGCAGCGTTGCAAACCTTGCCGTGATAAACGTAAAGCAGCAAGCAGAGCTCCGAGAGAAATGCACGAAGCAACATGTAATGCATGTGGCGGTGTAGCTCGTGTTCCGTTTGTTCCTCGTGACGACCGTCCGGTTTATTGCAGCGAATGTTTTGCTAAGATGAAGGAAGCGGAAGCTGCCGAAACCGAAGAAAACGCAGAATAAAAATTAAAATAGACCGCCCTTAAAAAGGCGGTTTTATTTTGTCCAAAATTCATGTATAATTATTAAGTTATTAATATTTTCGTAATAAAATTGTTGTAGAATAATTAAAACACTTGTCACGAAAAGGGGAAACCTGATGTCAAAAAGAAGTATTCTTATTGTTGACGATGATATAAACATTTGTGAATTATTGCGCCTTTATCTCGAAAAGGACGGCTTTTCCACGATAGTTGCCAATGACGGGCTTAAAGCAATAGAATTAAATGAGAAATTAAGTCCCGATTTAATTCTTCTTGATATTATGCTTCCCGAACTTGACGGTTGGCAGGTTTGCAGACAAATAAGAAAAACCTGCGATACCCCGATAATAATGCTTACCGCAAAGGGAGAAACCTTTGATAAAATATTAGGGCTTGAGCTCGGTGCTGACGATTATATAAGTAAGCCTTTTGAAACAAAAGAAGTCATTGCAAGAATAAAGGCGGTTTTAAGAAGAACTGCCGAAAAAGAACAGGAAGACCAAAATTTTGTTTCATTCGATAAGCTTTCGGTAAATCTTACTACATACGAGCTTATAGTTGACGGAAAGGTAATTGATACTCCGCCTAAGGAACTTGAACTCATTTATCATCTTGCAAGTAACCCCAATAGAGTTTATACCCGTGACCAGCTTTTAGACGAGGTTTGGGGCTTTGACTATTACGGCGACTCGAGAACTGTCGATGTTCATGTTAAAAGGCTTCGTGAAAAGCTTGAAAATGTTTCCTCAAACTGGTCGCTTAAGACCGTTTGGGGTGTAGGATATAAATTTGAAGTTAAATAAAAGGGAATAGATATGAAACAACGCCTTTTTACTAAATTTTTCTTTGCAACAGGCGCATTAATTGTTTTAAGCCTAACTGTAACAATGCTTATAATGACGGTTGTTTATAACAATTACATTGCCGAGTCAAAGTATAAAACTCTTCAAAAAACCTGCGATTCGGTTTCGGAGTTTATCGAAAAAAACGGCGGTAATCTTTCAAACCCCGAATTCAAACGGGGTGTGCATTACATTATGCATAATTTAACCGTTGTTTCTGACTATGATGTTTATATAACCGATTCATACGGAGTAATAAATGTTTGCAGCTGTACAGAATGGACTCAAAACGGCTTTTGCAAACATACAAACAAGAAAATTGACAGTTCATACTTAACAAAATCTTCAAACAAACAAAATTTAGATAAGCTTACCACTCTCGGCTTTTTTAAGGAACCGCATTATGTTTCGAGTGCGGGTATAGTTACTCCCGTAGGCGATAACATAGGCTATGTCGTTGCTGCGGCGCCAATGTCGGCAATACGGGGACTTACAAGAAAAGTTGTAAGAATTTATCTTGTTTCTGCAATAATTCCGCTAATAATAATGTTTGCGGCACTTTATGTTTTAAGTTATCGGTTTACCCGTCCGCTTAAGCTTATGTCAAGTGCGGCAAAGGCAATGGCAAAGGGCGATTTTTCAAGGCGCATACCGGTGACGAGCGATGACGAAATAGGTGAACTCGCCGTTTCGTTTAACCAAATGACGAATTCACTTTCAAGACTTGAGGGTATGAGAAAAAGCTTTGTCGCAGATGTGTCCCATGAGCTTAAAACTCCTATGACAACAATAGGCGGTTTTATTGACGGAATACTTGACGGAACTATTGAAAAGGACAAGCAAAGTTACTATTTAACTCTTGCCTCAAACGAAGTAAAACGGCTTTCGAGAATGGTAGAGTCTATGTTAAGTATTTCAAGGCTTGAATCGGCTGAATTTATACTTAAACCCGAAATTTTCGATATAAAAGAAGTACTGTTAAGTGTCGTTTTAAGTCAGGAAAGAAGAATAGAAGAAAAGAAAATCGAAATAAAGGGACTAGATACGATAAACAGTCTTTCGGTTAATGCCGATAAAGATTTACTGTACAGAGTAATTTATAATCTTGTTGACAATGCGATAAAATTTACTAACGAAAACGGAAAAATCGAGTTTAATCTTTTCTCCGATTCCAAAAATATGATTTTTACCGTTACTAATACGGGAAAGGGAATAAAGAAAAGCGATATTCCTTATCTTTTTGAACGATTTTATAAAACGGACAAGTCACGCTCGGAAAACAAAAACAGCACGGGGCTTGGACTTTATATTGTTAAAACGATAATAAAAAAGCACGGCGGAAATATAACCGTATCGAGTGTCGAGAACGAGCATGTGACTTTTAAGGTTGCTTTGCCGCTTAATTTAAGACAGTAAAACGGAAAGGTGATTAAAATGGAAGAATATCCCGTTAACAATGAAAACTTAGACGAAAACGAAGGCGAAACCGAGAACACTGTTTTGCCGGAAAATTACGGAGAAACAGTCGCCGAAGAAATAAAGGAAGAAGCTCCCGAAAACGAAGAAATTAATGACGAGTTAAGTGCTGTCGGCGAATACGAAAAAATAACCTTTGACGATGTCAATGAAACTAAAAAGCCCAAAGCCTCAAAGGGTGTTAGGGTATTTGCGCTTATTTTGGCTGTGTTTTTAATATTTACGGCAGGTTCTGCGGTCGGATATGGCTTCGCAAAAGACTCCAAAACTATTACGGGAAGTAAGATTTTTGCTAATTTTGAGAAAAAACCGACAGGTGAAGAAAAAAGCGCCGCACAGGTTTACGAAGAGGTTAACAAATCTATTGTCGGAATAAGAATTTACAATGAAGCAGGTTCCGTAGGAGAGGCTTCGGGTGTCGTTTATCAAAAAGGCGGTTATATTGTAACAAATGACCATATTTATGCCGAAATCGGCAAACCGAAATTCAAGATTTACGACTATAAGGGTAACGAATATGACGCTTCTTATGTTGCGGGTGATTCGTTAAGCGATTTGGCACTTTTGAAGGTTGACGGTAAATTTAATTTGCCTGTTCCTAAGTTCGGAAGCTCAAAAGATATTACCGTAGGCGAAAATGTTGTCGCAATAGGCAGAATGTACGAAGCGAGAAACGATTCTGCGATAACTAAAGGTGTTATTTCTCATAAAAGCCGCAGAATGACCACAACATCAAATTATACCGCAAGTCTTATTCAGACTGACAGTGCCATTAACCCCGGAAGCTCGGGCGGTGCGCTTGTTAATATGTACGGTCAAATTATAGGCATAACATCTTCAAAACTTGCCGGTGTTAATTACGATTCGATAGGTTTTGCAATTCCTACAGTTACGGTAGATAGGGTTGTAAAAGAACTTTCTGCCAACAAGCGGGTTCAAAACCGTGCAAAGCTCGGCATAACCTATACCGAAATTGATTCGGTTACAGCAGAAATCGAAAACATCGGAACCACGGGACTTTATATAGCTTCCGTTAGCGAAGACAGTGGACTCTATAAAAAAGCCGATGAGGGCGATATAATTACCCATGTAAACGGCAAAAAGATAGATAGGTCAAGTGTTATCTTAGACATTATTGAAGAAAGCTATGCGGGTGATACCATAACACTCACCGTAAAGCACAAAAACGGAAGTATAAAAGATTATTCCGTAAAACTTGCCGCCAATGTCGGCGAATCTTCTTATACAACCAAAATAGAGAAAAAGGAAAACGAAGACGGCGAAGACGCCGATAATGACGGTAACGGCGGAATATTTAACTTTCCGGACGGCGAATAAAATAAAAGCCTTTCACTCTTTTGTGAAAGGCTCTTTCTATATATAATAATATAAAATTGTGTAAAAAATTATATTTTTATTGACAATAGGGGTACTTTTAGGGTATAATCGCTTAGTAATAGGTTATGTGTGGGTTTATGTCCGCTGTTTGTAAAGATGCCCGGTCTTAACAAACAATAACCGTGTTTTATAAGGGAGGTTTAGTAGAATGAAAAGAACTTATCAGCCGAAAAAGTTACATCGTAAGAAAGAACATGGCTTTCTAAAGAGAATGGCTACTTCTAACGGTAGAAAGGTGCTTGCCCGCCGCAGAGCAAAGGGAAGAAAGCAATTAACCTACTAAGAAGCCGCAAGTGCGGCTTTTCCTTTTATTGCTTTAATTATTTTTTTGAGGTTAAAAGTTTATGAAACGCTCAATGAGTATTAAGGAAAACCGCATTTTCAAGCGCCTTTATTATCGTGGCAAGTCCTTTGTTACACCGCAATTTGTTTTGTATGTAAGCAAGGCCCGTCATAGTGAAATAAAGGTCGGAATTACCGCAAGTAAAAAGACAGGAAGCGCCGTAGACCGTAATCGGGCCAAACGGGTAATAAGGGCGGCGTTCGACAGTGTTCTTGACAACATTGAAAACGGATACGATTTTATAATTGTTGCAAGACCTAAGATTTGTGAAGAAAAAAGCACGACAGTTGCTTTATCACTGAAAAAACAACTAAAAGCAGCAGGTGTTTGGCGTGAAATTTAGACCGGTAAGCAGTTTGCTTATTTTACTTATAAAGTTCTATCAAAAGAACATTTCGCCTCGTAAAATTTCCTGTTGCAGATTTACGCCGAGTTGCTCGGCATACGCTATTGAAGCGTTGAACGTTCACGGTTTATTAAAAGGAACCGTTCTGACTCTTTGGAGATTACTCAGGTGTAACCCGTTTTGCAAAGGCGGTTATGACCCTGTGCCGAAGAAAAAACAACATTAAAAATTTTCGTAAACCTTTGGAAGGGTGTAAATTTTACTAATGGAAAAACTATTTAACTTGATAAATATACCGCTCAGCTATGTATTGAACTTTCTTGCCGATTTGTTAGGCGGAAACTTTGCCGCTGCGGTTTTTGCATTTACATTACTTGTAAACATTGTAATGTTGCCCCTAAGCATAAAGAGTCAAAAGTCTACCGTTCAGCAAACGAGAATCAAGCCTAAGCTTGACGAACTCAAAAAGCGTTACGGTGACGATAAGCAAAGAATGGCACAAGAGCAGCAAAAGCTTTATCAGGACGAAGGTATTTCGATGTCCGGTGGCTGTTTACCGCTCATTATCCGCTTTGTATTTATGATTAGTATTTATTGGCTTATAAACCGTCCGCTTACCTATCTTATGGGTATTTCGGAAAAGACCATAAATGCCGCAAGTAAGGCGCTTCAATTAAGCGCAAAGAATGCCGGTAACGAACTTGCCATTATTAAAGCTGTTTCGGAAGGAAAAATTAAGTTCCCCGAAATTTCAAAGGCACTTACCAAAATCGATTTTAATCTTTTCGGTATTGATTTAACCGATACACCGCATTTTTCGTTTGACTTTTCGGAAGCCAAGCTTATTTGGCTTATACCCATAGGCGCATTTTTAGCGCAAATGCTTACGAGTGTTATTTCAATGAAAATTCAAAAGAAAAACAACCCCGATGCTCCGAGTATGGCGGGTATGATGCTTACAATGCCTCTTATCACGCTCTTTATCGGCTTTAAGCTTCCGGGCGGTGTTGGCTTCTATTGGATTTGTTCTTCTCTTATCGGCGGACTTATTCAAGCGGCAATTCAGATTTTATACGGCCCTCACAGACTGTTGGCAAGTGAACGTTCAAAAGAATTGTTAAAGCAGGTTGATTTTGAAACGAAACAGATTTCAAAATCAAGCGGAGAATAAGGGAGGATTTTACTTGATTAAAGAAGCAAGAGGCTTTGGCGAAGATATCACCGAAGCACAGGAAAATGCACTTAAAAATCTCGGCGCTTCACTTGATGAAGATGTCCAGTTTGAAATAATTTCACAAAGTAAGAAAAAGGTTTTGGGAATTTTCGGCGGCTCAAAGGCGGAAGTCAGAGCATTTATAAACATTCCCGATGCACCTGTTAAAAAGATAAAAAAAGAAAAAGTTTCTCCTAAAAAAGAAAACAAAAATAAGGCTTCTGTAAAGCCTAAGGAAGAAAAAGGTAAGAAGACGGAGATGAAACCGTCCGTTGCCGCTTCGGTAGATTTCAAAGACGCTGTAGACGCCGGTGAAATAGACAAAAACTCGAAGACAGGCAGAGCCATTACTTACCTTAGGAACATACTTGATAATTTAGGCTGTAAAGATATTACCATAAAAGCTATTGAGCAGGATAACGGCGCTTATATTCTCCTTGACGGTGAAGGCTTAGGCGTTGTAATCGGTCGCCGTGGTGAAACATTAGATGCTTTACAGTACCTCACAAGTCTTGCCGCAAACGACAAAAGCGGTTATTTCAAGGTTTTCCTTAATATCGGAAATTACCGTGAAAAGCGAGAGATTGCTTTGACTGACCTTGCAAAGAAAGTTGCCGAGCAGGTGCTTTCAACCGGCAGAAGCAGAGCACTCGAGCCTATGAACCCCTATGAACGCCGTGTTATTCATACCGCAATTCAGGAAATTGACGGTGTTGTTTCCAATTCGATAGGCGAAGGTTCTAACAGAAGAGTTGTTGTTTATTCGGAAAACGGCGACTCAAAACCGCCCCGTATCCAAAATGATACAAGGCGTAATCAAAGAAGAAACAGAAGTTCCCGTCAAAACAATACGGTTTCTTCGGAACCTACGAGAGAACCTAAAAAAGACAGTGATATTCCGCTTTACGGAAAAATAAACTGACGGTTTAGTTAATAAAACAATACTTGACAATTTAAGCGGTTATATAGTATAATACACTTAATAATATAACCCCTGCAATTTTGCAAAGGGAGGGAATTTTAATGAGCCAAGTTAAAGTTAAAGAAAACGAATCACTTGATAATGCGCTTCGCCGTTTCAAAAGACAGACTGCAAAGGACGGCGTTATTCAAGAAGTGCGCAAAAGAGAGCATTATGAAAAGCCCTCTGTAAAGCGTAAAAAGAAGTCGGAAGCTGCTCGAAAGAGAAAATTCCGCTAATTTGTTTGTTTATAAAAAGGCGGTTTAATAACCGCCTTTTTTATTTTCTTAAAAGATGGAGAAAATATGTTACTTAAACCGAAAATAAAACTTGACAGAATAACCGAAATAACGGTTAGTATGCTTAAAAAAAGGAATATAAAGGCTTTAATTCTCGATGTTGATAACACTCTTTCAACTCATCACGGTATGGTACTTTTGGACGGACTTAAAGAGTGGATAAGCACCATGCAAAAAAACGGTATTATGCTTACTGTACTTTCAAATTCTACCGAAAAGAGAGTAAAACCTTTTGCAAATAAAATAGGGCTTTCTTATATTTCGCTAGGGTTAAAGCCCTTATCAACGGGCTTTTTAAGAGCAATAAAGCAGTTAAATGTAAAAAGAAACGAAGTTGCGGTTGTCGGCGACCAAATTTTTACCGATACATTAGGCGGTAATATTTTGGGACTAACAACGATTTTGTTAACACCTATTAAGCCCGAAAAGAGTTTGAGATTTAAGACGAAACGAAAGGTTGAAAAGTTAGTCTTTAAGCTTTATAAAATAGAAAAGACGGAAGAGTGATTTTATGGCATCAGTTTTCGGACCTGCCGGTAATTCTGTTTCCTTTACACAAAAAGGATACAAAAAAACAATGGATATACCCGATTATTTAACCGAAATGGGACTTAATGCATTCGAATATCAGTGCGGTCGGGGAGTAAATATCGGTGAAGAAAAGGCAAGAGAATTCGGCATTAAAGCTAAAGAGCACGGTATAAAGCTTTCGCTTCATGCACCGTATTATATTTCGATGTCTTCGGTTGACGAAGAAAAACGGTTAAACTCGGTAAATTATATTTTGTCGAGCGCAAAGGCGGTAAAAGCAATGGGCGGCGACAGAATAGTGGTACATACCGGCTCTTGCGGTAAAATAAGCAGACAAGAAGCGCTTTTTCTTGCTAAGGATACCATGAAAAAGGCTCTTGATGCTCTAGATAACGAGCATTTAGGCGAAGTTCATATTTGTCCCGAAACAATGGGAAAGGTAAATCAGCTCGGAACTTTAGACGAAGTAATAGAACTATGTTTACTTGACGAGCGCCTTATTCCATGTATTGATTTCGGCCACTTAAACGCAAGAGAAACGGGGTATTTTAAGACCTTTGACGATTATAAGTCAGTATTCGATAAAATAGGAAACCGTCTTGGAAGCGATAGGCTTAAATGCTTCCATTCGCATTTTTCAAAGATAGAATATACTAATGGCGGTGAAAAACGTCACCTTACTTTTGCGGATACGGTATACGGACCCGATTTTGAGCCGGTTATGGAACTGTCGGCAAAAAACGGGTGCAGTAACACCTTTATTTGCGAGTCGGACGGTACACAGGCAGAAGACGCAAAAACAATGCGTGATTATTATGAAAATATGCTTAAATGATATTGCTTTATTTAATATAAAGGTGTATAATTTCAGTTATAATAAATTTTGCTTTTATATTTAGGCTTTCTACGATTTCATTTAGGAGATTTGTCTTATGAAAATTATTATTGCAGGTTGCGGAAAAGTCGGAGATGCTCTTGTCGAAAATCTCACATCTGAGGGACACGATGTAGTGGTCGTTGACCGTAACCAGACTGCGCTTCAAGAGGCAACAAATAAATATGATGTACTTTGTGTTTGCGGCAATACCGCAGACAATCAAACACTTATTGAAGCGGGTATTAAGAATACCGATATATTTGTTGCAGTTACGGGCTCTGACGAGCTTAATATGCTTTCTTGCTATTTGGCAAAAAAATTGGGCGCAGAGCATACTATTGCGAGAATAAGAAATTTTGAATACAATTCAAATGAAGAAAGCTCAAATTTCTTAAAACAGGAGCTTAACCTTTCTCTGGTCGTAAACCCCGAATTTTTGGCGGCACAAGAACTTTTTAACATATTAAAGCTTCCGTCTGCCGTAAATATCGAAACCTTTGCAAAAAGGAAATTCGAAATGATAGAGCTTATTCTTAAACCCGATACCGTTCTTGACGGTATGTCTTTAATGGAAATAAGAAAGAAGTTTTCCGAAAAGTTCTTGGTTTGCGTTGTAAGGCGTGGCGAAGAGGTTTATATTCCTGACGGTAATTTTGTTCTTAAAGCAGGGGATAAAATAGGTCTTACCGCTTCTCCTGCGGAAATACAAAAGCTTCTTAAAAAGCTTTCCATTTTAAGAAAACAGGCAAGAAATGTAATGATTATGGGCGCAAGTAGAATAGCCTATTATCTTGCCCGTTTACTTTCAAACAGCGGAAACAATGTCAAAATTGTTGACCTTGATAAGAAAAAATGTGACGAATTAGCCGCCCTTTTACCGGAAACTACAGTTATTTGCGGTGACGGTACCGAGCAGGAACTATTGCTCGAAGAAGGTCTTCCGAATATGGACGCATTCGTTGCTCTTACGGGTATAGACGAAGAAAATATCCTTATTTCTTTCTTTGCCGAAGCTCAAAAGGTTCCGAAGGTTATTTCAAAAGTAAACAGACCGGAACTTGCTTCAATGGCGGAAAAATTAGGACTTGAAAGCATAGTTTCTCCCAAAAACATCATTGCCGATGTAATAGTAAGATATGCCCGTGCTCTTCAAAATTCGGCAGGAAGCAAAATGGAAACACTTTATAAAATTATGGACGGAAAAGCCGAGGCTCTCGAGTTTATCGTTGAAGAAGACTTTAAGGGTGTAGGTATTCCGCTTAAAGATATTAAACTTAAAGATAATATCATTATTTCAGGCATTTTAAGAAACAAAAAAGCCATTATTCCGTCAGGTGACGATGCAATTATGGCGGGTGACAGTGTTATTGTTATTGCGGCAGGTCAACATATTGATGACCTTTCGGATATTATTGAGTAAAGGCGTGCTTTTTAAGTATGAATTCTAAAATGGTCTTAAACATTGTCGGCAAGATAATGATGGTTTTATCCGTTATTTTGGTTTTGCCGATGATAGTTGCCCTAATCTATAAAGAAAAACTTCCGCTTATGTGCTTTATTGCCGTATCGGCAGTTTCTCTTATTATAGGTGCGGCGATGTCATTTGTTTGCAAAAATAAAAATGACCGCATATATGCAAAAGAGGGCTTTGTAATAGTAACTTTAGCTTGGCTTTCTGTTTCCGTTTTAGGTGCTTTACCGTTTGTTTTAAGCGGTGAAATACCCTCGTTTATCGATGCGTTTTTTGAAACGGTCAGCGGCTTTACTACTACCGGTTCTTCGGTTGTTGACAATGTAGAAGAATTAAGTAAAAGTATTCTGTTTTGGCGAAGCTTCACTCATTGGATAGGCGGTATGGGTGTGCTTGTCTTTATTATGGCTGTAATTCCGAGCTTTTCCGATAGGTCGATACATATTTTACGCGCCGAAATGCCGGGACCTGTTGTGGATAAAATAGTCCCGAGAGCAAAAAATATGGCTAAGATTTTATATCTTATCTACATTGCAATGACTCTTTCGGAAATTGCACTTTTGCTTTGCGGCGGAATGCCCCTTTTTGACAGTATTGTTCATTCGTTCGGTACTGCCGGTACAGGCGGTTTCGGAATAAAGGCGGACAGTATAGCTTCTTACAGCAATTATTCAAAGTGGGTAATTTCCGTATTTATGATGCTTTTCGGCATTAACTTTAATCTTTACTATTTGTTGCTTGTAAGAAAAATAAAAGAAGTATTCAAAAGCCTTGAGCTTTGGATTTATATTTCTCTGGTTTTAGTTTCTACTGCAATTATTGCGGCTAATATTTATCATCTATACGGTAATTTAAGCAGTACATTCAGAGATTCATTCTTCCAAGTTACTTCGCTTGTTTCAACTACCGGTTATTCGACCGCAAATTTTGATGCGTGGCCCACACTTTCTAAAGGCATAATGTTAACACTTATGATTTCGGGCGCCTGTGCCGGTTCAACTGCCGGTGGCTTTAAGCTTTCCCGTGTTATACTTTTGGTTAAGGCGGCTTCAAGGCATCTTAAATCGCTTACTCACCCGAGAAGTGTTTCGGTTGTTAAAATTGACGGTAAGGCCATCGAAGAAAGTACGATTTCGAATGTTCTTATATACGGAATAATTTATGCAATTTGTATTGTGGTTGTTTTCTTGCTTTTGTGTATAGAGCCTTTCGATATCGAAACAAATCTTTCGGCTGCTATATCCTGCTTTAATAACATAGGCCCCGGTTTTGCAAAGGTCGGACCGAGTTTAAGCTATTCTCATTATTCCGATTTTTCGAAGATACTTCTATCTTTTGCAATGCTCATGGGAAGACTCGAAATATTCCCGATTTTACTTACTTTTTCACCCTCTGTTTGGCGTAAGGGAAAGTAAGTTTACCGCTTGACAAATTTTATAAATTGCTATATAATTTTTTAGTAAATTAAATTATTTTTTATTTGGAGGAAAAATAAATGGTTAGTGCCGGAGATTTCAGAAATGGTGTAACTTTTGAGGAAGACGGTCAAGTTCTTCAGGTTGTTGAATTTCAGCATGTAAAACCCGGAAAGGGAGCAGCTTTCGTAAGAACGAAGACTAAGAATGTTCTCACCGGTGCAGTTGTTGAAAAATCTTACAACCCCACAGCAAAGTTCCCGACTGCTTATATTGAAAGAAAAGACATGGAATATTCATACAGTGACGGTGACCTTTACTACTTTATGGATCAGGAAACATACGATATGATTCCGATTAACAAGAGTGAGGTTGGCGATAACTTTAAGTTTGTTAAGGAAAATATGGTATGCAAGATTTTGTCATATAAGGGCAAAGTATTCGGTGTAGAACCGCCGACATTTGTTGAACTTACCGTATCTCATACCGAGCCCGGTTTTGCCGGAAACACTGCAACAAATGCTACAAAACCCGCAACTCTTGAAACAGGTTGTGAAATTCGTGTTCCTTTGTTCATTAACGAGGGCGAAGTAATAAGAATTGATACTCGCACCGGCGAATATATGGAACGTGCTTAAATCTTAATTTAAGGAGAAATAACGATGGATATTTGCGAGAAAATTGCTTATATTAAAGGCCTTGCTGACGGTCTTGATTATGACAAGACTTCAAACGAAGGCAAGATATTGGCTCAGGTTATCGACCTTTTAGGTGATATTACCGCCGAGATTTGTGATGTTGAAGATGCGCTTGACGATATGTCAGAGCAAATCGATGCAGTTGACGAAGACCTTTCTTATGTGGAAGAAATCGTTTATGACGAAGACGGCTGCGACTGTGGTTGCGGTTGTGACGACTGCGATTGCGGATGTGACTGTGACGATTTATATGAAATCGTTTGTCCTAATTGCAACGACACAATTTATCTTGACGAAGATATGCTTGAGGACGAAGGTATTGACTGTCCTAACTGCGGAACTCCGCTTGAATTTGATTTTTGCGATTGTGATTGCGACTGTGATTGCGATTGCGAGAAAGAAAATACCGAAGAATAATTTATTTTAAGTTTACCGCACTTCTCATTCTTTGGAAGTGCGGTTTTTTTAGGTGAAAAGTATGGAAACGCTTAACAAGAATAAATCGGCAATTCCGGTCATAATTGTTGCGGCGGGTATGTCACAAAGAATGGACGGAATTAATAAGCAGTTTTTATCCGTAGACGGTTTGCCGGTTATAGTAAGAACACTTATTAACTTTCAAAAAAGCGAATACATATCGAAAATTATAGTTGTTACAAAAGACGAAGATATAAAAACCGTTAAAAGCCTTTGTAAAGATAACGGCATCAGCAAACTTTTCGGTGTTGTGGCAGGTGGTGAAACCCGCCATAAATCTGTATTAAACGGAATAACTGCGCTTAATAGCACCGATAAAACGGTTTTAATTCAAGACGGCGCAAGACCGTTTTTAAGTGGCGAAATTATAAAAAATTGCGTTTTGGCACTAAAGCATTACGACTCGGTGCTTGTTGCCGTTAAGGTGACGGACACGGTTAAAAAAGCAAAGAACGGTAAGTTTGTAGAAAAAACTCTCGACCGCAAAGACCTTTATCTTGCACAAACTCCGCAGGGCGTTTGTGTCGAAAAGTATCTAAAGGCTTCAAAAGCTTTAACCGACACCGATTTTACCGATGATGCATCGATTATGGAGGCAGCGGGATACGATACGGTTATTGTTGATGGAAGTAACAAAAACATCAAAATAACAACACAAGACGACATACCGTTGGCTTTATTGATAGCAAAATCTTTCGAAACGGAGAATAAATCATGAGAATTGGTCACGGATACGATGTTCATAGATTTTCTGACGGTAGAAAACTTATATTAGGCGCAGTCGAAATTGAAAGCTCTATGGGACTTTTGGGACATTCGGACGCAGATGTTTTATTACACGCCGTGTGTGACAGCCTTTTGGGTGCGGCGGCACTCGGTGACATAGGTAAGCATTTTCCCGATACTGACGACAAGTATAAAAACAAAAGCTCATTAATTCTCCTTAAATATGTCGGTGAACTTATATATAAAAAAGGCTATAAGCTTTGCAATTTAGATGCAACGGTTATAGCCGAAACTCCTAAACTGTCACCGTTTATAGAAAAAATGCGTGAGAATATAGCTTATGCACTTAATTGTGATAAAGAAAAGGTAAGTGTTAAGGCAACAACCGAAGAAGGCTTGGGCTTTACGGGTGAAAAAAAGGGAATAGCGGCACACTGTGTCTGCCTTATAGTTAAGGACGAATAAGACTTATGGAAAAGCAACGGCTTGATAGGTTTATTTCTAACCAAACGGGTAAAACAAGAAGTGAAGCGAGAACTCTTATTTTCAAAGGTCTTGTCAGTGTTGACGGTGAAATTATTAAGGCTCCGTCTTACTCGTTTGATGTTACTAAAAGCGAAGTAAGGCTTGATAACCAAATAATATACTATAAAAAATATGTTTATTTGCTCATGAATAAGCCTAAGGGTGTACTTTGCGCAACAGAAGACAAAAGACAAAAAACCGTTATCGACTTAATACCCGATACCCTTAAAAGGAAAGGACTTTTTCCCGTTGGTAGACTCGATAAGGACACAACGGGACTTTTGCTTATAACCGATGACGGCGAATTTGCCCATAAAATAATCACACCGAATAAAAATATAAATAAGACTTATATTGCCGAACTTGACGGTGAGTTAAATGAAAGTATGGCAGAAACTTTTTTAAGCGGTGTAGTTTTGGCGGACGGAACAAAAACGAAATCTGCAAAACTTGAAATAATTGACAAAAAAACGGCAAGACTTACTATTAGTGAAGGCAAATACCATCAGATAAAAAGAATGTTCGGAGTAGTAGGACTCGGTGTTAATAATCTTCACAGAGAGTCTATAGGCGAACTTTATTTGCCTAAAACACTCGATTTTGGCGAATGTGTTACCTTAAATGATAACGAAATATCGCTTATTTACAAATAAATATACAAAATGCCCAAATATGTTGATATAACATTGTGAGAAATAATTATAGAAATCTAAGGCAAAAATTGTTATAATAACTTAGTAAATTTGTATATTGTGTGTATTTGTACGCACTGGGAGGTTCATTAGAATATGGCTAGTTTATCACTACGCAACGTATACAAAAGATACCCCGGCGGCGTTACTGCCGTTTCAGATTTCAACCTTGAAATTAAGGACAAGGAATTTATCATTCTCGTAGGTCCTTCGGGTTGCGGTAAATCTACAACTCTTCGTATGGTTGCCGGACTTGAAGAAATTTCCGAAGGTGAAGTTTATATCGGGGACCGTCTTGTAAATGACGTTGCACCTAAAGACCGTGATATAGCGATGGTTTTCCAGAACTACGCATTATATCCGCATATGACTGTATTTGACAACATGGCTTTTGGTCTTAAACTTCGTAAAACATCGAAGGACGAAATCAAAAGAAGAGTTGAAGAAGCAGCAAGAATTCTTGACATTGAGCATTTGCTTGAGCGTAAGCCGAAGGCTTTGTCTGGCGGTCAGCGTCAGCGTGTTGCACTTGGTCGTGCAATAGTTCGTGAGCCGAAGGTATTCCTTCTTGACGAACCGCTTTCCAACCTTGATGCTAAACTCCGTGCTCAAATGCGTACCGAGATTTCCAAAATTCACCAGCGCTTGGGTACAACCTTTATTTACGTAACGCATGACCAAACCGAAGCTATGACAATGGGTACAAGAATCGTTGTTATGAAGAGCGGTATTGTTCAGCAGGTTGATACTCCGCAAAATCTTTATCTTTATCCTTGCAACCTTTTCGTTGCAGGATTTATCGGCTCTCCGCAGATGAACTTTATTGATGCCGTTATCGTAAAAGAAGGCGATGACTTCTTTGTTGAATACGGTACTGAAGACACCAAAACAAGAGCCGGTGTTAAGTACAAAATCAAACTTCCGGCAAGTAAGAATAAGGACGACTGCTTAGTTCCTTATATCGGCAAGGAAGTTATTATGGGTATCCGCCCCGAAGCTGTTCACGATGAGCCTGAGCTTATTGCTCAGTATTCTGACGGTGTTGTTGAAGCAAAGGTTGAAGTAACCGAGCTTATGGGCGCTGAAACTTATCTTTATATGAACAGTGAAGAACAGGCAGTTAACGCTCGTGTTGCTCCTACTTCAACTGCTAAGCCGGGCGATAAGATTACAATAGCTTATGAACCCGAAAAGATTCATATTTTCGATAAGGATACCGAAATGACCATTACAAACTGATTTTGGTAAAATATTTAATCCGCATTGCATCTAAAATGTAATGCGGATTTTTTTATTGCAAAAGTTAAATTAAAATAGTATAATTATTATGTATTCTTATAATCTTTCCGCAAATAATATCTTTCGGAGGGAAGATTATGAGTACTAAAAAGAAGACAAAACAAACCGAAAGTGAAAACGAAGAACTTATAAAAGAGTTCGGTTCGGTTAATATTGAGGGAAAGCACAACATTTGTTGTCTTACAATAATAGGAGAAATAGAAGGGCATAATGTTTTGCCCGAGCAGACCAAAACGACAAAATACGAGCATATTATTCCGCAACTTGTCGCAATTGAGCAAAATAACGATATTGAGGGACTTCTTATCATTCTTAATACCGTAGGCGGCGATGTTGAAGCGGGACTTGCGATAGCCGAACTTATTTCGGGTATGAAAAAGCCTACGGTTACTTTTGTTCTTGGCGGCGGACATTCAATAGGTGTTCCGTTAGCGGTTGCCGGTAAACGCTCTTTTATTGCTCCGAGCGCTACTATGACTATCCATCCCGTTCGTATGACCGGTCTTGTTATCGGCGTTCCGCAAACTATGAATCATTTTTCCCGAATGCAGGACAGAATAACAGATTTTGTTGTTAAAAACTCAAAAATAACAAAAAAGCGTTTTGGACAACTTATGATGAATACAAACGAGCTTGTTACCGATGTCGGTACCGTGCTTGACGGTGAAATGTCGGTAAAAGAAGGGCTTATTGATAATTTGGGCAGTTTAGGCGATGTTATAAAATCGCTTTATGAACTTATAGAAAATAACTGATTTGGTTTCGTCTTCGGACGAAGCCTTAGTTAAGGAGTACATATAAATGGCAAACACGAAAAAGACTAAATCAAGTGCTGCAAAACAAAATACGGCAGTAAGACCGATAAAATCGGTAATACTGTTTGCTTTTGCTGTTTTCCTTTTGTTCCTTGTTTTCTTAAAGGGACAAAATGTCTGGACCTATATGCATAATTTTGTTTTCGGAATATTCGGTGTAACGGCTTATATTTGTCCTTTTGTTTTGGGACTTTTTGTATTCGCTTATGCAAAAAACAATAAAGGCGCCGTAAATTATGCACAAACAATAGAAATCGGCATATTTGTTTTACTTCTTAATGCGCTCATAAGTGTGTTTGCAACGCCGTTTGAAAGTATAGACGGTGTAAATTTCTTAACGCAACTGGGTGACGGTTATACAACAGGTGTTGCTCATAAATCGGGCGGTTTAATAGGCGCTTTGTTTGGCAACCCGCTGTATTTGGCATTTGGTAAAGCCGGTGCTGTTATTACATACATAATATTGCTCATTGTTCTTTTAATGATTATAACAAAAACGACCTTAGGCGCAGTTTATAATGCTATGTCAAAGCCCGTAAAGGCGGTATCGGCAAAGGCAGAAAATGCGCATAAGGAGAGAATGGAAAGAAACGCCGAAGACTCAAAGAGAGTGGGCAACTTAAGAATTATTAAAGGCGGAGAAATAGACATTCCGATAGACGAACCTGCGAAAACCCGCAAACGCAGAATAAAAGATACTGACGAAGCGGCGCAAAAGTTAAAAGATGCTTATTTTGACGGGCCTGTTTCGGGCGAACAGTCAAGTATTGACGAGGCTCTTAATATTGCCAAAGACGAAGAAACAAACGAGCCTCAAAAGATAACGGTTGACTTTGAAAAGGAAACGAAAGACTTTGAAAACGAAATTGTTTCCCGTGATTTCGTTAATCATTATAAATATCCGCCTTTTGAACTGCTTAATAAAACAAGCTCTACAGATTCAAGGGGTGTTGCAAAAGAACTCGAAACGACTGCCGAGCATTTGGTTGAAATACTTAAAAGCTTCGGTGTTGAAACAAGAGTCTTGGACATAAGCAGAGGCCCATCCGTTACAAGATACGAGCTTCAGCCTTGTGCCGGTGTTAAAATCAGCAAAATAACAGGCCTTGCGGACGATATCGCTCTTAATTTGGCGGCGGCAGGTGTCCGTATAGAAGCTCCTATTCCCAACAAGGCGGCTGTAGGCATTGAAATTCCGAACCGTACAAGCACTGCCGTAGGTGTAAGAGAAATAATCGAATCGAGTGCTTTTTCGGCTTCAAAGAGTAAGCTCACCGTTGCCATGGGCAAAGACTTAGGCGGTAATGTCGTTATCGGTGATATCGGCAAAATGCCCCACGGACTTATCGCCGGTGCTACGGGCTCGGGTAAATCAGTTTGTATAAATTCAATTATTGTAAGCCTTTTGTATAAGGCAAGACCCGAAGAGGTTAAGCTCCTTATGATAGACCCGAAGGTTGTTGAACTCGGTGTTTATAACGGTATTCCGCATTTGCTCGTACCTGTTGTGACCGACCCGAGAAAGGCTGCGGGTGCGCTCGGCTGGGCAGTAGGCGAAATGGAAAAGCGCTATAAGATGTTTGCCGATAGGGGAGTACGAGATATTGACGGTTATAACCGTTTTGTAGAAACCTTAAAGGACGAGCCCGAAGTAACTAAGCTTCCGCATGTTGTTATTATTATAGACGAACTTGCCGACCTTATGATGACGGCTCCGAGCGAGGTTGAAGATTCGATTAACCGCATAGCCGCAAAGGCGAGAGCCGCAGGTATGCATTTGCTTATTGCGACACAAAGACCGTCCGTTGATGTTGTAACGGGTGTTATTAAAGCGAATATACCCACAAGAATAGCATTTGCCGTTTCTTCTCAGGTTGACAGCAGAACGATACTCGATGCAGGTGGTGCCGAAAAGCTTCTCGGAAAAGGCGATATGCTCTTTAGTCCGATAGGCTCTACAAAGCCTAAGCGTTTACAAGGTTGCTTTGTAAGCGACAGCGAAGTAGAAAAGGTTGTCGAGTTTGTAAAGAAGAGCGCTTCGGCTGAGTATGACGATAATATTATGGTTGAAATCGAGCGTCAGGCAGCCCTTGAAAAGCAGAAGAAAACCGGTGTTGCCGAAGACGGTCCGGGTGATGACCCGATGATTCAGGACGCCATTAAGGTTGTAGTTGAAAACGGACAGGCTTCGACATCGCTTTTACAAAGAAAGCTTAAACTTGGTTACGCAAGAGCCGCAAGAATAGTTGACGAAATGGAAGCAAGGGGAATTGTAGGCCCGTATGAAGGCTCAAAGCCGAGAAAGGTGCTTATAACAAAAGAACAACTTATGGAACAACAGGCGACACAGAGCGATGAGTACGAAGAATAATATTGAAACTTTAATAAGAACACTTCTTGTTATTGCTTTACTTTGTGCGGTCGGTATATTTGCTGTCTTGTTTTTTACCGATAAAAACACATCGTCTGCAAAAACAGACGAAACGGACGACTATGTGACTTTTTTTGATGTCGGTCAGGGTGATTGCGCTCTTATTGCGAGTAACGGAAAGTACTGTCTTGTTGATACGGGTACCGATGCTTCCGCAAGGGTTTTATGCAAATCGCTTAAAAAACTCGGTATTAAAAATATTGATGTACTATCTCTTTCGCATTTTCATGACGACCATTTAGGCGGAATAGACGAAGTGACACAAAAATTTACGGTAAAAAATATGATATTACCGCCCGTTTTTGAAGACACTTACATAGAAAAGGATATAACAAAAGCAAAAGAAAATCTTATAAAGAAAGACGGCAAGGAGTATACCGCCGATAAGGGAATGAACATAAAACTCGGCGATTTTAACATAACCGTTTTATATCAAAATACCGAAACCAACAACGAAAACGACCGCTCGGTATATTTGATGGCGAAGTATCTTGATACAAAGTTTCTGTTTACGGGTGACGGCGAAAGTGTGTCCGAACGGCGAATGCTTAACAAAAATATGAATTTAGACTGTGATGTCCTAAAGATTGCGCATCACGGCGGACGGGGTTCAACCTGTGACGAGTTTTTATCGGCGTGTTCCCCTGATTACGGTATAATTTCTTCCGAAACGGGTAATCAGTACGGTCATCCGCACGAAGAAACCCTAAAGCGCCTTAAAAACCACGGTGTAGCCGTTTACAGAACCGAACAATGCGGAGATATTACCTTTAACTTAGACGGCGACAGCATTAAAATAACAACGGAAAACTGATATTCTATCGGCAGTAGAGTTAAATTAAAAAACTCTACTGCCGTGTTTTTATTTAATAGAGCGGCTAATTACGGAAAATTATTGAAATGCGTAGTGTAGGCGAATAAAATATTATTAAAGAATTTTTTTGCGAGGAAGCTATATGAAAGACTTTATTATTTCTTGTGAATCAACAGTCGATATGCCGTATTCTTATTTTAAGAAAAACGAAGTGCCCGTATTATTTTACGAGTACATATTAAACGGCGAAACATTTAAGGATAATATGGAAAAAAGCGAAGATGATATAAAAACCTTTTACGATAATCTTTTATCGGGCGATATACCGGCAACTTCGCAAATAAATGAATACAGGTATACAGAGTTTTTTAATTCACTTATTAAAGACGGTACACCGCTTTTGCATATTGCTTTCGGCTCGGGTATGACTAAATCGGTTTTTAATGCGATAAGCGCCGCCGAAAAAATAAATAAAGAAAAAGGCGAAGAACTCGTTACGGTTATTGACTCAAAGTGTTCGTCCAGCGGTTACGGTATGCTTGTGTCCTATGCTGTTGACTCAAAAAAGGACGGAAAAACACTTGAAGAAACGGCAATATATATAAATTCGATAAAGGAAAGGATACACCATCAGTTCTTTTCTACCGAAATGAAATTCTATAAAAAATCGGGCAGAGTGTCGGGAAGCGAAGCTGCTATCGCTACAATACTCGGAATTTGCCCTATAATGCGCTTAAATAAAGCCGGAAGTATTGAGGCATACGGTAAGACACGTGGAAAGAAAAACGCCATACAGACGACTTTAGACGCATTTCTCGAAAAATGCGAAAACGGCAAAGAATATGACGGGAAATGTTATATAGTTCATTCAATGTGTATGGATACCGCTTTAACGCTTAAAAAGGAAATTGAAAAAACATTTTTACACCTTAAAAATAAAACAGAAATTTTCGATATAGGCAACATAGTCGGTTCACATTGCGGACCGGGGACGGTTGCGGTATTCTTTTTGGGAAATGAAAGAGAATGAAAAAAGCCGAGTAAGACTTTAAGTCCTACTCGGCTTTAATTTTTGCTAAATTATTCTTCGGTTTTTTTAACGGCTATTGCAAGGTCGTCAAGCTGTATCTTGTCAACCGCCGCAGGAGCACCCGACATAAGCTCACTTGAATTTGCAACCTTCGGGAAAGCAATAACATCTCTTATGGTGTCGGCGCCGCACATAAGCATACAAAGTCGGTCAAGACCTATTCCCATACCGCCGTGCGGGGGAGCGCCGTACTTAAAGGCGCCGGTTAAAAATCCGAATTTTGTTTCGGCTTCTTCGTCCGATAAGCCAAGTGCACTGAACATATGCTTTTGAAGTTCGGGGTCGGTAATTCTTATAGAACCGCTCGAAAGCTCAATGCCGTTTAGAACAAGGTCATAAGCATTTGCAAAAACCTTTTCGGGGTTAGTATCAAGATATTTTATGCACTCGGGCATAGGTGAAGTAAACGGGTGATGCATAGCATCATAGTTACCTGTTTCTTCGTTATATTCGAAGAACGGGAATTCCGTTATCCAAAGGAAGTTATACTGATTAGGTATTATATCGAGCCGTTTTGCAACGGTAAGTCTTAATGCGCCTAAAACCGAAAGGGTGATGTTCTTTTTATCGGCAACGATTAAAGCGACATCGCCTTTTTCCATATTAAGACGGTCATAAATCGCATTCATTTCGTCTTCGGTCATAAACTTGGCAAAAGAGCAGGTCGGAGCCTCATCATTCCAGCGGATAAAGGCAAGACCTTTAGCGCCGATACCCTTTGCATCTTCGGTTAACTTGTCTATTTCTTTTCTTGTATAAACACAAGCGGCATTTTTGGCATTTATTGCTCTTACCGTACCGCCGTTTTTAACAGTATCGGCAAAGACTCCGAAACCGCAGTTTTCTACGATGTCCGAAATATCCTTAATTTTCATATCAAAACGGGTGTCGGGCTTGTCCGAGCCGTAATCGTTCATAGCTTCGGTATAGGTCATACGGGGAAGCGGAAGCTTGATATCAACACCCAAAACTTCACCGAACAATCTCTTTACATAGCCTTCGGCAACCGCAAATACATCTTCTTGCTCGACAAATGACATTTCAAGGTCAATTTGCGTAAATTCGGGTTGACGGTCGGCTCTTAAGTCTTCGTCACGGTAGCAACGGGCAATTTGCATATAACGGTCAAAGCCCGAAAGCATAAGAAGCTGTTTATACATCTGCGGTGACTGCGGAAGCGCAAAAAAGCTTCCCTTATGAACTCTTGACGGCACCAAATAGTCACGGGCGCCTTCGGGAGTAGATTTAATAAGAGTAGGTGTTTCTATCTCGATAAAACCGTTTTCGTCAAAATAGTCACGGGTCACCTTAGTAATCTTATGGCGCATAAGGATATTGTCTTTAAGCGGTGTGCGTCTTAAATCAAGATATCTGTATTTAAGCCGTAATTCTTCGTTTGCGTTTGAGTCGGGTAAAATTTCAAAAGGCGGAGTTTGAGATTCGCCCAAAATTTTAAGTTCCTTAACCTCGATTTCAATATCGCCGGTTTTAATTTCGGAGTTAATCGAAGAGCGCATTCTTACAATGCCTTTTGCCATAACGACAAATTCGCTTCTTAAAACAAATGCCTTGTCAAATACGGCTTTTTCGGTTGTGTCGTCAAAAGCAAGTTGAATAATACCGGTTCTGTCCCTAAGGTCGGCAAAGATAAGTCCGCCAAGGTCACGCTGTCTTTGTATCCAACCGCAAACAACGACCTCTTTTCCGATATCGTTTTTTGTAAGTGTACCGCAGTAGTCGGTACGCTTCATACCGTCAAGTCTGTCAAGTTTCAAAAGAAACACCTCGAAGAAAAATAGTTAATTGTTAATAATCGACTCGGTTAAATCGTTAAGAGCCGAAAGGTTTATGAGTGATAGAAGCTCGTCTGAAATGTTTTTAATACTAACCTCTTTTGTTTCGCCGTTATTCATGTTTTTAATAACGGTTTTGCCCGAGGCGAGTTCGTTATCGCCTATAACTGTTGTGAATTTAGCACCGATTTTGTCGGCATATTTCATTTGGGCTTTAAGACT
>JAZUIE010000035.1:0-20658 GCA_045642125.1 Acutalibacteraceae bacterium | reverse complement strand
ATAACGATACAAAACTTAACAATGTTTTGTTCGATAAATACACAAGAAAATCACTTTGCGCTATCGACCTTGATACCGTTATGCCCGGACTTTCGGTTTACGATTTCGGCGATGCTATCCGCTTTGGTGCCGCGACGGCAGCAGAGGACGAAAAAGACCTTTCCAAAATGACTGTTGACCTTGATATGTTCAGAGCATTTACAAGGGGATATATAAGTTCTTGCAATTTGGATAAAAGCGAAATAGACAATCTTGTTCTCGGCTCGGTTATTATGACGCTTGAATGCGGTGTGCGATTTTTGACCGACTATTTAGACGGAGATAACTACTTTCATACAACCTATGAGGGTCAAAATCTTGATAGATGCCGAACTCAGTTTAAGCTTGTAAGCGAAATGGAAAAGAATATTGAAACTATGAATAAAATCGTTTTTGAGGAATACGAAAATCTTAATTAAAAACGCAAAAATTGACGGTAAAATAAAAAATATCGTTATAAGCGGCGGAATTATTACCGATATAACCGACTATGACGAAAACCGAAATATAATAGCCGAAAGAGTATATGATTTCGTTGTCGATACAAGCACTTGGAATAAAACAAGTGAGTTGTTAAGCGAGTACGACAAATCGGGCGAAGGAAGAATTCCTTACACCTCGCCTAAAACCTCGGACGATACAAACTGTTGCTTCATTTTTTCGATAATGGGAGTATCTCTCTTGGCAGTTTTCGCAGTAAAACAGCAACTTTCGGCAATTTTTTATAACTTAACACACAAACTAAAAACCGTTAACCGAGCATTTGGTTTAGGAGGGTAAAATATGTTCTATAATGACTTTAAGGGTGAAAAGCTTTCGGCTTTGGGACTCGGCTGTATGCGGCTGCCTAAAATTGACGGCAAAGATTCAAAAATAGATGTTAAGACCACCGAAGAAATGATAGATTTTGCCATAAAAAGCGGCATAAATTATTTCGATACCGCCTACGGTTATCACAGCGGAAATTCCGAAACGGTAGTAGGCGAAATTTTATCTAAGTACGACCGAAAAAGCTTTTATCTTGCAACAAAATTTCCCGGCTATGACCTTAACAATATGGCGAGTGTTGAAAAAATATTCAACGAACAGCTTAAAAAATGCAAGGTCGACTATTTTGATTTTTACCTTTTCCACAATGTTTGCGAAAAGAACATTGATGCGTATTTAGACGAAAAATACGGCATTTACGCCTATTTAACAGAGCAAAAAAGGAACGGCAGAATTAAGCATTTGGGATTTTCGTGTCACGGCGATATGGGCGTTCTTAAAAGATTTTTAGACGCCTACGGCAAGGATATGGAATTTTGTCAGCTTCAGATAAATTATATCGACTGGAAATTGCAAAACGCCAAAGAAAAGGTTGAGCTTTTAGATAAAATGAATATCCCCGTTTTCGTTATGGAGCCTATAAGGGGCGGAAAACTTGCAAGTTTGGGCGAAACGGCGGAAAGTAAGCTTCAAAATGTAAGAGCAAACGAAACACCCGTTGCTTTGGCATTCCGTTTCATTCAGTCACTTCCTACAGTTAAAATGACGCTTTCGGGAATGTCAAATATGGAACAGTTAAAGGACAATATAAGAATTTACTCCGAAAATTTGCCGCTAAATGACAGCGAAACGGCCGCACTTTTAGGTGTTGCGGACGAAATAATAAGCGGAAAGACCGTTCCGTGTACCGCCTGTCGCTATTGCACCGATTACTGTCCTAATAATCTCGATATCCCGAAACTTTTATCGCTTTATAACGAGCATTCGGTGTCGGAGGGCGGTTTTATCGCACCGATGGTTTTAAGCACGATAGAAAGGGACAAATGGCCCGATGCCTGTATCGGCTGTAGGTCCTGCGAAAATGTTTGTCCGCAAAGAATAAAAATTTCCGAAGCACTGTCTAAGTTCTCGGAGAAATTAGGTAATAAATAGAGTGAAGAAGAGAGAAATTCTAAATCTTACCCTTTCGGCAATGTTTATAAGTATAGGTCTTGTTCTGCCTTTCCTATTCGGTCATATAAAGGTGATAGGAAAGGCGCTTTTGCCTATGCATATACCCGTAATACTGTGCGGTTTTATCTGCGGAGCGCCCTACGGTGCCGTAATAGGCGCCGTTTTGCCCGTTCTCAGGAGTGTGCTCTTCGGCTCTCCCGTTATGTATCCGAGCGCCGTTGCCATGACCGCCGAACTTGCGGTTTACGGGCTTTTGTCGGGACTTATGTTTTCACTTTTTAAGAAGAAAAACTTATTGTTTATTTATATTTCCCTTATAATCGCTCTTTTTTCGGGGCGCATTGTTTGGGGCCTTATGCAAATGTTTTTTTTAGGTCTTACGGGCAGTACATTTACACTTAAAATGTTTATAGCGGGTGCTTTTACAGACTCTTTTGCGGGGATAATACTGCAGTTTCTTATTATTCCTCCGCTCGTTATTCTTTTAAGAAAAGTCCTTTTTGAAAAAGAGATAAAATAAAAAAAGACGGCTGTAAAGAAAAATACTTGACAGCGGATATAAAAGGTGTTATACTTTTAGAGCCTTAAATGTAAAAGAGGGTGAAAATATGACCGAGAAAGACTTGTTTTTAGGCGTTCTCAACGATGTTTACGGTGAGTTTTTGGGCGAAAAGCAAAGGCGTGTTTTGTCGGCATATTTTGACGAAGACTTGTCGCTCTCGGAAATAGCCGAGAATGAGAATATCACCCGTCAGGGTGTCAGCGACATTATTAAACGTGCTTCAAAAAAGCTTTACGGGCTTGAAAAAAAGTGCGGTTATGCAAAGAAGTTTTCGAGCCTTAAAAATTTAAGCGAAGACATAAAAAACGGTGATAAAAGCGCAATAAACGAAGCGCTTTTAATAATTGACGGTTTATAAAAAGGCAGGTGTGTCAAATGGCTTTCGATAATTTATCGGATAAGCTTTCTTCGGTTTTCAAGAAGCTTCGCAACAAGGGCAAGTTGTCCGAGAGCGATGTTAACGATGCAATGCGTGAAGTCCGTTTGGCACTTTTAGAAGCCGATGTTAACTATAAGGTTGCAAAAGATTTTACTAAAACTGTCGGCGAAAAGGCGATAGGCGAAAAGGTGACCGAGAGTCTTACCCCTGCGCAGACGATTATCAAAATCGTAAAGGAAGAGCTTACTTCTCTTATGGGAAACGAGCAGGCAAGACTTAAAACCGCATCTAAAATACCTACTGTTATTATGATGTGCGGTTTGCAGGGCTCGGGTAAAACGACCCACAGCGCAAAACTTGCCAAGCTCTTAAAAGCGAAGGGACACAGACCCATGCTTGTTGCGGGGGATATATACAGACCTGCCGCAATAGAGCAGTTAAAGGTTGTAGGCGAAAAGGCGGGTGTTCCGGTTTTCGAAAAGGGAACGCAAAAGCCCGAAAAGACCATAAAGGAAGCCGTAAGCTATGCGAGAGATTACGGCCATGATTTTGTTATACTCGATACGGCGGGTCGTCTTCACATTGACAGTGAGCTTATGGACGAACTTATCCGCATAACAAAAGCTGTCGATATTGATAATATTTTGCTTGTTGTCGACTCAATGGTAGGTCAGGACGCCGTAAATATTGCCAAAGCGTTCAATGACATTTTGGAAATAGACGGTGTTATTTTAACTAAGCTTGACGGTGATACAAGAGGCGGTGCCGCACTGTCCGTAAAGGCGGTAACGGGTAAGCCGATTATGTATGCCGGTGTCGGCGAAAAGCTTGACGACCTTGAGGAGTTCCACCCCGACCGTATGGCAACGAGAATTCTCGGTATGGGCGATGTATTGTCGCTTATCGAAAAGGTCGAAAACGAGATAGACGAGAAAAAAGCCGAAGAAACGGCTAAAAGGTTAAGCGAAAACAAATTTGATATGAACGACCTTTTAGAGCAGTTTACTCAGATAAAGAAAATGGGCAGTATAAAGAGCGTTATTTCAATGCTCCCCGGAATGGACAGACAGCTTAAAGATGTTGATGTTGACGACCGTCAGCTTTTATGGACGGAAGCGATAATAAAGTCCATGACCGCAAAGGAAAGGGCAAAGCCCGACCTTATCAATGCTTCGAGAAAGCGCCGTATAGCGGCAGGTTCGGGCAGAAGTGTAGAAGAGGTTAACAAGCTTCTCAAACAGTACGAGCAGATGAAAAAGATGTTTAAGCAGTTCGGCAAAAAAGGCTCAAAGAAAAATCTTATGCGTCAGTTTGGGGCGCCAGGCAATTTCGGTTTTTAAGGTAAATTCCTTATAAATATATACTAAACTTTTGGAGGTGTTTTAAGTGGCAGTTAAAATCAGACTTCGCAGACTCGGTGCTAAAAGAGCTCCTTTTTACCGTGTAGTTGTTGCAGATTCAAGATATCCCCGTGACGGTCGTTTTATCGAAGAAATCGGTTATTATGACCCGACTAAGGACCCTGCCGATGTAAAAATCGATGCAGAAAAGGCCAATCAGTGGATAAAGAACGGTGCTCAGCCTACCGATACCGTTAAAGCTTTGCTTAAGAAAAACGGAATAATCGAGTAATTTTGGAGAAAAGTTATGAAAGAGTTATTAGTTGCTATCGCTTCGGGACTTGTTGAAGACCCGAGTGCCGTAAATGTAACCGTTGATGAACCCAATGCCGAGGGCGTTATAGTTTATCACTTGCATGTTGCGGAAAACGATATGGGCAGAGTAATCGGCAAACAGGGCAGAATAGCTAAGGCTATCCGTACCGTAATGCGTGCTTATGCTACCCGTAACAACCAAAAAATAATGGTTGAAATCGACTGATTAAGTTCGCTTTTGCGACCTTATAAAAGAAAAACCCCCTCTTATATATTCGTTTACTCGTATATATTTTTTGGGGGTGTTTATTTATACCGAAAAGAGGTGTGCTTTATGAAAAAGGAATATTTGGAGGCGGGAAAGGTTGTCGGAACGCACGGTATAAAGGGCGAAATTCGTGTACTTCCGTGGAGTGACGGCAGTGATTTTCTTTTAGGCTTTAAGAGAGTTTTTTTAAGCGATAAAACCGAGCTTTCTTTAGTTAGTGCAAAACCGCACGGCAATATTACCCTTGTTAAAATTAAAGGTGTTGATACTATCGAAGACGCCGAAAAATTAAGGGGTAAAACACTGCTTGTCAGCCGTGACGACTGCGATATAGAAGAGGGCAGATACTTTGTAAGCGAACTTATTTCCTGCACGGTTTTCGATGCCGACTCGGGCGAAAAGTTAGGCAGTATTTGCGATGTTTCTGAAACGGGAGCAAACGATGTTTGGCATATAAAAAGCGGCGAAAAGGAATTTTTAATTCCGGTAATTGACGATGTTGTTTTGTCTGTCGACATAGAAAAAGGCGAGATTTTCATAAGGCCGCTGGGGGGAATTTTCGATGAGAATTGATATTATGACGCTATTCCCCGAAATGTGCGAAAAGGTGCTGAGCGAAAGTATAATCGGCAGAGCGAGAAAGAGAGAAAAGGTCGATATAAGGTGTACCGACATAAGAGATTTCGCCGGTAATAAGCATAATAAGGTTGACGATGCGCCGTTTGGCGGCGGAATGGGTATGATAATGGCGGCAAACCCGATTTACGAATGCTTTAAGAGTCTTTATGACGAAAAAAAAGAAGCAAAGCCGCATCTTATTTATATGTCGCCTAAGGGTAAAACACTTACGCAGAAAAAGGCAGTAGAGCTTTCAAAACTCGATAGAGTTGTCATTTTGTGCGGTCACTACGAGGGCGTTGACGAAAGGGTAATCGAAGAAATAGTTGACGAAGAAATTTCGGTCGGCGACTATGTTTTAACGGGCGGCGAACTTCCGGCGCTTGTTTTAACCGATGCGATTTGCCGAATGCTTAAGGGTGTTTTGTCGGACGATGTTTGTTTTACGGAAGAGAGCCATTTTTCGGGACTTCTCGAATACCCGCAGTACACCCGTCCTGCCGTTTGGCATGAAAAGAAAGTCCCCGATGTGCTTTTATCGGGTAATCATGCCGAAATTGAAAAGTGGAAACGGGCAAAAGCAATAACGGTCACAAAGGAAAGACGGCCCGAGCTTTATGACGGCTTGAAGCTTTCAAAAGCCGATATTAAGGCGCTCGAAAAGTACTCTGACAGCAAAAACGACAAATAGTTGTAATTTTGACCAAAAGCGGGGTAAAAATCAACCAAAAAGTTGGATAATTATTAGAACTTATTCACAAAATATTGACGATTACATTTATTGTGGTATAATCATAATATAAATGTGTTTAATCTTTTAAGGAGAAAATCGCAATGTGTGTTAAAGATGTAACCATAAAAAATCAAGTCGGTTTACATGCCCGTCCGGCAACCTTTTTCATTCAGAAGGCAAACGAGTTTAAGTCTTCTATTTGGGTTGAAAAGGACGAAAGAAAAGTAAACGCAAAGAGCCTTTTGGGTGTTCTTTCCTTAGGTATTGTCGGTGGCGCAACAATAAAGATTATTGTTGACGGCAGTGACGAAAAGGAAGCGCTTGACGGCCTTGTAAGTCTTGTAGAATCGGGCTTTGCCGAATAATTTTAAGCGTTAAAGAAATTTTTAACAAATAACTCTTGCTTTATAAACCGAAAGCCGTTATAATGTTTTTTGGCGTTTGGTTTATAGAGCGTGATTTTTTGCCCTTTCAGGCAAATTCCCAATACATAAACACTAAAACGGATATAACAAAAGGTTATATAAATTTCCGGGTGTGGCGCAGCTGGTAGCGCGCTTGACTGGGGGTCAAGAGGCCGCAAGTTCAAGTCTTGTCACTCGGACCAAAATAAACACCGTCCATTTCACGGGGCAAGTTAGGGATTTTTAATCCCGGAAAAATACGGCATAGTTGATAGAAATATCGGCTATGCCGTTTTTCTGTTTATTTGGGTAGGATTACCTCTCCGATAAGATTAAACACTACATCAACCTGCTGCCGTCTATGACCACTTGATTTATCCGGGTGATGAACGATTACTTTACTTACAAAAGTTCGGATAATTTCCGCATCAAGTTCGGTTATTGAATCGTATTTCCTAACCAACTTCAAAAACTGTGCAGCATTATCCGTCTTGTTTACCGTACTGTCGATTTCCTTTTGAAGTTCAGAAAGCTGCAATTTTAATTGATGTTGTTCGTTTTCGTAATCGGCGGTCATTTTCACGAACCGTTCATCGGTGATTTTTCCCTCAATATTATCCTCATATAACCGTCGGATAATATCATCAAGTTTATCAACCCGTTGTTTTGCAAATTCGTATTCCTTTTTACACTCCTTAAGTTTGCGGTTCAAGTCCTGCTCGGTGCTTTCCGTAACCAAGCGGATGAAATCATCTTCATTCTCACAGGCGTAGGCTGTTACGGCTTGTATTTGCTGTAACAGAATGGCTTCAAGTACACAATTGCGGATTTGATGCGAGGTGCATTGACCTTTCTTCTTGCGGTATGTTGAGCAGACCATATATTCCGATTGATGTAATTTTTCAAGACATACACCACGCACTTGATATAATTTACGTCCGCAATCAGCACAGAACACCATACCTGACAGGATAGGCATTTCACCCATTGGAGTCACTCTTCGTCTGCCATCACGGATTCTTTGAACTGTGTCAAAGGTTACCTGGTCGATAATAGCCTCATGAGTATTTTCAAATATCAGCCATTCCGAAGGGTCGTTATCGACTCTTTTTTTGTTTTTATAGGATTTGGTATGTGTCTTAAAATTAACTGTGTGACCGAGGTATTCCTGCCGTTGAAGAATTCTGGTAACTGTTGAATCTCCCCAAAGATATGAATCGTTGTCCGTATATACAATATTTTCACGTAAACCGAGTTTTACCATATGGGCGGTAGGTATTTCTATATGGCGGCGTGTAAGTTCAGATGCAATCTGACTTACACCATAACCTTTTATACATAAAGAAAATATTTCACGCACAACGGCTGCCGCTTCTTCATCAACCACCCAGTGGTTTTTATCCTTTGGGTCTTTCAAATATCCGTAAACGGGAGTTGATGCTATCGGTTTGCCGGATTGACCCTTTGCTTTTACAACGGCACGAATTTTACGGCTGGTATCTTTTGCATAAAATTCATTGAAAATATTGATGAACGGCGTCATATCGTTCTCTGTGCCGTTTATACTGTCCACACCATTATTTATTGCAATGAAACGGATATTGGCATTTGGAAAAATCATCTCCGTATACATACCGACCTGTAAATAATCTCTTCCAAGACGGCTCATATCCTTTACGATAATTGTACCGATAAGCCCTTCATCAATCATACCGGAAAGCCGCTGCCAATCAGGGCGGTCAAAGTTTGTACCGCTATAACCGTCATCCACGAAAAATTGTGTATTATGGAAACCGTTCTCATCGGCATATTTTTGTAGCATTTCTTTTTGGTGGGTAATGCTATTACTTTCGCCTTTGAGTTCATCTTCCTGTGAAAGTCGGCAATATAGTGCGGTTATTTTGTTTTCTGCGATAGTGGAGGTTTGTCTGTTTAATTGTTTCATAAATACTCCTTTCCGACAATCTCCACACGGGGTCATGGTATGTTCCCATACTATCGCAGAGAAGTCAAGTTATTCAGGCACTATTTTCAACAGAAATTGTGCTGATATTATTGAGGATAAGCCTCTTAATTTTGTCGTATGCCGTTTCCTTGGCATTTGGGTCAAAAACTGTATGCACGATGTATTCGGTGCCGTCAATAACGGTTACTGTTTCAAACGGAACTGCAGGACCTTTATTATTATCCATGGGATTACTCCTCGCTTTCAACCTTAAGAACCTTTACGGCATCCCTGTGGATGAGTTTTGCATCCAAGAATTCAAAGGCGAGATATGCGATTTTACCCTCGTCAATAAATCTTTCTTTCAAGACAGTAACGGATAAAGGTGAACGCTTTACAATCCAGTAGTAGGAAAAATCACCGAAAGCAATCGGTTTCTCTCCGTCATCGGCATCCGGCATATCATTGCAGATAACCACAGGCTTTCCGAAAATAGTATCTTTTTCGGTATTCCAAATCGGTAACCCGGAACCGTCTTTCATTTTACGAAGAGCCATAGCCGTTTTGTCATTCATAAGCCACACGGCATTTTTGCGGTAGTCTTTGTCAAGTGAGAAGAATAACTCTACTATTTTATCGTAGGTTATGCCTTCGGTTGTTACACCTGTTTCGGCACCCTTTGTATCGTGAAGAATACCCGTGGGTTCGTTTTCACCGTCACCGGTAACAAAAGATAAATCTTCTGCCTTGCCGAAAGATTTTGCCATTCGCTTTATAAGGTATTTCTCATAATTAAATGCAGGGTTTGTAACGGTTTCAATACTGTCCTTAACCATTAACGCCAGTTTCTTTCGGCTTACCGGAATTTTGGTGAAATCATCCGCAGCGGATGTGGTATCGATTGCACCGAATTCAGGCACATACTCTGCGATATCATCGCTGTAAAAAGCCACGATATCCGATTTTTCTTTGTAATCGTTAAATACGGATGCAAGATTACGGAAAATGCTTTCACGCTTTATTTCCTTTTCGTACATATCATCGGATGACGAGGGAAGTAAATATCCTCCGGCATTAACGATGTGTTCGCCGGTGAGTTTTCCGTTACTGTCGGGTTTGCCTTTTATTTCATTCCAAAAGGCAATATCGTATTCCGGCTGACCGATAGACACTTTTATTTTATTGTAGTTCATTCTAAATTCCTCCTGTTGCCTTTACAATTGGGACACGCATACAAGAATAAATCGTATGCATTAAGCATTCCGCTGACCGGTTTGAGTGTTTTACCGCAAACAGGACACTTCACATCGTATTTAAGTGCCGACTCTATACTGTGCGGTTCCTTTGCGAGAAGTCGGAAGCACCTTTGAGAACTGCCGTCTTCAAATTTGTGGAATTCTTCATTGAGACAAAATCTGTAAGTATCTCTGATGAAATCCGGTGTGTTGGAGCAGTTGGTACACGACTCCTGTTCATTTGTTTTTTTGTTAAATCGAACAATATATGCCATATTGTTTTCCTCCTTAAAAATTTAGTTTTTGTTTTATCGTATTTTGCCGCCTCTTGCATTAAGCAGCCGTTCCATAACATCGTCTTGCGGTGTACGGTCATTAAATTCCGTGGAGCAGTTTTCTTTGACGATTTGATATATCTGATACCAAAGGTTATTGGACTGCTTCATATATTCACGGCTGATATTGACATAAGGCGAGTTTGCAAAAGAGCCGTTTGCTCTTTTGGCGAGAAAGCCATAGGATGAAACCGCCTGTTCGCATTGTACCCACCGGGCAGCAGACATAGCATATTGCTCCAAAATCTGCTTTGTTACAAGATGGTCGCATTTCCGCTTGTGTAACCACTCCCAAGTGGTTTTGTAGATATCCTCGGCACAGAGAACGCTACCGTCCTTTTGCTCGGCTTTCAGGTATTCACTGACAGGCGGCATTTCTTCACCCACAAGTTCGGTGGCATCTTCACCGAAATCCACCACGGTAAGTTTTCTGCCACCGGGATTACCGGACGATAACTTTTCCGTTATGGCTTTCGATTTTCTGCCCGAACCCGGACGAGGACCGCCTCTGTTCGTTCCGTCTTTTGCCATATTCTTATCTCCTTTCGTTTGAAAAGTCATTTTTTTGCGTTTGATTTCGCCGTTTTCACACACGAAACCCCGGGCCGTTGCCCTAAAGCATAGACCGTAGAGATTTACATCCCCCTGGGTCAGGTGCAGTTTTTGCAGACAAAGAGTTGATGTCGGTTTCCGTTTCTTGAACCGGTTATTGCTTTTAGGTTCTTTCCGCAATACGGACAATGAACGGAGATGTTTTCGGTTTCATTTGCCGACATCGGTTCTACAGAACACAGCCGAAAACTGTAAGGTATAATCTCCTCAAGGTATAAGCGGTGCTTTTCCATATCCGCTTTGCGACAGGACATAAACATCGGCACTTTAACCGAGCCGTTTGTATCCGTATCCACAAGCGGGTGGTACTTGATTTTTTCCATCAGTTCTCTACCTGCTCTTTCATAATTTCCATACCACGGCTGTTGCAGAAATCCACGGCTTCGGCAAAGGTTCTGAAGAACACCTGCGAATAGCCGTATGCCACTTTCCACATCAGCGGTGCGGTCTTTTTTGAATGCATAATGATTACCGGCGTTCCGTTCTTTGCACAGCGAAGTTCCACGCCGTCAAAATGTTTGTCGGAATAATCCGTAGCATTCATACACGCCAGTATTTTATTACCTTCCGCAAAAATTCCCATTGGTCTGAATTTCATATATTTTCCTCCTTTTAGTGTTATTTTTTCTTTGGGGCAGTATGTGGCAGATGAAAACAGTGCTTCCTATAAAGAAATCGTTTTTTATATCCGTAGGTTTGATGTGCCACAATCTGCCCCATACCCGTCAAGCCAGAACTTGCACAGTATTTTTCAGCTTATAGCCGATTAGAACTGTGGTTTTCTCGCCGCCACTTTTTGGGCGTTTTCTAACCACTTGCCCGACCTTTCGCAGTTCCTGAATGAAGTTTCGGCAGCTTTCCGTACAGCATCCGTTTTCACTGCACCATATACGATAAGCATCGTATACGGCGGCCGTGCGAACCTCGGCGGTATTGTCCACGGTCAGCCTGTCCTCAACGAACTGCTCGGTTTTATCGCTGTCATGTCCGTAGGCACGGATAGCCTCGGTAACCGATGACGGTTGGGTGAAGCCTTCCTTACGGAGCATTCGGTATCCCTCAATCAGCCAATTCAAAATAGCACTTTGGACATTCGGCTCGGAGAATTCTTTCTTCAAACCTTTATCCTGTTCCGTTTCTTCAAAGTGGCGGTCAAAGGGAACAATAACGATTCGTCCGCTTGTAAACAGAGTCATATCGTTAATGGCGGGTAGGTAGTTTGTATTGACATACAATTTGAACTGCGGTTTGAAATCAAAACTGTTTTCGTTAAGGTATCGGGCATTGAGGGTATCGTTACCCGTCATACTTTTTACCTGTGCCGCATTTAAGAGCATCCCACGGCTCGGTTCGGAGATATTGGCAAATCGGATACCGGTAAGCCTTGCGATATCCTCACTTGGAGCGTGACTGTCCACCCGGTTCTTTTGTGCTATGGTTTCCGGGCGAACTGTCAAGCCGTATTCACCCATAACCGGCAGTATGCTTTCCACAAGCGTTCCTTTGCCGTTTCGTGTGGTTTCGCCGTAGTAAAAGAACATACATTCATACCGTGTATCGCCCGTAAGACCGTAGCCGAGAGATTTTTGCAAATACCGAGCTTTATCCCGGTCACCGCTCATAATCTCATCGATAAACCGTTCCCAACGAACCGACTTTGCATCGGGGTCATATACCACGGTACTTATTTTGGTGATATAATCCTCGGCACTATGCTCCCGGCATTCGCCTGTCCGCACATCAACGGTGCAGTTGGCACAGTTGAAGAGAAACGGGTCTCGGTCAAATTCGTTTACCGATAACGGATAAATGCTCTGTGCCTCACGGATATAAATATCCCGGCACCTACGAGGGGTCCATTTTTTACACCATTCAAGCATTTTCTTTCTGCTATGTTCATCGTGTAAACCTGCGGCGTAGATGAACAAAGCATCCGATAAATCTTTGCCGAGTTCCGTAATACGAAGTCCTGCTGTATCTGCCGTCCAACGGTCACCGTCATACACAAACCATTTTTTTCGTTCTTCCGCGTACCGGGCGATATCTTTGAACACATCCGCAAAAAGTCTGCCGAAACCGATATCGTTATCCGAATAACGGCTGTTGTTGAGAATATCGAGTTTTTTCAGTTTTTCTGCGGTTTCATTAAAATCATCCGCTGCCGAGGAAACATTTATGGGGCGGTAAAATTCGGTGCAGCCGGATACGGCTTTTTGCAGCGTTTCTTCACGGTAATCATCCCTGTTCCATTTTTCACGGAACAGTTTTGAAGCCCTGACAAGCCTGTCCATCTGTTCGGTATCGCCGCCACAATAAAATGCGAGTATGGAGCATAGAGCCATTTCCGCTTCGCTGTGGGACGGATAATTGGATATATCTCCGTTCCAAAGTTTACGGAATTTATCTCCGTTGATAGCCGTGGATGCGATTTCAATAACCGAATCATCCGAGAGATAACCGCCTGGTGGTGAAACTTTCGGCTTTTCCTTCACAGAACGAAGCATATACTTATCCGCTATGGATATAACCTCTGCGGAGCGTTCTTCCACATCGCACTCACAAAGGGCATTACCTGTTACCGTGACAAATTTTGAAGTGCATCCGGCGATATATACCTCAAGACCGCATTTGCGGTTATTGATGTAATACCGGGTCTTGTCATACTCGATATCGCTTGTCCGAACAAGTATACGGATTCCTTTCCCGGATGGGCTGTATTCCGTATAGGAATTTAGGGTATCTACGATATCCTTCGCCAAAGCCGTGAGGGCGCCGTTTTCGACACAATTGTCAATATCCACGGCGGAGAGTTCGCCGTACACCATCATTCCGATACCGTCATATCCGCCTTTTTCAAGAACCGATATGATTTCCGTAAAGGGTGAAAAATCCGATAGTTTGGTACTGTCGGCTCGTCTGCCGTCAATACGATACGGAACTTTCGTTTTCTTGCCGTTTCGGTCTTCATACCGCCACAGGCAGAACCGGGCATTTTCCTTTACATATATAGGTAGTTTCTCGTACATTTTTTCTCATCTCCTTTCCGGGAATTGCTTTCCTCACCATACGGAGAAAAAAGGTATGTTTTGTACAGGTGTTTTCAAAAATTTTCTTTAAATTTTTTTCTTGCACTGCGAAGAGAGTCCATAACGGCATTGGGCGTAGTGCCCTCGGCATCCGCAATTTCACGAACCGTCATACCGTTCGCTTTCATCTGCAAACGGCGGAGTTGTGTATCCGTAAGAAATGAGAGGGTGTTCCTCGTATGCTCTGCGCTTTCCTTATCTATGAGTATCCTTTCGGGTGTTTTGCGGTAGGCATATTCCATACCCTCATATTCCAAAGCATCAATGTGGTATGGGCAGTTGTACCGTTCACGGCGTTCGGCATTGGAAGTAAGGCGGTCATCGTTGATAATAAAATCCGCAACCTCATCGGTCACCTCCACAAGGGCAACAGTTCCGTCTGCAAGTTTGTAGTTAATAAACATTTCGGTTCCTTTCCGCCCGAAAGCGGTAGAGCCGGAATGCATATATCCGCAAGGAAAAGTGCCTGATTACGAAAAAAGGGTGCACTTACCAAGGGGTACTCATACTCCGCTTTTTGAAAAAGCAAAGTATATGTATCCCGGCCCTATACGTAATCAGGCTTTTGATATTTTGTTTTTATATTTGAAAACCACGGCTGTGGTGTTCATTTGAATTTTGGGAATATATTCCTCTCAATAGGTAGGCCACGGGGGAGGGTAAAAGTTTAGGTGTTTTGAAAAAAGATATAAAATACAATCTCCCTCCCTCTACACACGAAACTGTAAACCCCTTGAGAAAGCATCATAAAAATTCGCCCTCCATAGATAGGTCACGAAAACGGCAAATTCGCAGTACCTTTTGAAAAAATACTCTCCTCACTATTCGCAGAAAAAACGGCTGTTTTGGGCCCCTATTTTTGAAAAAAATATAACCCCCTTCACTATACGCAGAAAAACTGGCATTTTTGGACCCCCTGTTTTGAAAATAGGCAAAAAAATAAGCCATCCGTTTTTTGTCGGATGACTTGCTTTTTTTGTTCTTGTATGTTATAATGTGTCATAAGTTGTAGTGAGGTGTCATATGGAATTTAAAGATAAAGTAATTTATGTAAGAAAAGAATTAATTATGAGCCAGCAAGAACTTGCAGATGCCTTAGGAGTAAATGTTGCAACTATAAACAGAATAGAAAGAGGCACACATAAACCGGGATTTAAAACATTAGCACTATTTGAAAGGTTTTGTAAAACAAAAGGCATTGAGCTTGGTGAAGAAAAATGATAAGATTGGCAACAGTATTTAGTGGTATCGGTGCACCCGAAGAAGCACTTAAACAATTAAACGAAGAATTTAATATCGTTTTCGCCTGCGATAATGGTGAACGAGAATTAAAAGTAACTTATGATGAAATAATAGAAGCCACATCGAATATGTCATATGATGACCGGCTCAAATATGTTTCTACTTTATATGAAAAGACAAATAAAGAAAACTATGTAAAGCAATCATATTTTGCAAATCACGATATTGATGAAACCAGATGGTTTGAAGATGTTAGATTTATTGATGGCGAAAAATATACAGGAGATGTAGACATTTTAGTTGGAGGAAGCCCTTGTCAAAGCTTTTCAACTTATGGAAAAAAACAAGGTTTTGAAGACACACGAGGAACTTTGTTTTTTTTCTATGCAAACTTAGTCAAGAAAATAAGGCCTAAAGTGTTTATTTATGAAAATGTACCTGGATTGAAAACACACGATAAGGGCAATACTTGGAAACGCATTCAAGAAATATTTAAAGAACTGGATTATGACATTTATGATGATGTATTAAATGCGTCTGATTATGGATTGCCACAAAATCGTGAAAGGGTTTTTGTGGTTGGATTTGATAAGCGGCTTGGAATTACCGATTATTGTTTTCCTGAAAAAATCAAGCTAACGAAAAAGACATCTGATTATTTAGAAGATAGTGTTCCATTATCATACTATCTTGGGAAAAAAGGTTATGAATGGGTAACAACTCGAGAAAAGCATCAAGGAAGGTCTCGCGTTAACAGAGATATAATTGGTTGTCAAACCGCAAATCAGCAATTTAATTGGACAGGTGATTTTCGACTTGAATCGCCAAGCGAAGAAATGCGTAATGATGAACGAATTTTTGTGGGCAACTATGAAGGAAAGGAATGTGTTGCGAGAAAACTTACTCCAGCAGAATGTTTACGTTTGATGGGATTTAAAGACTTTAAGATTGTTGTTAATGACAACAATGCATATAGGCAAAGTGGAAATTCCATTGCTGTTCCAGTTTTGAAGGCATTATTTAAATCAATTATTAGTAAAATGTAATACAAAAATAATTTTAAGGTTATAGGTTTTTTGCCTATGACCTTTTGATATATATATATGAAATATTGCAATATATGAAAAATGTATTCAAAGATATATTAAAATTTTATTGACAAATATATTTTCGTGTGATAGAATATATTTGCAAAATAAAAAATACATTTTTAAAGGAGATAATGATATGGAAACAAAACGTGAAAAATTTGTAAGACTTGTTGAGGCAAGAACTAATAAAATTATTGGTATGCTACGTCTTTTGGGCAACTGCGCCAATAAAGCTAATTACGATTATAACGATGCTGATGTGCAAAAGATTTTTTCCGCCCTTGAAAAAGAACTTAAACTTGCAAAAATGAAATTTTCAAATAACGATATAGATGAAGATACATTTAAACTTTAAGGAGGAAATATAATGAGTGACCTTGTTTGGAGATTTCCAATTTCCGATGACGGAGAAGAACATGGGATAAACGATGGTGGTATCGCCACATTTAAAGGTTCTGAATTGTATGATAATTTAGCAAGAGAAATCTGCCAAAACTCTCTTGATGCAAAAGCGCCCGAGGAAGAAACCGTTATCGTTGAATTTAATAGTCTTACATTAAAAAAATCGCAACACAGTGCTTTAGTGGGTCTTGATGCGGTTATTCGCTCTTGTGAAGAATATTGGGAAAAGAAATCCGAACCCAAACTCGCCGCTTTTTTAGCTGAAGCCAAAGAAAAGCTTTCACGTGAAGATATCGAATTTTTAGTTATTAGCGATTACAATACAAAAGGTCTTAGCGGTTCTCAAGCCGACATTCGTGATAAATCTGTTTGGAGGGCATTAACTCATTCCAGTGGGGTTACGCAGAAAGAGCAAGGCAGTGGCGGTTCATATGGCATCGGTAAAAATGCACCGTTTGCCTGTTCATCGTTTAGAACGGTTTTTTATAACACATATGCATTAGACGATGGAATAAAAGCTTTTCAAGGCGTAGCTCGGTTGGTTACTCATTTTCAAAATGGACAAGCGACCCAAGGAGTTGGATTTTTCCAAAACAGCACTACGAAAAAGCCTATTTTCAAAGACGATACATGTTTATTAAGAGACCAATTTTCACGAAAAGAATATGGCACTGATGTTATTATTGCAGGATTCAAAAAAACTGAAACTTGGGCTGAAGACATAGAAAAGGCTGTTTTGAGTAATTTCTTTGTTGCAATAATAAATAAGAAACTTATTGTCAAAATTAACGGTCTTGTTATTGATGACAAAAATATACAGAATCGTCTCCGTTATTATTCTGATATCGAGCGTAAAACAAACATTAAAGATAAAAAAATAACAACAATTATGGAGTTTTATTCTTCGGTTGTTTCACCTGACAATATTGAATATGGTACAATCATTGAGAAAAATGATGTAGTAATTTATATTAAAAAAGATGATAGTTACAGTAAATCTATCGCTGAAATGCGTTCTATAGGAATGGTTGTTCGAACACGTCACAATCATATTTTTACTCGGTATGCAGCCGTAATGATTGTTCAAGGACAAGCTTTGAATGAACTTTTAAAGAATATTGAACCTCCACAACACAATAAGTGGGACCCAGATCTTATAGACGCAGAAAGCAATCCAAAGGAAAACAATCGTGCAAAAAAAATACGTGCACAACTTATCAACTGGGCTAACGATAAAATTGTCGAGTGCTGCCGCACTGAAACACCGGAAGAAATCGACTTGGATGTTGCAAGTGCCTATCTTCCGTATGACGAGGCCGATAGTTCTTTGGGCGATGATAGAAATGATTCTAATGAAGAATCTCCTGATAATACTAACGATGTTGGCACCCCTAAAATTAGTAAAACAAAAGCTCGTACAATAACTTTAACTGCAAAAAAAGTCAAAGGAACAAAAAACGATAATATGGATCCTTCAAACGAGGAACACGGCGGCAAAGGACACGGTTCTGCCGGCGAAGAAGACCCTGATGGAGAAGATGATGTAAAAGCACCGGTTCCTGGTGATAAAGCGGTTAATATTCCGAAAGCATTGACCCAGCGCATTGTTCAAATGCCTGCAACATCGACATATCGTGTTGTATTGGTTCTTGAAGAAGATTGCCCTGTAGTACATCTTTCTTTAAAAGCCATCGGTGATGACGGCACTAAAGAAAAAATCACAATAAAAGATTATAAAATTGATAAAGCAAAAATGAGTGTTAATTCGTCTGTTGTTACCCTACATAATATTAAAGCAAAAACACAATATGAAATATTTTTATACTTAGAATATTCCGAAAAAATGTTACTTGAATTATTGCTTTATTAAGCGAGGTGTATTATATGAATAAAACAAATATTAATTACCCCCATCCTGTACTAAGTTCTGCAAACGAGGATTATATTCAATCTTCCTTTGATATTTCACTTGTAGATGAGCCGAGTATCGAGGAAAATAATGTTGTTATTAATGTTGCATATTCTTTATTATGCGATGGATTGCAATATCTTATTGCAAGCGGAGATGCACAAGTAGTTATTTATATGAATAGCACTGTTGCAGAATATCGGCAGATGAAGGCTTTTGATAGTGATAAAACGGAAATGAATATCAAAATCAATCGCAATGATATTAACAAATCACTACAACTTAAAGGATACATTATAACGGCAAATCCGATAAAATCATTTTCTTTGCCGGAACATAACAAAGCATTTTTTGGCACGGTACCGTTCTCTCTGCGCAAGGGAGATATTATGGGGCTTGCCACTCATTCTTTCAATATTCCTCTTGAAAGCTATGACCCGCTTGCTGATAGACCGTCTATTTTTTCAATAAGAAAACAAACTCAGCACCCTAAAGAAGAGGTGAGTTCGGATTTTTCCGGTCAAAAAATAACTATTTGGCTTAATGAAGAAACACATAACAAGTATAGAACACTTTATGCTGCACCGGATACAAGAGGAGTTTTATCAGCATTTTTTGCTGCTCCAGTTTTGGTTGATGCGTTATATTTTATGAAAAATATGACAGAAGAAGAAAAAATTGAATACGAAAGCAAAAAATGGTATCAAGTAATAAACCATCGTTTGCAAGAGTTAAAGCTTGATATTAGTTCTGAGGTTTCTATGACAAAAATAGCAAACCTTATTTTACCACGTATTTTTTCCTCATCGGTCGAAGCACTAACGCAATTATGCGAGGCACTGCTAAAAGGAGGGGAAAAAGATGAAAATTAAATATTTTGTTGAATCTGCTTATGTTGATTTATTCGACTCAATAAAGGACCACGAAACACTATATGCCGAAAAAAGCAATTCATGGGTCAAAGATTTTTTTGGCGATAGAGAATATTGTAAAGAGTCCCGGATTGAAAGTCATTTGCCTGAATTGAAAGCGGAAAACGACGAATACACTAATGTTATTGCATTTTATGATGTGTTTAAGGACCGCTTAAATCCTAAACAAGCAAGCAATCCGTATTTATGGTCATATTTGACTCATTGTGAATATTGGGATTATACTAATGCTCGTTGGGCAAAAGAAGGAATGTCTGTTGATACAATTAAACAACGATATTTTTGCTCATTCCTAACTAATAATATCGAAGGAAATCGTGTTGGCTTTTTAAGGAATGCGGTAGCTCGTCTTTGGTGGATGGGGTATTTGTCTTATCAGGAAAATCGCCACGGCAACCCTTATGAACTTACTAAATTATTAACATCGCACTCTGATATAAGTTCATCTGTGCTTGAGCGAAATTTTTCAATGAATCGAAATGTAACCGTTGGTATACTTGATGCGATATTAGAAATAAACAATGACCCATCGCTTGCAGATGTAGGGGTTTCTCATAAAACTGGCAAGTATGAGTGGAGAGAACTTTGTAAATACATAAATCGGTATGGTGCTGTTACGCTTCTTGATTCAATGACAAGTGATGACATTAAAGAAATATCATATAATTTTCTCTTGGAAAACCGAAAATAGTTTTCACAGCAAAATGCTTTTATAGTACAATGTAACGAGATATTATTATCCTTATAACAAAAAACCACATCAATGGAAATATCCAAAGATGTGGTTTTGTGTTTGCCCCGTGTAAAGAATGACACATAAAAATTACTTTTTTAATAATCCCTAAGTTGCCCTTCCTTTCGGGCGGTGTTTATTTTCTTTTTAGTTTGTGACAAGACTTGAAAAGGACGGTTTTGCTATGCAAAATTGCGACCTTTCGGTGAACGGTCGCAAAGTCCGGGTTCGTGCCGAGAGCGGCAGCGGTTCGGGCAAGTCTTGTCACTCGGACCAAAAACAGCATTTACGCTTTTGCGTAGGTGCTGTTTTTAATTTGAATGAAATGATATTTAAGCGGACTCTTGACCCGAAAGGGTTTTGGCGTAAAAAAATATGCCTGAGGCGGCATATTTTTTAGCAAAAAGCGGTGAAAACGGGTACCGAAACCGAAGGTTTGGGTCGTTGAGCCATCGAATATTACCGTGTAATATTCGTAAGAGGCCGCAAGTTCAAGTCTTGTCACTCGGACCAAAATAAACACCGTCCATTGGGCGT
>JAZUIE010000034.1:0-23994 GCA_045642125.1 Acutalibacteraceae bacterium | reverse complement strand
AATAGCAAATATACTGAATAATAACACAGATTAAGGAAGACACCTAAAATATTGCCAAAATCATTGTTTACTATATCGGGAATTATTTGAAACAAAAATGCTACTAATATAAGAATAGATTCTGTTGAGAAACTTAATTTGAGTTTATTGTTTTTTAACATAGTTTAACCCCTTTGTAAATCTGCTTTCTTTTCTTCATATTCTTCATCGGTTATTAAACCTTCAGATTTCCATTTTTCCAATGTGTCTAATTTTTCATTTTTGACAGGTTTTGTTTTTTTGATTTTTTCATCATCAATATTGTTGTCTATATTTTCGTCATAATCGTCAGTGATACCTTCGGCTTTTGCAGAATTATAAAGTGTTATATTCGCTGTAATTTTTGTGTGCTGAACAATTGTTGCTAAAGAACTTACTAATAATGCTAAAATATGATATGTACAATATTCAAGAAATGAATATAAAGTCCAACTTAATAAATTAGTTACCAATACTTCAAATACTGTGGGTATTTCAATACCCATTTCAGCAGAAGCCTCTCGTATTTCTTCTACTGTTTCTGCTCCGATTTGTTCAATTAATTGGTGAGCATTAATTCCTGCTATTATAGTGTCAACAATACCAATTACAATAAGTATCCAAAAAAGAATTTTACCCCATTTTTCTAATCGTTCGCACCACAACCAAAGATTTTGGGTTATGCCATCCGTTTTATAACAATCTTTAAAACTCTTTGGTATTTTCTTTTCCTGATTTGCTGAAAACATATTTGCCATTTTTTTACTTCCTCCTCAAAATTAAAAAAAGTGTGTGCAACCGAAGTTACACACACGAAAAATGCATAACCCCTGATTGCTACCACACAAATCATTTGGCATAACACAAGGAATGCACAAGTGGAGAATGCATTTTTACCAAAATAAAAATACATTCCCTCGTATTACGCCTATATTCGATTTGTGTGGTGCCCTTATTATACCACATTAATGCAAAATGCACAAGCCCTTATTAAAATATTACTTTTGTATCTAATGTTGACTCGCTCGACTGGAAAGAGAATGCAACGGTAGAAAGCATAGTAGATAGGGTAGTATCAAAGACTCAAAACGGCTCTATTATCTTAATGCATAACGGCGCTAAGTACACACCCGAAGCACTGCCTAAGATTTTAGAAACATTAAAAAAGACGGATACGAGTTTGTACTCATATCCGACCTTATTATGAAAAATAACTACGAAATCGACCATACGGGGAAACAGTGTAAGTGTAAAAAATAAGATTTTTGCGGACGGATAACATATCCGTCCGTTTTTATCTTAATTTTATAAAAATAATACTGTTAAAATTTTACATTTTGTGTTATACTTAATATGTCTATAAATATGAGTATATTCGGAGGGCGAAATGTCGGTTAAAAAGCAAATCATTTCAAACGGTGCAGACTTATGTTTTATCAAGAACTCCCGTTTTAATACTACGCTTGTTTCCTTTAACTTTTATATGCCTTTAAGAAAAGAAACGGTTGCGCCTTTAGGGCTTCTGCCTTTTGTTTTAACTACATGCGGTAAGGAGTACCCTGACTTTTCGTCACTTAATTTTAAGCTTAATAAGTTATACGGTGCCGAGCTTACGGCGAGTACCGAAAAGGTCGGCGATTACCAGCTTATTAAGATGTCGGTATCTGTTATTAACGACAAGTTTACGCTCGATAACGAAACATTGACATTAGAAGCCGTAAACCTTTTGCTCAGCCTTATTTTTAACCCGAAGGTAACGGACGGAGAGTTTCATAAAACCGATGTCCAAAGAGAAAAGCGCAAGGCGATAGAGCATATTAAAGCCGAGTTTGCCGAAAAGCGTGTTTATGCTAAAAAACGGCTCATTGAAGAAATGTACGAAGACGAGCCTTTTGGTCTTTCAAAATGCGGGACTATAGAAGATGTCAATAAAATAACGGGAAAAGATTTATATAACACGCTTAATAAAATGTTAAGCGAAGCATATTTAAGAGTTAATGTTATATCGTCCGCCCAAATTGATTTTCTTGGCGAATTTATAAAAGATAAGTTATCGCAAATCGACCGAAGCCTTATTACCGATGTAACAAAAACCGTTCCTACAAAGCAAAGGTCTACCCCTAAAACCGTTACCGAAACGGAAGAAATTGCGCAGGGTAAACTTGTTATGGGCTTTTCTTGTCCTGCTGCGGTTACACCGCAAAAAAACGCAAGTTTAACGGTAACAAGCGATATATTCGGCGGCGGTCCCTATTCAAAGCTGTTCTTAAATGTGAGAGAAAAATTAAGTCTTTGTTATTACTGCGCCGCAAGAACGGTTAAAATAAAAGGCCTTTTAACGGTTGAAAGCGGAATAGAAAAAGAAAATGCCGAAAGGGCAAACAGAGCAATACTTGAGCAGTTAAGAAAGCTAAAAAACGGCGAAATATCCGAAGAAGAACTCGACTATTCAAAAAAGGCGATAAAAGACTCGCTTTACACTTATAACGATTCGCAAAACACACTCGAAGCATGGTACGGTTTAAGAATTTTAGACGGTGAAGAGTTATTGGCGCCCGAAGATGTTGCCGAATTTATTGAAAAGGTTACGGCAGACGATGTTTGCGAAACGGCAAGAGAAATAAATCTTTCTACCGTTTATAAACTTTTACCTAAGGAGTAATCTTATGAAACGAGAAACTTTTGAGAGCCCGTTAGGCGAAAGCTATGTTAAAGCGGTTTTAGATTCGGGACTTACGGTATATGTTATGGAAAAGCCCGATTTTTCGTCTTCTTATGCAATTTACGGAACGAAATACGGCTCTATTAACAATTCTTTCAGTGTAAACGGCGGGGATGTTATGAATGTCCCTGACGGAATAGCGCACTATCTTGAGCATAAGCTTTTTGAGAGTGAAGACGGTGACGCTTTTTCTAAGTTTGCCAAAACAGGTGCTTCGGCAAACGCCTTCACATCTTTTGACCGTACATGTTATTTGTTCTCGTGTTCTGATAAGGTTTACGAAAACTTGGAAATTTTGCTTGATTTTGTTCAGCACCCGTACTTTACCGAAGAGACGGTAAAAAAAGAACAGGGAATAATAGGTCAGGAAATAAGAATGTATGACGACAGCCCGTCTTGGCGTGTGCTTTTTAATATGCTTACGAATATGTATTTTAACCATCCCGTTAAAATAGATATCGCCGGTACTGTCGAGTCGATAGCAAAAATTGATGCCGACCTTTTATATAAATGCTATGAAACATTTTACCATCCTAATAATATGTTCGTTTGCATAGTAGGTAATGTTGATACCGAAAAGGTCCTTAAAATTTGCGATAATGCGGTAGCGGACAAGGGCGAAATTACTATTAACAGATACTTTGAAGACGAGCCTCAAAGTGTAATTTCAAATTATGTTGAAGAAAAACTGTCGGTTGAAATGCCTTCGTTTTGTTTAGGCTTTAAGCAAAAGATTGCGTCACCCTTCAGGCGCCTTAAATCAAAGGTTTGCATATCCCTTTTGCTTGAAATAATCTGCGGAGAAGCATCTCCGTTATACGAAAAACTTGTTAAAGAAGGACTTATAGGCGACTCGTTTTCCTATGAGTACTTTACGGGTGAGGGCTATGCCGCCGTTATGTTTTCGGGTGAAACCGAAGACCCTGAAAGAGTAGCCGAAGAAATAAAAGCGGAAATTAAGAGAATAAGGGAAAACGGCATTGATAAAAAACTGTTTTCCGCCGTTAAGTGCGGACTTTACGGTGATGCGGTAAGGCAGTTTAACAGTGTTAGCGGAATGGCTCTTAATTTAGTCGAGGGCGCTGTATTTGATTACGATATTTTTGAAGAAATACATCTTCTAAGGACCGTTACGGCGAACGATGTTTATAACCGTCTCGATGTTTTTGATGACGAACTTTCCGTTTTATCGGTAATAAACCCGATAAAGGGTTAATGCTGTGGTGATATAAATGTACAATGTTTTTTTGTTCGGAATAAAGCTTAAAATTAACCCGATAGCCTTTACTGTTCCGATAGGAAACGGCTGGGATATATACTGGTACGGAATTACCATTGCGGTAGGCTTTTGCCTTGCACTTTTGTATGCCTTTAAGAATGCAAAACGGTTTAATGTTGACATTGACCGTGCGTTAGATGTTATTCTTGTCACAACTCCCGTTGCGGTACTGTGCGCAAGAGCATACTATATTATTTTTTACGGCGAAAAGTTAACCGGTATCGGTGACTTTTTCGGGTTCTCGGGCTCCGGCTTTTCGGGACTTGCCATTTACGGCGGAGTAATAGGCGCTCTTGTTTGCGGTGCTATAATGTGCAAAATAAAGAAGATAAAAATACTTGATATGTTTGACCTTACCATGCTCGGCTTTCTTATAGGACAAGCGGTAGGCCGTTGGGGTAACTTCTTTAATCAAGAAGCCTACGGAACATTTACGGGCAGTTCGTTTTTCGGTATGCAAAGCGAAAAAACGATTATTGAAATGGGAAGCGAGGGGCTTGTACACCCATGCTTCTTATATGAGTCAATTTGGTGCTTAATAGGTTTTATCCTCATAAATAAATTAAGCAAAAAACGCCGTTTTTCGGGTGAAACACTTCTTATGTACGGCGTTTGGTACGGCTTCGGAAGAGCCGTAATCGAGTCACTCAGAACTGACAGTTTAATGATAGGCTCACTAAGAGTTTCGCTTTTACTATCGGTTATAGCTTTTATTGTTTGCTTATGTCTTTTGATATTTTTAAGAAAAAAGCACAGCGGCAAAAATGAAACTTATAATCCGATAATTTCTCCTGAAATACGAGAAGCGGAAAATAAAACAGATAAAGAGGGAACAATAAATGAGTAAATTAATAAGCGGAAAAGAGGTTTCGGCATTTGTAAAGGACAATGTAAAGGCCGAAGTGGCGAAGCTTAAAGAAAAGGGAATTACCGTAAGTCTTGCGGTTATTTTAGTAGGTGAAGACCCTGCCTCCAAAATCTATGTCAACAACAAGAAAAAAGCTTGTGAAGATTTAGGGATAAACTCTCTTGAATACTTATTACCGGAAGACACTAAAACCGAAGAACTCTTAGAGCTTATTAATACGCTTAACAACGAAAAAAGCGTAAACGGAATTTTGTGTCAGTTGCCGTTGCCTAAGGACATTGACGAGAAAACGGTTATAAACTCAATTTCTCCAAAAAAGGATGTTGACGCATTCCACCCGACAAATGTCGGCAGGATAATGATAGGCAATTACGATTTTGTACCGTGTACTCCTGCGGGTATTATGGAAATGCTTGCATATTATAATATTGACCCTGCCGGTAAGTCCTGTGTTGTTATAGGCCGTTCTAACATTGTAGGTAAGCCTATGAGTATGTTGCTTTTGCATAAAAACGGAACGGTAACAACTTGTCATTCAAGAACAAATGACCTTAAGAGCATTACCAAAACTGCCGACATTTTAGTTGCGGCAGTAGGCAAAGCAAAGTTTGTCACCGAAGATATGGTAAAGGACGGGGCGGTTGTTATCGATGTCGGAATGAACAGAGATAACGGAAAACTTTGCGGAGATGTAGATTTTGACAATGTTTCAAAGAAGGCATCGTACATTACCCCCGTACCGGGCGGCGTAGGACCTATGACAATAGCAATGCTAATGAAGAACACCTTAACTGCAGCAAAGCGCCAGAATAATATTTTAGATTAAACGGAAGTGGTTTTTTGAAACGCTTTATATTTGCTGTTTTACCGTTATTTTTAATATCGTTTATTTGCCTTACCGCATTTGTAAGCAATAATGATTTTGAAATTAAGGTTAATGACGGATATTCTTACTGTTATAAAAACACCGATATGTCTGAGGTTGCCGAAAGACTCGATATGAGCGAAGATGCGCTCCAAGATTTTTTCGGTGAGAATAATGTTGTCTTTTTGGCGGTTAATAAGGATAAAACATCGCAAATTCGTATAACCGAAAGAAAAACTGCGTTTTCGAGAGCAACAGGGGATATAAAAAATCTTGATAAAAGCGGATTAAAAACCTTAGCAAAGGAGATTTCCAAAGACAACAAGTCCGGTTATTCCGTTTGCGAAGCCGATGCAAGGAGATATATAAAAATTTCCGAAACCTTAAAGGACAGTGGCGGAGTTTATACTGCAACCCAGTTTATAACTGTTGCTGACGGAAAACTTATCAATTTGACTTTTTATAATAACGGCGAATATATGCCCAGCGAAAGCTATAAAACTTTTAATTCCTTTAAAATTAATGACGAAGCGGCGCCGTCCAAAAAACCGGTTATTTACATCTTCCTTATTCCTTTTGCGATAGCAGCGTTTGTTGCAGTCATAATTGTTATGATTTTAGGCATTATTAAAGACAAAAAGAAAAAAGACAAATAAATAAAATACCCGACAGATTTTTCTGTCGGGCATTTTTATATCTTTTTGTTTATTGCATAGTAGAAAATATATTGCTGTGCTATTCCTTCATATCCTTTAACACAGTCGGGAAGCCCGTTAGGGAAAAGAACTTCCATTGCTCTTTTTATCCAGACATCTTTAGGGAAAGCCTCAAAATGATTAAGAGAAAAAAGCAATGTGCAGTCGGCAACCTTAGGCCCTACACCTAAAATGGTCATAAGTTTATTTTGCGCCGTTTTATAATCTAAAAACTTTAGTTTATTAAGGTCGACTTCGCCCTGTGACACTTTTTTTGCAGCATCAATTATGTACCTTGCCCTAAAGCCCATTCGTATATCTTTAAGGTCTTCTTCATTTAAGTTTGCCAAAACAGAAGCGGTCGGGAAAGCATAAAGGTCTTCACCTAAATATTCACCGTATTTTTTGCAAAGCCGGTCGATTATGCCCTTTATTCTCGGGATATTGTTGTTTTGTGATATTATAAATGAACAAAGTGTTTCGAAAGGCTCTTGATTAAGTATTCTTATCCCTTTACCGTATTTGGCGGCAATTTTTAATGTTTTATCGGCACTCAGCACCTTAATTATTTCGTTATAGTCTCTTTTAAGGTCAAAATAGTTTTCCCAAAGCGAGTAAAATTCATTTTCGGTAACATCTCTTAAAACAATAAAGCCGTCAGCATCTTCTATAACAAGCTTTTTTCCGTAGGCGACTGTTTGCCAAAGGTTATCGGATATTTTCTTAAATCTGAATGCCTGACCGCAGTCAAAGGTCATATCGAGATTAAAATTATCGCATTTTATATATACATTGTTGTTCTTAAATGTTATTTCTCTCAAAATTATCACTCCACACTTGGAATTATACATTTATTATGTTACAATATCAAGTGAAAAAAGGAAATAAGAAGGTATTAAAACTTATGCGTGAAGATATTTGCACCATTCCCGTTTCGGAAGTTTTTGAAGAAAAAGACGGTTGCCCGATGTGCCGAATGTACGATACTGCCGAAGACCGAATAATCACCTACATAATGGGTGATGCAATGATGGAACCCGATGTAAGAATAGAAACGAACAAAAAGGGCTTTTGCGAAGACCATTATAATAAAATGCTTAAAAGAAAAGGAAGACTTCAACTTGCCTTAATGCTCGAAACTCACCTTAAAGAAAAAAACAAAGAAATATTCGATAAAAAGCTTTTTAATTCAAACGATAAAAAGGTTAAAAAAGCTCAAAATCTTAATGATTCTTGTTTTATTTGCGATAAAATCGACTTCGGTGTAAAAAGAATGACCGAAACGATTTACAAAACCTACGAAAAAGAAAAAGATTTCAGAAATCTATTTGATACTCAGCCGCAATTTTGCCTAAAGCACTATAATATGCTCATTAAAAATGCAGACAAAAAGAAAATGCCCAAATATTACGGCGAGTTTTGTTCGTCTTTAACACGGATAACGGGTGACTATATGAAATCGCTTTGCTCCGATATTGAAAGCTACTGCAAAATGTACGATTACAGGAGTACGGAAGATAAGAAAAACTGTTCAAACGAAGTAAAAACGGCGGTTGAACGGACGGTTGCTTTCTTAAACGGCGAAACATTCAAGGAGTAGTCATAAATTTACATAATTCGACAAAAAACGGAAATGTGGATAAATTTTTCCTTTATTTAAGGCGGTTTTTCCACTTTTCCACCGAGTTATCAACATTTTTTATGTAAACCTACCGTAAAACTGCCTTTCTTATTTGTTGCTTTTTTAAGTAATTTAATTTATAATATAACTTGTTTAATGGATAAAAAGGGTGATATTTTTGAACGACATAACCAAAAACACGCTGTCTCTGATTATTAGAATAATAGTTTCGGTTATAATGTGTTTTATTGTAACCGTTTCAATAAATGTTATTTGTACGGCGTCTTTTACCGATAAAATAGGATATGATGCGCTTGTTAAAAACGAGAAGGGCGAGACGGTCGAAACCTATACTTTTAAGTATTCTTCGGGCGAAGATAAAAAAGCAGACGAGTACACCGATAAGGGCTACACCGTAACTAAAAGAGTCATTCGCTCGACCTTAGAGGGTAAGGGAAAAATCATTTTCCTTTGCGTTTCGCAAATCATATCGCTTTTAATAGTTATGATATTTACTTATGCCGTAATTTTTCCGCTCGGTATGCACGATTTGTCGGCGGTTAATTTCGGGCGGATAAAGGAAGATAAATTAAAGGGCCTTAAAATAGGGCTTCTTGCCGTATCGCCTTATATGCTTTTCCTTTTAGTAAATATTGTTTTTGCGTTAGGCGTATATAAAAGCTTTCCTATTTCGCCTTATATGCTTTCTAATTTTACCGTTTATCAAATTTTGCAGGTAATAGTAGGCAATGCAAAAACCGTAAGTGATGTAAATGCATTTTCTTATTTTCTTATTTTCTTAACACTTTTGTATGTCCCTGCCGTTTCACATATCTCGTATACGCTCGGATATAAGGACATATTGATATTTGATAAATTGGTTTATAAAAAGGAAAAGGATGAAAAATAATAAATGGCAAAGTTTTTAGGCTTATTTGATTACAATAAAGAAGGACCGGGCATAGAAAAGGATGCCCCAAAGAAAAAAACCTTTATAGTTTTTTTTGAAACATTCTTCAGAAACATTTGGAAATTTATATTTGTAAATGCGGTTTATCTGCTTGTGTCTATACCCGTTTTAACAAACGGACTCGCTAATGCGGGAATAACAAATGTTACACGAAACATTGCAAGAGATAAACACTCTTTCGGTGTTTCCGATTTTTTCGAAACAATAAAAAAGAACTTCAAGCAGTCGCTTATTTGCGGAATAATAAACGAGCTTATCTATGCCGTTATATTTTTTGCTTTCAGGTTTTATAAAAATAACGGCGGTGCCTTTTCGGTTGTTGGTTTAGGCATTTGTCTTGCGTCTTTTATCATTTTCACTTTTATGAATTTCTATATTTGGACGCTTATTATCACATTCGATTTTTCTATAAAACAAATATACTCTAACAGTTTTAAGTTTGCTTTTATTAATTTTAAGGGAAATATTATAGCTTTTGCTTCAATATTGCTTATTTTTGCTGTTAATTTTGTTTTCCTTATGACTTTCCAAAACTTAAGGACCGTTTTAATAGAAGCGCTCATTTTTATACTTTGCTATCCTTCCTTCCGCTTTTTGCTTGTTCAGTATTGCACATTCCCCGCAATAAAGAAGTTTATTATCGACCCTTATTATAAAGAACATCCCGAGCTTGATATCCAAAAACGAAAAGACCTTGGTATTGATGTTGACGAATAATAAAACTCAGAGCCTTAACTAATAAAGTTAAGGCTTATTTTTATGCTAAAACCTCATAAAAATTCATATACTAATTTGAGGTGATAGTATGACGGTTAGAATAGACGAACTAAAAAACAAGCAGGTTGTCTGTGTAAATGACGGCTTTATTTTAGGCTATATAAACGATATTGAACTTGATACCGAAAACGGAAAACTTGTAGCTATTATTATTTACGGTCAGCTTAAATTTTTAGGACTTTTAGGCAGGGAAAAGGATATCGTTATACCTTTTGAAGACATAGTCGTTATAGGCGAAGAAACAGTACTTGTGAAAACCGACTCGACTAAATATGCCGATAAAATGTAAAAAATTGTATATTATTGATAAAATACACAGAAAAATTATGCAAATTATACAAATTTATCATTACTGAGTATCAAAAAATTGCGAAAATTATATAAAAATCTATTGAAATACACGGTGCAAACTGATATAATGATATATGTATAATTGTGCATGGGAAGGAAAAAGTTATATGAACGGTTATTTCGAAAATTTCGATTCATATATTAAAAACGATTTATATAATTATTTGGGCTCGTTTTTAACGGGGGACACCTGCGTATTCAGAGTTTGGGCGCCTAATGCTTTAAGTGTAAGTGTTGTCGGTGACTTTAACTCGTGGGACGAGAACAAAAATATTATGCAAAAAACGCAAAACGGAATTTTCGAAACCGAAATTTCGGGTATAAAAGATTTTGATACTTATAAGTATGCCGTAAAAACGCCCGATAACAGAACCGTTCTTAAAAGCGACCCGTTTGCAAGACATTTTGAAACAGCGCCTAAAAACGCCTCAAAAGTTTATTCCGATAAAAATTATAAATGGAATGATGAGGCTTGGCAGCAAGAAAAACGGGGAAAAAATATTTATAAATCTCCCGTTAATATTTACGAGGTGCATTTAGGCTCATGGAAGCGCTTTTCGGACGGCAATACATTCGATTATGTGACTTTCGCAAACGAGCTTTCCGCTTATGTTAAAAAAATGGGCTATACCCATGTTGAACTTATGCCTGTAACCGAGCACCCGTTTGAGGGGTCTTGGGGTTATCAGGTAACGGGATATTTTGCCCCGACATCGAGATACGGAACTCCCGAAGACTTTAAGAAGTTCGTAGACATTATGCACAATTCTTCAATAGGTGTAATATTAGACTGGGTACCGGCGCATTTTCCCCGTGACGAGTTCGGACTGTACCGCTTTGACGGAACGCCGTGCTATGAATATGCCGACCCTAAAAAGGGCGAACACAAAGAGTGGGGCACCTGCGTATTCGATTACGGCAAACCGCAGGTTATGAGCTTTCTGACTTCGAGCGCCGTTTTTTGGCTTAAAGAGCATCATATAGACGGACTCAGAGTTGATGCCGTTGCGTCTATGCTTTATCTCGATTACGGAAGAAAAGACGGTGAGTGGCTGCCGAATGCCTACGGAACGAGAGAAAATCTGGAAGCCGTAGAGCTCTTAAAACAAATAAATATAGCGGCATTTTCCGCAAACCCCGAAGTATTAATGATAGCCGAAGAGTCAACGGCTTGGCCGCTTGTTACAAAACCGCCACATGACGGCGGACTCGGCTTTAATTACAAATGGAATATGGGCTGGATGAACGATATGTTAAGATATATGTCGCTTGACCCGCTTTTTAGGAAGAATAATCACGACTGTTTAACATTTTCGTTCTTTTATGCGTTCAGCGAAAACTTTGTTTTGCCGATTTCTCATGACGAGGTTGTACACGGTAAATGTTCAATGATAAACAAAATGCCCGGCGAATATGAAGACAAGTTTACAAACCTAAGGGCTTTTTATGCATATATGATGGCGCACCCCGGCAAAAAGCTTTTGTTTATGGGACAGGAATTTGCGCAGTTTATCGAGTGGGACTATGAAAAGGAACTCGACTGGTTGCTTCTTAAATATGACACTCATAAAAAAATGCAGAAATTTGTAAGGGACCTAAACAAGTTTTATATAAAAACTCCGGCACTTTACCAAATTGACTATTCTTGGGAAGGTTTTTCTTGGATAGCGAGTGACGATAACGAGCAAAGTATTATTGCGTTCAGACGAATTGACGAAAAGAAAAACGAAATAATTTGTGTCTGCAATTTTGTGCCCGTAAAAAGAAGCGGTTACAGAATAGGCGTACCGAAAGATGCCATATATAAGGAAGTATTTTCAACTGCGCTTAAAAAGTACGGCGGAGAAAAGGAAGAACTTGTTTTAATTGAGAGTGAAAACAAGCCCATGCACGGTTACGAAAACTCAATAAGCATAAACATTCCGCCGATGTCGGTTACTTATTATAAGATACAAAAGAAAAAAACCGTTAAATAAAATTGCCTTTTTAGATACTGAAAGGATTTGATTTTTTAATGACCAGAAAAAAATGTGTTGCGATGCTTCTTGCAGGTGGACAGGGAAGTAGGCTTGGTGTTTTGACCGAAAAACTTGCAAAACCTGCCGTACCCTACGGCGGAAAGTACAGAATAATAGATTTTCCGCTTTCAAACTGCATAAATTCGGGTATCGACACTGTCGGAATACTGACACAGTATAAACCGCTTGAACTGAGTGACTATGTAGGCTCGGGAAAGCCGTGGGACCTTGACAGGCTTAACGGCGGGGTGCATATTCTTCCGCCTTATGTGGGACAGTCGGGCGGTGACTGGTATAAAGGAACGGCAAATGCAATATACCAAAACTTAAATTTCATTGAGCGCTATAACCCCGAATATGTAATAGTTCTTTCGGGTGACCATATATACAAGATGGACTATTCTAAAATGATAAATTTCCATAGGTCGGCAGGTGCCGCTTGTACCATTGCGGTTATGGAAGTCCCGTTTGATGAGGCTTCGAGATTCGGAATTATGAATGTTAATTCCGATGAAACGATTTATGAGTTCGAAGAAAAGCCTGAAAATCCTAAATCTAATCTTGCTTCAATGGGAATATACGTTTTCTCGTTCGATAAACTCAAAAAATATCTTAATGAAGACGAACAAAACGAAAACTCAACTAACGATTTCGGCAAAGATGTTATTCCGTCAATGCTTAATAATAAAGAAAAATTAGTAGTTTACAGATTTTCCGATTATTGGAAAGATGTCGGAACGGTTGACTCTTTATGGGACGCAAATCTTGATTTACTTAACCCTAATATCAATCTTAATTTATCCGACAGAAACTGGCGCATTTATTCAAGAACGAATGCTTTGCCACCGCAGTATATCGGTAACACGGCAAATGTTGAAAATTCGCTTGTTACCGCAGGTTGCGAGGTTTACGGCAGTCTTGATTACTCTATTCTTTATGAAAATGTAACGGTGGAAGAGGGCGCAACGGTAGAGTACTCACTTATAATGCCCGGAAGCGTAATTAAGAAAGGCGCTAAAGTTAAGTACTCGATAATTGCCGAAAATGTAACCGTAAACGAAAATGCTTCTATCGGCGCAGAGCCTTCGTATGAGGGTAAGGACGACTGGGGGATAACGGTTGTCGGCGCAGAACTGAATATCGGTAAAAACTCGGTTATAGGTGCTAAGCAAATGATAACAAGTGATGTAAGGGACGGTGAAAAGGTATGAGGTCTTCGGCAGTAGCAGGACTTATTTTTGCCAACTCTAACGACAGTAATATAAGTGATTTAACAAAGCTTCGCTCAATGGCTTCATTGCCTTTCGGCGGAAGGTACCGTCTTATAGATTTCGCTTTATCAAATATGACAAATGCGGGTATATCGAATGTCGGTGTAATTACAAACGAAAATTACCGTTCGCTTATGGACCATGTCGGAAGCGGTCTTTATTGGGACCTTGACAGAAAGCAGGGCGGACTTATAATTTTACCGCCTTACAATGTCAGCGGACTTAAAAGCTATTCGGGTTACAGCGAAACCCTTATGCGTGCCATTGATTTTGTTAAAAGACTTAACTGTGAATATGTTGTCGTATACGAGTCGGGTGCCGTTGCGAATATAGATGTAAGGGCACTTGTAAACTCGCATATTGCAAACGATGCCGACATAACGGTAGTTTACAGAAATTCCGAAAATCAAGATAAACTTTCTAATACGGTATCACTTGAATTCGGCGCATCAGGCAAAGTATTTTCGGCAAATAAGGCTAACGACTTTTCCGATAACGGCAACTATTCTTTGGGCATATCGGTCTTCAAAAAGGAAACCTTTGTGAATTTAAGCAATTTTGAGGGCGAAATAGAAGAGGGATATATTTATAAAAATGCCATATCCGAAAATGTGGGTAAACTTAAGATTTACGGGTATTGCCAAAACGGTTTTTGTGCGGCTATTGACAGCAAGGCGTCATACTTTAATGCAAATATGATGCTTCTTAAGTCTGAAACGAGAAAAGACTTGTTTAATAAACAAAACCCGATTTACACTAAAACCCGTGACGATATGCCGACAAGATACGGAATAAACTCGGTAGTTCAAAATTCGTTTATTGCTGACGGCTGTGTTGTTGACGGAACGGTCAAAAACAGCATACTCTTTAGGGGAGTTAAGGTAAGAAAGGGTGCCGTAGTCGAGAACTGTATTGTAATGCAGGGCACCGAAATTAAAGAAAATGCAAAACTTTGTTTTGCTATTTCCGATAAAAATGTTACTGTAAGCGAAAACGGTAAAGTTTTGGGCAACAGCGAAGATGTCGCATTTATTCCAAAGGGAAAGACGGTTTAATTTATTATAAAGGGTGATTTTTTTGAAAGTATTATTTGCAACGAGTGAAGCTTATCCGTTTGCCATGTCGGGCGGTCTTGCCGATGTTTCGGGTGCGCTTCCTAAGGCGCTTCGCAAAAGAATGGTCGGCGCAAGAGTTATTATGCCGCTTTACGGGTCGGTAAACGAAGAAATGCGTAAGAATATGACCTTTATATGTAACATAACCGTTCCCGTTTCTTGGAGAAGACAGTATTGCGGAATTTTTGAAGCGCATGTTGACGGTGTTATTTATTACTTTATAGATAACGAATACTACTTTTTGCGTGACAATCTTTACGGCTACTATGACGATGCCGAGCGCTTTACATTCTTTTCGAGAGCCGTCCTTGAGGCAATTCCTTATTTAGGCTTCAAGCCCGACATTATACATCTTAACGATTGGCAGACATCTTTAATACCCGTATTTTTAACCGAAATGTATTCTAAAGACCCGTTTTACAAGGATATTAAAACGGTGTTTACAATTCATAATATTCAGTATCAGGGTAAGTACGGTATGGAGCTATACGGTGATGTATTGGGACTGCCCGAGGGCAAAGAAAGCTTAGTCGAATATGACGGCTGTGTAAATATGATGAAGGGCGCCATTCAGTGTTCAAATAAGGTTACGACCGTTTCGCCTACCTATGCAAACGAAATTTTAGACCCGTATTATTCGGCAGGACTCGACCCGATACTTAAAGAGTTTACCTATAAGCTTACGGGCATTGTAAACGGTATAGACTATGATGTTTACAGTCCGGAAAACGATGACCTTATTTATAAAAAATATACTGAAAAAACCTTAAAGAACAAAAAATACAATAAAGAGCAACTCTTAAAACAAATGGGGCTTCCCGCATCGGATGCTCCCGTTATCGGAATAATAACAAGACTTGTTAAGCATAAGGGAATAGACTTAATAAAACATGTTTTTGAAGAACTCCTTCAAAACGACCTTAAATTCGTTATTTTAGGCTCGGGGGAATGGGAATTTGAAACATTCTTTTATGAAATGAGTCAAAAATATCCCGATAAAGTAGGCTTAAAGCTTGGCTTCGACCCGAATCTTGCGCATAAGATTTATGCGGGTGCGGATATTTTCTTGATGCCCAGCAAAACCGAACCTTGCGGACTTGCGCAGATGGTTGCACTCAGCTACGGTACTATTCCGATAGTAAGAGAAACGGGCGGTCTTAACGATACCGTAAAAGACAGTCAGGACAATATAGGTAACGGCTTTACATTCAAAAACTATAATGCGCACGATATGAAAAATACGGTTTTAAGAGCGCTTTCGGGATATGCCGATAAGGACGGTTGGGAAATACTTATGAAACGTGCTATGTCTTGCGATAACAGCTGGGGCGCTTCGGCAAATGCCTATATAAAACTTTATAAAGAAATTTTGCAAAAATAAAGCAAAAGTGCTTGACAACATATATCTGTTGTGTTAAAATGTTCAAGCCGCATATTGTGGGCTTTTTAAGTTGCGCCTAAAATTTTTGGTGTGCGCCCTCCGTAGCGAGACTGTTAAATATCAGGTAGGTGTAAAAGAATGTACGCAGTTATTGAAACCGGCGGAAAGCAGTACCGTGTAGAAAACGGCGATGTTATCTATGTTGAAAAGCTTGATGCCGAGGTTGATTCAGAAGTAACCTTTGATAAGGTTGTTGCTGTTAAGAACAGAACCTTAAAGGTTGGTAAGCCTTACGTTAAGGACGCTTTTGTTAAAGGTACCGTGTTAAAGAACGGCAAGGGTAAGAAGGTAACAGTATTTACCTATAAGCCCAAGAAGAGCAGTTCTCGTAAGATGGGTCACAGACAACCCTATACCAAGGTACAAATTACCGAAATCGGTTAATTATGACCAAGGTTGAATTTTTAACTGACAAAAAACTTCTTTGCGGTTTTTGTGTCAGCGGTCACAGTACCGATTCGCAAGACGATATTGACGGAAAAATAGTTTGCAGTGCCGTTTCGTCCGCTTGTTATATGGCGGCGAATACGATTACCGATGTTATCGGTGACGAATGTGTTGTAGATGTAAATGACGGATATATGCGAGTTGAAGTGAAGAACATTTCCGATGCTTCGCTTAATGTACTTAAGGGCCTTAAACTTCATTTATCGGAATTATCAAAACAGTATGACAGTATAAAGACTACAACTTCGGAGGTGTAGAACGTAATGCTTAAGATTAACATTCAATTGTTTGCTCATAAAAAGGGAATGGGCTCCACTAAGAACGGCCGTGACAGTGAGTCAAAGCGTCTTGGTGTTAAGCGTGCTGACGGTCAGTTTGTTCTTGCCGGTAACATTCTCGTTCGCCAGAGAGGTACACATATCCACGCCGGAAATAATGTTGGCCGTGGCTCAGACGATACTCTCTTTGCTCTTATTGACGGAAAGGTTAAATTTGAGCGTGTAGGTAAGGACCGTAAGCAGGTTAGTATTTACGCAGAGTAATTTGTTAAAGCTTAAAATTCCGGATGGCAAGGCTGTTGCCGTCCGGTTTATTTTTTAGTCGGCAGAAAGGACGATATTATGTTTGTAGATGTAGCAAAAATTCATCTAAAAGCAGGTAACGGCGGTAACGGTGCCGTTTCTTTTCACAGAGAAAAATATGTAGCTGCCGGCGGCCCCGATGGGGGAGACGGCGGTAAAGGCGGTAATATAGTTTTTAAGGTTGATGACAACCTTTCGACACTCGCAGATTTCCGTTACAAAAGAAAATATACCGCCGAGAACGGACAAAACGGCTCAGCTTCGAGATGTACGGGTAAAAGCGCAAAAGACCTTGTGATTTCGGTGCCGAGAGGAACTGTTATAAAAGAACTTGAGTCCGGCAGAATTATCGCCGATGTTTCGGACGATGAGCCTATTATTGTTGCCAAAGGCGGCAACGGCGGTTGGGGAAACATCCATTTTGCAACTGCAACAAGGCAGGTCCCCCGATTTGCCAAAAACGGTAATCCCGGAGAAGAACTCGATGTTGTTTTAGAATTAAAACTTTTGGCAGATGTAGGACTTATCGGCTTTCCGAATGTCGGTAAATCTACACTTATTTCCGTTGTAAGCGAAGCAAAGCCAAAAATAGCAAATTACCATTTTACAACACTTACACCCGTTTTGGGAGTAGTAAAAATGGGCGAAGGGTCTTCGTTTGTTATGGCGGACATTCCGGGACTTATCGAGGGCGCCGGTGAAGGTGTCGGTTTAGGTCACGAATTTTTAAGGCATGTTGAAAGATGCCGACTTTTGCTTCATGTGTTAGACGCATCGGGAAGCGAGGGCAGAGACCCAAAAGAAGATTTCGAAAAAATAAATTCTGAACTTAAGGTTTTTAACCCCGAGCTTGTCAACCGTCCGCAGATAATAGTTGCCAATAAATGTGACTTATGCGAAGACGAAGATGTAGAAGAACTCAAAAAGTATTTTGAAGATAAGGGATACAAGTTTTTCCCCGTAATGGCAGCAATTGCCGAGGGCACAAAAGAGCTCATAAACACGGTAGCGAGTGAACTTTCAAAGCTTCCGCCGATTATAAGGTACGAAGCCGAAGAAAAGCCGCATGTCGATTATAGCGTAAAAGAAAAACGAACATTTAATATAAGAGCTTGTGACGGTGTTTATTTTGTGGAAGATGCTCCGTGGCTTTTAGATGTTATGAACACGGTTGACCCAAACGACTACGAGTCGCTTCAGTATTTTGAGCGAGTTCTCCGCTCAAGCGGAATAATTGATGCGCTTAAAGCGGCGGGTGTTAAAGACGGCGACACCGTGAGTGTTTACGATGTCGAATTCGATTATGTATCGTAGGGTGAATTATGGATAATGTAAACAATTTAAGTCCATCGGTTTTGGCGTTTGTCGGTGATGCGGTTTACGGCCTTTTTGTCAGAACATATCTTGCAAAAATAAACCGCCCGTCCTCAAAGCTTCACGAAGAGTCGGTAAAATGGGTGAAGGCTTCGGCACAAGCGGAGGCCTTTAAGGTAATAGAGCCTTTTTTAACCGAAGAAGAACTTACGGTTTTTAAGCGTGGCAGAAATGCTCATGTTAAATCTCCAAAAAGTGCCACTAATAAGGACTATCACTCGGCAACGGGCCTTGAAACATTGTTCGGCTTTTTGTATTTATCGGGCAAAAAGGAAAGACTTACTGAGTTATTCGAAATAATACTTAAAAATTTTAAGACCGCAGAGTAAACGGCTTTTAGTTTACTCCCGGTTTTTTGTTTATGTTGAAAAAAGAATAAAAATATGGTATAGTAAATACGGTCGAGGGGAAGCCGAGTGTAATTCTCGCACGGGCACGCCGCCGTGATAATGCGTAATATGTTCAGATTAAAGTCTTTGCCGCAAAAGACCGATAAGCCATTGGAAGTTTCCGAGAAGGTATCTGAATGTGCATTTAAGTCGAAACACCCAAGACGAACAACTTTATTTTTGCATAATTTTTTGTTGCGAGTGCCGACAATATGTAAAGGGAAGTTAATAATAATTTGGGAGAAAAGAAATGAAAAAACAAAAAAACTTAATAACTTTTATTGTATCTTTTGTGCTTATTGCGGCTGTGGCACTTTGCTTATCCTCTTGTGGCAAGACGGATAAAGATAAAACATCAAATAAGACCGATATGTCTAAAGCGCAAACGGTCGGGGAAGGCAAGACTTCTTTTGATTTTGCCGTTACAAAGGCAGACGGAAGTAAAAAGACCTTTGTTGTCAAAACGGACGAGGATAATGTCGGCGATGCCTTAAAAACGGCAGGTTTAATTAAAGGCGAAGACGGCGAATACGGCCTTACCGTAACTACAGTTGACGGCGAAACGCACGATTTTAACAAAGATAAATATTATTGGGCGTTTTATATTGACGGTGAATACGCCATGACGGGTGTATCCGAAACAAAAATTTCGTCAGGAAAACTTTTTGAACTCAGAGCCGAAAAATGATTAAAAGAAAGCTGACACTTTTTGAAATAGCACTCTTTCCGCTTTTGGCTTTAATAATGCTTGTTTCAAAAGCAGTTATGGATGCGCTTCCTAACATTCACCTTTTAGGTGTTCTTACGGCAGTTTATACTTTAAGTTTTAAGAAAAAAGCGCTCATACCCATTTATATATATGTATTTCTAAACGGACTTGTAAGCGGGTTTAATATGTGGTGGGTGCCGTACCTTTATATTTGGACAATACTTTTCCTAGCTTTTATGCTTTTGCCGAAGAATATGCCCAAAAAAGTAAAGGTTATAGTTTACAGTCTGGTATGTTCTCTTCACGGCTTTTTGTTCGGAACACTTTATGCTCCGTTTCAGGCTCTTGCCATGGGACTTGATTTTAAGAGTACACTTGCTTGGATAGTAGCGGGATTTCCTTTTGATGCAATTCACGGCGTCTCGAATTTTCTTTTGGGATTTTTGATTGTTCCGCTTAGTGATGCTTTAACAAAGGCTGTAAATAAACTTTCAAAAAGGTGAAAATATGATAAAAACTTTTTTAGTTAATAATATTTCGACTATTGTTGTCGCAGTTTTGTTGGCGGTTATTTTGTTCTTGGCGGTCAAGAAAATAATTAAAGATAAAAAAAGCGGAAAAAGTTGCCAAAACTGTGAGGGCTGTGCGTTCAGTGAAAACTGCAATAAAAAAACCAAATAATAAAAAAGGACTTTGAGTTTTCAAAGTCCTTTTCATATTTTACGGTTTTAGTCATATACTATAACGGGTGATTAACAGTGGTTTTCAAAATAAATATCAAAAAACTTATTATTTCTCTTTTAATTCCGCTTGTTGCGGGAGGACTGTCTTCGCTTATAACCGGAAAGGATATGGATATCTACAATACGGTCGAAAGACCGCCGTTATCTCCGCCTTCCATAGTTTTTCCGATAGTTTGGGCAGTGCTGTATATCCTTATGGGCGTATCGCTTTATCTTTATTGGCAGAAAAGTACACCGTACAGTAAGAAAAAAGGCTACCTTTATTTTGCCATAAGTTTATTCTTAAACTTTTTATGGTCACCTGTGTTCTTCTCGGCAAGAATGTTCCTACTTGCTCTCTTTATTTTGTTTGCAATGTGGATTTTTGTGCTTTTAACTATTTTAGAGTACAAAAAAGTTTCAAAATGGGCGGCATATCTTCAAATACCTTACCTTGTTTGGCTGACAATAGCCTTTTATCTTAATGCAGGAATTTATTTATTAAACAAATAAATAAAAAAAGGAGTGGTAGAACCACTCCTTAATTTTTTATAAATTACTTAATTTCCGATGTACAGTTGGGGCAACGGGTTGCATCAATGGCAATCTCAGTCTTGCAGTAAGGACAAACCTTAGTAGTAACTTTAGCGGGTTCTTCGGGCTTCTTTTTAATATTTGATAAACGGTTAATAAATCTTAATATTAAGAAAAGAACAAGAGCAATGATAATAAAGTTAATAATTGCGGAAACAAATGCCGAAATAAATGTTGCAATTTCGGCCCAAGTGTATAAACCTTTGTGAGCACCGGTTGCAAGGTCTAATATCGGTTGAATGAAATTAGCGGTAAGAGCGGTTACGATAGCGGTAAACGCAGTGCCGATAATCATACCTATTGCCAAGTCGACAACATTACCCTTAAGGGCAAATTCTTTGAATTCTTGTAAAAACTTTTTCATTTATTTACTTCCTTTCAAATTTCTTAAAATTTGTATTTTAAGTATAACACAACATCTAAAAAAAGAAAAGTGTTTTATTTTGTCGTAGCAAAAAGGGTAGAAATTTTTTATTTGCAGTCGCAAAAATACAAATAATATAGAAATTTGCTACAAAAAGATAGAAAAAATCTAAAAAAATTAGCAAAAAACTCTTGAAAAATGGAAAATGTTATGGTAATATATGGAAACCAAACAAAAAAAGGAGTAAAAAAATATGGATAAAAAATTAAAGGTAATTATTGCAGACGATTCAACCGAACTCGGAGAAACATGTGCAAAAGCGCTTAAAAGCTACGGAATGGATGTGTCTCTTTGCGAAAAAGACGGAACAAAAGTATTAAACAAAATAATAAGCGATAAACCCGATGTCGTTTTGGCAGATGTTTTTATGCCGAATCTTGATATTTTGGGTGTACTTAACGGAATTAAAAGTATTCCGCAAAAAGGAAGACCGCTTGTAATGGCACTTTCAAGCTTTGATAATGCAAGACTCGAAAAGGAAACATTAGATGCGGGTGCGGCTTACTATTTTCTAAAACCTTTTGATGCCGACACACTTGCAAGACGGGTAATGCAACTGGCTTCTTGGCATAACGAAACCGAGCCGATAGTCGTAAAGGATAATGTTGTGACCGATAACGAGCTTCAAATTATGATAACCGATATTATTCACCAAATCGGAGTTCCGGCGCATATTAAAGGCTATCAGTACCTAAGAGAGGCGATTATGCTGTCTGTTAAGGACGGCGAAATGATAAATGCGGTAACGAAGATTTTATATCCTACGGTCGCAAAGCATAACGGCACAACATCTTCGAGAGTTGAAAGGGCAATACGACATGCAATAGAAGTCGCTTGGGACAGGGGAGATATAGACACTCTTAATTCTTATTTCGGTTATACTGTTCAAAACGAGCGTGGCAAACCTACAAACAGCGAGTTTATAGCAATGATAAGCGATAAACTTAGACTTAAACTTAAAACAGCATAAGAAAAAGCCGTTTGGTTAAAACCAAGCGGCTTATATTATATATATGTAGTTAACTTATTTGTCGTATTTCTTAAAGAAATCGAGAAAGTGCATTTTGTATCCGTCAGGGTCAATAAGCATACTCACTCCGTGGTCAGCACCGGGAACGATAAATAAAGTTTTCGGTGCGGCACAAGCCTTGTAGTTTTCGTAGGTCATTTCTACGGGAACGAAAGTGTCGTCAGAGCCGTGAACAAAAAGAACGGGGGTTTTATTATTTTCGAGAGCTTCAACGGTAGAAAACTCTGATGCACCTGCGCTTATTTTCTCTTTGCAATAATTTTCAATGCTCGGTTTGTTGACCGAATACGGAACGTGAAGAGTTTTCTTAATAACATGCTTAAATATATTGTCGGGCGATGTGTATCCGCAGTCGGCAATAATGCCGTGAACTCTTTCGGGCAAGTCAAGTCCCGATGCCATCAAAACCGAAGAAGCACCCATCGAAATGCCCATAAGATATATAGGAAGGTTGTCTTTATTCTCTATAAGATAGTTTATCCAGTCGATGCAGTCATACCTTTCGGCAAGACCGAATGTCATATAGTCACCGCCGCTTTTACCTTGACCTCTTTCTTCGACATAAAGAACATCGCAGTTGTTTTCCTGCCAAAAGGAAGCAAACGGTGCAAAATCTCTCGCCCAAGTAGAACGCCAACCGTGCATTGCAAGAATAATTCTTTTCGGTTTTTTAGATTTAATATAGTGTGCAACAAGCTTGGTACCGTCCGAGGCGGAAATTTCAATTTCTTCGTTTTCGGTATTCATAAGAACATCAACGAGAGGTAAGGCACTCAGATACGGTTCTTTTTGAGCGTAAGAATCAAAAACATTGTCGGCGATATTCTTAATACCCTTAGGCTCTTCTCGGTCAAGAGCTTCGCCAACCATTGTTTTTGAGATTTTTCTTGTTGCCAGAGCACTTATGGCAGCGGTTGCAACGGTTAAACCGGCACCGAACAGGAACTTTGATTTTTTACTCATAAATATCAAGACCTTTCTTTAACGATTTTACCATATACATATATATAATTTCAACCGAATATTAAAATATGGTAATTAGTTGTGCAAATTGCACAATTAAACGCAATGCGAATTGTTGATAATTAAAGGTCAGGTTACATAATATGTGTAAATTAATGAAAAACGATGCCTTTTTGGTCATTTTTTATAGTAAAAACATCTAAAATTTGTGATATATTCACCTATGATTTTGTTTGACTTTTTTACTAAAAAAAACTATAATTTATGATAGAAATGATAGTATGCTTATAAGTATATTTATACGCTTAAAGCATTAAGTCAGTTCAATCTATTGTCCGTAAAGGGAAGCGGACAAAATAATATATGAAAGGGTTTTTTGTATGACGAAAAACAATCGCAAGATGACGAAACGCATTTTGTCAGTTGTTCTCGCTGCGGCTTTGGTTTTAACCTCCGTATTGGCTTTGCCTTTCGGTGCCTTGGCAGAATCAACGCAAATGTTCGTTATCGGCTCAAAGGACAATACAACCGATACTGCAAACGTATTTGTTCCTTTGAATCTTGACTCTTATTATGACGCAGGCACGGTAAAGGTAGCTTATGCAAAGCTTTCTTTTGATGCCAAAATGATTTCGGGCTCAAGACCGATAATCGGTATTTTAAGAGGCAATAAGGCCGGAACAAGATTAGGTTCTTATTCAGAGCAAGGCTATGCTAACAACAGTATGGGTGACTCTGCAGACGAAGTTT
>JAZUIE010000033.1:0-36276 GCA_045642125.1 Acutalibacteraceae bacterium | reverse complement strand
TTGGTGTTAAAAACACCAACAAAATGCCGTTGGCATTATAAAACCTGCGGTTTTGATTGTGTCTATTGAATGACTAAACCTGCCGTGCTATACACGGCAAGCGGCTTCACCGCTTTTCAAAGCCGTTGGCTTTGGGTTTATAATATAATATCCACAATCTGTTGGCTTTGGGTTTATATATAATTTTTCAGGTGATGAACATGATAGGAATTATAGGGGCATTAGTCGAAGAAATCGAGCTTATTAAAAGCGATATGAAAATAACAAAGACCGAAAAGATTTCAAGATGTGAATATACCGTAGGTACTCTTTTCGGTCAGGATATTGTTGTATTGCAATGCGGAATGGGTAAAGTAAATGCCGCCGTTTGTGCCTCGGTACTTATTGAGAGATATTCTCCCGATATAATAATAAACACCGGTGTAGGCGGTGCACTTGATAATAAATTAAAGGTTTTTGACATAGTAATTTCAGGGGATGTAGTTCAGCATGACTACGACTTAGTTCCGCTCGGATATAAATTAGCGCAGGTGGATAATTTTTCTTCGCCGTATTTTAAGTGTGACGAAAAGCTTAATAATCTTATTTTGGATACGGCAAAAAAGCAACATCTTAACTGCTCTGTTGCAAGGTTTGCAACAGGCGACCAGTTTATTGCCGGTGAAAAAGCAAAAGACCATTTAAGAAACATATTCGCCGCCTCTGTTTGCGAAATGGAATCGGGAGCTATAGCTCAAACCTGTGCATTAGCGGGAGTTCGCTTTACCGCCATTCGTACTATCTCCGACTCAAGCACCGGAAAAGACAACGCAAATGAGTTTGTAACATTTTTGAGGGAAGCATCTTCCCGTTCTGCGGGGCTTATTAAAAGTGTAATATGGGACATAGACAAAATACTGTAATGGGACTTTTTACATAATGCCGTCTTATTGACAAAAATGGCTTTTTAAGTTATAATCTTAAAGCATGATATGACAAAAACTGAGTTTTTTCGGCAGTACTTTGTATGGGTGATTTAATTGTTTAAGACAATAAAAACTTTTCTTAAGGAAAACAAATCCGCCTATCTTTTTTTGTTCTTTCTTGTGTCGGGCGGATTTTATTTTATATCAAAATTTTTTACATTAAAATACCATATTATACATATCCCTTTTGACGATAAAATACCGTTCATACCCGAATTTTGCATTCCGTATGTTTTATGGTTTCCTTATGTGCCGCTTTTGGCACTTTGCACCTTTATCAAGGACAAAAAGGACTTTGTTAAACTGTCGGTTGCTCTTTTTTCGGGTATGATTTTATGTAGTATTTGTTTTATCGTTTATCCGTCTATGGTAGATTTCAGGCCCACAGCTGAGGGTAAAGGCTTTTTTCTTTTTGTTTGCCGAATTATTTATGCAAACGATACTCCCTCCGCAAATGTTTTCCCGAGTTTGCATTGTTTTGAGGCTTTAACCGTGCATTTAGGTACTTTTACATTCGGGCCGTTTAGGGAAAACAAAATTTGGCATACACTTTCATTTATTTTGGTGGTTTTGATTTGTATGTCTACTGTATTTATAAAACAACATTCGATAGTAGATGTTTTTTGGGGATGTTTGCTTTCGGTTGTTTTGATGCTTTTAAGCGAGTTGATTTTTTATTTAAGGGGACGAAAAAATGTTCACACCGATTCTTAAAACTTATAACAGCACCTATCTTTATATGGTTGCAATTACGATAGCTTTGATAGTCGCTTTTTGGCTTATTTTTAGAAAGAAAAGCGATTTTGCCAAAAGGTTTTTCATAATTGCTTTTTGTGCCGTAAATATAATAATTTTCTTTGTTTACAAGTATTACTTGTCTATCGATACGCAGTATCTTGAGGCTTCCGGCACCGGTTTTAACTGGTTTAACGAGTTACCGCTTCAGCTTTGTAACATTAATATGTTTTTAATTCCTATAGGTGTTTTAACAAACAAGCGGGGAATTATGGGCTTTTCGTTTTTTATGGCACCGTTCGGCGCTATGATGGCACTTTTGTTCCCCGAACCCGCATTTAACGGATATTCGATTTTTATGCCGAGAATGTTAGGCTTTTATATAACGCATGTTTTCGTATTTATAGGCGGAATAACGCTCTCAACTCTCGGTTTTTTCAGACCGCATTTCAGAGATTTGCCTAAGGTAGGCTTAACTTTGGGAATTTTGGGAATAACAATTACGGGAGTAAACTTTTTATTCAGAGCACTCGGACTTTGCGATTTTACAAACTATTTCTTCACAATGGGCCCAAACGGTGTTTCAATACTCGAATTTTTCTACGGTCTTGTTAAAATTCCGTTTATTTATTTAATTCCTGCAACCCCGATTTTGCTTGTTTATTTTTCGGTTATTTGCTTGTTGTTCTTGTTCTTCGAAAAGAAATTCTTTAAGAACGAAATAACGGACGAGAAAACCGGAGAAAAGGAAACTGTAACTACAAAATAATTTTAAGGTGATAGCTATGTCAGAAAGCGGATGCAACGGTAATTGTTCTACTTGTTCGAGCAATTGCGCAAAAAAGGAAAACAACAGTTTAATTGAGCCTACGGGCGAATTCAACGATATTAAGCATATAATAGCTGTTGTAAGCGGCAAGGGCGGTGTCGGTAAGTCTACCGTCACATCAATGCTTGCAGTCGAAATGGCACGAAAAGGTTATAAGGTCGGCATACTTGACGCCGATATAACCGGACCGTCTATACCGAAAGCATTCGGTATAAAGGAAAAGGCAATGCAAAACGATTTAGGCATTCTTCCCGCCGTTACAAAGACCGGTATTAAGATAATTTCGGTTAATATGATGCTCGAAACGGAAGATGCGCCCGTTATTTGGCGAGGCCCCGTAATTGCCGGACTTGTAAAACAGTTTTGGCAGGAGGTCGTTTGGGGAGAGCTTGACTATTTGTTTGTTGACTGTCCGCCCGGAACGGGTGATGTACCGCTTACCGTTTTTCAAATGATTCCGCTTGACGGAACGGTTATAGTTACATCTCCGCAAGACCTTGTTTCAATGATAGTTAAAAAAGCCGTAAATATGGCAAATATGATGAATATAAAGATTATAGGCGCCGTAGAAAACTTAAGCTATGTTAAATGTCCTGACTGCGGAAAAGAATTTTCCGTTTTCGGAAACGGCAACGACAGTCTTTACAATGAAACCGATGTTAAGCTTTTGGCAAAGCTTCCCATTGATATTAACCTTTCAAAGCAGGTTGATATGGGAGTAATCGAGCTTTTTGAGGGCGACTTTTTAAGCGAAGCCGCAGACGAAATAGAAAAGCTGTAATTTTACGGTGATTATATGAGAATGCGGAAAAAGAAGAACCTCGAAGAAAGGCTTTCGGGTGTTTCGGATGTTCTTTATATTTGTGAAAACGAAGACAGAAATTTTAATACTGCCGTTTTACAAAAGGAGTATTTAGACTTAAATAAATGGTTCGGAAACGGAAACGATTTGTATTTGGAAATCGGCTGCGGCAAGGGTAAATTTGCCGTAGAGTATGCAAAATCTCACCCCGACATAAATCTTTTGGCGGTCGAAAAAGAGTCAAATGTAATTGTGTCGGCTTGTGAACTTGCAATTAAAGAAAATGTTAAAAACCTTAAATTTATGAAGTGCTCTGCGGAATATTTGGAGCGTTACATAAAGGAAAAATCAATTAGCGGTATTTTTCTTAATTTTTCCTGCCCGTTTCCCAAAAACCGCTATGCTTCGCATAGACTGACAAGCGAGAGATTTCTTTCGATTTATAAGCGAATTCTAAAGGACGGCGCCGAAATACATCAAAAGACCGACAACAGAAAGTTTTTTGAGTTTTCGCTTGAAGAGTTTTCGAATAACGGTTTTTTTATTAAAAACATTTCGCTCGATTTACATCAGGACGATTTAACTGATTTTGACGAAAATATCGTAACGGAGTACGAAGCCCGTTTTATGGCGATGAATAAGCCTATTTACAGGCTCGAAGCCTACATAAAATAAAAGCACGATGCATAGAAAATTTGCACCGTGCTTTTTTGTGCCCCTAAACGAATATTTCGAGGGCATTAATTAAAAACCGAAAGCTTCTAAAGGAGATACGGCTTCGCCGTTTATATATGCTTCAATGTGGACATGCATTTCGTCTTCACATTCGGACGGTACACCCTTAACGGTGCCTATCAGCACACCCGTACCGACACTTTCTCCCGCTTTTACGCAGGTAGTACCGAGACCGCAGTACTTAACGGTAAGCCCGTTGCCGTGGTCAATAGTAACAGTTTTTGCAAACTCGGAAGTATCGGATATATCGGTGACGGTACCGTTTGAAACCGAAACAATTTGAGAATTATCACCACAGGAAATATCAATACCCATATGAAGCCGCATATCGCCGTAGGTTTTGCTGTACTGTAAGGTCTTATTGCTGAAATTTTTAATTATATTTCCCTTAATAGGCAATACGAACGACTGCTTTTCTTCTGCCGGTTGTTCTGCATTTTCTTCCGTTTCTGTCACTTCATAAGGCTCGTCAGTTACCGTGTTTTCGGTAGGCTCGGTTGTTTTTTTACCTATAAGGTCTTCATTACTGTTATATGAACTGTTTTCTTTTTTTATGGCATCATTTTGCTTTTTTGTTTTTGCGGCGGACTTGTCGTTTGTTACAGTTATATAAGAAACTACAGCCACTAAAACTATGCAAACCGCAACAATGATGTAAAACATATTATTTTTCTTTTTTGCTTCTTTATATTGCATCATTTATTATCCTTTCTTTTGTATGCTTTGGTACAATTATTATCGGCAGGATATGTTAATAATATTCTAAAAAATTGTTTACATTTAATTTACTTTGAGTTAATAATTCTTTTTTACAATATAATTGCACCGAGGAAAGCATTTTTCGGTAATAAAACCCCTTAAAAGAGACAGCTCTGTTTTACACTTTAAGACGGAGTTGTTTCTTTTTATTGTAAGTTATAAAAAAATGTGTTATATTTTAACTAAGGTGATTAACAATGAAGCTTATATTTGTAAGACACGGCGACCCCGATTATCCTAACGATTCTTTAACCGAAAGAGGTTTTAAGGAAGCCGAAATATTAAAAGAGAGAATAAAGGAAATACCCGCAAAGGAATACTACTGTTCTCCGCTCGGAAGAGCGCAAAGAACAGCCGAGCCGTCATTAAAGTTGCTGAATAAAACAGCGGTTACACTTGACTGGCTTCGTGAATTTCCGGGTAAAATAATCGACCCGAGAAACGGCAAACCGCATTTTCCGTGGGACTTTTTGCCGTCTTACTGGACTAAACAGCCCGACCTTTACGACAGGGACAAGTGGATAGATACTGAAATTATAAATACGGGCGATGCACCCGAAGTGTACCGTTATGTTATAAGAGAGTTTGATAATTTTCTTAAAGAGCATGGTTACGAAAGAGAAGGCGGATATTATAAAGCCGTTAAGCCTAATAAGGACGCTATTGTGTTCTTTTGCCATTTCGGTATTGAAGCGGTTTTAATATCGCATTTAATAGGTGTTTCTCCGCTTGTTTTATGGCAGGGCTTTGTAGCACCGCCTACTTCGGTTACAACCGTTCAAACCGAAGAACGGGAAGAGGGAATAGCATATTTCAGATGCCGAGGCTTCGGCGATGTTTCGCATTTGTATTTAGCAGGGCAACAGCCGTCAAATTCTGCGGCGTTTTGTGAAGTTTTTACCGATAAGGACGAAAGACACTAATGAAAGAAATAAGCGATGTTAATGTAATAGGCGGCGGCGCATCGGGACTTATGTTTGCCGTTTATCTTAAAAAACTCAATAAAGATTTGACTGTTAATATTTTCGAGAGTATGCCGAGAGTTGCGAAAAAACTCATAGTTACGGGCAACGGCAGGTGCAACATAACAAACAGAAATATTACTGAAAACAGTTATCATTCCGATAATAAAGACTTTATTTCGTATGCGCTTATGCGGTTTGATAATATTTACACCGAAAATGTTTTCGCCGAGTTAGGTGTTGTTTTTACCTTTGACGAGCAGGGAAAAGCATATCCGTATTCCTTACAGGCTTCAAGTGTGGTTGACGTATTGCGGTTTGCGGCAGATAAGCTCGGTGTAAATACATATACCGAGTGCGAAATAACAAAAATAAAAAAGAAAAACGGTGTATTCGAAATAAGCGATAATAAAAACACTTATTTTTCGAAAGCGCTTGTCGTAGCTTCGGGACTTTTTTCGGGCGGCAAAAAGCTCGGCAGTACGGGGAATGTTTTAGGACTTCTTAAAGATATGTCTTACCGTACTGTTAAAACAACACCGGCACTCGTTCAGGTTAAAACGGATAATACCGTCACAAAAAGTCTTAAGGGCATAAAGGTAATGGCAAAGGCTTCGCTTTATGACGGCAAAAAGGAAATAAGAAGCGAAGAGGGCGAAGTTTTATTTTGTGATTACGGTCTTTCGGGACCGCCCATTATGCAAATTTCCCGTGAGATACCGAGAAGCGATACAAAAAAGAAAATTATACTCGATTTAATGCCCGAATACGATTTTAATAAGCTTTGCGACTTGTTAAGTTACAGAGTTTCGTCATTAAGGGGCAGAAATGCCGAAGAATTCTTTACGGGACTTCTTAATAAGCGTGTCGGTCAGCAAATAATAAAATCGGCGGGTATAGCATTAAGTGAGAGCATAGATAAATTTGACCTTAAAACCGTCAAGACTTTAGCAAATCTTATAAAGTCTTTTCCGTTCTGTGTTTTGGGAACCACCGGCTTTGAAAATTCTCAGGTTACGGCGGGTGGACTTGATACCGAAGACTTTGACAGTATGACTATGATGTCTAAAAAGGACAGCGGACTTTTTTGCATAGGCGAAATTTTGGATGTTGACGGCGACTGCGGCGGCTTTAATTTGCAATGGGCATGGTCGAGCGCCATGTGTGCCGCAGAGGGCGTATCGGTTTATTTAGGTGAGTTTTAATGATTTTACTTAACAACATATTTTTGCCTTTAGATTTTGATTTTTCCGACTTAAGATATGTTGCTGCAAGAGAACTTAAGTCAGATGTCAAAGATATAAAGAGTGCAAAGCTTTATAAAAAATCGGTTGATGCAAGGAAGAAAAGCGATATAAAACTTTGCTGTTCTTTAACCGTTTCGCTTGTAAAAGGCGAAGAAAAAGCGGTTAAAAACTCAAAAAAAGCAAGTATATTTAATAAACCTTCCTACGAGTGGAAGTACGGCAAAGAAGCCACACTTAGAAAAAGACCTGTTATAGTAGGCTTCGGACCTGCAGGAATGTTTGCGGCGCTTTACTTGGCAAGAGCAGGGGAAAAACCGATAGTTTTCGAAAGAGGATACGATGTCGATAAGAGATTTAACGACATAGAAAATTATTTTGCTACTGAAAAATTAAACGAAAACTCAAATGTTCAGTTCGGCGAAGGCGGAGCGGGGACATTTTCGGACGGCAAGTTAAACACGGGTATTAAGGACAAGCGGATAAGAGCCGTTCTTGAAACATTTTATGATTTTGGGGCAAACGAAGACGTTTTAACCGATGCGAAGCCGCATATAGGCACTGATGTTCTTAAAAATGTTGTAAAAAACATACGAAACGAAATAATAAGCTTAGGCGGAGAAATTTGTTTCGGAAGTAAACTCGAAAATCTTTATTTTTCTGACGGTAAGCTTACGGAAATTTGTGTAAACGGCGAAAAATTTTTTTGCGAAAAACTCGCTTTATGTATAGGTCATTCCGCAAGGGATACATTTTTAATGCTCAAAGAAAACGGCTTCGCACTCGAAAGAAAGCCGTTTGCCGTAGGCGTAAGAATAGAGCATCTTCAAAAGGACATAAACAAAGCCCTTTACGGTGATTTTTGCGACAACGAAAATTTGGGCGCCGCCGATTATAAACTTGCAACTCACCTTAAAAACGGCAGAGGTGTTTTTACATTTTGTATGTGTCCGGGCGGTGAAGTGATAAATGCTTCGAGCGAAAGCGGTCATTTTGCAATAAACGGAATGAGCGAAAGAAAAAGAGATAAAGAAAATGCAAACAGCGCCGTTCTTGTCGGAGTAAACCCCGAAGACTTCGAAAGTGACGATGTTTTGGCGGGAGTTTATTTTCAGCGTGACATAGAGAAAAAAGCCTTTACTGTAACCGGCGGAAAAATTCCCGTAACAACCGTAGGCGAATTTGTTTTCGGCAAAAAAGCCCAAATAAAAAAAGTAAAGCCGTCAATACGTTATAGAACAGATTTTGCCGACTTTACAAAGATTTTTCCGCAATTTGTTACCGATTCACTAAAGGACGGTATTAAGGAGTTCGATAAAAAGATTAAGGGTTTTGCCGATTTTGATGCGGTACTTACGGCACCCGAAAGCCGAAGCTCGTCACCTATAAGAATTTTAAGAGACGAAAAGGGAGAAAGCATAACGCATAAAGGAATATATCCCTGCGGTGAGGGTGCAGGTTATGCCGGAGGTATAATGTCGGCGGCGGTTGACGGACTTAAAACCGCCGAAAATATATTAAGTTAGAGTAATACCCAAAACATTTTCGCCCTTAAAAATTTTGCATTTTCCCATTTTGCATACTTTTATTAGATTATCGCTGCTTACATACCCGGCAGCGATAATTTTTATACTTTCTTTACTTACAAAGACATTTAATTTTTTAACTTTTGAAAAAATGCATTCGGCGATTAGCGAAAAATAGTAATCACTGTTTAGAATTACAAATCTTTCGCCCGTTATTTTTATATCCAAATCGTAAGCTTCACAAGCCGACTTAATAAAAAAGGTCAGGGCAAAAATATCGGTCTTACTGCTTTTTGAAAAAAGATAAAATGTCAGTGCGTTAAGCTTCCTTACAGTTCTTGTGACTTTTTGTTTATTCTTTGTTAAAAAGTATCTTTTTTGAAGCATATTACGGTAAGCCGACAAAATTATCTCTGCTTTTTTGGGCGAAAATGTCAATTTAATCAGTCCTTAAGAGATAGTAGTGTGCAATAATATACGAAAAATTCAAATAATGTTAAAAAATAAACAAAATAACTTGAAAAATGGAATTAAATGGGGTACAATAATTAACGACAAAATTATTTGGAGGTATTTCTCAATGGTTAAAGTTGCAATTAACGGATTCGGCCGTATCGGTCGTCTCGCATTCCGTCAGATGTTTGGCGCTGAAGGTTACGATGTAGTAGCTATCAACGACTTAACAAAGCCCTCAATGCTCGCAAATCTTCTTAAGTATGATACAGCACAGGGCGGTTATTGCGGTTTCATCGGCGAAGGCAAACACACTGTTGCCGCTGATGACGAAGCAGGTACCATTACTGTTGACGGTAAGACTCTTAAGATTTATGCTGAGAAAGACGCTAAGGACCTTCCTTGGGGTAAGCTCGGTGTAGATGTTGTACTTGAATGTACAGGTTTCTATTGCTCAAAAGAAAAGTGACAGGCTCATATTGATGCCGGTGCTAAAAAGGTTGTTATTTCTGCTCCTGCAGGAAATGACCTTCCGACTATCGTTTACAGCGTAAACGAAAATACTCTTACTAAGGAAGACAAGATTATTTCTGCTGCTTCTTGCACCACTAACTGCTTGGCTCCCATGGCTAAGACTCTTAACGATTATGCTCCCATTCAGAGCGGTATCATGAGCACCATTCATGCTTATACCGGCGACCAGATGATTCTTGACGGTCCTCACAGAAAGGGTGATCTTCGCCGTGCACGTGCAGGTGCTGCAAACATCGTTCCGAACTCAACAGGCGCTGCTAAGGCTATCGGTCTTGTAATTCCCGAACTCAACGGCAAACTTATCGGTTCTGCTCAGCGTGTTCCGGTACCGACCGGCTCTACCACCATTCTTACCGCTGTTGTTAAGGGTACAGATGTAACTAAGGAAGGCATCAATGCCGCTATGAAGGCTGCTGCTTCTGCTTCCTTCGGTTATAATGAAGACCAAATCGTATCAAGCGATGTTATCGGTATGAGATACGGTTCTCTCTTCGATGCTACTCAGACAATGGTATCTAAGATTTCTGACGACCTTTATGAGGTTCAGGTTGTTTCTTGGTATGATAACGAGAACAGCTATACAAGTCAGATGGTTCGTACCATTAAGTACTTTGCTGAAATCTAATTTAATTTAGATATAGAAAAATGCGGAAGACATTGTCTTCCGCATTTTTTATTGTTTTAACTTTTTATTGAACTAATTTTTTCTTATTGCCTTTTTCGTCAACTATATAAATTGAATCGAGCTGTGACATAAGACTTTTTTTATAGCTTTCGATATATTCTTTTCTTAAATTTTTTTGTTCTTCTTTTTCTTCTTCGCTTAAGCCTTCGCTCTTTTGTTTTTTTGCCAAAAAGTTTATTCGGTCGATTTTTTCCTTAGTCATTATATTTCATTTCTCCCTTCAAGTGACCGTGCTAAAGTGTACTCGTCAGCATACTGAAGGTCTCCGCCTACGGGGATACCGTAAGCCAAACGGGTCACCTTTATGCCCATGGGTTTTACGAGTCTTGAAATATAACTTGCCGTAGCCTCGCCCTCAACGGTCGGGTTAGTTGCCATAATTATTTCCTTAACCTCGCCGCTCGAAAGCCTTGCCATAAGCTCTTTTATTCTTATTTTGTCGGGAGTTATTCCGTCAAGCGGAGAAATAACGCCGTGCAAAACATGGTAAACGCCCGAAAACTCACGCATTTTTTCGAACGCCAATACATCTTTCGGGTCTTCGACAACGCAAATAACCGACTTATCCCGCCTTAAATCGTCACAAATACCGCAAATTTCGTTGTCGGTAAGAGCCTGACATATTTTACAAAAGTGAATTTTCTCTCTGGCATTAATTAAAGCATCGGCAAATTCTTTCGCCATTTCGGGCGGCTGTTCTAAGACACTAAACGCCAAACGCTGTGCTGTTTTTTTGCCGATACCCGGAAGACGGGAAAACTGATTTACAAGCTCGTTAAGCGGTATAATATTGTATCCCATTACAAAAGCCCCGGAATGTTAAGTCCGCCGGTTATTGCGCTCATTTCACTTTCGGCGGTTTCACTTGCCGTTTTAATTGCTTCGTTAACGGCAACTGTTACCAAATCTTCTATCATTTCGGCATCGTCCGCATCTATAATATCGGGGTTAATTTTAAGAGATTTAATCATATATTTTCCGTCAACGGTGACACTAACGGCGCCGCCGCCGGAAGTTGCCGTATATTCACGGTTTTCAAGGTCACCCTGAAGTGTTTGCATATCTTCTTGCATTTTTTGGGCTTTCATAAGCATTTGGTTCATATTGCCCTGTCCGCCGCTGTTTGGAATTCTGACTTTCATTATTTAATCTCCTTACTTGTTTTCTAAAATTTCAAGTTTCTTTTGAAAATCTATCATAGGGTCCGCCGCTTTTTCTTCTTTTGTTGCTTTTTTCTTGTACGGTCCTAATTTATAGGTGGCACCTAAAACGGTAGCCGCCGCTTTTCTTATGGCATCACGGTATGTTCCGCTTTCGCCGTTAATAAGTGAACGGAACTGTTCGTTGTTTGAGTCAATTAAAAGCCATTCGCCGTCAACATAAGCATTAGAGCCTTGCAAAACTCCCGCTATAAGCGGACAGGTTTTTCGCAAGATACTTAAAATATCTTCCCATTCGGCTATAGGCGAATCGGGGCTATTCTCCTCTTTGTTGTCGGTGACTTCTTCGTTTGCTTTGTTTACTGTCGGTGACACTTCTTTAGTTTGTGCCTTTTTAGAAGACTTTTCTTTTATAGGCTCAGACTTACTCTCGGTTTTGGCAATATTAACTTTGCCGTTTGCGATTTTGCTTTCAAGCTCGGCAATTCGCATTTCGAGAGCCGTATAGTCGCCCGAAAGCTTCGGGTTGCAAAGCCTTATAACCGTCATTTCCATTTCGGTTCTGTGGTTTCCGCCTTGCATTTTGACGGCGGCATTTTGCAAAACATCAAGAACGGTAAGTATTTCGCTTAAGGAATATTTATTTGCCTGTTCTTTTATAAGGGCTAATTTTTTGTTTGAGCAAACTATAGGCAAGGTCTTGTCCTTAACCGTTTTAACTATCATTAAATCTCTGTAGTGCCCTATTAGTTCGCTTAAAAGCCTCAGCATATCAACCGAAGAGTTGTGAAGTTCACTTAAGAGCATCAAAGCTTCTTCGGTATTTTTGTCTTTTATATAATCGGCAAGAGAAATAAGGTATTCGTTACCTGCCATAGAGCATACCTTTACAACGGTATCTTCGTCAATATTTTTACTTGAAGAAGCGCAAAGGTCGAGCACGGAAAGTGCATCACGCATACCGCCGTCCGCCGTGGCGGCAATAAGGGAAGCTGCTTCGTCTGTTATCTTAAAGCCTTCGCTTTCGCAGACAAATTTAATTCTTTCAATGATTTTTTCCGAGTCAATGCGCTTAAAATCAAAACGCTGACAGCGGGAAAGAATTGTGGCGGGAAGCTTTTGAACCTCGGTGGTTGCAAGAATGAAAATAACATGCTCGGGCGGTTCTTCGAGAGTTTTAAGAAGCGCATTAAATGCCGCAACCGACAGCATGTGAACCTCGTCAATAATATAAACACGGTATTTTGCGGTTGTGGGGGTGAAATTAACCTGTTCTCTGAGCGTCCTGATATCGTCAACACCGTTATTAGAAGCGGCGTCTATTTCGCAAATGTCCGTAACCGTGTCTTCGGCAATGGCTTTGCACATTTCGCATTCACCGCAAGGGTCACCGTCTTTAGGGTTAAGGCAGTTTACCGCTTTGGCAAGAATTTTAGCACAGGTTGTTTTACCGGTGCCTCTTGTTCCGGTAAATAAGTAGGCATGAACGGTTTTACCGTCTGCAAGTTCTTTTTTTAGAGTTTTTGTAATATGCTCTTGTCCGTAAACATCCGAAAAGGATGTAGGGCGGTATTTTCTGTAAAGTGCCTGATAAGCCATAATTTTCACTTCCCCTTAGAAATGTAAAAATTGTATACTAAGCGGTACGAATGAGCCGATTTACTGAACGCACGAAATAAACTGCTTAATGCTGCTCGGTTCCCCGCCTGACATGGTTCACAGCCTTTCGTCGTACAGGACCCGCCCATTCGCACGGCTCAATATACAATTATGCTTATAGTATAATATATTTTATTCTATTTTACAATAGCTTCTCGATAAATTCTTGAAAAAACTGTTCCATTTTGGTATAATAATAGTAATTTAATGCACAAAGGTGAAAGTAATGGAAGAAATAAAAATAAAAAATTTGTTTACTCTAGAAAATACGAAAGCCGCAGAGTTACTTAAAAATTATGAATATCCTTATGAGGTTTTACCGCATATTAAGGACTTCATAATTGAGTACTCGAAAACACTCGATATGAATTTGTACGATGATTTGGGAGACGGTATTTTTGCCGCAAAGAGCGCAAAAATAGCGCCTACGGCAAGTATAACGGGACCTTGCTTCATAGGCGAAAATACCGAGGTCAGACACTGCGCATTTATAAGAGGCAGTGCTTTTATCGGTGACAACTGTGTTGTCGGCAACTCGAGTGAAATTAAAAATGTTATTATCTTTAACAATGTTCAAGTTCCGCATTATAACTATGTCGGCGACTCGATTTTGGGTTACCATGCCCATTTGGGAGCCGGTGCCATAACATCGAACATTAAGTCCGACAGAAAGAATATAAATATAAAAGTCGGCGACACCGTTATAGAAACGGGACTTAGGAAAATCGGCGCATTTTTAGGCGATTATGCCGAAATCGGTTGCGGAGCCGTTCTGAACCCCGGAACGATAGTCGGCAAAAGGACTCTTGTTTATCCGCTTTCGTTACTTCGTGGATATATAAAGAATGACAGCATTTACAAAAATGCCGGTGAGGTTGTTGACAGAAAGTATGACTGACGAAATATGGGATATTCTTACGAGCACCGGTAAAAAAACCGGCAGGACTGTCGTAAGAGGCAAAACTCAGTTAAAATCGGGTGAATATCACTTGGTAGTTCATATTTGGGTTTTGTCTTCAAAAGGCGAAATACTTGTACAGCGCAGGGCTGACGATAAAAAGCTTATGCCGGGCGAATGGGCGGCAACAGGCGGTGCCGCAAAGTCGGGAGAAAGTTCCTTTAGTGCAGCAAAACGGGAGCTTTTTGAAGAACTCGGAATTAAGTCCGATAAGGACTCTCTTATAAAGCTTTTAAGGCTAAAACGCAAGAACTCGATTTTAGATGTCTGGGCGATAACGGTCGATATTCCGTCAGAAGAACTTACGCTTCAAAAAAGCGAGGTCGCCGAGGCTAAATGGGTAAAGCGTGATAAATTTCTCGAAATGATAGAAAACGGACTTTATCATAATTACGGTGACGAGTATTTTGATAAGATTTTAGAGAAGATTGACGATTATAGAGGTTCACTTTTATGAGTATTAACTTAGAGGGAAAGAAATGTGCATTTTGCAATGCCTATCTTTTTGATAACGATGATGTCGTTTTTTGTCCTGTTTGCGGTGCTCCGCATCATAGGGACTGTTATAACAAATTAGGCCACTGTGCAAAGGAAGAGCTTCACGGTACTGAAAACGAATACGATTCTTCTAAAGAAACAAACGGACAAAACGAAAACACCGTAAATACCGAACAGCAGGAAGCCATAAGGGTTGATGTTAAATGCCCGATGTGCGGCGAAGTATATGACGGCAAAGAGCAAATTTGCCCTAACTGTCAGACGCCAAATACTTTTAAGATGGGTAAGCGCTTTATAGGTTTTGATTTCTTAGGCGGTGTTCCTGCCGATTTAGATTTAGGGGACGGTGTTACCGCAAACGAAGCAAAGAGATTTGTTATGGCAAACACAAACCGTTATATACCTAAGTTTGCTTTAATGGCAACGGGTAAAAAAGCATCGTTTAACCTTTTGGCATTTCTTTTTCCTGCGGCTTGGTTTTTGTCAAGGAAAATGTATAAAATAGGCTTAATCGTTGCAACGCTTTTTATTTCTCTTACTATGGTTTCTTTGCCGTTTTTGAAATCTGTCATGGGTATTTTGCCGGACGAAACGATAGGCAATTATCAGTTAATGAGCGAGTACTTTACCAATCATTTTGACAAAATAAATATTACGCTTCTTGTTTTCTTTATCGTTTCGGAGTTATTGCTACTTGCAATAATGCTGATTTCGGGTATACTCGGCGATTATATTTACAGAAATCATGTAATAAAGACTGTTAAATCTATTAAGCAAGACAGTGAAGATATAGCGGAAGATATGGCAAAAAAAGGCGGAGTAAATATATTACTCTTTTTGTTAGGTTTTCTTGCCGTTGATTATTTGCCGCAAATTTTGGCTTCCCTTGCGGGGCTTTAAGTTTAAGGGTGATAAAAGTGAGTAAAATTTGTACCGAATGCAATACCGTAAACGAAGATAAATACGAATACTGTGTAAACTGCGGAACAAAACTCTCAGGCAGTGAGTCAAAAGACGAACCCGTTTACACAAGGACGGTCTATAAAAAGAAACTCGATATGCCCGATACGGTTGACGGCGTAAGTATGAGCGACCTTTCGGTATTTGTCGATAAAAACACCGAGAAAATTTTACCTAAATTTGCAACAATGGAGCTTACAAAAAGCAAGGTGTCTTTTTGTTGGCCTGTTGCGGTTTTGTCGTTCTTATTCGGTCCTTTCGGTGCGGCAATATGGGCATTTTACCGCAAAATGTATAAGATAGGGCTTATATTTATGCTTATAGGTGTTTTAACCTATACTGCCACTTGTGCTTTAAGAACAACATCGAGTGTTAAAAGCGAAGCTATTTCGGAAATTATAGAGAACTATATTGATACAGCGGAGCTTGATGCAAACAAGATTGCCGAAACCTTTAAGGATAAAGACTTTCTTAAAATTTCACTTGCTTCTGCCGTTTCCAATGCCGTTACACTTTTGACGGTTATATTAGGCGGTATATTTGCTTTTTATTTTTATAAAAATTTTGCCGTAGGCAAAATAAAGCAGTACGACAGTATACCGAAAGACGAAAGGTACAGACCGTTCGGCTTACGGGCGATAGGCTCAACCTCGGGCGGTATGGCAACACTTGCCGTATTCTTAATGATTTTTTTGGAAAACGGTATTGAAATGCTCTTAAAATTTGTTGCAGTTTAGGTTTATGAAAAAGTACAGCATTATATTTTTAGACCTTGATAATACTATTTTAGACTTTAATTTCTCCGAAAAAATTGCCGTAAAAAGTGTACTTAAGGATAACGGTCTTCCTTGTGACGACAAAACGGCAAAATTATATTCAGATATTAACAAGTTTTTTTGGCAAAAATTTGAAAACGGGGAGATTAAAAAGGAAGAAATTTATGTCGGGCGTTTTATTATGCTTTTCGATAAGCTCAACATAAAAGCCGATGCAAAAAAGGTATCGGACGATTATTTTATTGAACTCGCAAAGTGTCACCATTTGGCGGACGGCGCACTTTATGTGCTTGACGAATTAAAGAAAAGGGGATACACCCTTTATGCCACCACAAACGGTGTAAAAAGGACGCAAAACAAGCGCATTAAAGAAGCGGGACTTAACAAGTATTTCGATTTTATATGTATTTCCGAAGAAATCGGATATCAAAAGCCGCAAAAGGAATATTTTGATTTTTGCATAAACAAAACGGGACTAAGCGATAAAAGGAAAATTTTAGTCGTGGGCGATTCCGAGTCGTCCGATGTTTTGGGTGCCAAAAACGCAGGGCTTGATATTTGTTGGCTTAATTCATTTAACAAAAAATCAAAGTTCAGTGTTGATTACGAAATAAACAAAATAACCGATTTACTTTCCGTGCTTAATTAAAAAGACTTTCTCAAATTTTACTTTGGGAAAGTCTTTTTGTTTTACAGCACAACAGGCTGCAACTGTTTAAGCTTTAGTGCATATTCTACTGTTTTAGGAATAAGCGAAAAATCGCAAACGAGAGAATTTTGCTTTTTTTCGGGGTCGTCTTGTTTATACGGAACAAAGAAAACATTTTTTGTATTACTTAAGAGTCCTATGTTTTTATAAGAAGCACCGAGTGCGTCATTTGTCGCAATTCCGAAAACAACGGGCTTGTCGTTTCTTAAGTGCGCCTTTACCGCCATTGTGACGGGGGTATCGGTTATACCGAGCGCCGATTTTGCAAGAGTATTTCCCGTTGCGGGTGCAACAACAATTATATCAAGTAAATTTTTAGGGCCTATCGGCTCTGCCGAAGCAATATCGCAAATAACCTTTTCGTGACATATTTCTTCGACCGTGTCAATAAGGTCTTTCGCTTTGCCGAAGCGGGTATCCGTATTATAAACGATACCCGACATAATAGGTTTAATTTTTATATCAAATTTTGCAAGTTCTTTTAATGCACAAAGGGACTTTCCTATAGTGCAAAAGGAACCGCAAAATGCGTATCCTACGGTTATATCTTTCATATTTTTCTCCTTAATTGCTTAAGTTAACTGCATTACTGTTTCTGCAAGTATTTTTCCTGCCGTTTCGGGAGCGGTTTTTCCCGGAATACCCGGCAATTTATATGCTTTTATGTTTTCTTCTTTTACTTTGCTGAAATCTAAGCATCCGTCAGTTGAAACATCTATTAAAACTTTGTTTTTAAGGGGAGAAAGATTACTGTATATTTGAGCATCTACCGTGTTAAATATTAAGTCGAAATTCTTTGTAAGGCTTTGTACATCGCAGGTTTTAATAAAACTCTCGTTTTGTGCTTTAATGTAGGCAAAATCACTTTGCTTTCTCGCACTTACGGTCACATCGGCACCGAGTGCTTTAAGCCTTCCGGCAAGAATTTTTCCCACCTTACCGTTTCCTATCACCAAAACTTTCGAATTCCAAATGGTAAAGGGAGTATTTTCTATAGCAAAGGCGATAGCTCCCTCGGCTGTCGGAACGGCATTGAGATAAGCATAAGAGTCAAGAGATAAAAAGTCTATGAAATTAAGTCCCGTAAATTTATAATTGCAACATAAAATAAGCTTATTTTTGCCTTTTTCGTATATTTCCTTAAGCGGTATTATCTTATTGCTTAAGGGAGTGTAAATATTTATGTTGTCTTTTTGTGTGGGCACGGGCAAAACCAAAACATCATTTTCTTCGATTTTCCCGTTATCGTTCTCAAAAAGCGCAAGACTTGATACGGCAAACCCTGCTTTTTTAAGCTCCGAGAACGCAACAACACTTCTTTTATCTCCGCCTATAAATAAAACCTTTTTCAAAATACCCCGACCTTATAAAAAAATAACGGCAACCACCTTTTGCTCGTTACATTTTATGGTACTTGCCGTTATTTAGTTACTTTTCTTTATTAGATTTATCAAAAATTCTTTTGTGTTATGCTCGGGATATTTTCTTATTTCTTGGATGCTTTTATTAAGCGCTTCACCTATTTCTTTGTCCTTAAGCCCCAATGCTTTAAGGTCTTCGCCGTTAAGTGCAAGGTGTGATATTTTATAAGGCTCGTTCGCCTTTATTATGCTTTCGGCTCTGAGCTTTATATTCTTAATATTTTTCTTTTCGATTACTGCTTTATACTCTAAAAAATCAAGAAAAACATCGTAACCGCAAACAGACAAAGCAAGTTTAATTTCTTCGCTTGTACTTTTTTCGGTTATAAACATTATGCTTTTAATTTTCCGGCAGTAATTTTTAATACTGTTAGAAAATTTAAGACTTGAAAAAACCGTATCAAAATCTGCGTTGCAAAGAGTCAAAAAGGAAAAAAGTTTAAGGTTTTCGCTTCCTTTTAACCGTTTTATTCTTTTTAGATTTTTGGCACTTTTTATGCCGAAGCTTTTAAGTCCGCCGCTTTTTATAAGGGGAGTAAGTCTTTCGGGATAAAGTCCGTTTACGGCTTTAATAAGTTCGCAGTTTACCCGTTCGGCACTTATTTTTTCGAGATTCGGCGAAAGCTTTAATGCCGAGCGTTTTGTTTTAGGGTCTATTCTGAAACCCAAAGTGCTCGAAAACCTGAACAGACGCATAATTCTTAACGCATCTTCATAAAATCTTTCCTTAGGACTCCCGACAGTTCTTAAAAGCTTTTTTCTTAAATCTTTTTGTCCGCAAAACGGGTCTGTTAACCCGTCATCTTCGTTGTATGCCATAGCATTAACGGTAAAATCACGCCTCGATAAATCGAGCTTAATATCCGATACAAATTTAACCTCTTTGGGTCTTCTCATATCGTCATATCCGCTTTCGGTCCTGAAGGTCGTTACTTCTACGGGGGTACCGTTTTCGGTTATAACAGTAACGGTACCGTGCTCTATACCCGTGTCGGCAGTGTGCGAAAACAGTTTTTTAATATCTTCGGGTAAGGCGTCAGTCGTAACATCATAATCGGCGGGTGTTTTTTTAAGAAGAGCGTCCCTTACGCAACCGCCCACTATGTAAGCCTTAAACCCCGCATTTTTTAATGTATCTAAAATAACGGATATTTCTTTTTTAATTGTCAGCACACGCTCACCGCCTTGTTTGTAAAAAATGTTTGTTTTTTTTGGCTTATATGTTATAATAATATTTTAGATAATATAATAGGGAGTAATTTTTGTGAAAGAAATTTGCGAAACCGATAAACTTTATTTGAATGCTTCCAATATCCACATGATAGGTATAGGCGGAAGCGGTATGTGTCCACTTGCCGAAATACTTAAAAGCAAGGGGTATACAGTAACCGGCTCCGATAATACCGAAACCGAAAAGACTGCATACTTAAGGTCTATCGGTATAAATGTTATTATCGGTCAAAAAGAAGAAAATATCATTGATGCCGATTTGGTAGTTTATTCTGCCGCAATAAGCGAAGATAACCCCGAACGCAAAGAAGCAAAGCGGCTTAGTATTCCTCAAATGGAAAGAAGCGAACTATTAGGCGCTTTAACAAGACAGTACGGCAATGTTATAGGTGTTGCCGGTACTCACGGTAAAACTACCGTTACATCTATGATAACACAAATACTCCTTTTAAGCAATAAGGAACCTAATGCCGTTATAGGCGGAAAGCTTCCCATTTGCGGCAGCTCTTGTGTTGTAGGCGAAAGCGATACTTTTGTTTGCGAGTCTTGCGAGTTTGTTGACAGTTTTCTTAAATTTTCTCCCGATATTTCGGTACTCCTTAATATAGATAACGACCATCTTGATTATTTTAAGACGATGGAAAATCTCGAAAACTCTTTTAGAAAATTTGTTTTGCTTTCAAGTACCGCTTATGTGAACGGCGATGACGAAAGAGTTATGAACACCGTAAAGGGTTTAGATACAAAAATCATAACCTTCGGTCTTAAAAAAGAAAACGACTTTTATGCCGAAGATATTAAAACGGGTGAATACGGCTACTCGTTCTCGGTAATGAAAAACGGCAAAAAAATAGGCGAACTTGAGATGCATATTCCGGGTGAGCATAATATCTTTAACGGTCTTGCTTCCTTTGCGGTTTGTTACGATATGGGTGTTAAGCCCGAAGAAATAAAGGACGCCGTTTATAAATTTGCGGGTGCCGGAAGAAGATTTGAAAACATAGGAAAGAAAAAAGGTATAACAGTTTTTGACGACTATGCGCACCACCCGACAGAAATTAAAGCAACCTTAACCGCCGCAAAGAGTCTTGAATATAAAAAGATTATAACGGTTTTTCAACCCTTTACCTATTCCCGTGTTGCGCTCTTAAAGGACGGTATTATTGATGCGCTTAAGGTTGCCGATAAGGTATTTTTAACACCTATTGTTGCATCAAGAGAGAAAAACACATTCGGCATCTCGTCTTTCGATTTGGCAAAAGAAATTGACGGCGCTCAAGTTTTTGACGATTACGATAAGTTAGCCGAAGCTATGGTAAAAGAAGCCGAAGACGGCGATGTTATTATCACAATGGGCGCAGGGGATATATATAAGGTTGCTCATATAATTTTAGAAAAACTTTCGTAAAATTTTTAAGTTTGGCGGAGAAAAAATGAAAACGCAAAGGCTTTATGATGAAAATGCTTATTTAAGTGAATTTTCGGCTGTTTGTTTAGACTGTATAAGTGCGGACGGCTTTTTTAAGGTTGTTTTGGATAAGACCGCATTTTTCCCCAATATGGGCGGACAGCCGTCCGATATCGGATATATAGGCGATGTATTCGTTTTTGATGTCAAATTTGAAAATGACGAAATTTATCATTTTACAAAAGAGCCGTTAAAAAAAGGTGAAACGATTAGTTGCAAGATAGATTTCATAAGACGGTTTTTGTTTATGCAAAATCATACGGCAGAGCATATCGTTTCGGGTATTATTAACAGAGATTACGGGCTCGAAAATGTAGGCTTTCATTTGTCGGAAGATTTTGTAACCTGTGATTTTAACGGCATACTAAACGCTTTAGACCTTAAAAAAATTGAAAATAAAGCAAATAAAAAAGTTTGGGACAACGAAAATGTAAGAGCGTTTTATCCTATTAAAAACGAAATAAAAAATCTCAAATTCCGCCAAAAAAAAGAAGTTGACGGCGAATTAAGATTAGTTGAAATCGAAAACTGTGATATGTGCGCTTGTTGTGCTCCGCATGTTAATAAAACGGGTGAAATCGGAATTATTAAAATTCTGTCAACCGAAAAAATGCGGGGCGGAACCCGTATTTTTATGAAAAGCGGTAAACTTGCGCTTAACGACTACCAAATAAAAGCCGAAAACATAGCGGATATTGACAGTTTATTATCGGCAAAGCCCGAAGAAACGGCAAGTAAGGTAACAGACTTTTATAATAAGTCGAACGAAGAAATAAGAAAAGCCGCAACCGAAAAAAGAGCGCTTTTTTCTGCATTTTCAGATAATTTGCCCGAAGATGTAAATCTTTTTTGTCTTGACGGAACGGATATAAAAGACCTGCAAATTTTTGCGGATATATTTTATAAAAAGAAAGATAAAACCGTTTTGCTCGTTTCAAAAGCGGAAAACGCTTTTAAGTTTTGTCTTGCGGGTGAAGAAAAAACTGCCCAAGATTTGTTTTTTGAGCTTAAAAAAGCGCTTACCGTTAAAGGCGGCGGCAGAAACGGTATGTATTCGGGCAGTATAGAAGCCGATTACTTAAGAATAAAGGAATTTTGGGATAAAATATGAACTGGACTGAAATAAAAGCGACCGTTCCTAACGACAAGACCGAACTTGCTTGTGCTATTGCGAATATGGTTGTACCCTACGGACTTTATATAGAAGACTATAATGACCTTGAAAAAGGTGCTATGGAAATTGCGCATGTTGACCTTATAGATAAGGACTTAATTGATAAAAACCGAGATATCTCGGTAATACATCTTTACATAAGTGACGAAGACAACGCAAAAGAAGCGATGGTTTTCTTAAAAGAGCGCATGACTGCGGCAGGAATTGATTTTAAGATTTTAGACAGTACGGTTGACGATAAAGACTGGAACGAAAACTGGAAAAAATATTTTAAGGCTTTTAATATAGGCAAAAAACTTGCCGTTTGTCCGAGCTGGGAGAAGTACGAAAACACAGAAAACCGAAAGGTAATAAAATTAGACCCCGGTGCCGCATTCGGTACAGGCGGCCACGCAACTACATCGCTTTGCCTTAAAGTGCTCGAAAATACGGTGGACGAAAATACCAATGTTCTCGACATAGGAACGGGAAGCGGTATTCTGGCAACGGCGGCGCTTTTATTGGGTGCTAAAAGTGCTACGGGTGTAGATATTGACGAACAGTCGGTTATAACCGCAAAAGAAAATGCGAAAATAAACGGCGTATCGGCAAAAGCAACCTTTTTGCACGGTGATTTGGCTGACAAAGTTACGGGTAAGTACGAAATAGTCTGCGCCAATATAATAGCCGATGTTATTATCAGACTTTTTTCCGATGTAAAGGACTATATGACCGATGACGGAATTTTAATTATATCGGGTATAATTGATTTAAGGGCAAACGATGTTGAGTCGGCAGTCTTGGAGCACGGCTTTAAGATAGTAGAAAAATATGTTGACAAAGAGTGGTTGGCATACGTTTTACGCAAATAATTTTGGAGGACATATATGCTTGAATTTGAGCAACTTAAATTAAGACTTTCGTCTTTTGAGCAGGAAATAAAAGACCTTCGTGATGCTTTGGGCTATGATAAGCTTAAAAGAGAAATAGAAGAACTTGAACAAAAAGCGGCGGCTCCTGACTTTTGGGACGACCTTGAGGGCTCTCAAAAAGTATTAAAGCATACGGGTGCGCTTAAAAACAAAGTAGAGTCTTATGATAATCTTGTATCTTCGTATGACGACTTATCGGTGCTTATTGATATGGGTGACGAAGAGGGCGATTTAAGTTTAGCCGAAGAAATAAGTGCATCGGTTGACGAACTCGAAAACAATGTTTCCGCTTTAAGACTCGAAACACTTTTAACGGGTGAATACGATAAAAACAATGCAATTTTAACCTTTCATGCAGGTGCGGGCGGTACCGAAGCTATGGACTGGGTAAGTATGATAGTCCGTATGTACACCCGTTGGGCAGAGCGGCACGGTTTTTCTGTTAAGGTGCTTGACTTTTTAGACGGTGACGAAGCCGGACTTAAAAGTGCCGTTATGCTTATTGAAGGCGAAAATGCTTACGGATATTTAAGAAGCGAATCGGGTATTCACAGACTTGTCCGTGTTTCGCCGTTTGATGCTTCGGGCAGAAGACATACTTCTTTTGCATCACTTGAGGTTATGCCCGAAATCAGTGACGATGTGGAAATCGAAATTCGTGAAGAAGACATTAAAATGGATGTTTTCCGTTCTTCGGGCGCCGGTGGACAGCATATCAACAAGACATCCTCCGCCGTAAGACTTACGCATATCCCTACGGGAATAGTAGTTGCATGTCAAAACGAGCGAAGCCAATTCCAAAACCGTGACCAGGCTATGAAAATGCTTAAGTCAAAGCTTCTTGAAATAAAAGAAAGAGAACATATAGAAAAAATTGAAGACATTAAGGGCGTCCAAAAGGAAATCGCATGGGGCTCTCAAATAAGGTCTTATGTGTTTATGCCATACACTATGGCAAAGGACCACAGAACCAATTTTGAGTCAGGCAATATAAATGCCGTTATGGACGGTGACCTTGACGGTTTCATTAACGCATACTTAAAGGCCGACTCAAAAGGAGAACTTCAAAATAACTGAAAAGTGAGAAAAGGAAAATGAAAGAAAACGAAAAAAAACTATCCGATAAATATTTAATTAAAAAGTTTATCGGATACTATAAGCCTTACAAAGGGCTTTTCTGTGCCGATATGGGCGCCTCGTTGCTTATATCCGTTATAGGACTTGTCTATCCTATGGTGACACGGTATATGCTTAATAATTTAGAGCCGAAAGTAATACTTATAGGCGGTATCGGAGTTTTGGTGCTGTATATAATAAGAATGGTTTTGCAGTATTTCGTTCAGTATTACGGACATATAATCGGTACGAATATGCAGGCGAATATGCGAAGTGATATGTTTAAGCATCTCGAAAAACTCCCATATACATATTTTGATAATACCGAAACGGGCACACTTTTATCCCGTATGACGGGTGACTTGTTCGATGTTGTCGAACTTGCCCACCACGGCCCCGAGAACATTATAGTTTCAAGTCTTACATTAATAGGCTCGTTTATTTATCTTTTAACTATAAATGTTTACCTTACACTTATAATATTTGCCTGTGTCCCCATTTTGCTTGTTGTATCTTCGTATTACAGAAAGCGAATGCATGTGGCTTTTAAGGAAAGAAGAAAAACAACGGCAATGATAAATGCCGCAGTTGAAAGCAGTATAACGGGTATTCGTGTCACAAAGGCGTTTACGAATAACGACACAGAACTTAAAAAGTTCGAAAAGAATAACGAGCTTTTCGTTGAAGCCTCGAAACAGTCCTATGACGCTATGGGACAGTACCATTCTATATCGACATTTATAACCGATGTATTTAATGTTGTAATAATAATTGCGGGTGGACTTTTCTTAAAATTCGGCAACAATGCCTTTACCGTAGGCGACTATACAACTTTTATAGTTTCCGTAAATGTGTTTATAAGCCCTGTTACAAAGCTTATAGGATTTATGGAGCAGTATCAAAACGGTGTTTCGGGTTTCTCAAGGTTTGTGGAAATTCTCGAACTCCCGCCCGAAAAGGAAAATCCGGGCGCAAAACCGCTTAAGGATGTTAAGGGCGAAATTGAACTTAAAAATGTTACATTTTCTTATGATACAAGTAAACAGATTATACTCGACAATGTTAGCCTTTCGGTTAAAAAAGGTCAAAAGATAGCACTTGTCGGACATTCGGGCGGCGGCAAGACGACAATTTGCCACCTTATTCCGAACTTCTACCGTGTAACAAAGGGTGAAGTTTTGGTTGACGGAAAAAATGTTAATGATATAACATTTGACTCATTACGCCGGAATATAGGTATAGTACAGCAAGATGTTTTCCTTTTCGGCGGAACGATTAGAGATAATATTCTTTACGGAAGACCCGATGCAACCGAAGAAGAAATGATACTTGCCGCAAAACGGGCTAATATACATGACTATGTACTCACCCTTCCGAACGGTTACGACTCTCAAATAGGTGAGCGCGGTGTTAAGCTTTCGGGCGGACAAAAGCAGCGGCTGAGTATTGCCAGAGTATTTCTTAAAGACCCCGCAATACTTATTCTTGACGAAGCCACAAGCGCTCTTGATAATACAACCGAAATTCTTATTCAAGGTGCACTTGACGAGCTTTGCAAGGGCAGGACGACAATAGTGGTAGCGCATAGACTTTCAACCATTAAAACCGCTGACGAAATCGCCGTTATTGATAAGGGCCGTTTAATACAAAAGGGAACACATGAAGAGCTTATTAAAATGGGCGGAATATATAAAGAACTTTACGAGCTGCAGTTCAGAGAAAAAGAAGACCATGTTTCGTCTCACACATTCAGTTTATAATAGTTAATAAATAATAAAAATTCCCGTGACGAATTCGTCACGGGAATTTAATTTAGTGTGTATTAGTTCGAATCGAGATTTTTAATTGCTTCGAAATAGTTTATTCTTGAAGCTTCATGGTAAGGTGCCACCCAAAGAACACCTACACCGAAACAAAGAGCGCCTAAAATGTACCAACCTAAAAACGAAAGGTCTAAAATGAATAAGTCCATCTTGTGACCGTCAGTTAAGCGTTTGCTTTCGTTTATGCAGGTTTTCCAGTCATATTCGGGATGGTCGTTTGCAATAAAGTATGACATAGAATACGAATATGCTTTAACTATGCCCGGAATAATAAAGAGCAATGTCCAAAGAAAAGTAAAAATGTTAATTAAAAGCGCCAATAAAAAGTTTCTGCCGAAATTATTCTTAAAACCGCTAAACAGGTCTGCTATGTCTATGGGTTTATTTAATCTCATTAGACTTACGAATATCGAAACGGAACCGACAGCCAATGGACCGATTACAAGAGAATTAAGTATGAATCCGAAACCCTTTGATGCCGCAACGATAATTGAACCTGCTAACGAAACAATGCCGCCTTCAACGAACAAAACCAAAAGCGCCATAAGCCATGTGTTTGCAAAAATGTTGCCGCCGAGCTGTGCCTTTGCGTTTTCTTTAATAATTTGTCTTGAAATCATAAAAAACACCCCTTTACATTTATAATAACAGTAAAGGGGTTAAAATGCAATAATTATTAGTTAATTTTCAATTCTATTTTTTATAACAGTTTTTATCGAAGCTCGGGTTACAAGCGTAGAAGTTTTTAGAGTCAAGTCTATCGGTTGTTCTTCTTAACATTTCGCCGAAGCGCTGATAGTGGACTATTTCTCTTTCCCTTAAGAATTTAAGCGGGTCTAAGATATCGGGGTCATCTATAAGCCTTAAAAGGTTGTCGTAGGTAACTCTCGCTTTTTGTTCGGCAGCTAAATCTTCGTGCAGGTCGGCAATTATATCGCCCTTTGCGGCAATATATTCGGCTCTCCAGGGAAGTGACGAAGCGGCAATGGGGTAAACTCCCGCCGTATGGTCAACAAAATACTTGTCAAAACCTGATTTAACTATTTCTTCATAACTTAAATTTTTGGTAAGCTGATAAACCATAGCGCATATCATTTCAAGGTGTCCGAGTTCTTCGGTACCTATATCGGTAAGCATACCCTTTGTATCGTCAAAAGGCATACTGTATCTTTGAGTCAAATACCGCATTGAGGCGCCTAATTCACCGTCAGGGCCGCCGTACTGCGAAATTATTATCTGCGCATACTTAGGGTTCGGGTTTTTAATGTTTATGGGGTATTGAAGCTTTTTTTCGTATTGCCACATATTATTTATCCTCCGAGTAGAAATCTTTTTCCCAAGGCCACGGTCCCTCTATCCACTTATAAGGAACGGCAGGGGGAACATCGTCTTTTGTTACTATATAGTCACCGTATTTGCTTTCGTAAAGAGCGATAGTGTCTTTTTTCATTTTGCGGTAGCTTTCCGTAAGCGCCGCTGCTTTTTCACTGTCGGGGTGAGAATCTAAAAACAAATTAAGCTCCGCTAAGGCGAAATCTAATTCGTGTAGTTTTATTTTAAGTGCATCTTTTTCAGTCATTTCTTTTCTCCTTTCGCTGTAAAGGGCTTATCGATATCGGGGAAAAGAGTCCCTCTTTTAAGTGCTTCGGCAGTACTGTAAATTTCGTTTAACGGTTCGATATTTACAAATGCCATAGTCAAAATATCACTTTCTTTATTCATATATTTAATACTCCTCATATATAAATGCGAATATATCGCTGTTTCATAATATTAATGGAGAAGAAGGAATGTTAAAAAAATGTTGACAAGTGTTGCCAAAAGTGTTATTATATGCGAGTATGCGATACTGCGTTCAGTATCGGTATATATAATATTAAAGAAAGGAGTAATGTATAAGTGCCTACCTTTAACCAGTTAGTTCGCAGTGGTCGTGCAACTGTTGAGAAAAAGGCAAAGGCTCCGGCTCTTCTTAAGGGTTACAACTCAATGAAGCGCAGCCTTACCGATAACGATTCTCCGCAGAAGCGTGGCGTTTGCACAGCTGTTAAAACCTCTACACCTAAGAAACCTAACTCTGCTCTTCGTAAAATTGCGAGAGTTCGTCTTTCAAACGGAATCGAAGTTTCGGCTTACATTCCCGGAATAGGACATAATCTCCAAGAGCATAGCGTTGTTCTTATCCGTGGCGGTCGTGTTAAGGACCTTCCCGGTGTCCGTTACCACATCGTAAGAGGTACTCTTGATACACAGGGTGTCGCAAACAGGATGCAGGCCCGTTCTAAATACGGTGCAAAGCGTCCGAAAGCAGGTGCAAAGTAATTTTTAATTATTGAGAAATCTCTACTGCATAAGAAAGCAGTGGCTTATATATATGTTAAGCCTTGCTCGGTGCAACGGGGGATTATTACTCGAGTACCTATGATATCATTATTATGAAGGAGGGAAGTAAAGTGCCAAGAAGAGGCTTTATTGCAAAACGTGATGTATTGCCGGATCCTATCTACAATTCAAAGAAGGTTACCCGTCTTGTCAACAACATTATGCTTGACGGTAAGAAGGGTGTAGCCCAGAAGATAGTTTATGGTGCTTTCGACATCATTAGTGAAAAAACAGGAAAGGACCCACTCGAAGTATTCGATGCCGCTATGGAAAACATTATGCCGCAGCTCGAATGCAAGGCCGTTCGTAAGGGCGGTGCTACCTATCAGGTACCGTTTGAGGTTCGTCCCGAAAGAAAACAGACTTTGGCTTTGCGTTGGCTTACAATGTTCAGCCGTCAGCGTTCAGAACGCACAATGAAAGAACGTCTTGCAGCAGAAATCTTAGACGCAACAAACGGTTTAGGCAATGCTGTTAAGAAACGTGACGAAATGCATAGAACAGCAGAAGCAAACAAGGCTTTTGCTCACTACAGATGGTAATATACTGTCGTTAATGACCGCTTAAAGCGGATGGAGGAAATTATGCCGAGAAAAGTATCTCTTGAAATGACAAGAAATATTGGTATTATGGCTCACATTGACGCCGGTAAAACAACCACGACTGAGCGTATCCTTTACTATACCGGTATTAACCGTAAGTTAGGTGAAACTCATGCCGGTGCGGCTACTATGGACTGGATGGAGCAGGAGAAGGAGCGTGGTATTACCATTACTTCCGCTGCTACCACATGTTTCTGGAAAGACCATCGTATCAATATTATCGACACCCCGGGACACGTTGACTTCACCGTTGAAGTTCAGCGTTCTCTCCGTGTACTTGACGGTTCCGTAACCGTTTTGTGCGCAAAGGGCGGTGTTGAACCGCAGTCTGAAACCGTATGGCATCAGGCTGACGAATACAAGGTACCCCGTATGATATTCGTTAATAAAATGGATATAATGGGTGCTGACTTTTATCATGTTCTCGATATGATAAAGGAAAGATTTAACTGCAATGCAGTTCCGATTCAGTTACCTATCGGTGCTGAAGATACCTTTAAGGGTATTGTTGACTTACTTGAAAACAACGCCGAGATTTATTATGATGACCTCGGTAACGATGTAAGAAGAGAAGAAATTCCGGATGATATGAAGGAATTAGCTGAAAAATACCGTACCCAGATGATTGAATCTATCGTTGAGATGGATGACGAGCTTATGGAAAAGTATTTTGAAGGCGAAGAGCCCACTGTTGAACAAATGAAAGCGATTATCCGTAAGGCTACAATAGCTAACGAGATGGTTCCCGTTTGTTGCGGTACCGCTTACAGAAACAAGGGTGTTCAACCGCTTCTCGATGCAATCGTTGACTTTATGCCTGCCCCGACCGATGTTGCGGCTATCAAGGGTGTAAACCCCGATACCGATGAGGAAGAAGAAAGACATTCTTCAGACTCAGAACCGTTCTCGGCTTTGGCATTCAAAATTGCTACTGACCCGTTCGTTGGTAAGATTTGCTATTTCCGTGTATATTCGGGCTCTGTTGATGCAGGTGGCGGTGTATACAACTCGGTTAAGCAGAACAGAGAGCGTATGGGCAGAATTTTGCAGATGCATGCAAACCACAGAGAAGACCTTGAAACCTGCTATGCCGGTGACATCGCCGCTGCCGTAGGTCTTAAGAACACCACAACGGGTGATACTCTTTGTGACGAAAAGCATCCTGTAATTCTTGAATCTATGAACTTCCCCGAGCCTGTTATCCGTGTTGCTATTGAGCCTAAGACAAAAGCAGGTCAGGAGAAGATGGGTATTGCTCTGGCAAAACTTGCTGAAGAAGACCCGACATTCCGTGCTTATACCGATGAAGAAACCGGTCAGACGATTATTGCAGGCATGGGTGAACTCCATCTTGAAATCATCGTTGACAGACTTCTCCGTGAATTTAAGGTTGAAGCAAATGTAGGTGCTCCGCAGGTTGCATATAAAGAGAGCATTCGCCAGAAGGTTGACCACGAAACCAAGTATAAGCGTCAGTCAGGCGGTTCCGGTCAGTACGGTCATGTTAAGATTATTCTTGAACCTAACGAGACCGGCAAGGGCTATGAGTTTATTAACTCTGTAACCGGCGGTACCATTCCGAAGGAATACATTCCTGCGGTTGACCAAGGTATCCAAGGCGCTTTACAGGCAGGTGTACTTGCAGGTTATCCTGTTGTTGATGTTAAGGTTACACTTTATGACGGTTCTTACCACGAAGTTGACTCTTCGGAAATGGCATTTAAGATTGCCGGTTCAATGGCATTCAAGGAAGCCTGTCGTATAGCAGACCCCGTTCTTTTGGAACCCATAATGAAAGTTACGGTTATTGTTCCTGAAGAATATATGGGCGATGTAATCGGAGACCTTAACTCTCGCCGTGGCGAAATTCAAGGCTTTGAAGACCGTTCGGGACTTAAGCAAATCAATGCAAGAGTACCGCTCGGCGATATGTTCGGATACGCAACCGACCTTCGTTCCAAGACACAGGGCCGTGGCCAGTATGTAATGGAACCGGACGGTTATAAGGAAGTTCCGAAGAGCATAGCCGAGAAGATTATTTCTTCAAAAGCCAAAAAAGACTAACTTTATAAAAATTTACTTGAAATTACAGGTAATTTTTGATAAACTATAATATGTGATGACAAAAGACTAATTTTAGGGAGGAAAATCACAATGGCAAAAGCAAAATTTGAACGTAATAAGCCGCATGTTAACATTGGTACCATCGGCCACGTTGACCATGGTAAGACCACTCTTACCGCAGCAATCACAAAATTCCTTTCACTCAAGGGCTATGCACAGTTTGAAGACTATGCAAACATCGATAAGGCTCCTGAAGAAAGAGAGCGTGGTATTACAATCAATACCGCACACGTTGAGTATGAAACTGACAACCGTCACTATGCTCACGTTGACTGTCCGGGACACGCTGACTATGTTAAGAACATGATCACCGGTGCTGCTCAGATGGATGGCGCTATCCTCGTTATCGCAGCAACTGACGGTCCTATGGCTCAGACTAAGGAACACCTTCTTCTTGCTCGTCAGGTTGGCGTTCCGTCAATCGTTGTATTTATGAACAAGTGCGATCAGGTTGATGACGAAGAACTCCTCGAACTCGTTGAGATGGAAATTCGTGAAACACTTGATAAGTATGAATTCCCCGGCGATGATACTCCTATCATCAAGGGTTCTGCTCTTGTTGCTCTTGAATGTGCATCTAACGATCCTGCTGCTCCTGAGTATGCTCCGATTGTTGAACTTATGGATGCTGTTGACAGCTACATTCCGACTCCTGACCGTAAAGCTGACATGCCGTTCCTTATGCCTATCGAGGACGTTATGACAATTTCCGGTCGTGGTACCGTTGTTACCGGCCGTGTTGAGAGAGGTTCTCTTAATGCCGGTGAAGAAGTTGAAATCATCGGTCTTACCGAAGAAAGAAATAAGACTGTTGTAACTTCTATGGAAATGTTCCGTAAGACTCTTGACTACTGTGAGGCCGGCGATAATGTTGGTGCTCTTCTCCGTGGTGTAGGCCGTGAAGATGTTGAGCGTGGTCAGGTTCTTTGGAAACCGCGTTCTGTTAATCCGCATACCAAGTTCCATGGTCAGGTTTATGTATTGACCAAGGATGAAGGCGGTCGTCATACTCCGTTCTTCAACAACTATCGTCCTCAGTTCTATTTCAGAACTACTGACGTTACAGGCGTTGTATCTCTTCCCGCAGGTACCGAAATGTGCATGCCCGGCGATAACGTAGAGATGGATGTTGAACTCATCACTCCTATCGCTATTGAAGAAGGTTTGCGTTTCGCTATCCGTGAAGGCGGCCGTACCGTTGGTTCGGGCGTTGTTACAAAGATTAACGAATAATACCGTTTATTCTTAGTGCAATTAAAGGCTACTGATTTTTCAGTAGCCTTTTTTGTGTTTAGCCGTTGACAAAAGGCTTGTAAACTCTTAAAATATATATAGTAAAATGTTTAGAGCAGTTTTAGAGTTAAGCTTTAAGAAAGATAAGGTGATTATAATGGTAAAGGTTGCGCCGTCTATTTTAACATCCGATTTTATAAGTTTTGAAAGTGAACTTAAAAATCTCGAAAAAGCGGGGGTAAAAATTCTCCATTTGGATGTTATGGACGGTATTTTTGTACCTAATATATCATTTGGCAACCCTGTCATTAAGTCTATTAAGGCTCATACCGATATGATTCTTGATGTTCACCTTATGATAGACAGGCCCCATAGATATATAGAGGAGTTTGCAAAATATGCCGACATTATTTCTTTTCACTATGAGGCAGGTTCTAATAATGCCGAAACCCTTAAAAGGATAAGAGAATTAGGTGTAAAATCGGCTATTGCGATTAAGCCTAAGACAAAGCCCGAAGAGATTTACGATTTATTGCCGCTTTGCGATATGGTACTTGTGATGTCGGTAGAGCCGGGCTTCGGCGGACAAAAGTTTATGCCGAGCGCAAACGAAAAGTTAAAGAAATTAAAGGCTAAATGCGAAGAACTTTCTTTAAGTATCAGTTTAGAGGTAGACGGTGGCATTAACGGCGAAACAGCCGAGAGTGCGGCAAAAGCCGGTGCCGATATTTTGGTTGCCGGAAGTTATATTATTGGCTCTGCCGATATGAAAGAAAGAGTTAAGTTTATAGAGTCGCTTTAATTTGTTTTGAAAGGTAACGGTGTCATTTTGGATTATATGTTTCTTAAAAGCGGAACCGATATAAGAGGTTACGCAAGTGATTTAGGCGGAAAAGAAGTAGAGCTTACCGATAAGGCGGTTTTCGATATATCTGCGGCGTTTGCCGTTTTTGTAAGCGAAAAATCGGGCAAAAAGGCGGAAGACTTGGTGATTTCGCTCGGACATGATTCGAGAATCACCGCCGACAGAATATCAAGTACGGTTATAGATGCATTGTTAAAATCGGGAGTTACCGTGCTTAACTGCAACTTAGCTTCAACACCTGCGATGTTTATGACAACGGTTGACCTTAAATGTGATGCCGCAATTCAAATAACCGCAAGTCACCATCCGTTTGACCGTAACGGTCTTAAGTTTTTCTTGCCTACGGGCGGACTTGAGGGTGACGATATTGCAGAAATACTTATAAAAGCTCAAAACGGCGAAAATAATTTTTCTGATAAAGACGGTAAAGTTATCGAAACCGACTATATGACTAAGTATGCCGAAAATCTTTGCAATATCATAAAAAAAGCCGTAAACAAAGGCGAAAAGCCGCTTGACGGCTACCATATTATAGTTGATGCCGGTAACGGTGTCGGCGGCTTTTATGCAACAAAGGTGCTTAAAAAATTAGGCGCTGATATAAACGGCAGTCAGTTTTTAGAGCCGGACGGAATGTTTCCTAACCACATTCCGAACCCAGAAAACAAAGAGGCAATGGAGAGTATTTGTAGCGCCGTTAAAAATACGGGTGCCGACTTGGGTATAATTTTCGATACCGATGTTGACAGAGCCGGTTGTGTCGATAAAAACGGTAACGAAATTAACCGCAACCGCCTTATTGCTCTTGCTTCGTATATTGCACTAAACGGTGACAAGAACGCAACTGTTGTAACAGACTCCGTAACATCTGACGGTCTTAAGTCGTATATTGAAGACACTTTAGGCGGCAAACATTACCGTTACCGCAGAGGTTATAAAAATGTAATAAATAAGGCGATAGAGCTAAATAAAAAGGGAATTTATACTCCTCTTGCCATTGAAACTTCGGGACATGCCGCACTTAAAGAAAACTATTTTCTCGATGACGGTGCATACCTTATGACAAAAATAGTCATAGAACTTGCAAAGGGCACCGATTTTGATACTTTATTAAAGCCACTTAAAATGCCTAAGGAAGAAATGGAAGTCCGCTATAATATAACCGTAAAAGATTTCAAAAACTATGGGTCTATGGTCATAGACGAGCTTAATAAATTTGCTTTACAAAACAGCAAATTAAAGGTTGCGGACGATAACAGAGAGGGCATAAGAGTTTCGACTGAAAACGGTTGGTTTTTATTAAGACTCAGTGTTCACGATCCGGTAATGCCGCTTAATCTTGAGAGTGACAAGATAGGCGGAACAAAAGAAGACTTCAAAATGCTAAGCGAATTTTTAAGCAAATTTGAAGCTTTGGATACTCCGGTATAAATAATAATAAAAACTGCCTTGTCTTAAGACAGGGCAGTTTTATTTTTTTACTTACAGCACTTATCAGTCTTGGGTGGGAAGAAATCGTCTGTCGGAAATTTGATTTTTCTAAAGACATCGCAAGGCTGGTCGGTTGTATCTTCGCACTGTTTTTCGGGTATGCAAAAATCGTAAACCGGAATAAGCATTTGAACATTTCTTATAAGTTGAACTATCGTGAAAAGACCTATTGTAACATAAACCGTGGGAGTGCCTATTGCCGCATTTGTTACAATTTCACCGCCTAAATAATCGGTAACGGCTTTCGGAATGAAGCGAACATTGTCATAAGCATCTCTTACGGTGCCTATTCTTGCAGTAAGGCAAACGGGGTCAACGCACTGCAAAACGCATTTGGGACTGTTTGAGTTTGCAATGGCAGTTCTGTCGCAGGGCGAAGCTTCCGAGCCGTTAATGCTTGAAAATACCTGAACATTTCCGTCACTGCCGTAAAGGATAACCTTTTTTGAGAATGTTGCAATACCGTTAATTTGAGTAGGACAGCTGTTCGGTGTGTTGTAAACGTCAATTTCAACAAGGAAGAAGAATGTTAAATCGCAGGAATAAAAGCCCTTGTTGAAGCTAACCGGTTCAACATCAATGAAAACATTAAGTACTTTTGCATTTGTGAGCTTAACGCTCGTTGCGGTGTTTATGACTGTCTGACCTTCTTCGGTGAAGAAACAGCGTAAATCTTCAAGACAGTCACGGTCGCAACAAGAATCGTAAACTCTGCCGGCGTCAATGCAAACGGCTTCTTTGAAGCCTTGCAAATCGGCGGAGTTCAATTTTGTTTCAGCCATTTATAAATACCTCCATTTAAGTTTTGAAGTCATACTTCAATACATAATATGGGTATTTCTTAAAATGGTTAACTAAATAATATCTTCCCAGCGGTAATTATGCAGTTGTCCTTCGTTTTGAAGTGTAGGATAGTCCCACTGTCTTAAAACCTCATATACTGCTATCGCAACGGAATTTGAAAGGTTAAGGCTTCTTATTGTTTCACCCATGGGAATTCTTACGCACCGTTCGGGGTGCTTAATTAACAGTTCTTCGGGCAAACCCTTAGTTTCTTTGCCAAATAGCAAATAACAGTTATCAGGATATGAAACGCCGGAATGTGTGTGTTGAGCTTTTGTTGTATAATAGAAAAAAGCCCCTTCGTTTTTCTCAAAAAACTCGTCTAAGTTTTCGTAGTAAGTAATATCTAAATAATGCCAGTAGTCAAGACCTGCTCTTTTAAGCTTTTTATCGTCTATCTTAAAGCCCATAGGCCCTACAAGATGGAGTCTTGCTCCCGTAGCGGCACAGGTACGGGCAACATTGCCGGTGTTTTGCGGTATTTCCGGCTCAACCATTACTATATTTATTTTTGCCATATTAATCACCTTAAATATTATATTTTTTGAAAACGCACTTGTCAAGGCAAATAGAAAATAGTATAATCTTAATGCAAAAACAAAATTTTTTTATTGTTTTACAGCTTAAAACGGGAGATAAAAAAT
>JAZUIE010000032.1:0-19916 GCA_045642125.1 Acutalibacteraceae bacterium | reverse complement strand
ATTTTCCCCTTACCGTAGGAATAGATAAGGACGGAAACAGTATTTTTAACAGATAAATAAAACGAACAAAAAGGCTGTTGTTTTTACAACAGCCTTTTTTATTGTATCATTTTATATTATGAGTGTAATTATAAGTCCTACGGTTCTGACAATTAAAGCGCAAATATATGCCACTATGCACTGGAATGCAACAACACCGAATGCCCAGTTTTTGCCGAGTTCTCTTTTTATAGAAGTTATCGCCGCAATACAAGGTGTATATAACAGACAAAATACCAAAAGTGAAATGGCGGAAAGCGGTGTAATAACCGATGTTATACTTACCTTTCCGAGCAGTACCGAAAGTGTTGAAACAACGCTTTCTTTTGCCATAAATCCCGCAATAAGCGATGTTGATATGCGCCAGTCGTTAAAGCCGAGCGGTGCAAATACGGGTGAAATAAACCCTGCTATTTTTGCGAGAATGCTCTCTTCGGCATTCGTAACAATATTGAACTTAAAATTAAAGCTTTGCAAAAACCAAACAACTACCGATGCTACTAAAATTACGGTAAATGCTCTTTGCAAAAAGTCCTTTGCCTTATCCCACAAAAGTCTTAAAACATTTTTAGGTTGCGGCAGTCTGTAATTCGGAAGCTCCATAACGAAAGGAACGGCATTACCCTTAAATGCAAACTTTTTGGAAATTAAGGCAACTATCACTCCTACAAGCATTCCGAAAAGGTAGAGCCCTACCGTTACAAGACCGCTGTATTTCGGGAAAAATGCGGCAGCGAAAAAGCCGTAAATCGGAAGCTTTGCACTGCAGCTCATAAACGGAGTGAGCATAACGGTCATTTTTCTGTCCCTTGCACTGGGCAAAGTCCTACTTGCCATAATGCCCGGCACCGTACAACCGAAGCCTATAAGCATCGGTACTATACTTCGTCCCGAAAGTCCTATCTTTCTTAAAAGTTTATCCATTACGAAAGCAACTCTTGCCATATATCCGCTGTCTTCAAGCAAGGATAAAAAGAAAAAGAGTATCAGAATAATCGGTATAAATGAAAGTATACTGCCTATTCCGCCGAAAATACCGTCAATAATGAGTGAATGTAGGGTTTTGTTTACATGAAGTCCGGTTAAACCGTTATCAGCAATAACCGTAAGATAGGAAATAGCATTTTCGAGCACCTTTTGTAAAAAAGAGCCTATAACATTAAAGGTCAACCAAAAAATGAGCGCCATAATAAGAATAAATGACGGAATAGCGGTAAACTTTCCGGTTAAAATCTTATCGATTTTTTTGCTTCTTAAATGTTCTTTGCTTTCCTTAGGCTTTAAGACCGTTTTTCTGCAAAGCTTTTTAATAAAGGAAAATCGCATATCGGCAATGGCGGCGGCTCGGTCGAGTCCCCTTTCCTCTTCCATTTGGATAATGATATGCTCAAGCATTTCCTTTTCATTATCAGTAAGCTTTAACTGTTCTAAAATTAAGTTGTCGCCCTCAATAAGTTTACTTGCCGCAAAACGAACGGGTATGCCCGACTCATGAGCATGGTCTTCTATAAGGTGCATAATACTGTGAAGCGCTCTGTGTACTGCACCGCCCGATTCGTCTTTATCGCAAAAGTCCGTTCTGCCGGGCTTTTCTTTATATTGCGCTATATGTACCGCATGGCGGATAAGCTCGTCAACACCTTCGTTTTTAGAGGCGGAAATCGGTACAACGGGGATACCTAATTCGGCTTCCATCTCGTTTATGTAAACCGTTCCTCCGTTGCCCTTAATCTCGTCCATCATATTAAGTGCCAAAACTACGGGTATTTCGAGTTCCATAAGTTGCATTGTTAAATACAAATTGCGTTCAATGTTATTTGTATCGACAATGTTTATGATACATGTCGGTTTTTCTTCTAAAATAAACTGTCTTGAAACAATTTCTTCGGCAGTATAAGGAGAAAGCGAGTAAATACCGGGCAAGTCGGTAACAGAAGTCTTTTCATTGCCCTTAATGGTTCCGCTCTTTCTGTCAACCGTAACACCGGGGAAATTGCCGACATGCTGATTTGAACCGGTAAGCTGGTTAAAAAGCGTTGTCTTTCCGCAGTTCTGGTTACCCGCAAGAGCAAAGGTTAAAACTTTATCCTTTGGATAAGGCTCTTCACCGGTTTTTACATGGTACTTACCGTTTTCGCCGAGTCCGGGGTGAAAACTGCTTTGCTTTTTAAGCGGCATTTCTTCTTTTGTTTCGTCAACTTCTATCGGGTAAACCTTTATATGCTTAGCGTCCGCAACACGCAAGGTCAGTTCATAACCGTGTATTTCGAGTTCAATAGGGTCACCCATAGGCGCATATTTCATAACCTTTAATTTTGCGCCGGGTATAACTCCCATATCCAAAAAATGTTGTCTTAAAGAACCTTTTCCGCCGACCTTTTCGATTAAAGCGGACTGTCCGATAGGTAATTTATCAAGTGTCATACAAAACCTCAAAAAATAAAAATGCCCGAGAGAAGAAACTCTCGGGCAGGTAATCACATTAGTCTTTCTTGAACAAACTCATTACGTCTCCGTAAGTTTCTTCATCGTCTTCGGCAGTAGCACTTCCGATAAGAGCGGCAAGGTCATCGCCCTTGTTATCTCTCTTGCTGTCGCCAAGACCTGTTGCAACAACGGTAACACGAATTGTATCTTCAATTGTATCGTCAAGCTGAGCACCCCAAATAATGGTTGCATCGGGATGAGCCATATCGGCAATAATCGAAGAAGCAAGTTCAACCTCTTCAAGACCGATATCGTCAGAACCCGTAATACTGATAATAACACCACGGGCATTGTCCATTGAAGTTTCAATAAGCGGACTTGTTATTGCCATTCTTGCTGCCTGTTCAGCTTTGTCACGGCCGGTTGCAACGCCTACGCCCATATGAGCATATCCGGCATCAGCCATAATAGACTTAACATCGGCAAAGTCAAGGTTAACGAGCGAAGTAACATTGATAAGCTCTGAAATGCTCTGAACACCCTGACGGAGAACATCATCGGCAATATCAAAAGCATTCTTGAAGGTTATCTTCTGCTCTGAAACATATTTGAGTCTTTCATTCGGGATAACTACCAAGCTGTCAACATTCTTGCTTAATTCAGCGATACCTGCTTCAGCCTGAGTCATACGCTTTTTACCTTCAAACGGGAAAGGCTTTGTTACGATACCAACGGTTAATATACCGAGTTCTTTAGCGATAGAAGCAACTATCGGAGCAGCACCGGTACCTGTTCCGCCGCCCATACCTGCGGTAATGAAAATCATATCGGCACTGCGAATTGCAGCAGCGATTTCATCACGGGACTCTTCAGCAGCAGCACGGCCGTTATCGGGGTTACCACCGGCGCCCATACCTGCTGTGGTCTTATCTCCTATTTGAATTTTTGTATCTGCTTTTGAAAGGAAAAGTGCAGCTTTATCAGTGTTAACAGCGACAAATTCTACGCCTCTTACACCTGCGGCAACCATACGGTTAACAGCGTTTCCGCCGCCGCCGCCGACACCTACTACCTTTATTTGAACTACTTCTTCCATTTCTGTATTAGCATCAAATGGCATTTTAATTCCTCCGTTTTATATGTAAAATAATAATATCAGCAAAGACAATTTCGCTTATACATATATGATAATAACACATAAAAATACAAATTTCAATAGTTTTATTACAATTTTGTAATATTTTTTGTTTTTTCGTATTATTCTATGTCTTTTACAAATGTTCCTTCACTCTTTTGGCTTGTCCACATACTTAAATTTATAGTGCCTGTACTACCGCTTTCGATATGCTCTAACATACCGTTAAGGTGGGCACATTTTTTGCTTAAATTTATGTTTCCGCCGAACTCTACGGTAAACCGGTTGCAAATTTTGGCTTTAATGCTTAACTTATCGGTAACATCTATTTCGTCCGCTTTTATACCGTATTTATTAAAGTTCTTAATAAGAGAGTCTATAATCGCTTTTTCGTCAGCATCCTTTATACTTACCGTTTTACCGACAACACATTTTGCGGTTTTCGTTTTAATAACAAATGTATTGTCGAATGCCTTTTTGTCAATATCGAGTACATTACCCTTTTGGCTCACGACATAATATTTTTTGCCTATTTTATACGATGCATATTTTTTTGCATCCTTAACCGTTAAATGAACTGTATCGGGCAGTTGCCTTTTAATTGTAACACTGTCTATAAAGGGCATCGTTTTTCTTATGTTTTTTGTGGCCGTTTCTTCGGAAACGGTAAAAAGATTTTCACCTTTAAGGTCGGCAGACTTTGCAACTAAGGAATCTTCATATAAGTCACTGCCCTTGGCAGTTACATTTTTAATCGGGAAAAGAACTGTAACCGAAAGGAAAAAGGTTACTATAAGCGCAAAAACAATAAATATTATAAACCCTGTTATAAGGTGCCTTTTTCTTGCTGCTTTGCGCCTTCTGGCTCTTCTTACATTTACTTCTTCATTAAAAGCCATTTTCTCTTTCCTTTCTTTTTATTTTTCCTTTATATCGGCGCCGAGGCTTAATAAGTCCGACACTATATTTTCGTATCCTCTTTTTATGTAGCAAATATCCGAAATTACAGATTTGCCGTATGCCCCTAAAGCCGCAACTACTATTGCCGCACCGCCTCTTAAATCGGAGCATTTACAGTTTGCGCCCGAAAGAACATTTACGCCCTCTATGACCGCTACTCTTCCTTCGGTTTTTATATTGGCACCGAGCCGTATTAATTCTTCTATATACCTAAAGCGGTTTTCAAAAATAGTTTCAACAAAAACCGATGTTCCTTTTGCTTTTGAAAGAGCCGAAACAAGCATAGGTCCGGCATCGGTGGGAAAGCCCGGATAAACAAGAGTTCTTACCTTTGAAACACTTTTAAGCTTATTGGGTGCATCAATAACAATTCTGTTTTCTCCGTCAAATATATTGCAACCGGCTTCGCTCAAAACCGATGTGAAAGCCGTCATAATACTTGTGTCAACGCCTAAAAGTTCGGCACTTCCGCCCGTTATCGCAACCGCAGACATATAAGTTGCTGCTACTATTCGGTCGGGCATAACGGAATATTCGGTACCCTTTAGCCGTTTTGTTCCGGTTATAACTATTGTATCGGTACCGGCACCCTTAATCTTTGCACCTGCCATATTAAGAAAATCTGCAAGGTCGCAAATTTCGGGCTCTTTTGCCGCATTTCTTATTTCGGTGGTTCCTTTTGCGGTTACTGCCGCCAAAATTATATTTTCCGTAGCACCTACACTCGGAAAAGCTAAATCAATTTTAGCACCCGTAAGTCCTTTTTCCGCCTTAAGACATATATAACCGTTATCTGTTATAACCTTAGCGCCCATTTTTTTAAGGGCGGCGATATGTAAATCTATCGGCCTTAGTCCTATCTCGCATCCGCCGGGGCAACAAACAGTAGCCGCACGGGTTCTTCCGAGCATTGCGCCTAAGAAAAGCGAAGAAGACCGCATTTGTCGCATTAAACTGTCGGGAATAAAGCAACCGCTTATGTTTTCTGAATTAATTATTACGGTATTCCCCGAAAAGGTACAGTCTATACCTAAAAATTCAAGTATTCTTTGAGTTGCAAAAACATCTGAAATCAAAGGGCAATTATGTATAACCGATGTACCGTCACACAGCGTACATGCTGCAAGTATCGGCAACACGGCATTTTTAGAGCCTTGAATTTTTACAGAACCTACTAATTTTTTCGAGCCTTCAACAACTATCTTTTGCACAGCGGTTCCCCCAAAGTATAAACATATTTTTCAGTTTATACTATGGGATAAAACCTTGATTTGTTAATTATTCATTTGTATAAAGCTTCATTACAACTTCGTATATTCTTTCGTTGGCGTCCGGAATTGCAAGTTTTTCGGCAGCCGCACTCATTTTAGCTAACTTAGGCTTATTATCTATAAGCTCTTCAACGGTTTTAATTAAGCTTTCCGCCGTTAAATCTTTTTCTTCTATAATTGTTGCCGCACCGCCTCTTTTAAGTGTTAAGGCATTATGGTACTGGTGATTTTCGGCAACAAATGGTGACGGAATTAAAATTGCGGGTTTCTTGCAAACGGTAAGTTCGCTTAAAGTTATGGCACCGGCTCTGCAAATTACCAAATCTGCCGCCGCCATACAAACATCCATATTGTCTATATATTCTCTTATTTCTATTTCCTTAGGTATATCTATGTTTTCTTCGCTTAAATGTTTTTTCATAGTCTCATATCCCGATTTTCCCGTACCGTGGATATGATAATACTTACCCGTATTTACATGCCATTTAATAAGGCCCTCTACCGCCTCATTTATGTGACGGGCACCGAGCGAACCGCCGAAAGAAAGTATCATGGGTCTTTCGTCCATATTGAGAATTGCTCTTGCTTCTTCTCTTGTTATTTTGGTAAGTTCGCCCCGTACGGGATTGCCCGTAATATACGGCTTGTTTTTAAGCTTAAGGTACTTTTGAGCTTCGGGCATTGCGAGCATAACTGCATCAGTCTTTGATGCCAAAAGTTTTGTCGTAACACCGGGGAAAGCATTTTGCTCGTGAATGGCATTTTTTATGCCTAATTTTGCGGCTTCCCTTAAAACGGGACCGCTTACATATCCGCCTGTACCGATAACAACATCGGGATTTAACTCTTTGAGAATTTTCTTGGCCTTAACCGATGATGTTACCGCTAATTTTGCGGCATTTATATTCTTTTTTATGTTTTTTGCGTTTATTTGACGCTGAAAACCTGCAACCTCTATGGTATTAAAATCGTAGCCTTTTTGGGGAACAAGCTTCGCTTCTAATTTATCGGCAGTTCCGATATAGCTGATTTTTGCATTCGGATGCTTTTCTTTTATGTAGTCGGCTATTGCCAAAGCAGGATTAATATGTCCTGCCGTACCGCCACCTGCAAACAAAATATGCATAAAATTCCCCTTTACTGTTTTTCGAGATTTGCCGCCCTTGAAACCGACAGCACAATTCCCATTTCTGCCAAAAGAAGTATTAACGATGTTCCGCCGTAACTGAAAAACGGAAGACTTATTCCGGTATTAGGTATTGTGTTTGTTACAACCCAAATATTAAGCATGGCCTGAAAGCCGACTTGAAAGGTAAGTCCTACCGAAAGAAGTGAGCCGTATTTATCGGGAGAACGCATTGCAATAGAAAAGCCCCTCCATACAAGTAAAGCAAAAAGAACTATAATTGCAACGGCACCTATAAGTCCTAATTCTTCGCAAACTATCGAAAATATAAAATCGTTATGGGGCTCGGGTACCCATAAATATTTTTGTCTTGACTGACCTATTCCCCTGCCTAAGACTCCGCCTGAGCCTATCGCCAAAAGCGACTGTATGGTTTGGAAGCCTTCACCCTTTGCGTCAAGCCAAGGGTTAAGCCAGTATTTAATACGGTCGTTACCGTAACCGATAACACCCGTAAGCAACAAAAGTGCTACCCCTCCGACACCTATACCGGCGCCTAAGAATATAAAGCGCTTTTTAATTCCGCCGACAACAAGCAAAACGGCGCCTATCATAAATATAAGTATAGTCGCCGAAAGGTGCGGCTCTAACACTACCAAAATACAGGTTACACCCAATATTGCCACTAAAACCATAATAAGTTTTATATCGTTCATCATCTTCTGATTAGCGGCAATCAAACTTGCAAAAACAAGTACAATAGAAAGCTTGGCAAGTTCCGATGGTTGGAAGTTTATAGGTCCTATAACAAGCCATCTTTTAACACTCATTCCCGAAACCATCGGAGAACTGATTAAAAGAAAAATAAGTATAGCCCATGTTACAATTAAAATTAACCAGGTAAATTTTCTTATAAGGTGATAATCTATTTTTGATACAAACAGCATTATAAGAACTCCGGCAATACCGCAACCGGCTTGTTTAATTATGAATTTATAACTTGTTTTATAGTATTCGTAAGAATAGGCATAACTTGCCGAAAACAGCATTACAAGACCTATTGTAAGTAATATAAGCACAAAAGAAAGGAAAGTTGCGTCAAGACGGCCCTCTTGTATAATTTTTATTCTTTTTTTCTTATAGGTTTTATCGTTTGCCACAGTTTCCCCTCCTTTTTTATTTTATATATTTATTATCCGAAATATACGAGTAAAAGTGCCAAAACGCAGCCTATAAAGGCTATAAGCGAAAACAAAAGCACAACCTTTTCTTCGGAATAACCGCTCATTTCAAAATGATGGTGTAACGGCGCCATCTTAAATAAGCGCTTTTTTGTTTTTTTGTAGTACGCTACCTGAAGCATAACGGAAATTGCCTCTATAAAGTACAGACAACCTGCCAAAATAAGTATTATCGGCTGACCGATACCAAAAGACAAAGCCACAACCATTCCGCCTAAGAACATAGAGCCCGTATCGCCCATAAATACCTTTGCGGGTTTTGCGTTCCAAACTATAAAGCCTACACATGCACCCGCCAAAGCGGCAGCTAAAGTGTTCATAGAAAAGTTAAAGAGTTTTCCTGCCGCCAACATAAACATACAGGAAACAACAAGTGTTACACTTGAAGCCAAGCCGTCAACACCGTCAGTAAGGTTTACGGCATTTGTAAACCCGTAAATAAACAATAAAGCAATAGGCCAAAAAATTAGCCCTAAACCTGACGATACATTAACATCACCAATAAAAGGTATGTATGTAGTTTTCATTCCCGCAAGGTTTAGTGTTACAAGATACCCCGCAGATACGAGTAATTGCAAAAAGGTTTTTTGTTTTGCGGTAAGTCCTAAATTTCTCTTTTTTACAACCTTAATATAGTCGTCAAAAAAGCCGATAAGTCCCATTAAAAATGCCATTATTACACCGCTTATAAATGCAATGCCTCTGAACTTATCATGCATTTCAAGTGCAAAGTTACCGCCATAAACGGAAGAAACGGTAAAGGAAACGGCAACAGAAGCTATAACACCAAAAGCAATCATAACACCGCCCATTGTAGGTGTCCCCTGCTTTTCTTTATGCCACTTAGGGCCTATATCGAGTATCGTTTGTCCGAATTTTAGTTTGCGCAAAAACGGAATAACTATATATCCCGAAAGTGCCGTCAGTAAAAATGCGACAGCCGCTGCTAAAATAGGCAAAAACTTATCCATATACTATTTTCCCTCGCTTAAGTTTTTAAGTGCTTCGGCAACAATTTCACGCTCGTCAAGGTGAATTTTACCGTCTTTCAAAATCTGATAGTCTTCGTGTCCTTTACCTGCCAAAACTATTATATCGTTATCGGTTGCAATATTTACCGCATAGTTTATGGCTTCAATTCGATTTTCTATTGCTTTAACGGGAACATTGCTTTTTTGGGTTCCCTTTAATATATCTTCTATTATTGCGCTAGGGTCTTCGCTTCTCGGGTTATCGCTTGTAACAATAACATAATCGGCATTAGATACGGCAATATCGCCCATAACGGCTCTCTTGCTCTTATCTCTGTCACCGCCGCAACCGAACAAAACTATAAGGCGGTTTTTCTCACATTCCTTAAAAGTTCTTAAAATGTTTTTAAGGCCATCAGGTGTATGCGCATAGTCGATTATAACCGTGAAATTTTTATTTGTGGGGACAGACTCAATTCGTCCTTTAACACCGTTTATTTTGACTAAACCCTTTTTTATATCTTCGATACCTATTCCGAGCTCTAACGCACAAACGGCAACCGCTTGAGAATTATAAACAGTAAACTTGCCGCCCATATTAACCGCAATATGGTTTATTTCGTTATTTTTTACGAGCTCATATTCTACCCTTGTCGGTTTATAGGTTATAGCTTTTGCGCTGTAATCGGAATTATCACTTGCCGAATAGGTGACGATTTTACAACCGAGTCCTTCGGTTAATGCATTTGCGTATTCGTCATCGGAATTGACTACCGCCGTTTTGCACATACAAAACAGTTTTTTCTTGGCGGCAAGATAATTCTCCATAGTTTTATGGTAATCAAGATGGTCTTGCGTTAAATTGGTAAAAATCGCAATTTCAAAAGGTAAATTATAAACTCTGAACTGTTCTAATGCATGGGACGATACTTCCATAACACAGTACTGACAGCCCTTGTCTGCCATTTCCGAAAAAAGCTTGTTTAGTTCAAAAACACCGGGTGTTGTATTAGAAGTATTTCTTATTTCGTCACCTATCATATTTTGAATGGTGCCTATAAGTCCTACCTTATTCCCTGCCGTTTCAAGAACATTTTTAAGCATATATGTTACCGATGTTTTACCGTTTGTACCCGTAACACCTATCAGTTTTAATTTTTTGGCAGGATAATTAAACCATTTTGCACACAAATCGGCAAAATAAGTTTTTGTGTTTTCAACTATTATTTGATTTTTAAGTCCTAAATCTCTTTCGCAGATTACCACTAAGGCACCTTTTTTTACGGCATCAAAAGCAAACTGATGTCCGTCAGTTAAAGGACCGTTAATGCATACGAAAACAAAGCCTTTTTTTACTTCTCTTGAATTTGAAGTAAGGCCCTTTACCTCTTCATTTTCGTATTCACCGTTGTAATCAAATAAAAGTTCTTTTAGTTTCATTTTTTCTCCTAATAAAGGTTACTGAGCTATGTCTGCCGTGCCCTCGTCTCTGAAATACACAGCCACAACACTACCTGTAGGTACTGTCGTTCCGGCAGGAACACCCTGACTGTACGATTTAATATCCGCCGATGTCATATTGCCCGAAAACTCAATATTTATTCCGGCATTAGCCGCTGCGGCATTGACCTCACTTGCGGTAAGTCCCGTAAGTTGCGGAACGGTGGTATTTGTCGCTTCGCTTTCGTCAGTATAAAGTATAACCATACCGCCGTTATATACCTTTGTACCGGCGCTCGGTAACTGCTTAACTATTTTACTTCCCTCGCCAACTATCTTATAAGAGAGTTTAAGAGAAGAAAGCTTATCTCTTGCACTTTGAACATCAAGCCCCGACATATCGGGTACGCTGACAGATAACTTTTGAAGTTCTTCGGCGGAATATTGCGGCTCAAAGCCTAAATACGGAAGTATATCCGTCATAATTTTTGCGCCTACCGGTGCCGAAATCGTACCGCCGTAATATCTTCCGCTCATAGGTTCGTCAAGCATTACAAATACGGCAATTTCGGGGTTATTTATCGGTGCTACACCGACATAGGAGCCTATATAAAGCGCCGTTTCACCCGTTGAAATGATTTTCGAAATTTTTTGCGATGTACCGGTTTTGCCGCCTATTCTGTAACCTGCAACAATACCGTTTCTTGCACCGTTTTGTATAACAAATTCAAGGAAATTTCTAAGACTTGCCGATGTTGCTTTTGAAACTACCTGACGCTTATAGGAAGACGGCATTGTCTTAACAACATTATTATCTTCGTCAACTATTTTTTGTGCTACATGCGGTTGTACCAAATATCCGCCGTTTACTGCCGCCGATGCTATTGAAAGCATGTGAAGCGGAGTTATATTAAAGGTCTGACCGAATGACGAAGACGCAAGTTCGGTAGCACCGAGCTTATCTGCGCTGTGGTAGTTTGGTGAAGCTTCACCCGGAAGGTCTATACCTGTTTTTTCGGTAAGTCCGAAAGCCTTAAAGTATTTTGAAAACATTTTGGAGCCTATAAGCTGACCTATTTGTATAAACGCAGGGTTGCAGGAGTTAGACATCGCCATAGGCAAAATTTGTGTTCCGTGACCGCCTTGTTTATGGCAGTGATAGACATTACCTGCAACCATATAAGTATAGCTGCAATTAAACGTACTGTTCTCGTTTACAAGGCCTTCTTCAAGTGCTGTTGCGGCGGTAAAAATCTTGAAAACTGAGCCGGGTTCATAAGTATCCGAAACGGCTTTATTTCTCCACTGACGGTTAAGAAGCTCGGTTTTTAACTTGCTCTTTTCTTCGTCAGTATTTAACGAGTCGACTCTCGCCGTATCTTCCTTCGAAAGAGTAAACGGCTCATTGGGGTTAAAGTCACCGCTGACCGCCATACCTAAAATTTCGCCGTTATTAACATTCATAACCACAGCGGCGCCACGCTCGGCTACCTGCTCTTCCGCTACGGCATCATCAAGATATTTTTCGCAGGTATACTGAATATAAGAGTCAAGCGTTGTAACAATACTGTTGCCTTTTTTGGCTTCTTCGAGCATTTGGTATGTAAAAGGCATATCCGTACCCTTTGCATTCTTTGCGGCAACAACTCTTCCGGAAACACCGGTCAATTCGTTATTGTAATAACTTTCAATTCCCGCAAGTCCCTGATTATCGTCACCTACAAAGCCTAAAACGGTTGATGCCAATGTATCGTTCGGATAATAACGCTTTGTTGTTGTATCAAGACCTATGTAGTTTGAAAGTTTTAACTCCTTATTATCGGAAATGAACTTTCTTATTTTATCGGCAGTTCCCTTTTCGATTTTTTTCTTTACAATTACATAGTAAGACTTTTTTTCGGTCTTTTCTAAAATCTCGTCTCTTTCCATTTCGAGAATTTCCGAAAGTCCGTCTGCAATTTTGTTTTTAACTTTTCTTGCTTCGTCACTCTCAAGATTCTTAAAGCCGTTTGGTGTTATGTAAACCGTCCAAGCAGGAGAACTTGTAGCAAGAGTTTTCATATTGCGGTCATAAATATCGCCTCTCGGCGGTGATAAAAGAGTATCGTAAAGCTGTTGCTCAGACGCAAGAGTTTGATATTTATCGCCTTTTATTATCATAACATTTGTAAGACTCGCACCCGAAACACCTATCATGGCAACAACTAAAATTGCCAAAACTATGCGTGTTCTTACTCGCATAATTCTATTCGGTTTGTTTGCCATATCGGGTTCACCGCCTTATTTTTTGCCACTTAAAATGGCTAAAAACGAGAGCCAAGTAATATTCTTAACTCTCGTGTTTTCCATAACAATAGTATATTAAATCTTTCCTTAAACTATGTGTACTTATTCGTCACTGCTCGTAACCGCTATGCCGTTTTTGGTAGAAGCGGTATTTTTATCGTTTACTCTAATATATTTAACCTGCGACTTATCCTTTTTCTGCATACCCATTTCTGTTGCTTCAAGTTCAATATTTGAGTAAGATATTCTTCTTTCGAGCTCCATATTAAGACTCGTTTGCTCACTGTCTAAGTCTTCGATAGCCGCTTTTGTTGCGTTGATTTTAGAGGACACTTCATTTATACGAAGACGAAGAAAAATATTGCCGCATAAAGCCGCAAATATAACTATAAAGCTCAAAACAACAAACGCAGATGACGATAAGGCTCTCGTTTTTGCTCTTGCTTTTGCTTTTTTTGCTGTATTAACTTTAGGAAGTCTTACGATTTTTTCTTCTTCCTTTTTCTGGCGGGGCATAAACATATTGAAATCATAAGCCAAACTGTCGTTATAATATTTCAAGTTGTCCATTTTTTCATCCCTTATTTTAATATCTTAAAGTTTAATAATACATCTTAACTTAGCACTTCGGCTTCGCTTGTTTTCGTCAAGTTCTTCCTTAGTTGCCGTTATTCCTTTTCGGTACAAAAGTTTACCGCGTGGAGTCTTGCCGCAAACGCATACCGGTAAATCGGGCGGACAAGTACAGCCCGTTGAAAATTCCTTAAAGCATTTTTTTACAATACGGTCTTCAAGCGAATGGAAAGTAATAACAGACAAAACACCGTCTTTATTAAGCAGGTCGAATGCTTTATTCAGCGCAACCGACAAGCTCTCGAGTTCGCCGTTAACTTCTATTCGTATTGCTTGAAAACATCTTCTTGCAGGATGCCCTTCTCTTCTCGCCTTTGCGGGAACAGCCGATGCTATTATGTCGGCAAGTTCCGTAGTCGTGGTTATAGGGCTCTCATTTCTTTTTTCAACTATCTTAGAAGCAATTCTGAATGAAAACTTTTCTTCGCCGTAGTTTTCAAAGATTTCGGTTAGCTGTTCACGGGTGTATGTATTTACTACATCCGCCGCACTGAGTCCTTCCTTGCTCATTCTCATATCGAGCGGCGCTTCCTTATGATAAGAAAAGCCTCGCTCGGCATTGTCGAGCTGATATGACGAAACACCTAAGTCCATAAGTATTCCGTCTACACCTTCTATTCCGAGTTCTTTTATATACTCGTCCATTCTGTCAAAATTAGAATTTATTACCGTGGCATTGTAATTTTTAAGGCGGTTTTTTGCAACCGCAACCGCATCGGGGTCACGGTCAAAGGCAATAAGTCTGCCCGTAGTTAACCTTTTGGCAATTTGGGTAGAATGACCGGCACCGCCTACTGTTCCGTCAACATAAATTCCGTCAGGTTTAATATTTAACGACTCAACCGTTTCGTTAAGTAAAACCGATTTATGAGAAAATTCCATAATTAAAATTCTAAATCTTCAACAATTGAAGCAACCGACTCGGGAGAATATTGCGAATCTTCCTCCGACCAAAGCTCGGTGTTCCAAATTTCTAAATTTGTTCCCATACCTATAATGTGAGCCTTGCCCTCCAAAGCGGCATACTCCCTTAAACTTGCCGGAATTAAAATTCTTCCCTGTACATCAAACTCAACATCGAAAGCGCCGTCATACAAAAAGCGCTTTACGGCACTCGACTTTGAATTCGGAAGATTTCCGATTTTTTCGACCAGCGCATTCCACTCTTTCATAGGATAAATGCAAAGGCAACGCTTACCGTAAATTCCACGGCAAACCATAAAGGTTTCGCCTAAATCATCACGGAACTTTGAAGGAATGGCGAGTCTGCCCTTTTTATCGATATTATGTTGATATCCACCGAAAAGCATACTGCCACCTCCTTAGTTTTCCACAATTTCCACACATTTATCCACTTTTATGGAATTAGGGTACACTTTTCCACACTTTATGAGTATTATAATCCACTCTTATATAAAAATCAACTCTTTTTTTGAAAAAAATAAAAAAAGTTCGCATTTTTTACAATGCGAACATAAATTAAATGAAATATAGTGCAAAATATATAAAAAAAGACCCGGAAAAATTCCGAGTCTTAAAACTTATTGGTTTTTATACTTATTCTTCGGCAGATGTTTCGGCAGTTTCTTCTGCTACAGCCTCTGCTTCGGGAGCAACTTCCTCTATAGCCGGTTCTTCTGCTTCTTCCTTAACTGCTTCGGCAGGTTCTTCGGCCGTTTCTTCGGTCGTTGCTACTACAGTATCTTCGGCATCGGCATTTTCTTCTTCCGCTTTCTCGATAAGAGCACGGATAGAAAGGCTAATGCGCTTCTTTTCGGTATCAACAGCAATAATCTTAGCATCTACCTCTTGACCTACTTTAAGTTCATCGGCAGTTTTCTCAACATGCTTATCGGCAATTTGAGAAATATGAATAAGGCCGTCAACACCGGCAAGAATTCTTGCGAATGCGCCGTAGTTTGTAAGGCTGACTATCTTAACATTGACAACATCGCCTACGCTGTAGGTTTCAAGGAATTTCTTCCACGGGTTGTCATCGGGGTTTTTATAGCCGAGAGAAATTTTCTTTTTCTCGGTATCAATTGCCTTAACATAAACATTAACAGTATCGCCTACCGAAACAACTTCAGCAGGATTTTTAATTCTCTGCCAAGAAAGTTCGGAAATATGAACCATTCCGTCCACACCGCCGATATCCACGAAAGCACCGTAGGTTGTAAGCGATTTTACAACACCTTCAAAACGGTCGCCAACAGCGATAGTTTCCCAAATTTTCTCTCTTGCGGCTCTTCTCTCGTCACGAAGAACACTTCTAATCGAGCCTACAGCCTTACGGCCACGTCCGATTTCAATAATACGGAAAGAAACTTCCTTTCCCTTAAGGTCTTCAAGAGAATCGTTTCTCGAAGCGGTTGCCTGAGAAGCAGGAATAAATACACGAACATTGTTTGTATATACAACAACTCCGCCCTTGACAACATCACTGACGGTGCCGTTTAGAATTTCGTTTGATTCCTTAGCCTTAATAATATTGTCCCAACCGGCAATAGCATCAAAACGACGCTTTGAAAGCATTGCGGTTCCTTCCTGGTCGTTAATCTTCATAATAATGAGATTAAGGACATCTCCGACCTTTACTTCTTCCAGAAGTTTAACGTTAGGATCAGACGAGAACTCAGCTGCTGATACATAACCTGTTATTCCCCTTCCAAAGTCTACTTGAACTTCGGTAGAATCAACGGCAAGTACAACACCCTGTACCTTCTGGTCACCCGTTAAATTGCTGAGAGAAGCCTCAAATGCTTCCTCATCTGTCATTTCCTCGAAGCTTTTTTGAACAGTTTCAATTCCCTCCGTCTGTTCGTCCACCGGTTGCAAATTTTCCGACATGGTAATAATTACCTCCTTTATGATACCCGCCGGTGTAGAAGCACCGGCGACAACACCGACACGGTCACACCCTTTAAGTTCGCTTAAAGGAATTTCATCAGCAGAACCTAAAAGATACGTCCGCTCACAAGACGCTTTACATACCTCAAAAAGCTTTGCGGTATTCGAGCTGTGCTTTCCGCCTATAACTATCATAGCATCGTTAACAGCAGAAAGACTTCTCGCTTCGTCTTGCCTTGCCGAAGTCGCATTACATATTGTATCAAATATTTTTGCATTTGTATATACTTTTTTCAAAAAATTTTGAATAAAAAGCCACTTTTTTGCATTAAATGTCGTCTGAGCAACCGCAATTACGGGTTTTTGCGTAATTTCGGGGTGTAAATCGGTAAGTTTCTCTAATTCTTCGAGCGAAGAAAAGACAAAACATTCCCCATTTACATGGCCTTTTATTCCTATAACCTCGCTGTGGTTTTCGTCACCGGCAATTAAAACCGTGTTTCCGCTTTCGCTCTCTTTAGAAACAATATTATGTATTTTTGCAACAAACGGGCAGGTTGCGTCCGCAACCGTAACACCCGACTTCTCCGCTTCGCAAAATATAGAACTCGGAACACCGTGCGAACGGATAACAAGCGTTTCTCCGTCTTCGACTTCCGAAACGCCGTCAACTATTCTTACGCCCTTTTCCTTAAGCTCGTTAACCAAATTTTCATTGTGGATAATAGGACCTAAGGTGCATACTTTTTTATTTTGCTCTAAAAGGTCATATACCATTTGCACCGCTCTGTTTACTCCAAAGCAAAAACCGGCGGTCTTGGCAAGTGTTATTTTCAATTAAGGTTTAACCTCTCTTTAATCATATTTTTAAGTTTTTCTATCGACTCGTTAAGCGTGTTGCCCGTAGTGTCGAAAATAATCGAATCTTCGGCAGGTTTTAAGGGGGCTATCTCTCTGTGGGAATCATTGTAATCTCTCGTTTCGATGTCCTTATAAACATCGTCATACTTTACATCCATTCCCTTTTCTACAAGTTCCTTGTATCTTCTGTTTGCCCGTTCTTCGACACTCGCCGTAACAAAAAACTTAAGTGTTGCATTAGGCAAAACACCCGTTCCTATATCTCTGCCGTCCATAAGAACATTATTCTCTCTTGCAAGTTTTCTTTGCATTTCAAGTAAAAATGCTCTGACGGGCGGTTTTGCCGAAACGGCAGAAGCCATAAGCGAAACTTCGGGTGTTCTTATTTTTTCGGATACATCTTCACCGTTTAAGAAAACCCTTTGTTCTCCGCCTATAAACTTAATGTCGACCGAAACGGTTTTAAGTTCGCTTTCTATATCGCAGTTAAGTGAAGTGTCAAAACCGTCATTTAAGAATTTAAGACCGACAGCACGGTAAAGTGCGCCTGTATCAACATAAATAAAGTTAAGCTCTTTTGAAACACCCTTTGCAACTGTGCTCTTTCCTGCTCCGGCAGGACCGTCAAGTGCTATGGAAATCATAAAATCACCGCTTCTTTCAAAAGTTTATTTCTATTCGCCGTTTACGGCACTTTTTCCGGCTAAATAGCCGGTCGAAAATGCTATTTGCAAATTAAAACCGCCCGTGTAGGCGTCAACATCAATAATTTCACCCGCAAAGTAAAGTCCGCCTATGAGCTTTGACTCCATTGTTTTAGGGCTTATTTCCTTTACCGAAATTCCGCCACTTGTTATTATCGCTTCTTCAATGGGTCTTGTCCCTATTATGTGCAACTTAAAGTTCTTTATAAGCGATACTAAATTTTGCCTTTGCTCTTTCGTTACGGCATTTACCTTTGTATCTTTTTTTATCCCCGAAAGCTTGACTATTATGGGTATAAGACTTTTAGGCAAAAGCTTGTTTAGAGAGTTTTGAAAGTCTTTGTTTTGCTCGGTAATGAAATCTTTTACTATTCGCTTGTCAAGTTTTTCTGTTGTGAGTCCCGGCTTTAGGTCTATTACCATATAATAGTTTTCATTTTCAATATCCCTTAAATGCGCCGATGCGGAAAGCGGTATAGGTCCCGATACGCCGAAATGAGTAAATAAAAGTTCGCCTAACTCTTCGTAAACGGGGCGCTTGTCTTCACCCTTAAAAAACTTAACATTTACATTTTTAAGCGTCAGTCCCGAAAGAGCGGAACAAAAGCCCTCGTGACACACAAGCGGAACTAATGACGGCTTTATGTCTTCAACTGTATGGCCTAATGCCTTTGCCATTTTGTAACCGTCACCCGTAGAGCCGGTTAAAGGATAGGACATTCCGCCCGTAGCCAAAATGACTGCCGATGCGGGAATAACGGTTTTATCCTTAAGGCTTACGCCCGACACTCTGCCGTCTTTAATAAGTATCTCTTCGGCTTCACCCGTAAGAGTTTTAACACCGAGCGACTTTGCCTTATAAATAAGTGCATCAACTATGCTTACCGCTTTGTCGCTTTGAGGAAAGACTCTGTTCCCCCGCTCGGTTTTAAGCGGTACTTTTAAGTTTTCAAAAAAAGACATGGTGTCAGCCGCCGAAAAGGCAGAAAATGCGGAATACAAAAAGCGGGGGTTTTTAGGCACATTTTTAATTAAAACATCGCCGGACGCATTGTTCGTAACATTGCACCTGCCCTTTCCCGTTATCATAACTTTTCTTAAGGGGCGAGGCATTTTTTCTATAATCGTAACAGAACTGTCTTTGGCATTCTCTTTTGCGGTTATTGCCGCCATAAAGCCGGACGCTCCGCCGCCTATAATAATCGTTTTAGAAATAGCCTATCCCCCCTTTTATATAATAAATAATTTTATCATATAAAATAAAAAATGGCAATCGTTTTTTAACTAAAAAAATGCCGTCACCCTTTAGTGAGTGTCGGCATTTTCAAATATTTAATTATTTAACTTCAATAGTGTAGCTTTCCGACCAGTCGCCGTTAGCCTTAAACTTATTAACGCCGTCATATTTTGCCGACTTATAAGCTCTTATCCATACTGTATAAGTACCTGCCTTTGCGACTTCGATGGTTTTCGGGTCTGAATTTGTTCTGTTATAGGTCTTATAATTTTTAGCGCCTACTAACTGATACTTAACTTCGTATCCCGAAACATTCTTAACGGTAGAATGTGTAACCGTAAACGAATGTTTAGTACCCGAAGAACTGTTATTTAATTCGGTAACGGTTACCGCACTCGGTCTTGTACAGTACCTGAAAGACTGCGAGTATTCGCCATATTGGTCGCCTGTGCCGTCATTTTCAAAGTAGCAAATCTTAAAATCATAGTTTTTGCATTCTTTAAGGTTTTGTATCCTATAGCTTGTTACATCTGCACCTTTAACCTTATAGGTCTTATCAAGCTGAGCACAGTAAATTCTGTAACCCTTAACACCGTCTACCTTATTCCATGTAAGTGTTAAGGTAGCCTTTGTGTAAGCTGAGCAACCGATAAAGTCCATAACGAAGTCTTCTTGAGATTTTTCAATCTTATAGTTAAATATCTTAGTTCCGTCATAAAGGTCCTTAAATGTAAC
>JAZUIE010000031.1:0-10072 GCA_045642125.1 Acutalibacteraceae bacterium | reverse complement strand
TATTGCCTTGCAATGAGTGAAAATTATATCAGAAATCATTTTAGTGAAATAAAGAAATATGCCAATATTATTGAAAACCGTTTAGATGATGATTGCACTTTGGAAAGTGTGTTAAAAGAAAATGCAAAGTTCTTGAAACTTGCAAAGGAATACAAAGTAAATTATATCCTTATTGATGATAAGTACGAAATTAATATTGATTTATAATGACAAATCCCGGTTTGTCGAGCAACATTGAGTGTACTGTTTAGTGGTTTTTACCCTCAAAATGTACTGTTTGGTGGCTCTTTTACAACAAAAAAGTCTCTTTTGTCTAGCGACAAAAGGGACTTTTTTGAACGATGTGTTCCGCACGCGGAACGTGATGTGCACTTTGTGCGTGATGTTCGCCTACGGCGAGTGATGTGCGCGGCGGCGCGTAGGTGGAACACATCACATCACTTTTGCCGAAGGCAAAAACATCACTGTGCTACAGCACAACATCACTTGCCCGTTAGGGCAAACATCACTTTACAACACTATCACCGTATGTTATAATTATTAAGTATTCTGCAATAAGTTAAAATCACAGTTTTAAGGGGATAAACTATGGAATTTTACAAACTTAATAACGAAACAATTGATTTGCTTTCTGAAAAAATCGGTGAGATGTACTCACAAGCAGGGTGCACTAAAAAAGAAATTTACCGTGCAAAGTTAATACTTGAAGAAGCTCTTATTAAATATAAGTCCAGAATGGGCGAAGAAATTGAGCTTTATTACAGAACCTACAAGATTTTCGGACAGTTAAGGTTTTGCGTAAGAATTCGTGCGGCATCGTTTGACCCGTTCACTCTCGAAGAAAACCCGATGGGCTTTATGATAGACTCCATAATGTCTAACTTCGAGAATGTAATGCCGACATGGAAGTATAAAGACCTCGAAAACGAAATTCTCTTTACAATAAAAAAGAAAAAAGTTATAGGCAACCTTACTCAAATGTTCATTGCCATTGCCGGAGCTCTCGTTTTGGGAATAGGGGCAAGGGCATTTATCCCCGCAAAAGCCCTTTCCGGTTTTGTAGGCAATTATATTGAACCGATTTCCAACGCCTATTCGGGGCTGTTTTGTGTCATGGCGGTTTTGCTGACATTTTTTGCCATTACTCTTTCCATAGTACACATGGGCGACTTAGCATCCATAGGTGCCTTAGGCGGCAGAGTTATGCGAAGATTTTTTCTGTCTTCGGCAATAGTACTGTTTGTTGTATCTATACCCATACTGCCTTTCTTTGATATAAGCGGTGTAGGTAAACTTAACTCGGCGGCAAAATCTATTTATGACATTTTAATAGGTTTTATCCCGAGCAATATTGTATCGCCGTTTCTTAACTTTAACCCCGTACACATTATGATAGTAGGCTGTATGTTCGGCTTTTCGCTTCTGTCTATGGGACAAAAGGGCGGAACGATAGTTCAGATATTTGACGAATGCAATTTGGTTGCAATTTTTACAAACGGTTTTCTTAACAAGTTTATAGCAGTTTATGTAGGACTTAAAATTTTCTCCATCACTACAACGAGTAATTTTGCACAGCTTAAGAGCGCAGGAAAAATGGTGGGAACAATTCTTGTATCGGAGCTTGTTTTAATGCTCGGATATATGATTTATGTCTGCATAAAAACAAAATTGCCGGTTCATAAATTTATTAAAGCGGTTATGCCGACATTCCTTATTTGCCTTTCTTCCGCAAACTTCGGCGCTTGTTTCAGCACCGCCATTGAATCGATACTCAATAACGGTACTGACGGCGATACCGCAAACATTTCCATAAACTTAGGCAGTGTCTTCTTCAGACCCGCAAGTACAATTGCATTTTTTATTTCGTCTTTGTTTATGGCGAGAGATTACGATGTCGAAATTTCGGCTGTTTGGATAGGAATGGCATTACTTCTTTCCTTTATTCTTGCAAGTTCGATGCCCAATATCCCCGGTGCCGCCGTTTCGGTTTTAACCCTTTTGTTTGCCCAGCTCGGCCTTCCGTCTAAGGCACTTTCGCTTATGATAGCAATAAGCGCAATCTTACAGTTCGTCACCGTTGCGGTTGACACATGGTGTCTTGAGGGCGAAATATTCTGTATTGACTTTGTAAACAAGAAAAAAGCAAAAATGCAAAAAGATATATATTGATTTATTTTTTACAAACCCCCGTTTTCGAACGGGGGTTTTCATATTTTGTTTTACTCCTGAATATACATTTATTAAAAAAGATGTTTGGAGTGTAAATTTATGGAGAAAAACTGCCTTAAAACAAACCTGTGTATGAATAAAACAGTTTTAAGCGAAACGCTTGAACAACCGGTCGATATCGACTTTATTTTGCCCGACTATTTGCCCGATGCGGTAAGAATTATCAAAAGCTGTGCCGAGCCTAAGATAACATCTAAATCGGTAAACAATAACACCGTAACACTTGACGGCTCGGTCTTTGTCAGTGTAATGTACTGCTCGGAAGATATGTCACTTTACTCTTTTGAGTGCCTTTATCCGTTTTGCAAAACATACGATACGCAGTGCGATATTGAAGACGCCAATATTATGGCGAACGCAAAATGTGAGTATCTTAATGTAAGAATGATAACCGAGCGCAAAATCGATATTCACGGTGCCGTTTCTGTTTGCCTTAAAGTGAAGAAAAAAGAAAAGAAAGAAATAATTTCAGATATAAACGATGATAATATTGAAATATTAAAGGGCGATTTTAAGAATATTTCATTTATAGGTCAAAACGAAAAGTATCTTGTAGTCGAAGAAGAAATTGCGCTCGAAAACATAAAAAATGCAAAGAGCATTTTAAGATATTCCGCCGACAGTTATGTTAAGGAATGCAAAATAATAAGCGGTAAGGTTATTGTAAAGGGCGATATAAAAGTAAATATGCTCTTTTGTGCCGAAGAAAGCCAAACGGCAAAGTTCAAAATATCAATACCCTTTAGCCAGATAGTCGAAATCGAAAACATAAGCGAAGACGACTGCTTGTCGGCAAAAACAAAAATATGCTATCTTGATATAAAGCCGAAAATCGGTTCAGACGGTTTTATTACGGCGAGTGAAATAAATGCAAAGCTTTTAATTGTGGCAGAAGCCTATAAAAAATGCAACTCGGGTTTTGTTTTCGATGCATATTCAAAAGAATACGAAGCCGACATTAAAAAAGAAAATCTTTGTATTAAAAGTATTAAGAAAGAAATCGAAGAAACATTCACCGCCAAAGATATTATTAAAACCGATTCGGAAATCAAGAATGTTATCGATTGCATTTTAGTTATTAAAGATTCTAAAAGTGAGATAATGTCGGGCGAACTTAAAGTGTCGGGAACACTTTGTGCTTCGCTTATATACTGCGACTCGGACGGCAGTCCCGCTTGTAAGGATAAAACCTTTGATTTTTCATATACTTATTTGCTCGAAGAAAAAAATTGCGAGTATTCTATAACACCCGACATTTCGGTTTTATCCGCCAATTACACTATTTCGGGAGCCGACACAGTCGAGATATCGGCAGAAATGTCGGTTAAGGGAATGGTACTGAAGTGCGAAACCAAACCCGTTATAACCGAGATTTCACTGGATAAAGAAAAACCGCTTAAAAGGGAAGAAACAGGCGCCATGACGATATATTTTGCTTCAAGCGGCGAGAATGTTTGGAACATTGCGAGAAAATATCTTTCGAGTAAAGCCGAAATAATGAAAATTAACGAAATCGAGAACGAAATTTTAGAAGAAGACAAAATGATTTTGGTGCCGACCAAATAAACCTGTAAACACAGAATATATTTTTATACCGGAGCTTGTTGCTTAACCGATTTTCAGGTTACAAGCTTCGGTATATTTATTGTTTTTTTGCTTGTAATTTACAATATATTGTGGTAAAATGTATAATAACTATGCAAAGGTGGTAATTGCTATGAAATGTCCTTTTTGCGCTTATGAAGAAAGTAAAGTTATCGACTCAAGACCTACGGACGAGGGCGAGAGAATTCGCCGCAGAAGAGAATGTCTTAAATGCGGTAAAAGATTTACTACTTATGAGCTAATAGAGAGTTTGCCGATTATCGTAATTAAGCGTGACCGCTCCCGTGAAGCGTTTAACCGTGAAAAGCTTATGAACGGTATGCTCCGTGCGTGTGAAAAGCGTCCCGTATCAATTGAAATGATTGACAGGGCAATAGACGAAATAGAAACTTCTATCCAAAACTCACTTGACAGAGAAGTAACAAGCGAAAAGATAGGCGAACTTGCCATGGACAAGCTTAAGGAAATTGACGAGGTTGCCTATGTAAGATTTGCATCTGTTTACAGACAGTTTAAGGATGTAAGCACCTTTATGGACGAGCTTGAAAAACTAATAGATAAGAACAAATAACGGAGAATATAATGACTGATAACGAACTACTTGCCGAACTTTTGTTACCGGATGTCACTAAAACACCCGATTATTACGAAAATTTATATAAGGACAGGAATTTAAGCGAGGGCGCAAGGTGCACGAGAATAGCCCCGAGTCCTACGGGATATCTTCATTTGGGTACCCTTTTTACATCGCTTGTAAACCGTATTACCGCAACTTCTTCGGGCGGTATTTTCTACACGAGAATTGAAGATACCGATAAGAAAAGGGAAGTTGAGGGCGGTATAGAAGATATAATAAGCGGACTTAAGCGCTTCGGCATTCAAATTGACGAGGGCTTTGTAAGCGGAACCGAAGAAAAGGGAGATTACGGCCCGTATAAGCAAAGCAACCGTGCCGAAATTTACCGTACCTATGTAAAAGACCTCATTAAAAGGGGTCTTGCATACCCCTGCTTTTGTACTCCCGAAGAGCTTGAAGAGGTAAGAAAAGTTCAAGAAGCAAGTAAGGTAAGAACAGGTTATCACGGCGAGTATGCCAAGCACAGAAACATAACCTACACTGAGGCTAAAGAAAAGGTAGAAAGCGGTAAGCCGTTTGTTATAAGACTTCGCTCAGGCGGTAACGAGCAAAATAAGGTATATTTTGACGATATGATAAAGGGCAAAATCGAGATGCCCGAGAATGACGAAGATTTTGTCTTGCTAAAGTCTGACGGAATACCGACTTACCATTTTGCCCATGCAATAGACGACCATCTTATGCATACAACTCATGTAATGCGTGGTGACGAATGGATATCGTCAACACCGAAACATTTGGAGCTTTTTAAGATTTTAGGCTTTAAGGCGCCTAAATATGCGCATGTTTCGCCTATAATGAAGCTCGAAAACGGTGCAAAGCGCAAAATTTCAAAGAGAAAAGACCCTGAGGCTGCAGTTCATTTCTTCATAGAAGAAGGTTATGAGCCCGAAAGCGTTATCGAGTATTTAATGACAATTGCCGCTTCCGATTTTGAAGACTGGCGCAGAGCAAACCCGAATGCCGATTATAAGACTTATAAATTCAACCTTAAAAAAATGAGTGTTTCCGGCGCACTTTTTGACCAAAATAAACTAAACGACATAAGCAAAATCTACATTTCAAAGTTAAAATCACAAGAAGTTTACGATAAAATAACGGCTTGGGCAAAGGAGTTTGACGAAGAGTTTTACAGTAAACTTACCGAAAACCCCGAATTTTCAAAATCTGTTTTCAAAATTGACCGTGACAACTCGAATAAGCCGAGAAAAGACATAGCAAAATGGAACGAAGTTAAGGAATACTATTTTTATATGTTCTATAATGCCGAAAAGGCTTACTGTTTATTGCCGGAAAGTTTAAGTAAAGAAGACGAAAAGGCATTTTTGCAGGAATATATTAAAGTGTATAAAGCGGAAGACGATAATTCCGAGTGGTTTAATAAATTAAAGGAATTAGCCGTAAAATTCGGCTTTTGCGCCGATATGAAAGAATATAAGCAAAACCCCGAAGCCTATAAGGGTAACGTTGCCGACTTAAGCACCGTTCTTCGTGTTGCCGTAACGGGCAGACGGAATACCCCCGACCTTTCGGCTATTATGCGGGTTTTGGGCGAAAAAGAGTGCATTAAGAGAATTAACGGTTTTTGTGAAGGTTTGTAAGGAGAAATTATGGAAGAAAAAGAAGTGTTAAACGAAGCGGAAGTAAAGCCCTCTAATTTTATTCACGATTTTATTGACGAAGACTTAAAAGAAGGCGTTTACAAAAAGGTACAAACCCGTTTTCCGCCCGAGCCTAACGGTTATCTTCATATAGGTCATGTTAAGGCTATTTGTATCGACTTCGGAACTGCCCTTAAGTATTCGGGCAAATGCAATTTAAGACTTGACGATACTAACCCTACTAAAGAAGATACCGAGTATGTTGACTCTATAAAGGAAGATATTAAGTGGTTGGGCTTTGACTGGGATAATCTTTATTATGCTTCCGATTATTTTGATTTTATATACGAATGCGCTTTATATTTAATTGATAAGGGACTTGCCTATGTTGACGAGTCGACTCCCGAAGAAATACGCAATATGCGCGGTACATTGACCGAAGCGGGAAAGGAAAGTCCGTACAGGAACAGAGATATAGGGGAAACAAAAGAGCTGTTTTCCAAAATGACAAACGGGGAAATCGAAGAAGGCAAAATGGTATTAAGAGCCAAGATAGATATGGCTTCTTCAAACCTTAATATGCGTGACCCCGTAATTTACCGTGTCCTTAAAGCAACGCATCACCGTACGGGCGATAAATGGTGTGTTTACCCGATGTACGACTTTGCGCATCCGCTTTCCGATGCGAAGGAAGGTGTAACGCATTCGTTATGCTCGTTGGAATTTGAAAATCACCGTCCGCTTTATAACTGGGTGCTTGAGGCGTGTGATATTAAAAACCCGCCCAGACAAATTGAATTTGCCCGTATGAATGTTAACTACACCTTAACGAGCAAAAGAAAGTGTTTAAGTCTTGTTAAAGACGGCTTAGTGTCCGGCTGGGACGACCCGAGAATGGCAACGGTATGCGGTATGCGAAGAAGAGGCTATCCGGCAGCTGCCGTAAGGAACTTTGTCGAGAAAGTGGGCGTTTCAAAAGCCTACAGTGTCATAGACTATGCACTTTTGGAGTCTTGCGTTCGTGACGAGTTAAATGAGAACGCTGACAGGGCAATGGCAGTTTTAAGACCGCTTAAGGTTATTGTAGACAACTATCCTGAAGGTCAAACCGAAGAAATAGAGGTTGAAATTAACCCGAATAAGCCCGAAAAGGGCAAGAAAAAGGTTACTTTTTCGAGAGAGTTGTATATAGAACAAGACGACTTTTGCCTTAACCCGCCCGGAAAATATTTCCGCTTGTGTCCCGAAAAGGAAGTCCGCTTAAAGGGCGCTTACTATGTTAAATACGCATCTCATGAAGAAGACGAAAACGGCAATATAACCGCTGTTCATGTGACCTATGACCCCGAGAGCCGTGGCGGTGAAACGCCCGATAAAAGAAAGGTTAAAGGCACTCTTCATTTCGTAAATGCTTTAGACTGTTTCGATGCAACAGTCCGCCTTTATGACCGTTTGTTCGTTACCGAAGACCCGTCAGACGAAACAAACGGCGGAACCTTTGCCGATAACCTTAACCCCGACTCGCTTGTGGTACTTAAAAACTGTAAAATAGGCAGTGACCTTAAAAATGCAAAGGTCGGCGATACTTTCCAGTTTATGCGCCAAGGCTATTTCTGTCTTGATAAAGATTCAAAAGGGGACGAAATTATCTTTAACAGAACGGTAAGTCTTAAAGATTCTTTCGCAAAAAAAGTATGATTAAAGTAATTGATGTTTTTGATTTTCTAAACAAAAAATTTCCCGTATCCGATGCATGTGATTTCGATAATGTCGGAATTTTGATAGGTGAAAAGGAAGCGGAAGTAACGGGAATTGTTACTGCTCTTGACTGTGATGTCGATACCGTGAATTTTGCCTTATCAAAAAATGCAAACCTTATAGTTACGCATCACCCCGTTATTTTTGACAGTATAAAGAATCTGTTAGGCGACAGTGTGCCGTATATACTTGCGAAAAACAAAATAAGTGTTATATCCATGCATACGAACTTCGATGTCGGCAAAGGCGGACTTAACGATGTTTTGGCTAAAAAGTTAGAGCTTAAAAGCGTTAAAAAGTTTAAGGCTGACGATGGGTATATTCTTAACAGCGCCGTACCTAATGAGTCTGACCCCGAAAAGTTAGCGGCTTTTATTAAAGAAAAGCTTAAATTTAATGTGCGTTTTGTAGGCTCAAAGCCTATTAACAAGCTTTTACTTTGCTCGGGCTCGGGCGGAGATTATATTGACACTGCCCTACAGTATGGTTTTGATGCCCTTATTACCGCCGATGTCAAGCAGCACCAGTTTATTAAGGCAATAAATTGCGGTCTTTCCCTTTTTGATGCAGGACATTATGCAACGGAAATTTTATGTAACGATGCTTTTTATGAGCTGCTTACTAAAAAGTTTAAGGGAATAGAAGTTTTTAAGTTTTATCAAGAAAAAATTAAGTCAATTTAATTTTTATTCTACATAACATAATATACAAGCCGTCTTTCATAGATTAGTTTAGAAAGGCGGCTTTTTTATGTTTAAGGGGAATTTTTTAAGCGAAAAAACAGAAAAACTTAAATATTTAATTGTAACTAAAAAGCAAATTATAACCGTTTTGGCGGTTACACTGACAGTGCTTGTTTCTCTTACCGGCATTAATGCTTTTGCAAGTGATTCAAAAAAACTGCCCATTTACTGTGTCGAATGCGAAAAAAAGCGAATAGCTATTAGCTTTGATGCGGCATGGGGCAACGAAAGCACCAAAACATTACTGGATATTCTTAAAAAATACGATGTACCGGCTACATTTTTTGTTGTCGGCACTTGGGTAGATAAATATCCCGAATCGGTAAGAGAAATTGCAAGTTCCGGTAACGAAGTTCAAAACCATTCGAATACGCATCCGTATTTAACCGAACTTTCAAAAGAACAAATGGCGGACGAAATAAATTCCTGCAACAACAAGATAAAAGAAATAACGGGCATAATGCCCACACTCTTGCGGCCGCCTTACGGCGATTACGATTCTTTGGTAGTTAAGACAACTGAAGAATGCAAAATGAAAGCGGTGCAATGGTCGGTTGACTCGCTCGACTGGAAAGAGAATGCAACGGTAGAAAGCATAGTAAATAGGGTAGTATCAAAGACTCAAAACGGCTCTATTATCTTAATGCATAACGGCGCTAAGTACACACCCGAAGCACTGCCTAAGATTTTAGAAACATTAAAAAAAGACGGATACGAGTTTGTACTCATATCCGACCTTATTTATAAAGATAATTATGAAATAAAACACGACGGAACGCAATGCAAAAAAGACGGCTGATGCCGTCTTTTTTAGTGAAGAGTGAATAGTGAAAAGTGAAGAGTTTCGGTGTGCTTCGCACGAATTTATAACACGATAGAACCGTCCCTCTGTGTTCCGAACAACGGCTCCCTCTGATGAGGGAGCTGGATTTTTGCAAAGCAAAAAGACTGAGGGAGAGATTTTAAATTTTCTCTCCTTCCACCGCAAGCGGTCCCCCTTCCTCGTCAGAGGAAGGCATAAAAGGGCGGTGGCACTGGGGCACAATGACTTGAGGTTAATGTGTGTGTTTTCTTTTGTGTGTGATTTTCATAGATAAAATATTGCACCTTCCTTTATATTGTTTTTAAATTCCTCTTACATTGTATTATCTAAATACAATATTAGTATTATAGAAAAATATTTAAAAATCAAGAAAGAAAAATACTCGGACCGATTAAAGTCCGAGCATTTTATTATAGATTGTTTATATATTCTTTTTTCTTTGATAAATATTCGTCTTCGGTAATAAGATTGTTTTCAAAATCTTCTTTTAAAGTTTTTAAAACAGACTCTATTGTTTTTTTGTTTTCTATGTATTTTTTCTTTTTAGATGCCAGTAAATAGATTAAAACAACAACATGAATTAGTAAATATGATATATCAGATAATAACCACCCACAATTAGAAAATGTAAAACAACTATATCTAATTAAGAAGATTACATCTGTTACGAAATATA
>JAZUIE010000030.1:0-3787 GCA_045642125.1 Acutalibacteraceae bacterium | reverse complement strand
AATAATTTTACCTATAATATAAGCATCTTCGCCGTTAGATTTTAGAATATTTAATGCTTCTTTTGCGTCCTTTTCGGCTACGACAACACTCATTCCGACACCCATATTAAATGTATTAAACATATCATGTTCGGATATATTTCCCGTTTTTGCTATTAAATCAAAAATCGGCAAAACACGAACATCTGATTTATTAACAAGAGCACCGAAGCCGTCCGGAATGCTTCTCGGAATATTTTCGTAAAATCCGCCGCCGGTAATATGAGAAATGCCTTTGACGGTAATTTTTTCAAGCAATGCCAAAATAGGCTTTACATAAATTTTTGTAGGTGTAAGTAATGTTTCGCCTAATGATTTTCCGTTAAGTTCCGCTAAGGGTTTTTTAATATCTGAATTTTCAATATCGAACACCTTGCGAACAAGCGAAAAACCGTTTGAATGTACACCTGACGAAGGTAATGCTATCATTACATCGCCTTCGGTCATTGTTTTGTTATCAACGATTTTATTTAGGTCAACAACACCGGTACAGTATCCTGCAAGGTCATATTCGTTTTGGGGATAAAAGCCCGGCATTTCGGCGGTCTCACCGCCTATTAAAGCGGCACCTGACTGGACGCAACCGTCACAAACCCCTTTAACTATATCTGCTATTCTTTCAGGAACATTTTTTCCACAAGCGATGTAATCGAGGAAAAATAGCGGTTTGGCGCCGCAACAAATAACATCATTAACACACATGGCTACACAGTCAATACCGACAGTGTCATGCTTGTCCATTAAGAATGCTAATTTGAGTTTTGTGCCGACACCGTCAGTACCGCTGACAAGTGCCGGTTTTTCCATATCCTTAACATCAAGTGCAAACAAACCGCCAAAGCCGCCTATTCCCGAACAAACACCGGGTGTTACGGTTGAGGCAATATGTTTTTTCATAAGCTCTACGGCACGGTAACCGGCAGTAATATCAACACCGGCATCTGCATAAGCTTTAGAACTTGAATTTTCTATCATATCTTATTCCTTTCCGTTCCAACAATAGGTACAAAGTTTACATTTATCTAAGCCGATAGCCTTTTGTAAGCCCTCAACAGTTTGAAAGTCGACCGAAGCTAAATGCAGCTTTTTACAAATTGCCGCCCGTAAATCTTTACCTCTTTGCGTATTACGGTCAGTATATTCCGCCAAATGATTCATACCTTCGTTTCCCTCAAGTTCAACAATGGTATTGCGGGTTAATAGCTCCATATCACCTGTCGAACGGGAGAAATTCAAAAACTTACAACCGTACATAATAGGCGGACAGGCAGAACGCATATGTAATTCTTTAACTCCGCATTCGTAAAGAAAATCAACGGTTTCACGAATTTGAGTGCCACGAACAATTGAGTCGTCTACAAAAAGCAATTTTTTACCGTCTATAAGTTCTTTTACGGGAATTTGTTTCATTTTGGCAATTTGCTTACGCTCCTGCTGACTTGAAGGTGTAAAGCTTCTCGGCCATGTCGGAGTATATTTAATAAAAGGTCTCGCAAACGGAATATGACTGCCTATAGAATAACCTATAGCATGAGGTGTGCCGGAATCAGGAACACCCGCAACATAATCAACATCGGGTAAACAACCGTTTTTTATATCATTTTCCGCCATTATCATTCCGTTACGGCATCGCATTGTTTCAACGCTTACGCCTTCGTAAACAGATGCCGGAAAACCAAAATACGACCATAAGAAAGAACAAATTTTGGTTTCGTTTTTGCCGTCAAGCAAAATTTTCATTTCATCTGCTGTGATTTCAACAATTTCGGCGGGTTTAAGGTCATATTCATCTTCATAACCGAGTTTTTGATATGCAAAGTTTTCAAAAGATACGCAATGACCGTCTTTACTTTTACCGATATGTACCGGAAGTCTGCCGTAATAATCTCTTGCGACAATAAGTCTGCCGTCTTGTGTCAAAATAAGAATAAGTGCAGTTCCGTCAATTTTTTCCTGCGCAAATCTAATGCCGTCAACAATATCACTTTTTGAGTTAATATAAGCAGCGACAAGCTCAGTTGAATTAATGACTCCGCAACTTGTTGCATTAAGCTGACCGTAACCGGAATTTAAGTATTCTTTGATGAGTTCTTCTTTATTAATAATATTTCCGACAGTAATAATTGCAAAGCTTCCGAAAGATGAACGGACAATAAGCGGCTGCGGGTCAGTATCATTGATACAGCCTATTGCGGCAGTGCCGTGCATTCTTTCCAAAATACCGTCAAATTTTGTGCGGAAAGGCGAATTGGAAATATTGTGAATCTTCCGTTGCAGCCCTAAATCTTCACTGTATGCAGCAAGTCCCGCACTCTTAGTTCCCAGATGTGAATGATAATCGGTTCCGAAAAACACATCACTCATAACATCCTTTTTGCATACAGCACCAAAATATCCACCCATGGTACTAATCCTTTCGACTTAATTAAGAGTTATTAAGCAAAGAAAAGCTCTGAGAGCGTCATGGGGTCAATATACTTTCCGTCTTTATATACACGCATATTACCGGAAGCAATTTCGTCAATTAACATTACACTACCGTCTTTATCATATCCAAACTCAAACTTGATATCATAAAGTACAAGGCCCTTATCCTTAAGGTCGTCTGCAACAATTTTAGTGATTTGTTGTGTCATAACCTTAATATCGTCATACTGCTTTTCGGTCATTACACCGAGCATGGCAAGTCCGTCTTTTGTAACAAGCGGGTCGCCCTTATCGTCATTCTTAAATGTCATCTCAACATAAGACGGAAGGTCACTACCCTCTTCTATATACTCACCGTAACGGCGAATAAAACTACCTACTGCCTTATTGCGGCAAATAACTTCAAGACCGTGTCCGAAAACTTTGGCAGGTAAAACCTCCATTGTAGTTTCGGCTAAATCGGCATTAACATAATGGGTTTTAATTCCTGCTGCATTTATTTTTTCAAAGAAATAAATAGACATACGCAAATTGACATCGCCAACACCGTCAATTGTAAGGCCTACAGAATTTTCGCCGGGGTCAAAAACACCGTCTTTACCTGTACAGTCGTCCTTGAACTTAAGCAAATAATTGCCATTGTCAAGTGCAAATACATCTTTTGTCTTTCCTGTGTAAACTTTCTCCATTTTTCATTCTCCTTAAATATTAAAGTTTCGATGCTATTTCGGCATCTTTATTGATAACAGCATCGTAATCATTTTTTCTCTTTTGAATTAACCTATCACGAAGTTGTTCATCATTGAGTGCTAAAATTTGAATTGCAAGTAAAGCGGCATTGACTCCTCCGTTAATCGCAACTGTTGCCACCGGAATACCGGAAGGCATTTGTACGGTTGATAACAGGGCATCAATGCCGTCTAAAGTATTTGATTTGCATGGGATACCGATAACGGGCAAAACAGTTTGAGCTGCTATTGCCCCTGCAAGATGAGCAGCCATACCGGCAGCTGCTATAAGTACGCCAAAATCATTTTGTACAGCTGTTGAGGCAAACTTAGCGGCTTCTATAGGGGTACGGTGCGCCGAAAAGATATGAACCTCGTAAGGAACGCAGAAGCTTTTTAGTGTATCAATGGTTTTTTGAACAACCGGAAGGTCGCTGTCGCTTCCCATTATTATTCCTACTTTTTTCATAGTGCACTTCCTTTCAAAGTAATAAAAAACAGACAAGACGCAGTTAGATTATAAAACTAACTGCGCCCAGACGGTCGGCAAAATACAAAAATTTTCTTGCTCCCTTGCAGTACTCTGCAAAATT
>JAZUIE010000029.1:0-14700 GCA_045642125.1 Acutalibacteraceae bacterium | reverse complement strand
TATATAAGGGCTTTAAGATTGTGCCCTATTGTCCCCGTTGCGGAACTCCGCTTTCTTCTCACGAAGTTGCGCAAGGCTACAAATCAGTTAAAGAGCGCTCTGCTGTTGTACGCTTTAAGGCTAAAGGCGAAGACGCATATTTCCTTGCATGGACTACTACACCGTGGACATTACCCTCTAATGTTGCGCTTTGTGTTAACCCTGACGAAGAATATGCGCTTGTCAAGGCCAACGATGGATACACTTACTATCTTGCCGTTGCTTTGCTTGATAAAGTTTTAGGAAAACTTGCTTCAGAAGATACTAAGGCTTACGAAATACTAAAGACCTTTAAGGGCAATGAACTTGAGTACAAAGAATACGAACCGCTTTACAAATGTGCCGGTGAAGCTGCCGAGAAACAACATAAAAAATCGCATTATGTTACATGCGATACTTATGTTACTATGTCTGACGGTACGGGCATTGTTCATATTGCTCCGGCTTTCGGTGAAGACGACTCGAAAATCGGCAGAAGATACGATTTACCCTTTGTACAGTTTGTCAACGGTAAAGGCGAATTAACAAGTGAGACTCCTTACGAAGGCAAGTTTGTAAAAGATGCAGACCCGCTTGTACTTGTCGATTTAGATAAACAAGGTCTTTTATTTGATGCTCCTAAGTTTGAGCATGATTACCCGTTCTGCTGGAGATGTGATACTCCCCTTATTTACTATGCAAGAGAGTCTTGGTTTATTAAGATGACCGATGTTAAGGACGACTTAATAAAAAACAACAATACAATTAACTGGATACCCGAAAGCATAGGCAAAGGCCGTTTCGGTGACTGGCTTAACAATGTTCAAGACTGGGGCATTTCAAGAAACAGATATTGGGGTACACCCCTTAATATTTGGACTTGTGAATGCGGTCACATGCATTCTATCGGAAGTATTGACGAGTTAAAGTCGATGTCCGATAACTGTCCTGATAATATTGAGCTTCACCGTCCGTATATTGACAACGTTACAATTAAATGTCCCGAATGCGGAAAAGAAATGCACCGTGTACCCGAAGTAATTGACTGTTGGTTTGACTCGGGTTCAATGCCTTTTGCACAGCATCATTATCCTTTTGAAAACAAGGAATTATTTGAATCTCAGTTCCCTGCCGACTTTATTTCCGAAGCTGTTGACCAAACAAGAGGTTGGTTCTATTCGCTTCTTGCAATATCGACCTTAATATTCAACAAGGCACCTTATAAAAATGTAATTGTCTTAGGCCATGTTCAAGACGAAAACGGACAAAAGATGTCTAAATCAAAAGGCAATGCCGTTGACCCGTTTGACGCACTCGAAAAGTTCGGTGCCGATGCTATTCGTTGGTATTTCTATACTAACTCAGCTCCCTGGCTTCCTAACCGTTTCCACGACAGAGCCGTTACAGAAGGTCAGCGCAAATTTATGGGTACACTTTGGAATACTTATGCTTTCTATTGTTTATATGCGGAAATCGATAAGTTTGACCCGACTGAATATGATATAAAAGATGTTAAGCTGACCGTTATGGATAAATGGTTGCTTTCAAAACTCAATTCAACCGTTAAAGAGGTTGACGAAAATCTTGCAAATTACAAAATACCCGAAGCTGCAAAAGCATTATCCGAATTTGTTGAGGGTATGAGTAACTGGTATGTTCGCCGTGGCCGTGAGCGTTATTGGGTACAAGAATTAACAGACGATAAAATTGCCGCTTACATGACACTTTATTCGGCTCTTGTTACTATTATTAAAACTTCGGCACCCATGATACCGTTTATGGCTGAAAGTATTTATCAAAACATTGTAAGAAACATTGATAAAACCGCTCCCATTAGTGTTCACTTATGCAAATTCCCCGAAGTTGACAGTTCTTATATCGACAAAGAACTCGAAAACAAAATGGACGATGTTCTTCAAATTGTTGTTTTAGGCAGAGCGGCAAGAAACGGTGCGGTACTTAAAAACAGACAGCCTTTAAGCAAAATGTTTGTTAAGTGCGATGATACTATTGATTCGTTCTACAGCGATATTATTAAAGAAGAGCTTAACATAAAAGATGTTATTTTTACCGATAATGTAGGTGACTTTGTTTCTTATAGCTTTAAGCCGCAGTTAAAAACTGTCGGTCCTAAGTACGGAAAGCAGTTAAACGAAATAAGAAATGCCTTATCAGAGCTTGACGGTAATGCCGCAAAAGCAGAGCTCAGTAACAACGGAGCCTTGACATTTGACTTTGCTTCGGGTAAAGTGGTTTTAACGGAAGACGATTTGCTTATTGAAACAAAGCAAAAAGACGGTTACTATACTCTTAGTGAAAACGGCTACACTGTTGCTATTGATACCACCCTTACAACCGAACTAATTGAAGAAGGCTTTGTACGAGAAATAGTAAGCAAAATTCAAACGATGCGTAAAGACGCCGATTTCTGCGTTACTGACCATATTACCGTTTCTTTAAGCGGTTCTCAAAATGTTATTGACATCGCTCTTAAAAAGTCAGAAGAAATTGTCGGAGATACGCTTTGCGACAGTCTTAAATGCGAAACTCCGGACGGTTTCGTTAAAGAGTGGGATATTAACGGCGAAAAGCTAACTATTGGTATTAAAAAAGTATAATTTATTGAGGTGAAATTATGGATAATAATGAATTTGATTTTACTAATGACGATATGGTAGACATTTCGTCAAGGTCAAAAAGTTTTGCGAAAACGGCAAAAGAATTTACCGAAATAACCGAAAAATACGGTAACGGTGTTTTCAAAAATCTCGGCACAATAATCAAATGTATAGCATTTATACTTTGTTTTTTGACTATTATCATTTCTATAGTCGGTGCCTTTTTCCTCTTCTCTTTCGATAAATTCTTTATTGTGCTTTCACTCGGCATTGTTGTTTTCGGCATTGTGGCAGGTCTTATTATCTTGTTTTTAATATATGGAATGGGACAAATTATATGCCAAAACAATGAAATAATTTCTCGCCTTAAAAAATTAAACAAAAAATAAAATTTAAGCAAAATTTTAAGCCATTGAGTTTTACTCAATGGCTTATTCTTTTATTTCTTTTCTAATTTTTTTTGTTGCCTTATGTCAGTCCCCAAAAACTTTTTAGCAGTAAACTCACCCATAATTCTTGAAGAAACTCTCGGAGAATATTTTTCTTCAAGTTCCTTAACGGACAGATTAGTGTTAATAATAGTCGGCTTTTTGGCAAGTAGTCTTGTATCAATAATATTAAGAAATGCCGAACGAGAATAAGCGCTTACAAACTCACTGCCTAAATCGTCAATAATGAGTAAATCTACCGTTATTGCATCGTCAAAAGTTTCGTTCTCGGAAGACTTAAAATGTTCATTTTCTATCTTTGAAAACAAATTAAAGGCAGTATCGTATGTAGCATTATATCCCTTTTTTAGAACATCTTGAAAAACAGACAATGACAAATGCGTTTTTCCGGTACCTGTATTCCCGAAAAAGATAAGGCTTTCAGATTTTTTCGGGTTAAAGTTAATAGTATATTCTTTTAGAAATTTGAAAATATTTGTCATTCTCTTTTTAGGAGTTGTTGAACCTTCATTTTCTTCAGCGTAATAATTAAGGTCAAACTTTTCAAAAGAGCAAGTATCAAGAGGTAGCTTTTTTTGGGCAGAATTCAATAGATATTCTATAGCAATTTTTTTAATACAGTCACAAACTTCGCCATTGTTATAACCTGTGTCAGAACAGTTTTGGCAGTCATATTGAGGCGTTTTAATATTATTTTTCTTTAGTAATTGAAGCTTTTTGTCAAAAAGAACGGTTGAATCTGCATTGTACTTTGCTAAAAGCTCCTTGTCACCCGACAATGCGGTTAATGCTATTTTAGAACCGATAGAAGATAATTTAAGAGAAATATTTTTAAGCTCTTCACAACTGTTTTCAAGCGCTGTAACATCGGCATTATATTTAGCCATTTTTTCATCATACTTTGACTTTTTCAGACTAAATGCATAAGAATAAGCTTCGCCGATATTCATAAATATCCCCTCCTTAAAAAATTAATCTTCTTCATCTAACATCTTTTCGAATAAACCGATATCGTAACCGGCAAAAGATTTTTTATCTAATTCGCCCGAAGATTTAATATTATTTTTATATTCTTCAAGGTCACTTAATGTTTTAACACCGTATGTATGCCATTTTTCGATAATTTTTGCAGTATAACTGAAAATAAATTTAGATTTAGCGTCAACACAAGTGTCATAAGCAACTACTAAAACATCATCGCTTATTTCCCACTCTTTTATCCACATAAAAGACAGTTCGAGTTCTTTTTTGCTCGGTTTTCTGTGTTCAATGCCAAATGCCTTTTCGACACGCTTCCAAGAAAGCTCTTTTTCGGTTGTTAATTTAAGATGATTTTCAGCTTGTTCAACATTTCTAATACCGATATCGGCAAACTCTACAGCCGTTTTTTCAATAAAACGGATATTAAGAGAATTCCTATTTACCGCATACTGTAGAATTAACAAAATAACGGAAATATTAAGTCCTAAATCGTCATATATCCAAACAAGTGTCGATGTTTCGTTCGTCTTTAAGTTTCTGCCGAATTTTAACTGTGTTTCTCTTAAAAGCATAGCAATTTTTTCGTCTTCAAGTCCACGCTTTGCAACATCTTGCCTTGACGGTTTTTGTATGCGCTGGACATTCTTGTCCGAAATTACAGAAGAACTATTGCCTTTGATACTGAGTATTTCGGTTTGCGACCAAAAAAGCAGTGCGTCTTCAACTTCGCTAACGGGAATTTTAACTGCTTTTGATATCTCGTTAACATCAATTCCGTCAGACAAATTACGGAAAACAAACAAGATAACCTTTAATTGTGAAAGGGTAACAAGCCCCAAATACTTGTCAACAATACTTGAAGGAACAGGGAAACCAGACGAAAACACTTTCGGATTTAAATAATATTCCATTTCCCCCACTCCCTTTTATTTTGTCTTAGTAGTTTTGATAAGTTTGGCAACGACTAAATATCTTTCTCTGTCACCGCTGCCGCAGGTACTCAATGTGACAAGTTTATCATTGTCATCAAAGGTTTGGTTTTCGAGTACATTTTTAACAAGCGTTGACGGGTTAGTATATAAATCAAAATACTGTTTTCTTCCCTCTTCGGTACCGAACGGGAAAGAATTAAGAATATGACGGTCATCATACAAAAACGCTGAAACAATTTTATATTCCAAAATTGCTTTCGGCTTGTAAATATAAAGAGTACTGTGTTCGTCAAAATAAGTGCGGTTACGGTACTTTTTTAATGTACCGAACATACTGCCGTTAAGCATATTATGGCCGTAAATCATTGTGTTAGGGTCAGTAAATTTCTCGGAATTAAGCCTTTGGATATAAAGAGCACCGCAGCTTCTCGGTTTTCCGTCCTTATCATGGTCAATATAAAAATCTTCCTTTTTATCTTTACCGCTCATAAAAATCGGATAATCGATAACAGTATCGTCAATTTTTATCCAAGCGCAAATATCACTGTTTTCACTCTTAAGAAGCTCAAAATTTATAGGATTTTCCGGCAAAACTTCCTGCACAGTTGACGAAACATTATTTTTATACTTATCGTTTTTGCTCTTGTCTTGCGGCCAAAGTTTTACTGCTAAAACAATAGCGGAAGCAATAAATAAAAGAGCAAAAATAACTAAAAGTATTATCCATATAAGTTTTGACTTATTACTGCTTTCTGAATGTGAAGCCATAAAAACAGACCTTTAACCTTTATATTTATTTATTGCTTTAATTTCGGTCTTACCGCCCATATATGGCTGTAAAGCCTTAGGAATTTTAACACTGTAGTATTCACCGTCAAAGCATAAATTATTTTCAAGTAATGCAATAAGCATACGGGGCGGTGCAACAACAGTATTGTTAAGTGTATGTGCAAGATATTTATTGCCGTTTTCGTCTTTAATACGAATGCCGAGTCTTCTTGACTGAGCATCACCCAAATTCGAGCAAGAGCAAACTTCAAAGTATTTCTTTTGCTTCGGGCTCCATGCTTCAACATCGTAAGACTTAACCTTTAAGTCAGCAAGGTCACCCGTGCAACATTCAAGGGTTCTTACCGGAATATCCATACTGCGGAATAATTCAACCGAATAACTCCACATCTTGTTAAACCATTCTTTGCTTTCTTCGGGTTTACAGATTACTATCATTTCCTGTTTTTCGAACTGATGTATTCTGTAAATTCCACGTTCTTCTATACCGTGTGCACCCTTTTCTTTTCTGAAGCAAGGAGAATAGCTTGTAAGGGTTAACGGGAGTTTTTCTTCGGGTGTTATAGAGTCGATAAATCTTCCTATCATAGAGTGCTCCGATGTACCGATAAGGAATAAATCTTCACCCTCGATTTTATACATCATAGAGTCCATCTCTTCAAAGCTCATAACACCGGTAACAACATTTGAACGAATCATAAAAGGCGGAATACAATAAGTAAAGCCTTTATCTATCATAAAATCACGGGCATAAGCGGTAACTGCGGAATGCAAACGGGCAATATCGCCTAAAAGATAATAGAAGCCTTCACCTGCAACTCTTCCTGCCGATTCTTTATCTATACCGTTAAAGAGTGCCATAATATCGGTATGGTAAGGTACTTCAAAATCGTAATTAATTTGTTCGCCATATTGCTCAACTTCAACATTCTCGCTGTCGTCTTTACCGACAGGAACACTGTCGTCAACAATATTCGGTATTTTCATTTGAATTTCAAGAAGCTTTTTTGACAGTTCGCTTTCTTTTTCTTGGAGTTCCTTAAGTTCATCGGCTTGTTTTGAAACAAGAGCTTTCATTTCTTCTGCTTCGTCACGCTTACCCTGTCCCATAAGCGCACCGATTTGTTTACTTATTTTATTACGGTTGGCACGAAGGTCGTTAGCTTTAGTATTAGCCTCGCACTTTTCCTTATAAACAGCGATAACTTCGTCAACAAGCGGAAGTTTATCGTCCTTAAATTTCTTCTTTATGTTGTTCTTAACAACATCGGGATTTTCACAAATAAATTTAATATCAAGCATTAAAATACCTCCATTAAGGATATAAAAAGATTAAATAATATTATAACAAATAAAAGAATAATTGTCAAAGAATTAGTATCCTAATTTTTCGTCAACTAACACAACAATAATTCTGTCTTTCTCTTTTTGTGCCGCACTAACTAAATAATTACGGCAAATTCGGGTTTTAGAAGCACATCCGTCAGTAAAACACGGGTTTTCGTTATTTACAAGTGATACGCATTTATTGAGCTTAACACACGGGTTATCAAGTTTAAGACGAACACAGTTAAGCGGTGCGGCCGTTGTTTTAACTCTTAAAAAGCCCTCGTTTACATCTTTAACAATTTTATTTGTACCTACTATCATAACAACGGTTTTGGGACCGAATGCTATTGCAGATATTCTGTTCGAGTTACCGTCAACATTTATAAGCTCACCGTTTTCCGTCACGGCATTTGTAGAACAAAAATAAAAATCTCCGCCTACGGTTTCTTTATAGGTGTTCTGCCTTTCCGCTTCATTAAAATTAGGGTTACCTCTGTCAAGAAAACGGTATTTGCCCGAATTTAAGATATCAAAAACACCCGATTCTTTTACCGATTCCGAGCCGCCTATTGTAATTGTGCAACCGTCAAAAAGTAAATCTTTAACGATGTCACAAGCTTCTTTTGAAGTTTTGGCATAAATCGCTTTAATATTATTTTTAGCGAGTCCGTTTATTACTTTACTTATTCTTTCGTCCATAAAATCACCTTTTAAGATAAATTAACAATACCGAAATATCCGAAGGGCTTACACCGGAAATTCTTGAAGCCTGTCCGATATTTTGCGGTCGTATTTTAGATAACTTTTCTTTTGCTTCAAGTCTTAAACCGTAAACATCGTCATAGTTTATATCTTCGGGAATCAGTTTACTTTCAAGTCTTAAAGTTTCATTTATTTGCGCTTGTTGACGAACAATATATCCCTCGTATTTTATTTCCGTTTCAACCTTTTCGGCTATGTCTTTTGAAATATCGGGTCTTAATTCGTCAAAAGGCTTTAACATTTCGTAAGAAAGCTGCGGTCTTTTAATCAAATCAGCTAAACTTACGCCGGTGTTCACAGGCGCCGTATCAGCGGATAAAAGTAAATCATTTAATTCCTTTGACGGAGAAATATATGTTGATTTAACTCTTGAAATTTCATTATTTTTTAAGTTAAGACGCTCTAAAAATAAATCATAATCACTTTTTTCTATAAGCCCTAATTCGTAACCTATAGGCATCAAGCGCTCGTCTGCGTTATCCTGCCTTAAGTATAAACGGTATTCACTTCTCGATGTCATCATTCTATAAGGGTCAGAACAACCCTTAGTTACTAAATCATCTATTAAAGTGCCGATATAGCTTGAGGCTCTCGAAAGAATTAACGGTTCTTCGCCCTTAACCTTTTTTGCCGCATTTATTCCTGCAATAAGACCTTGAACTGCGGCTTCTTCATAACCCGAAGAGCCGTTAAACTGTCCTGCGCCGAAAAGTCCCGACAAAGATTTAATTTCGAGAGAAAGCGAGAGTGCTGTCGGGTCAATACAGTCATACTCGATAGCATAGGCATTACGCATTACTTTAACATTTTCGAGTCCCTTAATTGTTTTATAAAACTTTATTTGTACTTCTTCGGGTAAAGAAGACGACATACCTTGCAGATACATTTCTTCAGTATTTTCGCCGCAAGGCTCAATAAACATTTGATGCCTTTTTTTATCGGCAAAACGCACTATTTTATCTTCAATACTAGGACAATATCTCGGTCCTACACCCGTAATAACACCGGCATACAGCGGCGAACGGTGAATATTTTCAAGAATAACTTTTTTTGTATCTTCGTTTGTATAACCAATATGACATACAACTTTATTTTTGGGCATTTCTTTAGTTCTAAAGCTAAATGGCACTATATCGGTGTCGCCCTCTTGTACTTCCATTTTAGAGAAATCTATACTGTCCTTTAATACTCTTGCCGGTGTTCCTGTCTTAAATCTTCTTAAAGGAATACCGAGTTTTTTAAGCGAATCGGATAATTTTGTTGCAGGAAAATTGCCGTCAGGGCCGCTTTCGTAGTTAACTTCACCCACATATATTCTTCCGCCCAAAAATGTTCCCGTTGCAAAAATAACAGTTTTAGAAGTATAAACTGCGCCTAAATTTGTAGTAAGTTCCCATAAACCGTTCTTGGCTTTTTCCACTGAAATAATTTCGGCTTGTTTAACCTGCAGATTTTCCTGAAGCTCAACGGCATGTTTCATATACTCACTGTAATGCCGTCTGTCAATTTGGGCACGTAAAGAATGAACGGCAGGACCTTTTCCCCTGTTAAGCATACGGCTTTGCAAGGTGTTGGCGTCAGCGGCCTTTCCCATTTCTCCGCCTAATGCGTCAAGTTCTCTTACAAGGTGTCCTTTCGCCGTTCCGCCGATTGAGGGGTTACAGGGCATATTGCCTACCCAGTCAAGATTTATAGTAAACATAATGGTATCAAGACCGAGTCTTGCTCCTGCTAAAGAAGCCTCAATACCCGCATGACCGCCGCCGATAACCGCTATATCAAATTGTTCTGCTTTATATTTGGCAATACCCAAAAACGATTCCTTCTTTTAATAGTTTATTTGCCGACACAAAATCTCTTAAATATCTCATCGGTTACTTCGTTTGTTACTCTTTTACCTGTGAGTTCTAAAAGTGCCGACAAAGCACCGTCAACGCAAACACCGACAGCATCAAGCGTAACACCCGACAAAAAAGCATTAAGAGCTTCGTCTATACTGTCCTTCGCTCTTTTTACACAGTCTCTTTGCCGTTCGTTTACAAGAACAACCTCGTCACCGTTTAATTTTTCGGCATTTACAAGTTTAAGTATTTTTTCGTTAAGTTTTTCTATTCCCGTATTTTCTTTTGCGGAGATAGATACAGTGTTATACTCAGAGAATACTTTTAAGTCGGCTTTTGTTTCTAAATCTTGCTTGTTAAGTATAACTATCGCATTGTCACTAAGACTTGATAAAAGTTTAATATCATTTTCGTCAAGTGTTCTTGAAACATCGAAAACCGCTAATACAAGACTTGCGGTATTAAGGCGAGTTTCCGATTTTTTAACACCGGCTTTTTCAACAATATCTTGAGTATCGTGAAGACCCGCAGTATCAGACAAATTAAGTGTTATATCACCTAAAGTAACAGTACTTTCGACAACATCTCTTGTAGTACCGGCAATTTCGGTAACGATTGAACGGTCACTTCCGCAAAGCAAATTCATAATTGAAGACTTACCGACATTCGGTTTGCCGACAATACAAGCATCTATGCCTTCTTTTATAACCTTACCGGCATCGTATGTTGTCATAAGATTGTTCAACTTATCCGAAATTTCTTTAAGCATTTTGCAGAAATTTTCAGTATCAAGTCCTTCGATTTCTTCATCGGGATAATCGGAAAAAGTTGCAAAACCGGCGCCTAAAAATAATAACTTCTCAATAATTGAGTCAATTTCTTTCGATACTCTGCCCTCTTTTGCCGCTCTCGAAATTTTAAGAGCCGTTTCGTTTTTGGCAGAAATTATTTCTATAATGCTTTCGGCAGCCGAAAGGTCAAGTTTACCGTTTAAGAATGCTCTCTTAGTAAACTCGCCGTTTTCTGCCAAAATTGCACCGTTTGAAATTATGGCCCTTAAAGCATCTCTTGCAACGATTTGACCGCCGTGAACTGAAATTTCGACAACATTTTCGCCTGTATAACTTTTAGGTGCCAAAAAGACAAGGGCTACCGCATCGTCAATAACGGTATCATTAAACACAACTTTACCGTAGGAAGCAGTATAACCTTTAAGAGTTGAAAGGGGTTTTCCCGAAAAAGGCACAAAGCATTTATCGGCAATTTTTATTGCATCATCGCCGGAAATTCGTATAACTGAAATTCCGCCTAAACCTGACGGCGTTGATATCGCCGCAACAGTGCGTTCTGACATACAAAAACTCCTTTCGAACTATTAACACTTAATTTTAGCATATTATTTAGTTTATTTCAAGAAAACAAACAACTTTTACGCAAAAAAATGCCGTCACTAAAGTTAGTGACGGCAAATATTTTAATTATTTTACCATATCGGGTGTTATAACAACCTTTTTAACGGTCTTATCAGAAGGAGTATTAAACATAATATCTTTAAGTATTCCTTCAATTATTGAGCGAAGTCCACGGGCTCCCGTCTTGCGTTCGATAGTAAGTTTTGCTATCTTTTTAAGAGCTTTTTCTTCAAAAGCAAGCTCAACACCGTCCATACTAAACAAAGCAACATATTGCTTAATAATCGAGTTTTTAGGCTCGGTCATTATACGGACTAAAGTTTCTTCATCCATACCTTTAAGGGCGGTTATAACGGGAAGTCTGCCGACAAGCTCGGGAATAAGTCCGAATTTAACTAAATCTTGATGGGTTGCAGTTTCGCACATAGACTGAGCTTCAATGCTTTTAGGCGATTTAACATCTGCCCCAAAGCCTAAACTGCTTCCGCCTATACGCCTTTCGATAACCTTTTCTATACCGTCAAAAGCACCGGCACAAATAAACAAGATATTAGTAGTATCAATTTGAATAAAGTCTTGTTGCGGATGCTTTCTTCCACCCTGTGGCGGAACATTTGAAACAGTGCCCTCAAGAATTTTAAGAAGTGCTTGTTGAACACCTTCACCGCTTACATCTCTCGTGATAGATGCATTTTCGGACTTTCTTGCTATCTTATCGATTTCGTCAATATAAATAATTCCGTGCTCGGCTTTTTCTATATCGTAATCGGCAGCTTGAATAAGTCTTAATAAAATATTTTCGACATCTTCGCCGACATAACCCGCTTCGGTAAGAGTTGTAGCATCGGTTATGGCGATAGGTACATCGAGAATTTTTGCAAGAGTGGTAGCAAGTAAAGTTTTGCCGACACCCGTAGGTCCGAGCATCAAAACATTACTTTTGTTAAGTTCTACATCAGTTTCAAACTTAACACGCTTATAATGGTTATAAACGGCAACCGCAAGAGTTTTTTTAGCATCGTCCTGCCCGATAACATATTCGTCAAGCTTTGCTTTGATTTCGGCAGGAGTCGGAATAATAAACTCTTCTTTTTTTGCTTTTTTGTTTTCCTTTTTTGCGGCGGTTTCGTCTTCGTGAATAAGCATATTGCAAAAGTCAATACAACTGTCGCAAATGTAAACACCGTGACCTTCAATAAGCCTTGTTACTTCACTTTGAGTTTTACCGCAAAATGAACAGCAAATTTCGTTTTCTTCGTTTCTCAAATGAAAAACTCCTTATCTCTTAGTGATAACCTTATCAATAAGTCCGTATTCTGCGGCCTCAGTTGCAGACAGGAAGTTATCTCTGTCAGTGTCTTTCTCAATAACGCTGAGCGGTTTACCGGTACGCTCGGCTAAAATCTCGTTTATATTGTTCTTTATTCTCTTAATGTGGTCGGCATGAATAAGAATATCACTTGCTTGACCTTCAGCAGAGCCTAAAGGCTGGTGAATCATTATTTCACTGTTAGGTAAAGCAAATCTTTTGCCCTTAGCACCGGCAGCTAATAGAAAAGCACCCATACTTGCTGCCATACCAATACAAATTGTGCTGACATCACACTTAATGTATTGCATAGTATCATAAATTGCCATACCCGCAGAAACAGAGCCGCCGGGACTGTTAATATAAAAGCTTATGTCCTTTTCGGGGTCCTGACCTTCAAGATAGAGCATTTGAGCAATAATAAGACTTGCCGAAGCATTGTCAACCTGGTCATTAAGCATAATAATTCTGTCATTTAAGAGTCTTGAAAAAATATCGTAGGAGCGTTCTCCTCTGCTTGTTTGTTCAACTACATACGGAACTAAATTCATATCCATAATGTTTTTCCTCCAAATATAATAGTGCATAGGTCGAAATAAAGATTACCTTATTCCGACCCCTTAGTAAACATTATTAACTTAATTTCAAAAATATAAACCGAAATTACTTACTTTCTTTGGCAGCAGTTGTCTTTTTGGTTTGTGTAGTCTTCTTAGCAGCCGAAGTTGTTTTCTTTGCGGTTGTGGTTTTTTTAGCAGCTGTTGTCTTCTTTTCTGCCGTCTTTGCAGTAGTTTTCTTTTCGGCAGCTTTTTCAGTTAAAACTGCATTTTCTTTAATAAGGTCAATTGCCTTTCCTACTGCAATATCCTTTTCGATTTCGCTCTGCGGAATAGCTTGTTTTACCTTATCAATTTCAACGCCGTAATTTTCGGCTAATTCTTTATAGTGATTTTCAATCGACTCTTCGTCAGCGGTAATCTTTTCAAGTTCGACAATCTTTTCGAGTGCCAAACGGTATTTAACCTGCATTTCAGCCTGTGGACGGAAAGTCTTTCTGAAATCTTCAATAGTGCTGTTTGTATATTTAAGATATAAGTCAAGACTCATACCCTGCGACTGCAAACGGTAAGCGAAGTCCTCAACGCAACCGTTAAGACGGTTTTCAAACATAGCTTCCGGAATTTCGCCTTTTATACTGTCAACGATTTGATTAACAAGTTCATTTTCAACTGCCTCGTCAGCAGCACGTTGTTTTCTTTCGAGTGCTTTCTTCTTAAGGTCGGCTTCAAGTTCTTTTAAGGTGTCAAACTCGCTGACATCCTTAGCAAACTCGTCATCAATTTCGGGAAGCTCTTTAACCTTAATTTCGTGGAGTTTAATCTTAAATGTTGCATCTTTACCGGCTAATTCTTCTGCACCGTACTCTTTGGGGAATGTAACATTTATATCGAATTGGTCGTCAACATTTTTGCCTACGATTTGGTCTTCAAATCCGGGAATAAATGTGCCTGAGCCGAGTTCTAACGCTTGAGCTTCGGCCTTTCCGCCGTCAAAAGCCTTACCGTCAGCAAAGCCCTCGTAGTCAATAATTACAGTATCGCCGAGTTTAGCCGGTCTGTCGGTAACTTCAACCATACGGGAATTACGGTCAGCCAAAGCGTTAATTTCGTTTTTAACCTCAGAAGCCTTAACGGAAACTTCCGGCTTTTGAGCCTTAAGACCTTTATATTTGCCGATTTCGATTTCGGGATATGTAGTAACACTTACCTTAAAATCTACACCGTCTTCTTTAGAAATTGAAACAAGTTCAAAATCCATTTTATCGTCAATTGTTTTAAGTCCCGATTCTTTTATTGCTTCTTCAACAACATCAGTGTAAATAAGGTTAAGAGCATCTTCATAAAATACTTCTACACCGTAATATGTTTCAATCATATGAAGCGGTGCTTTACCTTTACGGAAACCGGGAACATTTATTTTCTTTCCGTTCTTCTTATAAGCCTCTTTAATGGCTTCACGGAACTTTTCACCGGAAACCTCAATTTCGAGACTGTACTTGTTTGTTTCAAGTTTTTTTGTTTCTTTTAGACTCATTTTTTATACCTCCGCATAAACTCAGAATATTATATCATAAACCCAAAGCCAACGGCTTTGAAAAGCGGTGAAGCCGCTTGCCGTGTATAGCACGGCAGGTTTAGTCATTCAATAGACACAATCAAAACCGCAGGTTTTATAATGCCAACGGCATTTTGTTGGTGTT
>JAZUIE010000028.1:0-40142 GCA_045642125.1 Acutalibacteraceae bacterium | reverse complement strand
CCGAAACCTATGAGTATGAAGCAATAATTCTTTTGCGTACTCCGAATGTAGGTAGCTGGATAACACTTAAAAACGGTGTTACCATGGGTATTACCATCGGTAACTTAGAGCATAACGGTAACTGGCACGATGCATATAACTATGATGCTTCGTTTGAATTCAGTGATGTTCATCTCTATGCGATGGATAACCACTTAACTACGGAAATGTTTGAAATTCCGGTTCCTGAAGTTCAGAAGATGAATTTCAATACCGAAATGACATATAAGCATTCCGGTAACCCCTGTACGGTAATTAATAACCTTTTGGCTGCTCCTACGGATAAGTGGAGTGTTGACGGTAATAAAGACCTTATTTCAGTTCAGGAAATGCCGCTTGGCTACTTTGAACCCGGTGCAGACTACTCCTCAAAGCTTAAGATTACCGGCGGAAATAACGATGAAATAATTTCCTACAGTACCGACCTTAAAGCAGACACAAGCTATAAGATTGATATTGACTATACAGAAAATGATGCCGAATTTATTAACAATTTGACATTCTTTGATAAGGACGGAAATGAAATCGAACTTTCAAAGGACGATATTCAGACTCCCGTTGACAATGTCGAAGGAAAACATTTCTCAAGAATTATTAACACTCCGGCTGATATAGTTGTAGGTAACAACAACAACTTCAAACTTTCGATAGGCTCAAAGGCCGAGAATGATGACGGATATATCTATGTTGCCAACATTAAAGTTCGTGAGATAGATACTGCCGGTGACTACGGTACAAGTCTTATTACAAACGGCAACTTCAGTTTTGCACTTCCGGGCAAGGTTGTTCCGACTAAACACCTTAAGTTCTGGAATGTTGCGTCTGACGATAACTACGAGTCTTTGAAAACCGAAAAAATTGCAGACGGCGAGTTCCCCGATACAATTCCTGCCGGTGTTTTTGTAAGGGATAAGGTAGGTAATGTTTCTACCTTTACAACAATTAAATCGGGCAAGAAATATGTACTTAGATTTAACAGTAAATATATAAGCGACCAAAAAGCTAAGCCGTTCGTTGAATTTACCCTTGCTGACGACAGCACAACATCGAATATCGGTTCTTATAAGGTTGACCAAAACAATCTTTATAACACCGTTTATACCTTTACGGCACCTTCGGGACTCCGTGAAGAAAAGAATGTAAGAGTCGGTGTAGATATTAACGATGCTTTAATTAAGGGTATGTATTCGGGTTTTGAACTCTATGAACTCGATTCAAACGGTAAAGAGACCGGCGACAATTTAATAAATGACGGTAACTTTATTGAGGCTATCACCCAAAAGACTAACAAGTTAAAGGCTTACAGCAAGTCTAAAGCCGAAGGCGTTTGGATGCAGCAGAATATCGGTACTGCTTATGAAGTAAAGAGACTTAACCTTACTTACTTTGATAAGACAACTTCAAAGCTTCTCTTTATACAAGGTAAAAACACAAACTATAAGACCGATGCTCCTTCGCTTGACGGATATGTTGGTGACGGTGAATTTGCGGGTAGTAACTTAAGCCGTAGATTATCACTTTCGGCAGGTAAGAAATACCGCTTAACTGCAAATGTAAAAATAGTTAATAACTATGACCCGCAGGAATATATCGACCAGGGTATTAACTCTTCTAAGACTGAGTACTTAAAGAACGGTATTCTTTTGAGATATTCCGCAGGTAGTACCATGAAGGATGTTCCGGTACAAGTAACAAAATCAAATACCGAATATAAGGAAACTTATACCTTTACTTTACCGAGCGATGCTTCAGCCGGTACAAACAATGTAATGCTCTATGTTAATGCAATGAGCGGTTACTTTGCAGCTTATGTAACCGACTTCAGTTTGGTTGAACTTGATGCCAATGACCAGCCCGAAACCTATAACCTTATCACCAACGGTAACTTTGCTACCGGTGACTGGAAGGGTTGGGACAAAAACGGAAGCTTCTATAACTTTAGTGTTTTAGATATTCCCGAAAATTATTTCAGCAAGTCAAATCCGAACGCTAAGAATATGATAGTGTTCCGTAATCCGTCTGACTATTCGTTCTTTTATCAGCAGTTAATGCTTAAGAACGATACAAGATATCAGCTTAAGGTTAAGGGTCACTTTGAATCAACCCGTGGCGAAGACTATTTGCCTTTCGTTACGATGTATGAAAACCACTTTAACTTAAAGCCCACTGTTGTTCCGGGAGAAGACCCGTTCGACAGAGATAGTGACGGTGTTAAGAAGAACGGTAACTTTGAAGTAAGTGCTAAGACGATGTCTGAATATTCTAAATCTGAATGGGTTAATAATACTCAGACAATTACATTTAGAACCAGTGAACATATTAAACACATGTATGACGGTAACTTCGATATCCGTCTCGAAATGCGCAGTGCATCTTCAGGTTACTGGGGCGATGTTGAACTTTATGAGATTGACGCAAGCGGAAACCGTATAGGTGAAAACCTTGTTGCTAACCCTGATTTTACTTTGGGTGATGACGGACTTTACGCTTGGACCGTTAACGGTTCAATAGAGCGCCGTGTAGCACAGCAACCGTCCAACTTCTTTGGCGATGCTTCAAACTTTGCAGAACCCTCAACGATGGTTTATTCTGACGGTTCTGAAGCAGGTGCCGCTTATTCTACGACACTTAAGCTTGACCCCAAGAAGAAGTATTATTATACAGGATATCTTGTTAATATGAACTCTCAGGGTATTAAGCCGGTTGTTGAGTACAGAAGAAAGGGTGCTTCTTCGGGTAGCTATACTACTCTTGATGCAGATTATTTCTATGACCCCGACAGATACTTCTTCGAGTACGAATTTGAAATTCCGGACGATGCATATCTTGACGGTAACGGCAAGGCTGATGTCAGAATTTCCATCAACAACAATAATAAGGGTACCGGTTACTTCCATTCGCTTATGTTGACCGAAGAGGGAAGATATGTAAACCTTTTAGGCTCATTTAATAGCGGAAGCAACTATTCTACAATGCCTTACAACTCTGATGTTTTCGTATTCTACTATGACGATAAGAAGTTTAATGACGGTATTTGGTCAGGTGAGTACGGCATAAGCACCGGTTCTGTTTCGGGTTATGTTCTAGGCAGTGACGGTCTCGGTGTTCCCAACATCAAGATGATGCTCGGTAAATATACCGTTAAGACCGACAAGACCGGTAAGTATCTGTTTACCGATTTACAACCCGGCACTTATAAGCTTTACTTAATGGGTAAGAAGGGCGAAAAACTCTTCTGCAGAGATGTAGTCGTTGAAAAAGGATTTATTTTGTCGCTTCCGAAGATTACATACTACGAGAACGGCGAAATAGATATGGACGGCGGAGATACCTATCAAGCTTATGCTATGATTAAGGGTACCTTGCTTGATGCTGACGGCAATCCCATTAAGGGTGTTCCGGTTTATATCAGAAATAACGGTTATGCTATTACTGATAAGAAGGGTGAATTCTTGTTCCCGACTCTTACCAACTTCGGTGAGTATGATGTTTACATTATTCTCGAAGACGATTCCGAATATGTATTCAGAAAGGTTGAACTCTCCGAGGGCAGAGGCTCTAAGATTACCCTTATCTATGATCCGGACAACGGACTCAGCTTATTCTACATTATTTTGTTCTCGGCAATAGGTGCAGTACTTATTGCAGGTGGTGTTGTTCTTACTATTATTCTTGTTAAAAAGAAAAAGAAGAAAGCAGCTGTAGCAGAAGGCGCTGAAGGCGAAACTGCCGAAGCCGCCCAACCTACCGAAACAAACGAATAAGCAAAATTTAATAATGAGGTTATTATGAACACTGAACTGTATAATTTTATTGTTGATAAAAAACATCATTCGTTCAGACATAAGACCGATGAAAACTTAGCGGCAGAATATGCCGCTAAGTGTTTATCAGCGAAAGAACGTATGGCTGACCGATTTGAAAGAATGTGTAAAGAAGAGAAGGCAGTTATCTTAAAAGACGAAAAAATCGTATTTTTAAGAACTGTTGCCAATCTTCCCGACATTTTTACCGAAGACGAGTGGAAAGACATTAAGTCAAAATACTATATCCATGAACTCGGCTATATGTCGAATTTATCACCTAACTATTATGATACTATTGCCTGCGGTTTGCTCGAAAAGAGAAAAACGGCTGACGAGTACGGAAAACGTGCCATAGACAATATTATTGCTTTGTCCGATAAATACTTAGAAGAAGCAAAAAAACAGGGCAGAGACGATATTGTCGAGGTTTTAACGCAAGTTCCCCGTTATAAAGCGAGAAACTTCCGTGAAGCATTGCAATTTTTCAGAATTTTGCATTATGCTCTTTGGCTTGAGGGCAATTATCATAATACTGTCGGTCGTTTTGATAAGTATATCTATCCGTATCTTAAATCCGATATGGATAAAGGTATATACACAAAGGAATCTGCACTTGAACTTTTGGAAGATTTCTTCTTGTCTTTTAATAAGGACAGTGATATTTACACAGGCGTACAGCAGGGCGACAACGGTCAGAGTATGATGTTAGGCGGTCTTGACGAGAACGGCAACGATGTATTTAATCTCTTGTCGGAGCTTTGTCTTAAGGCAAGTTATAACAACAAACTTATTGACCCGAAAATCAATCTTCGTGTAGGCAAAGATACGCCTAAGGAGAGATACACTTTAGCAAGTCATTTGACTAAGGCGGGACTCGGCTTTCCGCAGTATTCAAACGATGATATTGTTATTCCTGCCCTTAAAAAGTTAGGTTACGAAGATAACGATGCCGTTAATTACACTGTTGCGGCATGTTGGGAATTTATTATTCCGAATGTCGGCGCCGATGTTGCAAACATTGCTGCCATGTCGTATCCGAAAGCAGTAGATGTTGCTTTTAATAATTCGCTTTTAACTTCAAATACATTTAATGAGTTCTTCTCTTCCGTTAAATCGGAAATCAAGAAAGAATGCGATAAGATTTGCGATAATATCAAAGACCTTTGGTTTGTTCCGTCACCGTTTATGAATGTTCTTATGGACTGTGATATTTATAACGGCGGTAAATACAATAATTTTGGTATTCACGGAACAGGTATAGCAACAGCAGCCGACAGTCTTGCTGCAATAAAAAAATATGTTTTTGAAGAAAAATCTATTTCTAAGGAAGATTATATTAAAGCTGTTTTTGAAGATTTTAATAATTCTCCCGAACTTTTGCATAAGTTAAGATTTGAAACACCGAAAGTAGGCAATAATGACGATTATGTTGACTCTTTGGCGGTTGAACTTCTCGACTGTTTTGCCGATGCATTAGAGGGCAAAACAAACTGCCGTGGCGGTAAATTCAGAGCCGGTACCGGCAGTGCCATGTACTATTTGTGGCATGCTAACGAGCTTGGCGCTTCTCCTGACGGCAGAAAAAAAGGTGAGCCTTTCGGAACAAACTTCTCGGTTAGCCTTTTTGCCGATATTAAGAGCCCTGTAACGGTTATTGCGTCTATGTCAAAGCCCAATTTTGAAAGAGCAATTAACGGCGGACCTTTAACACTTGAATTCCATCAAAGTCTTTTCAGTGATGACGAAAGTGTCGAAAAGGTAGGAATGCTTGTTAAATCTTTTATAGACAAAGGCGGTCATCAGTTGCAGCTTAATACTGTTAACCGTGAAACGATGCTTGATGCACAAATCCATCCCGAAAATCATAAACAACTTGTTGTTCGTATTTGGGGTTGGAGCGCTTACTTTATCGAGCTTGACAAGGAATATCAAGACCATGTTATAGCTCGTCAGGCATACAGCATATGAAGGGCGTAATATTTGATATAAAGGAAATGGCGGTGCATGACGGTCCCGGCATTCGCACTACCGTTTTCTTTAAGGGTTGTCCTTTAAGGTGTTTATGGTGTCACAACCCTGAAGGACTTACGGAAGAAATTCAACTTATGCAAAAAAAGGTAAGATGTGTTGATTGCGGTTTATGCAGAATTAAATGTGACCACGAAGAGTGTCAACCCTTCGGCAGGTGTCTGCATGTTTGCCCCGAAAACTGTTTGCAGGTTACAGGCAGGGAGATTGAAGCCAGTAGACTCGCCCGTGAAATAACGAAGAGCGCCGACTTTTTAGGTGATACCTTCGGAGGTTTTACATTTTCGGGCGGAGAACCGTTTATGCAACCGTATTTTTTGCTCGAACTTATTAAATATCTTAAAGACTATCATCTTTGTATCGAAACGAGCGGTTTTGTTAACAGCGAAATTTTTTCAAATGTTATAGATAAACTTGATTTCGTTATAATGGATATAAAACTGGCAGATGACAGTTTGCATAAAAAATATACGGGTGTCGGCAATAAACAGATACTTGAAAATTTTGGCATCTTGAAAAACAGCGGTAAGCCGTATATAATAAGAACACCACTTATACCGGGCATTACCGATACAAAAGAAAACTTAGATGCAATTAAAGAAATTATCGGTGATTCAAAATGGGAACAGTTGCCGTATAATGACATGGCAGGTGCAAAATACGATATGCTCGGTATGGAATACGGGCTGTAAATTCCTTTAGGAGTATTTGCAATGAAAGTTTCAATATCCTCAAAAGTTGCAATAAAAATAGGTAGTGTTTGCATAGGCACATATCTTGCGAGTTATTTCTTTAGAAATATGCTCAGTGTCTTTGCTCCCGAAATATTAGAAGAAGGCGTTTTCGGTAAAACCGAAATTGCCTTCTTTTCGTCCCTTTATATGATAGTTTATGCGGCAGGTCAGCTTGTTAACGGAATAGTAGGCGACTATGTTAAATCAAAGTATATGGCGCCTACGGGACTTATAATAGGCGGAATAGGACTTATGCTTTTCCCGATTGTCAACAACTATTATTTAATGGCCTTTTCGTTCGGCATTTTAGGTTTCGGACTTTCAATGCTCAGAGGTCCGCTTGTAAAACTTATAACCGAAAACACAAGAAAACGGCAAAGTAACCTTTGTTGTACACTTTTCTCGGTCGCAAGTTTTTTAGGTCCGTTTATTGCTAGTATTTTTGCGTTCTTCTTTAAGTGGCGATTTGCTTTTTTAGTAGCGGCAGTTATTTCTTTTGCGTTTGCAATAGGCTCGTTCTTTTTCATATCAAAGCTTGAAAAAGAGGGAATAGTCCGTTCAAAGCTTCCCGCAAAAAAGCAGAAAATATCTGTTAAGGACATATTGTCAGTGTTCAGCATAGACGGTTTTTTATTTTATCTTTTTGTTGCTTTGATAGTAGAAATCGCCGCCACTTCCATTCTGTTCTGGATACCTACATATATGACCGATTATCTTAAATTTTCCGTAGGAACATCGGGCGTTATTTTTTCGAGTGTGTCCTGCATAAATGCGGTTTGTCCTTTTGCGTGTCTTGGTTTACTGTCTTTGTTCAAGGATGACGATGTTCACCTTGTAAGGACGATGTTCCTTTTTGCAACGTTTATGTTTTTATCGCTCTCGTTTATCACAAATACTTGGATAAATATAGTCGTTTTAATACTTGCCTTATCGGCGTTCAGTATTGCTTCTTCAACTCTGTGGAGTGTTTATATCCCGTCAATTGCAAGTACGGGGAAGACTTCCAGCGCAAACGGAATTTTAGACTGCTCGGGATATTTTGCGGCATCGGTTATGAATATGATTTTTGCCGTTGTTGTTGAAAAATTCTCTTGGCGGGGAATGATTATTTCGTGGATGTTTGTAGCGCTTTTAGGATATATAATTACAGTAGCAAAGTTTTTCAAAAACAGAATAAAAAATAGCGCTAAATAGTGTTTTGGTATTGCAAAGACATACTAAATGTAGTATAATGTCATTAGTAATATTACCATTGAAAGGAAATAAAAATGATTACTTTTGATGAAAAAACCAAAATATTTTATTTAACTACAAAAAGCTCGACGTATGCTATCGGAATTTTAGACGGTAAACTCCCAATACATCTTTATTGGGGTAAGCGTTTATCGAACGAAATTCCCGATAATTGGTACGCCGAGTTTTATTATAGGTCGCATTCTCCGCTTGACTACGGAAAGTACTCGACCAACTTTTTGCCGCTTGAATTTTCGGCTTACGGCGGCGGCGATTCTAGAACACCTACATTTTCGGCTCTTTACGAAGATGACGGAAGCCGTGTTTCAAAATTTAACTATGTAGGCTACGAGATAATTGACGGAAAGCCCAAACTTAACGGTCTGCCGTCAACCTATGCCGAAAAAGGTGACGATGTTAAAACACTGATAATTAAACTTTTTGACGAAGTAAAAAAAGTTACTGTCAGACTTTGCTATTCTGTGTTTTACGATTTTGATGCCATAACAAGAAATGTTATTATCGAAAACGGCGGAAACAAATTAAAACTCCATTCCGCTTTGTCGGCTAATGTTGATATTTTCGGCGCCGATAAATCTGATTTAATTCACCTTGACGGTTGTTGGGGCAGAGAACGCTTTGTAAACAGAGAACCGATAGTAAGCGGCAACAAGTTTGTTGAAAGCCGTGTAGGAGCGAGTAGCTCTTATCATAACCCGTTTATTGCGGTTGCAAACAGTACTGCAACCGAGAACGAGGGCGATGTTTACGGCTTTAACTTCGTTTACAGCGGTAACTTTATTGCAGGTACCGAAATTAACCCATACGGTTGTTTAAGAGTTTATATGGGACTTAACCCGAACGAGTTTGAGTGGGTACTTGAAAACGGAGAAAACTTTGTTACGCCTGAGGTTATCCTTACATATTCTTCTGACGGACTTTCGGGAATGTCAAGAATTTACCATAAGCTTATAAGAAGCCGTCTTTGCCGTGGCAAATACCGTGATACCGAGCGCTTTGCTCTTATTAACAACTGGGAAGCAACATATTTTGATTTTAACGAAGATAAAATCGTTGAAATTGCAAAAAAAGCATCTACCATAGGCGTTGATACTATGGTTTTAGATGACGGTTGGTTCGGCAGACGAAAAGACGAAACGCAAGGCTTAGGCGACTGGGTGGAAATGCCTGAGAGATTACCGAACGGACTAAAGGGTCTTGCCGATAGAATAAATGCTTTGGGAATGCATTTCGGACTTTGGTTTGAACCCGAAATGGTTAACCCCGACAGTGCACTTTTTGAAAATCACCCCGATTGGATACAGCATGTTAAGGGAAGAGAACCGAGTAAGATAAGAAGTCAATACACTCTTGACCTTTCGAGAAAAGACGTTTGCGATTACATAGTAGACTCTGTTTCAAGTATCTTAAATAAAGCTAATATCGAGTATGTAAAATGGGATATGAACCGTTATATGTCTGAGGTAGGCTCGGCGCTTCTTCCGGCTGAAAATCAGGGTGAAGTTATGCACCGTTATATGCTCGGACTTTACGATATTTTAGAAAGAATTACAAAGAAATTCCCGAATGTTTTGTTCGAAGCCTGTGCTTCGGGCGGCGGACGCTTTGACGGCGGTATTCTTCACTATATGCCACAAGTTTGGACGAGTGACGACACCGATGCTATTGAGCGTGTTAAAATTCAGTACGGAACAAGCTTTATATATCCGTATTGCTCAATGGGTGCTCACGTTTCGGCATGTCCTAACCATCAGGTTTTCAGGACAACACCGTTTGAACTTCGCTGTAATGTAGCTATTCCCGGTCAGTTCGGTTTTGAGCTTGACCTTAACAAGTGTACCGAAGACGAACTAAAAACGGCAAAGGAAGCCGTAAGTACCTATAGGCGCTTAGGCGAAGTATTCCATAAGGGTGACATATATAGACTTCGTTCTCCCTTTGATAGCGGACTTTCGGTTACACAGTTTGTTTCGGAAGACAAGAAAAAATCTGTCGTTTGCATTTATGCGGTTAACATAACACCGTGCGCTAATGACGAGTATATTAAGCTTAAAGGTTTAGAGAGTGATGCTCTTTATGAGCTTCACGGAAAGACCTATGGCGGCGATTATCTTATGAATAAAGGTATTTGGATATCTAATTGCCATGAATATTCGAGCAATATGCTTGAAATAAACAAAAAATAAGAGGGCTTAAAAATGTTAAAAACTTGTCCTGCCGTTTTTGCAGTCGGTAACGAATATCAAATAATGGTGCCTGTAACCGAGCCTTCGCTTATGTGGGTAAAGGTCGGCGATAAAACCTTTTATGACGAATCTAACGGTATAATGCGTTCCATAACCGAGGTACACAGAATAAAGGTTCCTATGGAAGTACTTAACAGCGCAAAGTCGTACACCGTTTGCGAAAAGGTTTTAATTGAAAGAAAACCGTATTTTCCAACGAGTAAGGAAACTGTCGAACAAACCTTTAATTTCAGACCCGTAACCGATAAGGAAAACATAAAAGCATACCACATTGCCGATGCTCATAACTTAGTTGACGGACCTGTAAACTCGGCTAAAGCATTCGGGGATATGGACTTTCTTATTATGAACGGTGATATTCCCGACCATAGCGGAGAAATTTCTAATTTTGATACTATTTATGAAATTGCTTCAAAGGTAACTAAAGGCGAAATACCTATTGTTTTTTCAAGAGGTAATCATGATTTAAGGGGCTTTTATGCCGAGAAAATGGCGGAATACACCCCGAGTCAAAACCTTAATACCTATTACACTTTTACCTTAGGTCCTATATGGGGAATAGTTCTTGACTGCGGAGAAGACAAGGTCGATGACCACGAAGAATACGGCGGTACGGTTGCTTGTCATGTTTTCCGTGAAAGACAGACCGAATTTATAAAAGAAGTTATTAAAAACAAAAAAGAAGAATACGAAAAAGACGGCATTAAATATAAGCTTGTTATTTCGCATAACCCATTTACTTATCTTCAAACTCCGCCTTTTGATATTGAGCGTGAAATATTCGGCGAATGGGCAAAACTCCTAAAAGAGAATGTTTCGCCCGATGTTATGATTTGCGGACATGTGCACGGTATTTACATCAAATACGAAGGCAGTGATTTTGACCATTTAGGTCAGCCCTGTCCGCTGGTTATCGGCTCAGACATAAAAAGTCCTTATTTTGTAGGCTCCGGATTTACCTTTAATGACGGCAAAATTAAGGTCGATATTGTAGACAGCGAAAAAAAGTTTTTGCAAACTAAAATTCTATGATAATTTTCGGGAGGTAAAGTTATGAAACGGAAAATCGGTATTTCTGTAGGACAGTTTCAAGAAAGACTCGGCGATAAAGAGGCATTAGAGATAACGGCAAAAGTCGGCGCCGATTCGGCAGATTTTACACTTGAGTTCGATAAGAACGACTACAGAGTTAAAGACTCTTTATACAGTAAAGGCGAAGAAGCCGTAATTGAATATTATTCAAAGCTTAAAGAGTATGCCGACAGTTTGGGTATAGTTATAGGTCAAACGCACGGTAAACTTCCCGGCTTTCGCAACATAAAGGAAGAAGACGATGCTTTAATTGAAAACACCCGTCTTGACCTTATTGCTACAAAGGCTTTAGGTGCTCCTGTTTGCGTTATTCATAATGCAACATCAATATTTTTAGGCCCCAACCCCGACAGAGAGCTTATGCATAAGTTGAGCTTCGATATGTTTTCGAGAATGCTTCCGTTTGCTAAGGAAAACGGCGTTAAAATTGCCACTGAAACCTTCGGTGATGCCGTAAGATACTCTTCGGTTGACTTTTTTGGTGACATAAACGAGTTTGAAGAAGCCTATAAAAACATTAAGGCTTTAGACGAATATAAAGATTACTTTACGGCTTGTGTTGATACGGGTCACTCAAACAAGGCGATGCGTTATAATAACCCGACCCCTGCCGATGTTATAAGAAGACTCGGTAAGGAAGTAACCGTACTTCATCTTAACGATAACGATACATTGACAGACCAGCATAAAATACCGCTTTCGGGCACCATTGACTGGGACGATGTGTTTAATGCACTTGACGAAATCGGTTATAACGGCATTTACAATATGGAAGTAAACCACAGTCATTTCGGCAAAGAAATTTTTGTTGACTCTGCCGAGTTTGCGGTTAAGGTTATGAAAAACATATTAAAGCAACGATACGGCGAATAATTTTTCTTTTTAATATTTGAAAGGAAATTTTTTATGTATAAAGATTACGAAAAACAAATAAATGCGCTTTTAGACAAAATGTCTTTAAGAGAAAAGATAGGACAGCTAAATCAACCCGAAACTCCTACACCCGACACCATAGACAATTTCAAAAAAATGGTAAAAAACGGCGAAGTAGGTTCAATTCTTATGTCGGTAGGTGCTACTGCCGGTAATGATGCTCAAGGCTCTATCAGTGTTGATTTTTATAATGAAATTCAGCGCATAGCGGTAGAGGAAAGCCCTTCGGGTATCCCTATACTATTAGGCCGTGATGTTATTCACGGTCATAGAACTGTTTTTCCGATTCCTCTCGCTATGTCGGCCTCTTTTAACGATGAACTTGTTAAAAAGAGTTATGAAGATATAGCAAAGGAAGCTTCAAGCGAAAGTATTCATTGGACCTTTACTCCTATGCTTGATTTGGCAAGAGACCCCCGTTGGGGAAGAATTATAGAAGGCACCGGCGAAGACCCCTATGTAGGCTCCCGTGTTGCCGCCGCTGCCGTTAAGGGACTTCAGGGTGACGATGCGTCTAAAGACGGCAAAATACTTGCATGTGCTAAACACTTTATAGGTTACGGCGCATCTGAGGGCGGAAGAGATTATCACAGAAGCGAAATATCCGATTATACACTTTTTAACTATTATCTTCCTGCTTTTAAGAGTGCCGTAGATGCGGGTGCACTTACGGTTATGTCGTCTTTTAACGATATATCCGGACAGCCCGTTACATCTTCAAAATTCTATTTAACCGATATTTTAAGAGGCAAACTTAATTTTGAGGGTTTTGTTGTTTCCGATTATGATGCGATAGTTCAGCTTAAACGACAGGGTGTTGCCGAAGACGATGCCGAATGTGCAAAACTCGCATTAAATGCAGGTCTTGATATGGATATGCATGACGGCTGTTATATAGACGAACTCGAAAAGTTAGTTAATGACGGCGAAATTTCACTTGAAACAATAGATAATGCCGTAAAGCGAGTTCTTTATGTTAAGTTTGTTAAAGGGCTATTTGATAAGCCTTATTGCGAAAAGACGGAATATGACCGAAATGCTCATATAAAAGATGCCCGTGAAATGGCAGCCGAATCAATGGTACTTCTTAAGAACGATAATAATGTTTTACCGCTTGACGATAAAACCGATATTGCGCTGGTAGGTCCGTTTGCTTATGAAAGAAGAAGCCTTTTGGGAAGCTGGACTATTGACGGTAAAGAAGAGGAAACACCTAATCTTTACGAGGCAATGAAAAGTGCTTGTAAAGGTGATTTAAGTACCGTTAACGGCACGGGACTCGGTTGGGACAGTTCTATTAAATGGATGACCAAGTCCGATGTTGTTGTTATGGCGCTCGGAGAAAGCTGGACTTGTACCGGTGAATCAAGGGCTGTTTCCGATATTTCTTTAACACCCGAGCAATTAGCACTCATTGATAAAGCAAAGTCAACCGGTAAAAAGCTTGTCGCCGTTTTATTCTGCGGAAGACCTATTGCAATGCAGGATATAGCCGACAAGTTTGATGCGATACTTTATGCATGGCATTCGGGCAGTGAAACGGCAAATGCCGTTGCCGATATTTTGTTCGGTAAAAAGGTACCGAGCGCAAGATTGCCTATGACGGTACTCAGAAAAGCAACACATATTCCGCTATATTACAATGTAACTTCAAGCGGAAGACCCGTTAACTGCTACTACGGCGAAAACGCAGGGGAGTGCTATGTTGACAGTTTGCCGACACCTTATTATCCTTTCGGTTACGGCTTATCTTATACAAAGTTCGAGTACTCAGATATTAAAAACGATAAAAAAGAAATATCGCTTGACGACCTTAAATCGGGCAAGGAAATTAAAGTCAGTGTTACCGTTAAAAATAACGGCAATTTCGATGCAAAAGAAGTTGTACAGCTTTATATACACGACAAAAAAGCGTCAATGATGCGTCCGATAAAAGAACTTAAAGGCTTTAAGAAAGTACTTATAAATAAGGGAAAGAAAGAAACGGTAACCTTTAATATCGGCTATAAAGATTTGGGCTTTTATCTTAAAAACGGTGATTATACGGTAGAAAAAGGCGAATTTATTATTTATATCGGTGAAAACTGTCTTACCGAAAGAAAAATTACCGTTAAAATAATTTAAGCATTTGTGAGTGATAAGAATGAACGAAAAGATTAGAAATTTTATTGAAGAAAATCTTGAAAAGACGGTAAGGTATGAGCCTGAAAGCTCAGGTACACTTATAGGTCTTCCTTATAAGCATACCGTACCTTGCGTTGATAACAAATTTCAAGAGTTATATTATTGGGATACATATTTTGTAAACGCAGGTCTTATAAAGCTTAAAAAAATTGACCTTGCAAAAAGCAACATTGACAATATGTTTTATCTCGTTGACAAATACGGCTTTATGCCCAACGGAAGCAGAACATTTTATCTAAACCGTTCGCAACCGCCGTTTTTATCGCTTATGGTAAGAGAACTTTACGAAGTTACAAAGGATAATGCATGGCTTAAATTTGCTTATATGATGCTAACTAAAGAGTACGAGTTTTGGCAGACAAAGCGTGTTACCAAAACGGGACTTAACGGCTACACTAATTACGAGCTTGACGAGTCGCAGTACGATAAATGCTATGAGCAGCTAATCGAAAGAACAAGTCTTAAAAGAGAAGAGAACCCGAGTAAAGAGCTTAAAAAAGAAATGTTCTTGGCGGCTACATCACTTTACGAGAGCGGCTGGGACTGTTCAACAAGGTACTTGGCAAACGGTCATAAAACCGATGCTGTTGACTTAAATTCGCTTCTTTACATACTCGAAAACAATATGGCATATTTTGCCGAAATTTTAGATAACGGCGAAAAAGACTTGTGGAAGTTAAGAAGCGAAAAAAGAAAAGAACTTATGCAAAATCTTTGGAGTAACGAAAAAGGCGCTTTCTTAGATAAAAACTTCGAAACGAACAATTTTTCCGATTATTTGAGTGCCGCAAGTTTCTTCCCGCTGTTTTGCGGAGTTGCTACCGAGAAACAGGCAAATGAAACGCTTAAAACTTTAACCTTAGTTGAAAGTCCTTACGGAATTATGGGCGGTCAAAAAGAGGGCTCAACCTACTGCCAGTGGGACTATCCGAATATTTGGGCACCTGTTCAGTATGTTGTTTATAAAGGACTTAAGAATTACGGCTTTACTGATGACGCAAAGCGCATTGCTCAAAAGTACATTGATTTAATTGAAAATAATTTCGATAAGACCGAGAATTTCTGGGAGAAATATAACGGCGAAACCGGCGAAGTTTCGTCTTATGAAAATAAAAAAGCGCCTATGATGGGCTGGACCGCTTGTGTTTATATTTACTTTTGCAGTGAACTTGGTTTGTTATAACTTTTTTTGAGGAGTTTTGATATGCGTATATACGAAAATCCCGAGATTACAAGTAAAAACCGTCTTAAAGAATCGGCTTATTATATTCCGTCAGGCAAGGCAGAATACAACAGCCTTAACGGTGAATGGAATTTTAAGTATTATGAAAGGGATATTGATGTCCCCGAAAATATCGAAAAATGGGATACAATTCCCGTTCCGTCTTGTTGGCAGCTTCACGGATACGGCAATCCAAACTATTCGAATATTAACTATCCGTACCCTTGTGATTTACCTTATGTACCGGATGACAACCCCTGCGGAATATATAACCGAAAAGTATCCCTTAAAAAATGGGGAAAGGTATATATTTGCTTTGAGGGTGTAGGTTCTTGCGCCTTTATTTCCGTTAACGGAAAAGAAGTTGGCTTTACCGAAGGCAGTCATTTAAGAGCCGTTTTCGATATAACCGATTTTGTTGTTGACGGTGAAAACAATTTAACCGTTAAGGTATTAAAATGGTGTTCGGGCAGTTATCTTGAAGACCAAGACTCATTCAGATACAGCGGAATTTTCAGAGATGTATATATTCTTCAAAGACCTATAGGTCATATTGAAGATATAGAAATGATACCAAAAATAGATAGTATAGATATATCCCTTTCGGGTGAAGCGGATGTTAAGATTTTTGAGGGTGAAAAGCTTTTATATAGTGGCTCATTCGAAAATAATTTCTCGAAAGTTATCGAAAACCCGATATTATGGAATGCCGAAAAGCCGTTCCTTTATACCGTTGTTTTAGAGCGGTTAGGCGAAGTAATTACACTTAAAACCGGTCTTCGTGACATTAAAATCGCCGATACTTACGAACTTCTTATCAACGGTGTATCGGTTAAACTCCACGGTGTTAATCATCATGACACAAGTAAGTTTAGAGGTTGGTGTCAAACTGACGAAGAACTTAAAAAAGACCTCTTGCTTATGAAAGAACTTAACATAAACTGTATAAGAACTTCTCATTATCCGCCCACGCCTAAATTTATAGGTATGTGTGATGAAATCGGTTTTTATGTTATTTGTGAAACCGATATAGAAACACACGGGTTTGCCCGTAGAACGGCAGGGGGCAACGGTTACGATGTTCATAACAACGCATGGCCGTGCGTTCGTCCCGAGTGGAAAAAAGAACATATTGAGCGTATGTCGAGAATGGTCGAATGCTTTAAGAATTTCCCGAGCATTATTATGTGGTCAACCGGTAACGAAAGTGCGCACGGTGCTAATCATGTTGCAATGATAGAGTGGACTAAAGACCGTGATAACACTAGACTTGTTCACTGTGAAGATGCTTGCAGAAAGGGACAGTTCCATAATTCCGATATATACTCAATGATGTATTTATCCCCAAGTGAACTTGAAGACAAAGCAACTTCTTTTGATATTAACCGCCCCGTTTTCCTTTGCGAATATTCACATGCAATGGGTAACGGCCCCGGTGATTTGGTAGATTACAGCGAAATGTTCGATAAGTATCCTAAGATAATAGGCGGTTGTATTTGGGAATGGGCTGACCATGTTGTTACAGTTGACGGTGTTCAAAAATACGGCGGTGACTTTGAGGGTGAGCTTACTAATGACGGTAATTTCTGCTGTGACGGACTTGTTTTTGCCGACAGAACATTTAAGTCAGGCTCTCTTGAGGCAAAAGCGGCTTTTGCACCTATAAAAACCAAATTTGATAACGGAAAACTCACCGTTTATAACCGTCTTGATTTTACAAATCTTTGTGAATATGACTTCGTTTATAAAATTGTCGTTGACGGCAAGGCTAAGACCGAAAAGACCTTAAAATTAGATGTTTTGCCGCATAACGAAACGGTTATAGATATTGAAACTAAGAAGTTTAACTGTGAATATGGTGCATATCTTAATGTTTATTTAATTAAGGACGGTAAGACTTTAGCTTTAACACAGCATAAACTCGATTTTGATAAAAAGGTTTACGAAAACAAATCGAAAAAAGTCAATTTAACGGAAGATAAGTTAAATATATATGCTGCCGGAAAAGACTTTTCTTATACTTTTTCAAAACACTACGGTGCATTTACAAGCATTATTGTAAACGGTACTGAGCAGTTATCGGGTAAAACTGAAGTTTCGGCTTTCAGAGCGCCTACGGATAATGACCGAAATGTTATAGTTCACTGGGCAAATACAAATATTTGGCAGGGTGAAAATCTTGATGTACCGTTTACTAAAATTTATGATTGCAGGATAGAAAACGGCGATATAATCGTTACTGCTTCTCTTGCCGGTATATCGAGAGAACCTGTATTTAGGTACAATGTAAAGGTTACTGTTTTCTCTGACGGTCAAATTGATATTAACCTTTTAGGTAAGGTAAGAAACGGTGCTTATTTCTTGCCCCGCTTAGGCTTCGAATTCCCGCTTGCGGGTGAAAACAAAGAGTTTACCTATTACGGTTACGGTCCAAACGAAAGCTATGCCGATATGCATCACGGCTCACTGATAGGACTCTACGAAAGTGACGCCGATAAAGAGTATGTTAATTATGTTCGTCCCCAAGAACATGGTAATCATAACGAAACTGTTATGCTTAAAATCGGTAAACTGTTATTTACTACAAATGATAAATTTGAGTTTAATGTTTCCAACTATTCTATTGACGAGATATATAAAGCAAATCATACAGACGAGCTTAAGAAAGACGGAAAAGTTCATTTGCGTATAGATTATAAGGTTTCGGGCATCGGTTCTAATTCCTGCGGACCGCAACTTGCCGAAAAGTACAGGCTTTCCGAAAAAGATATAGATTTTTCGTTTACTGTTAAACCGCAGTAATAATATTTTAAGGATGATACAATGAAATTAGGGGCAACTTTAACAGCCGAAAAAAAGCCGGTCAAACAGCAATATATTACGATGTTAATATGTTGGCTTGCTTATGTTACCGTAACTTTTGCAAGATACAGTTATATTGCGAATATTGCACTCGTTGAAAGTGACTACGGTGTAACTCATGCCAGTGCCGGACTTGTAATGACATTTTTTTCAATAACCTACGGTATCGGTCAGGTTATAAACGGAATATTTTGCGCAAGATATCCGAGAAGAGCAATTGTTTCTTTGTCGCTAATCGGCTCGGCAGCCTGTGAGTTTTTAATTTATACAAGAGTTTCGTTTTATCTCATTAAATATATTTGGCTTTTTAACGCTTGTTTTCAGTCCCTTTTATGGCCGATGCTTATGCAAATAATAAGCGAAAATGTATCACCGAAATTAAGAAGTAAAGCTGTTCTTGTAATGTCAACCACTACTTCTGCCGGAATATTTCTAATATACGGCGTTAGTGCACTTGTCGTTAAAATTTCAAACTTCCGTCAAACTTTCTTTATCGGGACATTGGTTTTGGTACTGGTGGCGCTTATATGGTTTATTCTTTATAAGCCCGGTAAATACATGAAAATAAGCTCTTTTGCCAAGAAAAATGAATCTGCTGAAAATGAAAAAAAGTCAACTGTAAAAGCGGTTGTTATTATACCGGTTGTTATTGTTTGTATATTTGGTGTAGTCGTTAATTTTGTTAAAGACGGACTTCAGACTTGGGTACCCGTTATTTTGAAAGATATTCATAAAATGCCTGACAGTATGTCAATATTACTGACTATATTTTTGCCCTTTTTCGGTATTTTCGGTGCAACATTAACCGTATACCTTAATAAAGTAATAACCAAATTAATAGTATTGTTTATGCTGTTGTTTACATTTACGGCAGGATTTAATATTATTGTACTTAATTTCAAAGATAATTTATTTATTTTAATTGCGTCTTTTGCACTGCTTGAATTGTTTTTACACGGTGCTTCTAATATTTGTGTTAGCATTTTCCCGTTGGCCATGTGTGAAAAATTGAGTGCGGGTTTAATTGCCGGAATTGTAAACGGCGCTTCGTATGTCGGCTCGTCTTTAAGCTCATTTGTTTTGGGAAAAATTGCCGACATTTCAGGGTGGAACGCTGTTTTCGGTACTATCTTAGGTACCGTTATTACTGTAATGATTATAGCTGCGGCTTACTACTTTTTATCACTTAAAAAACGGGAATTACGATTATAATTAAAAACACTTGACATAAATAAATTTTGTGGTATAATACTTTAAGACAATGAAGAAGAATGTTTGCGTTCTCACCTAATTTACTTTTTATGTATTTGGGTCAATATTTATCTATTTGATATTTATTAAACGCAGGCATATTCTGTCTGCGTTTTATTTTATTTTTACTTAAGTTTCGGAGGTGCTTCGCAATCAGCAGCAAAGAATTAGCTATCAATGAAGGTATAAAATTTAAGGAAGTTCGTGTTATTGATAATGACGGAACGCAACTTGGTATTTTGCCGATTGATAAGGCGCTTAAAGCCGCCTATGATAAGGACTTAGACCTTGTTAATATTTCTCCTAACGCCACTCCGCCGGTCTGCAAGATTATGGACTACGGTAAGTACCGTTTTGAACAGGCAAAGCGTGAGAAAGACGCAAAGAAAAATCAAAAGGTTATCGAAATTAAAGAAATTCGCCTTATCGGTGTCGGTATTGATACGCATGATTTTGAAACAAAAGGCAACCATGCAAGAAAGTTTTTACAAGCAGGAAATAAGGTAAAATTTTCCATTCGTTTCAGAGGCAGAGAATTAGGCCATCCAGAAATCGGATACGAACTTATGGAACGTTTTGCAGAGTACTGTTCCGAAGTTGCTAATGTTGAAAAAGCTGCAAAGATGGAAGGCCGCAACATGCTTATGTTTATGGCTCCGAAATCCGGTAAATAAGTATATTAAATTTGGGAGGACTTATAAATGCCTAAGATTAAAACACACAGTGGCGCAAAGAAACGCTTTAAGCTCACAAAAACCGGTAAGGTTAAACGTGCTCATGCTTTCAAGTCACACATTCTCAACAAGAAAACAACAAAGCGTAAGAGAAATCTTCGCAAAGTAATATGTGCCGATGCAACAAATGTTGCAAAGGTTAAGAAAATGATTCCGTATAAATAATCGGAACGAAATAAAAGTGGAGGTTACTCATTATGGCACGTGTTAAAGGTGCGTTAGCAACACGCAAAAGAAGAAATAAAACATTAAAACTTGCCAAGGGTTATTTTGGCGCAAAATCTAAACTTTTCAAGACTGCTAAAGAAGCAGTTATGAAATCAGGCAACTATGCATATATCGGTCGTAGACAAAAAAAGCGTGATTTCCGCCGCTTGTGGATTACCCGTATCTCTGCCGCTGCAAAGATTAACGGTATGAATTATTCGACCTTTATGAACGGTCTTAATAAAGCAGGCGTTCAAATCAACCGTAAGATGCTTGCTGATATTGCTGTTAATGATGCCGCAGGTTTTGCAGCTCTTGCCAAAACAGCTCAAAAAGCATTGGATAAATGATTTATATCGCCCGAGATTTTCTCGGGCGAATTTTGTTTTTTTTAAGATAACAAAAGCCAAAAGGGGGAATTTTTACGGGAAATTTCGCTGAAATAACATCGAAAGACAATAAGTTTATAAAGCTTGTAACAAAACTCCAAAAGTCTGCAAAAGCAAGAAAAGAAGAAAATATGTTTGTTTTAGAAGGTCTTCGTATTTGTTTAGATGCTTTGGAAAACAGCATATCTTTTTATGCGGTCATTTTTACAAAAGAGTTTTTCAGTAAAAATAAAGACTTTTGCGAAAAACTTTCAAACAATGCTCTTAATACGGTTATAACAAATGAAAACTTGTTTGCAAAAATTTCCGAAACAGTAAATCCGCAGGGTGTGATTGCTGTTGCAAATATTCCTACTGCATCAGTAGATTTTAAGGAGTCGGGCCGTTTTGTTGCACTTGAAAATATAAATGACCCCGCAAATTTAGGGGCAATAGCAAGAACATCAGAAGCACTCGGCATTGACGGAATTATAGTGACAAGCGATACTGCCGACCCTTACTCTCCTAAGGCTTTAAGGGCATCTATGGGGACACTTATACGAATGCCTATTTATACTTGTAATGATTTGTCTGACTTTATTTTAGAGCATAATCTAAGAAGCTTTGCCTGTGTTGTTAACTCAGATGCCGAAAATATAGCAGATATTAAGTTTTCGGACGGCGATGTTATAATTATCGGCAACGAAGCTAACGGTATTACCGATAAAACAAAGAATAAAGCATATAAAAAGATAACTATTAAAATGAAAGGCAACGCAGAGTCGCTAAATGCCGCCGCTGCCGCTTCTATTGCAATTTTTTCACTTACAAAATAATCGTTTTGGGGATAGATTATGTTTAATAAAATTGACATAAATTCAGTTAAACTTAATAATATAATTTTACTCTCCCGAATGTTCGGTGTCGGCTCTAAGAAAGGCTTAGAGGTATTAAAGAAACTTAACGAAACAAAGCTTCTTAACAATACTTTACCTGAAATTGCCGACAAGTTAAAATTAACTCCTAATGTAAAAAGTCTGTTTGTTAGTGCCGATTATAAGATAAGTAAGCATATAATTAAAGACTGTAACAAGCATAATATTAAAATTTTAACCTATTTTGATAAAGAGTACCCTGATGTTTTGCGCAACTTGGAAGCGCCGCCTTTTCTTTTATACATAAAAGGCACTCTGCCCGATTTTGATAACTTACCGTCAATTTCGGTTGTAGGCCCGAGAAAGTGTTCTGATTTCGGCGAGAAAGCCGCATTTTCACTCGGCTACCGTTTGGCAAAATCGGGAATGATAGTCGTAAGCGGCGGTGCCGTAGGTTGTGACAGTTTTGCTCATAAGGGTGCGCTTAAGTCGGGCGGCATAACTGTGCTTGTTTTAGGTTGCGGAATTATGTCCGATTATCTGCCAAATAATAAGGCTATGAGAGAAGCAATAAGTAAAACGGGTTGTTTAATAAGCGAATATCCGCCGTTTGAAGAACCCACTAAATACACTTTCCCTATAAGAAACCGAATTATTTCGGGACTTACACTCGGAACGGTTGTAATAGAAGCATCGGAACGAAGCGGAGCCCTTATTACGGCTTCTCACGCAATGGAGCAGGGCAAAGATGTATTTGTAATTCCCGGTAACCCCACACTCTATCAGTACAAGGGTTCAAACAAACTTTTAAGGGACGGCGCAAAGCCTTTAATCGATGCTTCGGATATATTTAATGAGTATTTACCCGACTTTCCGGACAAGATTGATGTTAAAAAAGCATTCGAGAGACCCGAAAAGATAAAAAATACTAAAAAAATTCAAAAAAATTTCAATGAAACTCTTTCAAATGAAGCAAAAATAGTATATAATTATTTAGATAAGCAAATATTTACAACGGACGATTTATGCGGTGCAAATTTAAGCTCTGACGATATTCTTTCGGCAATTACGGAACTTGAATTTGAACATTTAATTGAAGCGCTTCCCGGCGGTAAATATAAAAAGATATAAAAGGAGCATTACGATGGCAAAACTCGTTATCGTTGAGTCACCTACAAAGGTTAAAAGCATAAAAAAATATTTAGGCAGTGATTATAATGTTATGGCTTCTATGGGTCATATCCGTGATTTGCCTAAATCAAAACTTGGTATAGATGTTAACAAGAATTTTAAGCTTGAGTATATAAATATGCCGGAAAAAAGGGAACTTATTAAAGACCTTAAGACTGCCGCTGCTAAAAGTGACGGTGTTTTACTTGCAACCGACCCTGATAGAGAGGGTGAAGCAATTTCTTGGCACTTAGCACAAATCTTATCGCTTGATATGAACGATAAAAACCGTGTCACTTTTAACGAAATAACAAAAACGGGAATTTTGGCAGGTATTAAAGAGCCGAGAACTCTTGATATAAACCTTGTCGATGCCCAACAGGCCCGCCGTGCGCTTGACCGTATTGTGGGTTACAAATTAAGTCCGTTTTTATGGAAGAAAGTAAAAAGCGGTCTTTCGGCAGGTAGAGTTCAGTCTGTTGCTCTTAAACTTATTGTTGACCGTGAAAGAGAAATCGAAAAGTTTAATTCGGTTGAGTTTTGGACGGTTGATGCAAAGCTTTTAGCCGATAGAAAATCATTCGATGCGAAACTTTTCGGCTTTGCGGACGGTAAGAAGCTTGATATTATAGAAAACGAAGAACAGGCACAAAAAATTGTGTCCGAACTTAAGGATGCAACATATACCGTAACTTCGGTTAAAAAAGGTGTCAGAAACAAACAACCTGCGCCACCGTTTATTACATCTACTCTACAACAGGAAGCATCAAGAAAGTTTAACTTCACTGGTCAAAAGACTATGAAAATAGCACAACAGCTTTATGAAGGCGTTGATGTTCCGTCATACGGTGTTACCGGTCTTATTACTTATATGCGTACCGACTCGCTTCGTATTTCCGAAGAGGCGAGAGCCGCTGCAAATGAGTATGTTCTTAAGACCTACGGAAAAGATTACTTGCCTTCTAAACCTCGCTATTTTAAGTCAAAAGATTCTGCTCAGGACGCTCACGAGGCCATTAGACCTACAATTGTTTCTCTTACGCCCTCAATGGTTAAAGACGCCTTAACAACCGACCAATATAAACTTTATAAGCTTATTTGGGAACGCTTTATTGCATCACTCATGTCTGCTTGTGTTCAAGATACCGTTTCGGTTGATATTACCGCTTCAAAGTATCTATTTAAGGCGAGTGGTTATTCGGTAAGACACGAGGGTTATACCGTTTTGTACGAAGAAGGCAAGGACGAAGAGTCTGTTGAGGGCGGTGCGCTCCCGACAATAAATAAGGACGATGTATTAAAGCTTAAAACCTTAACACCTAATCAGCACTTTACACAGCCTCCTGCCCGTTATACCGAGCCTACGCTTATTAAGGCGCTTGACGAAAACGGAATAGGCCGTCCGTCTACCTATGCGCCCATAATTTCAAATATTCTTCAAAGAACATATATTGAGCGTGATAAAAAGTCATTAAAGCCTACAAAACTCGGTATTGTTGTTTCAGACCTTGTCAGCGAACATTTCGCTTCTATCGTAAATGTTAAGTTTACGGCAGGTTTTGAAAAGAAACTCGATAAAATCGGCGAGGGCGAGGCCGACTGGGTAAAAACATTAGACGAATTTTATACCGATTTTGATTCGCTTTACAAGAAAGCCGAGCAGTCGCTTGACGGCAAACATGTTAAGGTGCCCGATGACGAAACCGATATCGTATGCGAAAAATGCGGAAGAAAAATGGTTGTTAAAACAAGCCGTTTCGGTAAATTCCTTGCTTGTCCGGGCTATCCCGAATGTAAAAACACAAAGCCCGTTCCGGAAGACGAAGTTAAACAGCCGTGTCCTAAGTGCGGAAGTAAGCTTGTAAAACGCATATCCAAAAAAGGCAAGAAGTTTTACGGCTGCACTAATTACCCGAAATGCGATTTTGCATCTCCGGGTGTTCCGACAGGTGATATTTGTAAGGAATGCGGAAGCTATATTATAAGCGGTCTTCGTGGACGGAAATACTGTATGAATTCCGAATGTCCTTCAAGAAAAAAGAATGAAAAGAATTAATGTTATCGGTGCGGGACTTGCCGGTTGTGAGGCGGCGCTTTGTATTGCAAACAGCGGTATAGAGGTTAACCTTTATGAAATGAAGCCGGAAAGCCGTACTCCTGCCCATAAAACCGATAAATTTGCAGAACTTGTTTGTTCTAACTCGCTAAAGGCAAGTAGAGTTGACTCTGCGGCAGGGCTTCTTAAAGAAGAAATGCGAAGACTTAATTCCGTATGCCTTAAAGCCGCCGATGTTTCTTCTGTTGCGGCAGGTGGTGCTTTAGCAGTCGACAGAGATATCTTTTCTAGTTTTATTACTAATGAAATAAACTCGAATAAGCTTATAACCGTTCATAACGAAACTGTCAAGGAAATTAAGGAAGACGAAATTACCGTAATTGCTACAGGACCGTTAACCGATTCTTATTTAGCGGAAAACTTAAAGAAAATATGCAATAACGATAATTTAAGCTTTTATGATGCCGCAGCACCCATTGTTACGGGTGAGAGTATTGATTTTAATACGGCTTTTATTGCTTCAAGATACGGTCAAGACGGTACGGGCGATTATGTTAACTGCCCTATGAACAGGGAAGAATACGAAAGGTTTTACAGTGAACTTGTAGCTGCCGAGTCTGCTATTGTGCACGATTTTGATGTTTACGAGGGTTGTATGCCTGTTGAGGTACTTGCAAAGCGTGGCGTTGATTCCATTCGTTTCGGTCCCTTAAAGCCCGTAGGACTAAAAGACCCGAGAACGGGGCATAGACCTTGGGCGGTAGTGCAGCTAAGAAAAGAAAACCGTGACGGAACACTTTATAATATGGTAGGCTTCCAAACAAATCTAAAATTCGGCGAACAAAAAAGGGTTTTTTCTTTAATTCCCGGTCTTAATAATGCTGAGTTTGTAAGATACGGTGTTATGCATAGAAATACTTTTATTAATTCACCGAAATCGTTAAATAAAAATTTGTCGCTAAAAAACAACAATAATGTTTTTATAGCGGGTCAGCTTTCGGGTGTTGAAGGATATATGGAGTCGGCGTCAAGCGGTATTGTCGCCGGAATAAATGCCGTAAGACATCTAAACGGACAAGAACCGTTTATTCTTCCTAATTATACTATGATAGGTGCGCTCTTAAACTATATTACTGACGAAACTGTTACCGATTTTCAGCCCATGGGGGCAAATTTCGGGATAATTCCGCCGCTCGAGAGTCACATAAGAGATAAACGGGAAAGATATATGGCTTTATCTATGCGTTCACTTAAATATTTCGAAAATATATAGAAATGCTGTAAAAATTCACACTAAAATATAAGACACTTTTTAAGGAATATGGTGATATTATGAGAATAGTTGTCGATGCTTTCGGCGGAGACAATGCTCCGTTTGAAATTATTAAAGGGGCTTTTCTTGCCTATAAAGAGTTAGGGGTTGATATTACTCTTACGGGCAACGAAGAAACAATTAAAAAAATAATAAACGATAACGGTTTTGATTTCGGCAGTTCTCTTGTAATCGTCCATACGGACGATGTAATAACGATGCACGATGACCCGACATCAATTCTTAAAGCTCATGCAAATTCTTCAATGGGACTTGCCTTTAAGGAAATTGCCGAAGACAGAGCAGATGCTTTTGTTTCGGCAGGTTCTACGGGTGCCATTGTTGTCGGCGGAACACTTATAGTTAAAAGAATTAAAGGCATAAAAAGACCTGCTCTCGGCAGTATGCTTCCTTGTCCTGACGGTCATTATTTCCTTATGGATATGGGCGCTAATGCCGATTGCCGACCGGAAATGCTTTGTCAGTTTGCTTTGATGGCCGATGCTTATCTTAAAAAGGTTGAGGGCATTAAAGAGCCTAAAATCGGTCTTCTTAACATAGGCACCGAAGATACAAAGGGCGATGCGATGCATATTGAAGCATATAATCTACTTAAAAATATGCCGATAAACTTTGTCGGAAATATTGAGTCAAGAGAAATGCCTAAAGGCGTTTGCGATGCTGTCATAACAGACGGCTTTACCGGTAATATTGCCTTAAAACTTATTGAAGGTACATCTATTACACTTCTTAAGCTTATAAAGAACATTTTTTACAAGAACCTAAAGAATAAAATTGCCGCTTTGATGTTAAAGCGTGATGTATATTCACTTAAAAGTATGATGGACAGTTCGGAAATCGGTGGCGCACCGTTACTTGGCGTATTAAAGCCTGTAATTAAGGCGCACGGCAGCTCCGACCATAAAGCAATAAAGAATGCCATTAAACAGGCGGCAGAATTCACCGAAAAAGGTGTAATTGCATCAATATCCGAAAATTTGGGGAAAGAATAATGGAAGAACTTGAAAGTATATTAGGATATAAATTTAATAATATTGCTTTGCTTAAGAACTCACTAATGCATTCTTCGTATGCAAACGAAGTAAAGGGAAATTCAAATGAGCGTCTTGAGTTTTTGGGGGACAGTGTTTTATCAATAATCGTTTCCGATTATATTTATAAAAACTATTCCCATAAACCTGAAGGCGAACTAACAAGACTTCGCTCTTCGCTTGTTTGTGAAAAGACTTTATGCGAGTTTTCGAGAAAGCTTAATCTCGGTAAGTATTTGTTGCTCGGGAAAGGCGAAGAAAAAAACGGCGGAAGAGAAAGAGATTCTATTTTAGCCGATGCTTTCGAAGCTGTTTTGGCAGCAATTTATCTTGACGGCGGTATTGAACCGGCAAGGGAACATGTAATGCGTTTTGTATTACCCGAGCTTGATGAAGATTTTATTACCGATTCTCATAAAGACTATAAAACCGAACTTCAGGAAATAATTCAAAAGAACCCCGAAGAAACGGTTGAGTACATTCTTACAAACGAGCAAGGCCCCGACCACGATAAAGAGTTTACTGTCGAAGTTTTTCTTAATTCAAATTCGATAGGAAAGGGTATAGGTAAGTCTAAAAAACAAGCCGAACAGTTAGCCGCAAAACAAGCCTTAACCCTAATGGGTAAATTATAATGGGCGGCAAACATTCGAACATTTCGATTTTTGTGCCCCATATCGGTTGCCCTAATAAGTGCAGTTTTTGTAATCAAAGATACATAACCGGCAAAAGCTTTGCGCCTAAAGCCGAAGATGTTGATAAAGCCGTACAAATTGCAATGCAAAGCAAAAATTATAACCCCGAAACAACTGAGATTGCTTTCTTTGGCGGTAGTTTTACGGCAATTAACCGCAATTATATGATTACACTTCTTAACAGTGCTTTTAAGTATGTAAATAACGGAAGTGTTGCGGGAATAAGGATATCAACAAGACCCGATGCTATTGACAGCGGTGTTTTGTTTCTGCTTAAAACCTACGGTGTAACGGCAATCGAACTCGGCGCTCAAACTCTTAACAATAAGGTGCTCAAAAGAAATAACAGGGGACATACTGCAAAGGATGTTATAGATGCGTCAAATCTAATTAAAAGCTTCGGCTTTTCTTTAGGTATTCAAATTATGACCGGACTTTATGCGGATAATGACGATTCGGCAATAAGAACTGCGCTTGAAATCGTAAAGCTTAAGCCCGATACGGTAAGAATTTATCCTACGATAGTTCTAAAAGATACCGATTTAGCGGCACTTTATGCTGACGGTTTTTATAAACCGCAATCTCTGGAGAATGCGGTAAATCTTGCAACTAAACTTCTCACTATATTTGAAAAAGCAAACATTAAAGTTATTCGTATAGGTCTGCATTCTATCGAGCCTGACTCTTATGTAGCGGGACCTTGGCATCCATCATTCAGTGAACTTTGTTTTTCAAATAAGTATTTTAAGATAATAAGAGAACAATTAACAGAAAGCGGAGATTATACAGTTTTTGTAAATCCGAGCGATATATCCAAAGCGACAGGACAAAAACGCTCAAACATTCAAAAACTTAAAGCGCTGGGCTTTAACTGTAAAATTAAAGCCGATGCTCAGTTAGAGCCATATAAAATAATTATCGAAAGGAATTAACGGTATGATTCTTACTTCAATTCAAATACAAGGCTTCAAATCGTTTGCCGATAAGACAGTACTTAAATTCGGTAAGGGCATAACCGCAGTTGTAGGCCCGAACGGAAGCGGAAAAAGTAATATTTCCGATGCAGTAAGATGGGTACTCGGAGAACAGTCCACCAAAAGTTTGCGTGGACAGTCTATGGAAGATGTTATTTTCGGCGGAACGGCTGAACGCAGACCGCACGGATATTGTGAAGTAACACTTAATATAGATAACTCCGACCGTTCGCTTAATTTTGATAATGACAGTGTTTCTATTACACGAAGATACTACCGCTCGCATGAAAGCGAATATCAAATAAACAATGTTTCCGTAAGACTTAAAGATATTAACGAGTTGTTTATGGATACAGGTCTTGGCCGTGACGGTTATTCAATGATAGGTCAAGGTAAAATTGACAATATTATAAGCTCCCGTTCGGACGAGCGCCGTGATATTTTCGAAGAAGCATCAGGTATTTCAAAATACCGTTACAGAAAAATCGAAGCCGAAAGAAAATTGGTTGCCGCCGAAGATAATCTTTTGCGTCTTAAGGACATTATGAATGAACTTGAGTCAAGAGTAGGTCCTTTAGCCGAACAGAGTGAAAAAGCCGAAAAGTTTTTCGGTCTTGCCGAACAAAAAAAGCAACTTGAAATAGGCTTATGGCTTTACACACTCAACAATTCAAAAGAAAATTTGCGTGAGCAGGAAAACAAAATTTACAATGCCCGTCTTAAGTATGACGAGCTTGAAAATGCGCTTTCGGAATTCTACGAAAAGAACGAAGAAAATACCGCCGAATTTTCGAGACTTACATCTGTTATCGAAGAAAAGCGTAACGAAATTTCTCTTGCAAATGAAGAAATTGTAAAATTAAACGGTCAAATAACCGTTACCGAAAACGACATTGCGCATAATAAGGAAACCATTTTAAGACTTAACGGTGAAAAAGCGCAAATTCTAAAAAGTGACGAAGAAACTGTTAACCTAATCGAAGAAAAAAAAGAAAATTCGCAAAAACTTGACGAGCAAATTTCTGCATTAAACGGCTCACTTAAAGCGCTTGAGGACGAGCTTTCCGCTCTTGTTAACGATAGTGAATCAATTTCAAGAAAAATTGAAGAGCAGGTTAAAGCTCTTAATGCTTTGTCGGCATTTTGCTCCGATAAAAGAGTCGAAATGGTAACAGCCGACACATCTATTGCCGAAATAGAAAGCCGTTTTTCGGTTGTTGACGAGTTAATTAAACAAAATACCGAACAAAAGACGGCTTTAGATAAAGAGTATAGCGAAACAAAAAAATATTTCGAAACAGTAGAAGAAACGATAGTTTCAAATAATAACTCTTTAAGCGGTTATGAGCTTAGAAAGAAAACAAAACTCGAGAAAGCCCAAGAACTTAAAGAACAGTGCGAAAAGGTAAGACTCGATATTGAAGCCAAAAAGAGAAGAGTTCAAATTCTTAAAGAACTCGAAAATAATATGGACGGCTTTTCTCACGCCGTTAAAAATATTTTGAATGAGTCTGATAAAGGTATTATTCGTGGTGTTCACGGAACTGTATCGAAGCTTATTTCGGTTGATAAAAAGTATGCGGTTGCTATCGAAACCGCACTTGGCAATAATATCCAAAATATAGTCGTTGATACTGATGCTGATGCAAAACGTGCTATATCTTTCTTAAAGACCAACAATATGGGCAGAGCAACATTTATGCCTATAAATTCGGTAAAATACCGTGAACTTAAGGAAAGCGGTTTCGAATCTGTTTTAGGCTTTGTCGGTATTGCGAGTGACTTAATTAAAACCGACAAAAAATACGAGAGTATTATTAAATATTTGCTCGGCGGTGCCGTTGTTTGTGAAGATATTGATTCAGCCCTCACTCTTGCAAAAAAATATAACAACCGAGTTAAAGTCGTATCACTTGACGGTCAGGTAATTAACCCCGGCGGAACTCTTACGGGCGGTTCTCTTGTTAAACAGGCAGGACTTTTAAGCCGCAGTAACGATATTGTCCGTTACGAAAAGGAAATTGACGAATTAAACGGTAAGCTTGACAAATTAAACAGTGATTACGATTTTGCTTTAAGTGATGCTAATAAAGTAACTGCCGATATGGAGGCTGTTTTAGCTGAACTTAAAACGGCAAACGAAGATAAAATAAGAACTATTGCAGAAATTAAGCGCCTTGAAGATTTAATTAATAATCTTGAGAATGCGGCAAGTGAACTTGTATCCGAAAAAGAAAACGGTGACGGTAAAATTAAAGCACTTAAAGAGTTGTCTGCCGCCGCTGCGAGTGAAATTTGTAAATGTGACGAAAAGAAGTCCGTCATTCAAGCCGAAATTGACGAAATGACGGGCGGAAGAAACTCGATATTCGATAAGCGTGATGCTTTAAGCAACGAAATTACCGAAACAAAGCTTAAAATTATTGACATTCAAAAAGATAAGTCTAATTTGCTTTTATCGGCTGCCGAGCTTGAGTCTGCACTTTCCGGAAGAAAATTAAGGGATACCGAAATTGACTCCGAAATCGCTGCGGTTACATTCAAAATCGAGCAAATGAACTCGGAAATATCCACATTAAATGACGAAATCGACAACAATAAGTTTAAGATTAACGAATGCAATAAAGCAATAGAAGAACTTTTGTCAAAACGAAACGATACCGAAAAGTTCGGTGTTGAGTTGCGCTCAAGCGAGAGAGAAAAGACTCTTGAGCGTGAAAAAATAAGCGGTGAACTTGCAAGACTTACCGAGCGCAAGGATGTTATGACAAAAGAATATGATGACTGTATAAAACAGTTATATGACGAATATCAGCTTACGAAATCGGAAGCCGAGAATATAGGTATTAAAATTGACAAGCCAAACGAAACCAAAAAAGAACTCAGCAAAATCAAGTCTGAAATAAGAGCGCTTGGCAATGTCAATGTTTCGGCTATCGAAGAATATAAGGAAGTTAAGGAGCGTTACGATTTCCTTAAAGAGCAGATTGACGATGTTCAAAAGACAAGAAGCGAACTACATAAGCTTATATATCAGTTGACCGACCAAATGCAGGAATTGTTTGTTGCAGGTTTTGATAAAATCAACGAAAACTTTACAAAAACATTCTCTGACCTTTTCGGCGGCGGTAAAGCAATACTTAAACTTACCGACCCCGAAAACATTTTGGAAAGCGGAATTGATATCGAAGCAAATCTCCCCGGCAAAAATGTTCCGAGTCTTGACGGACTTTCGGGCGGTGAAAAGGCACTTGTTGCACTTTCAATTTACTTTTCGATTATGCAGGTGAACCCGCCACCGTTCTGCTTCCTTGACGAGGTTGATACCGCACTTGACGATATCAATGTTGACAGGTTTGCCGACTATATGCGCTCGTCTAAGTTTGCAACACAGTTTATATGTGTAACGCATAGACGAGGTACTATGGAGGCCGCCGATATGCTTTACGGTGTAACAATGCAGGAAAAGGGCGTTACCAAACTTCTTGAACTGAATGTTGCCGAACTCGAAAAGAAATTAAAACTTGAAGAAAAAGGTGCTTAAATGGGTTTTTTCGGCAAAATAAGGAACGGACTTTATAAAACTAAAGACTCTTTCTCAAACGGCATAACAAGTATTATTAACAGCTTTACAAAAATTGACGAAGAATTTTTCGAAGAGCTTGAAGAAATACTTGTTATGGCGGATATCGGTGTGGAAACATCGGAAGATATTTGCGAAAACTTAAGAACTTTGGTTAAGAAAAACGGTGTAACGGAGCCTAAAGAAATCAAAAAACTTCTTAATGAAACAATACTTGAAATTTTAGGTGATAATGTTCCGCTATGCCTCGATACAAAGCCGTCTGTTATACTTGTTATCGGTGTTAACGGTGTCGGTAAAACAACATCAATAGGCAAACTTGCTTACCGCCTTAAAAGTGAAGGCAAAAAGGTCGTTTTGGGCGCCGCCGATACATTCAGAGCCGCCGCAATAGAACAATTAGGCGAGTGGGCTGACCGTTGTCAGGTTGACATGGTAAAGAGTGTTGACGGTACCGACCCCGCTTCGGTTGTATTTGATACCATAGCTTCTGCAAAGGCAAAAAATGCCGATGTTATCATTTGCGATACCGCAGGGCGTCTTCATAACAAGAAAAACTTAATGGAAGAACTTGCGAAAATAAACCGTATTATTGACAGGGAATTAAGCGGTGCATCAAAAGAAGTATTACTTTGTTTAGATGCATCAACCGGTCAAAACGCCGTTAATCAGGCGAGAGAGTTTAAGAATGTTACCGATATTACGGGCATTATTTTAACAAAGCTTGACGGTACGGCGAAAGGCGGAATAATAATTCCGATACAAAAATCACTTAATATTCCCGTCAAATTTGTAGGTGTTGGCGAACAAATTGACGATTTATTGCCTTTTGATAAAAAAGAATTTACCGATGGAATAATCGAAGTGGAAGAATAGTATGAAAATATATATTGCTACAAAAAATGAGAATAAATTAAAAGAGTTAAAGCGCATATTGGAGCCTATGGGCTTTACCGTTTTATGTGAAAATGATTTTTCGGGTGATTTTCCCGAAGTCGAAGAAACGGGAACAACCTTTGAAGAAAATGCAATGCTTAAAGCAAAAGCAGGTCTTAAAAATACGGGACTTATAACCGTTGCGGACGATACGGGACTTTGTGTCGATGCATTAGACGGTGCACCCGGACTTTATTCTGCAAGATTTGCCGGAGAACCGGCTAATGACGATAACAACATATCGAAGCTTTTAACCTTGCTTGAAGGTGTGCCTAACGAAAAGAGAACGGCTAAATTTGTTTCGGCAATCGCCTGTGTTTTTCCTGACGGCAGGTCATTTACGGTGAGAGGCGAATGCTTAGGCAGAATAGCGCTTATAAGACTCGGAACAAACGGCTTCGGTTATGACCCCGTATTTATTAGTGAAATCGGTTGCTTTGCAAACCTTACCGCTAATCAAAAGGATAGTGTAAGCCATAGGGGAAAAGCGCTTAGGCTGTTTAAGACGGAACTTAAAAAATATATTTAATGTGAGGAATTTATGCTTAATTCAAGACAAAGAGCACAATTAAGGGGAATGGCAAACGGATATGATACCATTCTTCAAATAGGCAAGTCGGGTGTCAGCGAACAAACATTAAAGCAGGTAGACGATGCACTGACTGCCAGAGAGCTTATTAAGCTTCGTACACTTGAAACTGCACCGCAAACTGCCAAAGAAACGGCAAACCTAATTGCAAGTAAGGTCAACGCAGATGTTGTTCAGGTTATAGGCTCAAAATTTATTTTATATAGAGCGTCAAAAGAAAAACTGATAACTTTGGTGAAATAATATGAAAATTGCTGTTTTCGGCGGGACATTTAATCCTTTTCATATAGGACATTTTCAAATAGCGAAAGCATTATGTGATATGGAGTTCTTTAATAAGGTAATTATTATGCCCGACAGTATTCCGCCACATAAAAAAGCAGATTTTTTGGCAAGTGACGAAGATAGGCTTAATATGTGCAAAATTGCTTGTAAAGACCTAAATAAAGCCGAAATCTCAACACTTGAAATAGAAAACGGCGGTAAAAGTTATACGATTAACACAATAAGAAAACTGAAAGAAACCTATAAAAATGACGATTTTTATTTTGTTTGCGGTGCGGACATGATAGAAATTCTCGATAAATGGTACGATTTTGAAAACCTTAAAAACGAAACCGAATTTTTGGCGTTTTCAAGAAATGACTCAAAGGAGTTCCAAAACAATGTTAAGTTAATGCGAAACAAGGGTGCAAAAATAGAGATTATAGATACACCTATAACCGATGTTTCGTCAACAAGTCTTCGCAAAAACTTAAACAAAGATTTGCTCCCCAAAGGAGTATATGAATACATTTTAGAAAAAGGAATATACAATGCACGGTGAATATAAGGAGTATAAAGAGCTCTTAAAGGAAAGACTTAACGAAAAAAGATATTATCATTCTCTATGTGTTGCCGATGAGGCTTACCGTTTGGCGCAAAAATACGGTGCGGATACCGAAAAGGCATATCTTTCGGGACTTTTACACGATATAACCAAAAATGCTCCCGAAAAAGAGCATAGGCAGATTTTTACAAAGTACGGTGTTAAACTTACTAAAATAGAAGACAGTGCCGAAAAATTATGGCATGGAATATCGGGTGCTTATTTTGTAAAATTTGAACTTGATATTAAAGATGACGACATTTTCGATGCAATTCGTTATCATACAACGGCAAAAGAAGATATGAACTTGCTAACAACCGTTCTTTATCTTGCCGATTTTACCTCTGCCGACCGTGACTATGACGATGTTGATGTTATGAGAAGGCTTGTTGACGAGTCAATGGATAAAGCCCTTTTGTATGCGCTTTCCTACACGGTTAAAGATTTAGCCTATAAGTCAAAAGCAATTCACCCCGATACGATAAAAGCATATAACAATGCTTGTTTGAAAGGACTTTGATATGAAATCTGAAAAAATTGTCCAAATATCGGCTAAGGCTTTAGACGATAAAAAATGTAAAGACCTGCAAATCTTAAAGGTTGAAGACTTAACGGCGCTTACGGAATATTTCGTTATCGCTACCGCTTCTTCAAACACTCATGTAAGAGCACTGTCTGACGAGGTTGAAGAACGGCTTAAGGCAAACGGAGTCGAGCCTAAACATATTGAGGGGAAGTCTTCAGGTTGGGTAATACTTGATTATTTATCGGTAATAGTAAATGTTTTTACACCCGACAAAAGAGAGTTTTATAATCTTGATAAGTTATGGGAAAATGCCGAAAAGATTGATTTAACAAATATACTTAATAATTCCAAGGGAGAATAGTTATGAAATACGATTTTAGTGAAATAGAAAAGAAATGGCAAAATATATGGGAAGAAAATAAAACATTTGCCGCAAAAGACGATTATACACTTCCTAAATTTTACGGCCTTGTTGAGTTTCCGTATCCTTCGGGTCAAGGACTTCATGTAGGACACCCCCGTTCTTATACGGCACTTGATATTGTTGCCCGTAAAAAGCGCCTTCAGGGTTATAATGTTTTATATCCAATGGGTTTTGATGCTTTCGGTCTTCCTACTGAAAATTTTGCTATTAAAAATCATATTCATCCCGCCGTTGTTACCGAAAACAACATAAAGAATTTTAAGCGTCAGCTTAAGTCACTCGGCTTTTCTTTTGACTGGGATAGGGAAGTTAACACTACTGACCCCGACTATTACAAGTGGACACAGTGGATATTCCTTAAATTATTCGAAAACGGTCTTGCTTACAAGAAAAAAATGAATGTTAACTGGTGTACATCATGTAAGTGCGTACTTGCTAATGAAGAGGTTGTTAACGGTGTTTGTGAGCGTTGCGGAAGCGAAGTAGTACATAAAGAAAAAAGCCAATGGATGCTTAAAATTACGGCTTATGCCGACAAGCTTCTTGACGGTCTTGATGAAGTTGATTTTATCGACCGTGTTAAAACACAGCAACGCAACTGGATAGGCCGTTCTTACGGTACCGAGCTTAACTTTAAGACTACACTCGGTGATGAATTTACCGTGTTTACTACCCGTGTTGATACACTTTTCGGTGCAACCTACTGCGTAATTTCGCCTGAGCATCCGCTTATTGACAAATGGAAAAATGACATTAAGAATATTGACGATGTACTTAAGTATAAGGACGAAGCCGCCAAAAAGTCCGACTTTGAGCGTACTGAACTTGCAAAGGACAAAACGGGAATTAAGCTTGAGGGTGTTATGGCGATTAACCCCGCAAACGATACGGAAATTCCGATTTTCGTTTCCGATTATGTACTTATATCTTACGGTACAGGCGCTATTATGGCAGTACCCGCTCATGATACCCGTGACTACGAGTTTGCAAAGAAATTTGATATTCCGATGATAGAAGTAGTATCGGGCGGAAATATAGAAGAGAGTGCATTTACCGACTGTGAAACGGGAACAATGGTAAATTCCGGTTTCCTTAACGGCTTAAGTGTTGAAGACGCAAAAAAGAAAATGCAGGAGTTTATCGTAGATAAGGGCTTGGGTAAAGTAAAAACTAACTTTAAGCTTCGTGACTGGGTATTCTCCCGTCAAAGATATTGGGGTGAGCCTATTCCGATTGTTTATTGCGAGAAGTGCGGATATGTTCCGTTAAATGAATCGGAGCTTCCGCTAACCTTACCGAATGTCGATTCCTATGAGCCGACCGATAACGGTGAATCTCCTCTTGCAAAGATAACCGACTGGGTTAATACCACATGTCCTAAGTGCGGCGGTCATGCCGAAAGAGAAACCGATACAATGCCTCAATGGGCAGGTTCTTCTTGGTATTTCCTTCGTTACTGTGACCCCCACAATAAGAACGAACTCGCTTCTAAAGAAGCACTCGCTTATTGGGAACCGGTTGACTGGTATAACGGCGGTATGGAGCATACAACACTTCACTTGCTTTATAGCCGTTTTTGGCACTTATTCTTATATGATATCGGTGTTGTTCCCAATAAAGAGCCATACGCCAAGAGAACAAGTCACGGTATGATTTTGGGTGAAAACGGCGAAAAAATGTCAAAGTCCCGTGGTAATGTTGTTAATCCCGATGACATTGTTAACGAGTACGGTGCCGATACAATGCGCCTTTATGAAATGTTTATAGGTGATTTTGAAAAGGCAGCACCGTGGAGTCAGTCGTCAATTAAAGGCTGTAAGCGTTATCTTGAAAAGGTATTTTCTTTGGCAGATTGTTTAACAGAGGGTGACGAATACAGAAAAGAGCTTGAAAGCGAATTCCATAAGACTGTTAAGAAAGTAACCGAAGATATTGAAAATCTTAAGATGAATACTGCTATTGCTTCTCTTATGTCTTTGCTCAACAGTATTTCGGCAACGGGCACTATAAATAAAAAGGAATTTAAGACCTATTTAATTCTTCTTAATCCTTTCGCTCCGCATTTAACCGAAGAACTCTGGACTTTATCGGGCTTTAACGGTATGCTTAACGAAGCAAAGTGGCCCGAATATGACGAATCAAAATGTACCGATTCTTCAGTACAAATTGCAGTTCAGGTCAACGGCAAAATTAAAGCAAGAATAGATGTTCCTGCCGATATCGAAGCATCTTCTGCGATAGCGTTTGCTAAAGAAAATACAGCTGTAAAAGAAGCAATACAGGATAAAACCGTAATAAAAGAACTTTATGTACCGAAGCGCCTTGTAAATATTGTAGTCAAATAAATTTACAAAAATTATACGATTTAATAGTATGGTAATGCAAGGGTGATGAATAATGTATGTGTTAATTCTTGAAATTATAGGCACTGTCGCTTTTGCCATTTCAGGGGCTAATCTTGCCATGGAAAAGAAAATGGACCTTTTCGGCATAGCTTTTTTAAGTGTAACTACTGCTGTTGGCGGCGGAATCATAAGAGATTTAATTATGGGAATTACACCGCCTGTGGCTTTTCGTAAGCCCTATTATGCCTTAACCGCAATAATCGTTTCTTTAATTGTCTTTATTCCGAAAATTCGAAAGTATGTTGAGAATAAAGATAATTTCATTCTACTTGTAATGGACACTATAGGTCTTAGCGTTTTTACTGTGGTCGGAACAAATGCCGGTATGCAGACGGGTAATGTGTTTTTAGCTGTTTTTGTAGGTATGATTACCGGTGTCGGAGGCGGCCTTTTGCGTGATTTGTTTGCAGGTGAAAAACCTTATATTTTTGTAAGACATTTTTATGCGTGTGCTTCAATTATTGGTGCAATAATTATTGTTGCATTATGGGATATAAATAAAACGGTAGCAATGATTATCGGCGGTGCAGTCATTATTATATTGCGTTTGCTTGCCGCCAGACACAAATGGAATTTACCTCGTGCTTAAAATATATTCGGATAATAAAAAATCTCGTTCTATGAACGAGATTTTTTGTTTTTATTATTTTAGTGTTTTTTTATAAACGGTATTGTAGTTTCTGTTTTCACACCAATATACGGTCATTTCGGTCACATCAAATACCATGGAAACTACCGTAGGACAAACTTCTTGCGAAACATTTTTAAGAATTGAAAAGCAGTCCGAAACATCAAAATCGTATGATGCGTTTTTAAGCATTTCATTTGCGGTATTATAACGGTCAAGTCCCATCCAAGGATGCTTTTCTTTTTCTTTCTTAAATGGAGAAAAATTAGTCAGTACTGCATACTCGGGCTTTTCGTAATATTTATAACCCTGCCCCGGAATGATATGTAAAACATTGCCGTTAATGTCCGATAGAGAAGACATATAAGTAACTCCGGGAACACTGCTTATACACTCGCTTTCGGCGATTTTTTTAATATCGTTAAAACTCTTTTTGCCAAAAAGCAAGTCAATATCGAGTAGTATTATATTGTTATCACTTTCTGATTTCGGGTTGCTTCTTTCGTCAAACGGCCAACAAGTCGGCATACCGACAAAATCACCTTTTTTTGTTGCGCCGAAAAGCGGCAACCAACCTTCTTTTTCGTCTTTAATTTCAATAAAAACTCCGTTATCGCTTTGGGAAATTCGGTGTTCCATATTAAGAATATCAAGATTCCAACCGACAATAGTTTTTCTTCTGTTTGAAATAATACTTGTACACATATAAATCTTAGCCTTTATTATATTTTTTGATTATTATAAAATTTTCAGAAAATTATGTCAAGTTTTCAGAAGAATATTTCGGGATTTAATTCGAAATCTTTTTTTAACTCGTCAATATTATAAAGACATTTGTGTGCTACCGATAAAAACAAAGTTTTATCGTCTTTTTGGTTATAGCCGTTTAGTTTTTTTATTTCTTCGGAAATTGTATCAAGACTTGTTTTATTTACAAAGGGAAGCAGTTTAAGATTTTCTTTTTCGATATTCTTGTTTAACTTTTCAATTATTTCTTTGCTTTCTTTAATCTTTCCGTCACTTTGTAATGGGTGCAGTTGCTATTGCACTTTATGTAGGTGTTGAGACTGGTATTCCTGGTACTTTGAA
>JAZUIE010000027.1:0-6086 GCA_045642125.1 Acutalibacteraceae bacterium | reverse complement strand
GTGGATATTATATCACAAATAAGCAAAAATTACCACTGTTTTTTTATTTTTTTATTAAACTATCAGTTTTGGAACAAAATCTATTAAATCACAAGATATATTAACTTGTTTTATTCCTTTATATTCGCTGACAAGATTAGCTCTGCCCTGCCCGTGAATATGCCCGTAATAGACTTCGGTTATGCCATATTTTTTAAGAATATCATAGATTTCTTCGCAAACAAATTCACCGTACGCAAACGGGTAATGTAAAAAGACTTTAATATTTCCGCCAAGCTTTTGTCCTTCGGTTATTGATTTTTCGAGTCTTCCGCATTCACGCAATATTACCTTTTTGTCAAATTCGGTTGTTTTATCATATAGCCAACCTCTCGTACCGCAAATCACAAAATCACCGAATTTATAAGCATTATTGTGGAGAATTTTAATATCGTCAAAATTGTTATTATCGAGCAAAGTAACCATTTTGGTATAGGTTGTCCACCAATAATCGTGATTACCTTTAAGCAAAATTTTAACACCTTTAAGATTGTGTAAAAATGCAAGGTCAGGTATTACATCTTGGGGTTTTAGTACCCACGATAAATCACCGGGAATAACAACAATATCGTCCTGTTCTATAATATTGTCCCAATTGGTTTTAAGCTTTTCGGTATAATTCGACCAACCGCCGAAAATATCCATAGGTTTATTTGCGCCAAATGGCAGATGTAAATCTGATATGGCAAAAAGTCTCAAAAAATCACCACACTTTTTAGAATATTATCAAAATAATTGCAAAAAATATATACGACCGAACGGTCGGAAAGGAAGCAATACCATGGAAAATTGTAGCAGTGAAAATTGTATCAGATGCAGTGTTAAGAACTGTGTCTACCACACCGAGGACAATACTTGTAATGCAGGTAGAATAGAAGTCGGTAACTCAACAGCTTGCAGTTGCAGCGAAACTTGCTGCGACACCTTTAAGTGGAAGGACTAAACCCATAAAAGTATCCGGCAAAAAATTGCCGGATACCGTCTGAGCGTTACATAATACCTAAGCTTTCTTTAACAACTTTATACATATCTTCCTTTGAGCAAACCGTATCAAATCTTACTTGAGCAGTTTTTAAGTTGTTAATCGGTTTTGGAATTTGAGTTTTTGAAATTTCGGAAAGCTTATCGAGAATCTCGAACTTGTCGCCTTCTTTAATACCGCTAATTGCTTCTAATACTGTACCGGCAAATTTATACGGAGAAGCAGTTGAGGCAATTACGGTCGGTGTCTTATCACCCGTTTCGCTTACATATTTATTGTAAACATTAACGGCAACGGCAGTATGCGTATCACAAAGATATGAATACTTATCGAAGATATTTTTAATTGTGGCTACAGTTTCGTCATCAGTACAGTAACCGCCATAAAAATCAGCCGACAGTCTATTTTTAATGTCATTCTTTATTTCATATTTTCCGTCACTTGAAAGTTTTGACTGAATTTCATTTATATACTTATCATCTTTGTTTGAAAGTAAATAAAGTAGACGCTCTAAATTGCTGGAAATGAGAATATCCATAGACGGAGAAACAGTCGTATAGAATTTTCTGTTGCGGTCATAAATTCCTGTATTAATAAAATCGGTTAAAACATTATTCTGATTTGAAGCACAAATAAGTTTCTTAATAGGAGTGCCCATTTCTTTTGCAAAATATGCAGCCAAAATGTTGCCGAAATTACCTGTAGGTACCGTAACATTGAAACCGTTTTCAAGGTTTGTTCCATTGTTAAGCAAATCGCAGTATGCTGAAATATAATAAACAATTTGCGGACAAAGTCTACCCCAGTTTATAGAGTTAGCAGAAGAAAATTCCATATTGTATTTTGCAAGTTCTTCCTTAAAATCATTATCGGTAAATATCTTTTTAACGGCAGTTTGAGCATCATCAAAATTGCCCTTAATTCCATACACATGAACATTTTTGCCCGCTTGCGAAGCCATTTGAAGCTTTTGCATTGCCGAAACGCCGTCACAAGGATAAAATACGATTATTTCAGTACCGTCAACATCCTTAAAGCCCTCAAGAGCTGCTTTACCGGTATCACCGGATGTTGCAACCAATATTACCGACTTTTCTGCATCAGATGTTTTTTTAGCGGAAAAAGTCAATAAATACGGAAGAATTTGCAATGCTAAATCTTTGAATGCCGATGTGGGGCCGTGCCAAAGTTCTAACATATTTATGTTGTCACCGAGTTTTTTAATCGGTGCAGGATTATCGTTATCAAAAGTATTACTGTAAGCACCGTTTACGCACTTATCTATTTCCTCGTCCGTAAAATCAGTCAAAAAGAGTTTTAATATATATTTTGCTCTGTTTATATATGAAAGAGATTTTAATTTGTTAAAATCGTCAGTCGTCAATTTCGGTAAGGTTTCGGGAACAAAAAGTCCTCCCTCTTTTGATATTCCGTGTGCAATAGCGAAAGCTGAACTTACGCAATTTTGACTATTTCTTGTGCTGATGTAATTCATTAAATTTCCTCCAAAGTTATTAAGTTCGCCTTAAAAATAATAAAACGAAGAACCATACGACAATTATATAACATTATTTTTATTTTGTCAAAGATTTTAGATAATTAAAAGCGTTATTAAAAAACAGTTTATCAAGCGTATCTTCTTTTATGCCGTTTATACTTAAATATCGGTATAAATCGGGTATATCCGCCATTTTTACATAAGTATCGCAACCGTCAAAATCACTGCCTATAGCAATATTGTTTTCAAAGCCGTTTTCAAGACATAAATAGACTGTTCTCAAAAACCGCTCATAAACATTATCGCCACCCAAAAACGCAGGATAAAGGCAAATTCCGACTATTCCGTTTTTTTCGGAAATGAGTTTTAGTTTATCGAGTGTTAAATTGCGCTTGTGATAAAATATCTCGTTAAAGCAAGAATGGGTTGCAACGGGAAATCGGGAAATTTCTACCGCTTCGTAAAAGCTTTTATCGTTAAGATGCGATAAATCGGTCGCAATTTTAAGCGAATTCATTATCTTTATAGCATCTTTGCCGAACTCTTTAAGTCCAGAGAATGAGTTAACACCGCCGCCGAGTGCATTTTCACCGTTCCATGTTAGTGTAATCATTTTAACACCGTCATCACAAAGCTTATATAAATTTGATAGGTTGTTTTCGAGTACAACGGCATTTTCGACAGTGAAAACAGGTGACAAATTGCTTAAATTAAGTGTATTAAGTTCGGTTTTAAGATTAGAAATTACATTGTTATAATACTTTAACGGTTCCTTATTATTGTCATTTACAAAAACTGCAAAACACTGAAACCATTTATTAAATTTATCGGCAAATAACGCCGAACAAGAAAGCGATGGACTTAAAAGGCTTAACTTGTTATCATAAATAACGGTTGCCGTATCACAATGTAAATCAAAATAATTCATAAAATCATTCCTAAAAAGCAGATTTGATGTATTTTAATTTATATGCGATTTTTCCGTCTTCTTTAACCGTCACGGTAACTTCCGCAACATCCATTCTCGGTGTTTTTGGAGTTTTAAGTACGGAAACTACCATATTAGCGGCATTTGTAAGCCTTTCCCTTTTAGCCGCATCAACAGCTTCTATACCGCTTACCATATAGCCTTCTGTTCGGGTTTTGACTTCTACAAAAACAATATTATTTTTATCTTCGGCGATAATATCAATTTCTGCATATCTGTTTTTATAATTCCTTTTAATAACGATATGGCCGTGCTTCCTTAAAAAGTCGGCAACAAATTCTTCGCCCATTTGTCCTAAGGTCTTTTTATCGATATCAGAGTACATTTTTAAGGAAAGACAAGCGGTGTATATCACACACACCGTATTTTTTTATGGCTTCATAATGCTCTTTAGTGCCGTAACCTTTATGCTTTTTGAAACCGTATTCGGGATACTTTTTGTCGTACTCATATAAAAGTCTGTCACGGGTAACCTTAGCCAAAATACTTGCAGCCGCAATTGAAGAAGACTTAGAGTCGCCCTTAACAACAGTCATACAGGGAATTTTTATATCTTTAGGTGTACGGTTGCCGTCAACCAAAGCAAAATCGGGCTTTACCTTAAGATTTTCTATTGAGCGGTTCATTGCAAGAAAAGTTGCATTAAGTATATTATATTGTTCGATTTCTTCGAGTGTACCGTAACAAATTGAATATGCCAACGCTTTTTCGGTAATAACATAGTAAAGCTGTTCCCTTTTCTTTTCGGAAAGCTTTTTTGAATCGTTAAGTCCGTCAATAACAATGTCTTCAGGCAAAACAACTGCGGCGGCACAAACGGGACCTGCCAAAGGGCCTCTACCTGCTTCATCAATACCGCAGACAACTTTATAGCCTTTATTTCTAATCTCGTTTTCAATCGACAAATCAGGCATCTTCGGGCACCTCCAAAGAAATTCTGCCGAGTTTACAATTTCTGAATTCTTCTAAAAGCATATTTGCGGCTCTTTCAGTATCGGGTTCTCCGCCTTTTATCATCATACCTCTTTTTTTAGCAAGTAAGCACAAATTTTCATAGGAGTCATCCGAAAATTCACTTATCTTAAAGCGTTCTGCCAACAAATCGCCATAATGAGCCACAAGTATTTCAAGCAAACGCATTGCAAGAAGCTCGGTATCGAGTATTCTATCGGTTACAGCACCGGTAAACGCCAAGTGCTCTCCCACTGTGTTATCGTCAAACTTAGGCCATAAAACACCCGGCGTGTCTAAAAGTTCGAGTTGCTTATCGATAGTAAACCACTGATTTCCCCTTGTTACACCGGGACGGTTTTCGACCTTAGCCCGAGCATTGCCCGAAACCTTATTTATAAAGGACGACTTACCTACATTAGGTATGCCTATCGCCATAACACGAAGCGGTTTTCCTGCCATTCCTTTTTCTTTATAACTATTAAGTTTTTCCGACAGTGCAGTTTTAACAGTGTCCTTAAAAGCATTAACACCTTTACCCGACTTACAGTCAACGGGTATGGCAAGAATGCCGTTCTTTTTGTAATATGAAACCCATTTATCGGTAGTGGTACTGTCTGCCATATCACATTTATTGAGTAGGATAATATGCGGCTTATCACCAATAATACCCATCAGGTCGGGATTGCGACTGCTGATGGGTATTCTTGCGTCAACTATTTCGGCAACCGCATCTATTATTTTCAGTGTATCGGTAATTTGGCGCTTGGTTTTAGCCATGTGCCCCGGAAACCACTGAATATTTTGCGTATTGCTCATTATTTTACTCCTCCGAATGTATTAAACGGAAATACTCTTAAAATAACATGACCTAAAATATAACGGCTGTCAATCATACCGTTACCGCTGTTGCCGATAACGGAACAACGGCTGTCAAGCGAGTCGTTACGGTTATCACCCATAACAAAAACATGGCCTTGTGGGACTATCACCTTTTCGCCCTCAAGCGGGAATTCTAAGTCAAACTGACGGTTAGTAGGTGTTTTTGTATAGGGCTCATCAAGTTCTTTTCCGTCAACGTAAACTATTCCTTTTTTGAAATCGATGGAAACAGTTTGACCGCCTACCGCAATTACTCTTTTGATAATAGGAAGCTTATTACGGTCTTCATCGCCGGGTACCGATTCGTAATTTCTTGAAATAACGACAATATCGCCTTGTTTAGGACTGTATCCGACATTTGTTATAATAACTTTCTCTGCATTATGCAATGTATCGGTCATAGAAGAGCCGTCAATAGTAGCAACCTTAAATATAAATGTAAAAACAATTAAAACAGCGCAAAGTGAAGACGTAATTATCTCAAGCCATTCAAAAATTTCTTTTTTTGAATAACTCTTCTGTTTTGAATGTCTTGAATTTACATAATCTTCTTCATCTTTTTCGGTGCTTTTTTCGGTTTTAATAAAATCGTTATTTTCCATAAATATTCGCCCCAAAATACGAAAATAAGGGGGGACAAATTATCCCCCCAAAAATAATTAACCGATAAGTTCTTTAACCTTTGCTGCCTTACCTACTCTGTTGCGTAAGTAATAAAGCTTAGCTCTGCGAACTTTACCTCTTCT
>JAZUIE010000026.1:0-24677 GCA_045642125.1 Acutalibacteraceae bacterium | reverse complement strand
TCGGTGAATGTACGGGGAATACACGCTCAACACCGACACCGTAAGAAAGACGGCGAACGGTAAATGTTTCAGCGATACCGGAATTGTTCTTTGCGATAACAGTTCCTTCGAAAATCTGAATTCTTTCCTTTTCGCCTTCTTTTATTCTTACATGAACCTTAACGGTGCTGCCGATTTCAATTTCGGGAACATCGTTTTTAATCATATCAGCTGTTAATTCTTTAATAGCATCCATTGTAAATTTCCTCTCTATACTTATATTAGATGTTCATAAATTAAACAAATCAGAGGAACATCCGTTTCAATGTCAATTTAAGGCATCAAACCCACCTTGAGATTAGGTGAAATTATTTAATCATACTTGCAACTTCAGCTGCAAAATCATCAACACGTTTTTCAATGCCCTCGCCTTTTTCAAAGCGAACAAACTCGCTAATCTTGAACGATTTTCCGAGTTCCTTAGCGGTCTTTTCAATATATTTGCCGACAGTTAAATCGCCGTCCATAACAAACTGCTGTTCAACAAGGCAGTTCTCTTTATAGTACTTGCCGATTTTACCTTCAACAATTTTGCCTAAAACCATATCGGGCTTATTAGCCATCTTGGGGTCTTCTTTCATTTGAGCTATGAGAATTTCTTTTTCTCTGTCAATAACACTTGCCGGAACACTTGCTTCGTCAAGGAAAGAAGGATTCATAGCCGCAATTTGCATTGCAACATTTTTGCCCATAGTTATGAAAGCATCGTCATTTGCATCAACATCGCCTTCAAATTTAACCATAACACCGATTTTTCCACCTGCGTGAACATAAGTAACAACGTCACCCTCATAGCGTACAAAACGGCGAATTTTAATGTTTTCACGAATTTTAAGGAATAATTCCTGTACCATTTCTTCAACGGTCTGACCGTTCTTTGTACACTTAAGAAGTGCATCAAGGTCAGCAGGATTCTGCTCGGCAATTATTAGAGCAACTTCATTTGCAAGTTGCTTAAACTCTTCGCCGTTTGCAACGAAATCGGTTTCGGCATTGAGTTCAACAACAACACCGACATTGTTCTGAGCGATGGCACAAACCGTACCCTCAGCTGCTATACGACTTGCTTTCTTTGCTTGTGAAGCAAGACCTTTCTCTCTGAGAAAATCAACAGCAGCATCCATATCACCGTTGCATTCGGTTAATGCCTTTTTACAGTCCATCATACCGCAACCGGTTTTTTCTCTTAATGCCTGAACATCTTTAGCAGTAAAAGCCATAGTTATTTCCTCCAAAGTTCACAAATTATTCTGCATCTTCTGCCGGAACTTCTTCAGTTTCAGCTTCTTCTGCTACTACTTCTTCGTTATCGTCTTCGCTTTCTTCTTCGGCAGCTGTTCCCATTTCAGTACCCTGTCTGCCTTCAATTACTGCAGCAGCCATTGTTTCGGCAATGAGCTTTACAGCACGAATGGCATCATCGTTACCGGGGATAACCGCATCAATTTCGTCAGGGTCACAGTTCGTATCAACGATAGCAACAATCGGAATGCCCAATTTCTTTGCTTCTTGAACTGCAATTCTTTCCTTGCGGGGGTCAACGATGAAAAGAGCACTCGGAATCTTATTCATATTCTGAATACCGCCGATGAACTTTTCGAGCTTTTCAATTTCAAGTTCTAACTTAACAACTTCTTTTTTGGGAAGAAGTTCAAAAGTGCCGTCATCACGCATAGCACGGAGTTGCTCAAGACGGGCAATTCTTGTACGAATGGTGGTAAAGTTGGTAAGCATACCGCCAAGCCATCTTGCGTTAACATACGGCATACCGCAATGCTCAGCTTCCTCCTTAATGGAATCTTGAGCTTGTTTTTTCGTTCCTACGAAAAGGATGTCACCGCCGTCAGCTGCAATGTCACGAACAAAAAGATATGCTTCATTGAGCTTCTTAACGGTCTTTTGAAGGTCGATAATATAAATACCGTTGCGTTCGGTAAAAATATAACGAGCCATCTTCGGGTTCCAACGTCTTGTCTGATGTCCGAAATGAACACCGGCTTCAAGAAGTTGCTTCATTGATACTACTGCCATAATAAATTCCTCCTGAGGTTAAACCTCCATCTTGCAAACGCCGTAAATCACCGCAAGTATCAAACGGTGCACCAAAAACGGCTTAAAGCAAAATGTGTGTAATATTTTTGCTATCATCACGATAGCCGATAAATTATACCACAAGCAACAAGTAATTGCAAGTGTTTTTTTATTTAATCGTGTAAGTACAGTGTTCTTGAATTTTTGTGCATGTAAACACTAAGTACCAGTCCTACTCCTAAAAACATACAAAGAAGCGAAGTACCACCCGCACTGAAAAACGGAAGTGTAACACCGATTACCGGCATAATACTGATACACATACCTATATTTATGATAATTTGCGCAAAAATCATTGCAAAAAAACCGACACAAATAAGCTTTCCGCTGTCCTTACGGCAAATAGCGGCAACCTTAATACATCTTAATGCAATAAAGGCAAGAAGCAAAACAACAAGCAATGCACCTATCAGTCCGAGTTCTTCGCCTATGCTTACAAATATAAAGTCGTTTTGACCTTCGGGGACACCGCCGGACTGTGTAAGTATTCCCTTAAAAAGCCCCTGCCCCGTTATTTTTCCGTTTGCAAGTGCCATTCTTCCCCTATACTGTTGATAATTGGCGCCTTGAATATCGGCCTCAATATCAAATACACCGATTATTCTTGAGCGTTGGTCATCGTTCATAACAAGAAAATAAACAAGCGGTGAACCAACGATAAATGCCGAAAAAGCAATAATAAAATACTTAACCGAAAGACCTGCGGCATAAAGCATACATAGCACCATTACCGCAAAAACGAGTGCCGTACCGTCATCGCCCTGAAAATGTATAAGTAAAACGGGAAAAGCACCGTGAATACATACGGGGATAAGATATTTTAATTTATTGATGTTTGGCTTGACCTTACTTAAATGAGCAGAAAAAGTGATTATAAAGCAAATTTTAAGAAGCTCGGACGGTTGAAAGGTAGTAAAGCCCAAATCGAGCCATGCCTTATCGTCCGTGCCCTCAGGCGCAAAGCCGAAGAAAAAGGTTAATATAACAGGTATTAGTCCCAAAATGGCGATTATATACCATTTATCAATGAATTTTTGGTAGTCAAAAAGCGAAATAACAACAGCAATTATAACACCTAAAAATACAGCAATAAGCTGAACCAAAAACGGTCTTAATGTTCCTAAATACCTTGTGGCGCTTAAAACTGCTATCGAGCCGAAAAGTGAAGCGAAAACGCAAAGGGAAATAAGAATTTTATCGGTTTCACGGAAAAAGTCAGCAATCTTAGCTATGATATTGCCCATATAATCACCTTCTTTCTAAAATTGTAAGAGTATTATATTATAGTACCGCAATTTTTTCAAGGTCAAAGAATTATTTCTTTTGATAACGCAAACGAATAAATTATTTTTTGCTTTACTTTCTTTGAAAAGAGTCTTTCACAAGCAAGAGCATAAATGTTAAGCTGTTCACTGTATAATTCTTTTAACTCTTCTTCGGAATTTACCCTATCGGTCTTAAAGTCTACGACCACTATGCCGTCATCTTCGGCAAAACACAAATCGACAGCGCCTTGAACAATTACGGGTGTATCCTTATGCCTTTTAGCAACATCATTATAAACAACACTTGCGGGGAATTCCGATAAAAACCGCATTTCCCTATTTACTGAATTTGAATTTTTAATGCGATTAAAAAGGTCAGAATCAAAAAATTGTTCAATAGCAGGTACATCGGCGCATTCGCCTTGTTCTTGCGTTATATACTGCCATTCGACAAGTCTTTCGATTTCCGTCTTGACATCGGGTCTTTCGTCCATATTTATAAACTGCATAATATTATGTACGGCAGTTCCCTTTTCGGCGGCAGTGAGTTTTTCCTTATTCATAAATCCCGGCATTGAAACAAAAGCAAAATTATCACCGCTTTGCGATTTTGCAACCGCAGAAACAGAAGTTTTAGACTTAATGTCATTAAGGTCCATAAGCGGATACTCAAAGGAAATATTATTTTTTATCTTATTAACTAAGTCTTCATTAACGGTTATATCGGCAGTGTCTTCGCTATAAGTTATATTTTCTTCCGGTTTTGAAACAAAAGAAACATTAACATTCCCGTTAGTAATTAACGGCGATACATTAAATTCAACAGCTTTTCTTATAGGCGCACCGTCAGGGTGAAGCATTAAAGCCGCCAAAATCCAATTACCGAGATAAATGTTTTTGGTAACATATTGTGAGTCAATGCCGCCTAAAGATACATTGTCGGCAATTTTTTGTAGTTTTCCCGAAAAATTACTGTCGGTAAATACCATAACAAGCTTTTCTTCCGCACGGGTCATTGCAACATATAAAAGGCGCATACGTTCTTCCGCATTCTTTTTTCTGGCATAAAGAGATGTAATCATTTTTCCTGCCGTTTGAACATCGTCACCTGACTCATCGTCATAATACTTAAAGTTAATGCCGTATTGTTCGGAAAATAAAATCTTATTAGTAAAATCTGCCATATTCATTCTTGAAAGCAGTTGCGGAATAATGCATACGGGAAATTGCAAACCCTTCGAAGAATGCATAGACATTATCTTAACCTTGTTGCCGTAAAAATTGTTTTTTCTGAATGCATTTTCGGGCAAATCTCTTAAATACCTTACAAACTCACCGGCAGTTTTGCCTTCATACTGTTTAGCAAGACTGACTAACGACAACAGATTATTTCGTCTTTCTTCACCGTTTTTCATTGAAGAAACTATACTCAGTAAATCAGTATCACAAATCATTTTGAGTACGAATTTATCGAGTGACATAAGGCACATATTGTTTTTAAGGTTGTTAAGCGTTTTAAGCGTTTTTTGCGCTTTTGTATTGCCTTGATTTGCAAAACTCACAAGCAACGAATAAATGCTTGTTTTTTTGTTTTGTGAACGCATTACGGCAATTTCGTCATGAGTAAATAAAAACAGCGGAGAAGCAAGAACACTTAACATTTCAATGTCGTTTGACTGATTATCGAGCACACTCAAAAGAGAAAGAGCAAGTGCAATTTCCGGTGTATCGCAAAAACTGTCATTAGACGATATTACGGGTATTTGAGCATTTTCGAGTGCCTTAACGAATATAGGTACCGATGTTTTGGTTTTTTCAAGCAATATGCAAATATCTCCGTACTCGCATTTTCTTAAACCGCCATTTAAGCCTTTAAGCATAACACTGCCGTTAACTGCACTTCTGATATAATCGGCAACGGCATTTGCTTCCTTAACGGCAAGAGCAGTATCGTCAGTGTCTTCACTTGTATCAACAAGCAAAATCTCGGCAGAATCGTTTTGAAGTTGCGGAAAATCGGACGAAGGGACTAATCTTTCGTCTTCGCCATATACTATTTCGCCTGTTTCTTTTGTCATTATAAGAGAAAAAACGAAGTTAACAAAATCGCAGACACTTTCCCTGCTTCTGAAATTGTTTTTAAGTATTATCTTTTTAGAAGCATCTTTTTCTGCCTCACTTAAAGGAATATATGTATCTTTTTTTCTTAAAAAGTTTTCGGGGTTAGAACCTCTGAACCTATAAATACTTTGCTTAACATCGCCAACGCAAAATAGATTTTTATCTCTGTTCGAAAGGACATAGAAAAGCATATTTTGAAGGTCGTTAACATCCTGATATTCGTCAACCAAAACCTCTTCGTATTTTAACAGATAGGCTTTTGCTTCGTCCTTTATTATTATTTCTCCATTTTCGTCTTGTTCGCAAATAAGCGAAAAAGCGAGTTGTTCTGTTAAAGCAAAGGTTAAAAGATTTCTTTCGTTTAACTCGGCAAAATATTTATCGGCAAACTCTTTTACTAAGTCGGTAAGTAAAGTTACTGCGGGTAAAAGCTGTTTGTTTTGAGATATAATTTCATCGGCTCTATATTTGAAAATTAAATTCAAATCGTCAAGAAGAGAAAATATCTTTTCTTTTCTCTTCTTGAATTTCAGAGTATATACATCGTCTTTTGAAGAATTAGGTGCTTTATTAAATGTTTGAGTCAAAAGCTCTTTAACACCGTCATAATCTTCCGAAACAATAGATGTTTTTAGTAAATCGAAATAAACCGAAAGCTCTTTTGCGTAAGTATCGAATTTTTGCGGTGTCGTTTCGATATTTAGGACATAACCGCATAATTCTACTAAATTTTCGTAAATCTCGTTTATTATTCTGTTTGCGTTGTCGAATATTGCCTTCCACCAAATATGTTCGCTGTTAAACTGCGCTTTATAAGGTGCCGATAAACTATCAAGAAATTTATCGGGAAAAGGCATTTGACGGGAATAATCATACAGTTTTTCGATAATATCCGTAAGATTTTTATCGTCAAAATCGCAGTCGGTTATCTTTAGCAAAAGATTAAACTCGTCTGAAGACTTATCTAACTGCCCGTCAACGATTTCCTTTAAGATGTTTTCTTTTATCTCCTTTACATCGTCACCGTTTGTAATTGAAAAATTAGGCTCTACACCGCACTTTTCAAAGTTTTCTCTTACAAGATTTATGCAAAAAGAGTCGATAGTACATATATCGGCAGTTGAAATTAAATGCTTTTGTCTTAAAAGATTTTCATTATCGGGATTTTTTCGGCATTCCTCGAACAACCTTTTTTCAATACGGCTTCGCATTTCGGCGGCGGCAGCATTGGTAAATGTTACGATTAAAAGCTTGTCTATACCCGTAAAGTCTTCTTCACTCGTCAGTTTATTTATAACTCTTTCGGTTAAAACAGCAGTCTTACCCGAACCTGCGGCGGCGGAAACAAGTATATTTCCTCTTTGTGTTACCGCACTATTTTGTTCATCGGTAAACTTAAACGGCATTGTTTCCACCCTCCCTTATTTCATTTAAGACATCTATATTTTTCATTTTCGGCACTTTTTTAACTGCACTTTTTTCAATTCGGCAAATTGAATTAAAATCGCAATATTTACAAGCCGGACTGTCAAGACCGTCAATTGGTGTCGCATTGATAAGACCGTTATATATACCGTTTCCAACATTTTTAAGCTTTTTGTCAATAAAGTTGAAAACATTATTGAACTCGTCTTCGCTTAAAAAGCTGTCAGATGGCTTTTCGTCCTTATATTTCGGGACAAACTCGCCTTTGTTTTCCTTATCCATTGCATTATGTACATCGGTATTAGCAAGTAAAAGTCCGTTAGTATGCTTTTTTGATTCGCCTTTTTTAATTTTATCGGCACAACAGTACAAAACACCGGCAGGTTTATCCCCGAATTTTCCGCTGTTTATTACGGTATAAAGATATAAAAGCATTTGAAGATTTTGCCCGAATAGAATATCGGGTAACTTAAATACCCTGCTTCCCGTCTTATAGTCAACTATTCTTACATAACCGTTATAAGTATCAAGTCTGTCGATAATACCGTTAAGTTTAAGGCTTTTGTCGTTATCGAGATTTATATTTATTTCGGGGATTTCGCCCTTTTCACCGATAACAAGTTCGCATCTTTGCGGTACAAAATCTGACTGGGCAAATTCTTTCGCTATTCTTAAAACTACGGAATAAAGCTTAGATTTAAGCGTGTTTACAAAAAACTTTAGTCTTACATCTTCTATTTGCCTATATCCCTTAATCGAGTCTAAATATTCATTCGAAAATCGGTCAATTTCGTTTTTTATTGTGTTGTTATCGAGATTTCCGAGCTCTTTTCCGTAGGTCTCGATAATTCTTTGCAAAACAAAATGGATAAATGTGCCCCTTTGCATAACATTGAAATCGGCAGGTTGAAGTTTTTTAACATTTAGTCCGTATCTCAAAAAGAAACTGAACTTACATCTGCCGTAAACATCAAAACCGCTCGGGGACAACCTTATTGCCTTACCGTATAATTTTTCGGCATTAACAGGACTTATTTTTGCATTTGAAGCATCGGCATTTTCGGTTAATAGACATAGTTTATCTTCATATTCGGTGCCTTTTAACGCTTCACTTAAAGCTTTATATCCCGATTTATCGTAAAAAGAGCGTTTGGCAAATTCGATAAATGACGATTTTTCCGTCTCGGGCGCATTATCAAACGATAATATGCTCGGCTCATAAACTTTATTTACCGATATAGAATCTAACATATCGAGTAAGAAAGAAGACGGTGTTGCATCACTTAAATCGGCATTCGCAAGTGTATAACTTAAAAACACTTTCTTTGAAGCACAGCAAACATTACTGTATACCAAAAAATCTTCGTCAATGGCATTTTTTATAACCTTATCGGTTATATTAAGTCCTGCATCTTTAAGTACGGAAATTTCGTTATCGGTAAACAGTGTCGAGTCTTTTGTTGCTTTCGGGAAAACGCCCTGATTAACTCCCATAATAAACGCATATTTAGGGCTTGACGGTCTAATGCGGTCGGCTGAGCCGAAAACGGCTTCGTCTATTGTTTGCGGAGCTACACTTATGTAGGTCATTTTTGCCGCAATAACAAATGCTTCGTAAAACTTTTTTAATTTAATGTCATTATCGGGAAAACATCTTACAATACTGTCAAGTATCTTAATAAATTCGTCATAAGACTGCCTTATAACATCGGCGAACTCTTCGTTACCGTTGTTTTGATATTCTTCCTTTAATGATAAAAATGATTTGTCCGCACCGCATTTTTTAAGTAAGAATATAATTGCCTTAGCTCTGTTTTCGGGCGTTTTGTTAAAAGATTTTTTGAAATCGTCAAGAATACCGTAAACCTTTTTTCGTAAGGAATTAAGCCTGTTTAGTATTTCATTTTCATTGTTAAGGCGCTTGTCGGTAAAGCCGAGCGGGTTCATATCCCATTCGTCTGCCCACTTTTTACCGTTTATATTCCATAGGTTGCAGTAGTTTTCGAGTTCGCTGATTTCGTTAAAAGTGAGAATCCCAATACCTGATTTAAGGAACTTAAAAATATAATCTGTTTTAGGACTTATACAGTAGTCCATTGCATAAACGGTTGCCAAAACTACCGGTGTTTGATAAAGCGAATATTTTTTATCAAAATAGCACTTAACAAAATTATTTTCGCAAGATGTATACAGTGCATCTTCGTAGGTTTCGGTATTACGGGCAATAATGACAAAATCGGAGCATTTTGCGTTTTCTTCTCTTAGAATTCGCCTTATGCTTCTTGCAACAAACTCGGCTTCGTCATATATTGTTTTTGCTTCGCAAACAGTAATATTTTCTGCAAATTCGGCACTCTGTGTATTTTCGCCGAACATAAATCTTTCTAATAATTTTATATCGTTACTCTCATAATACCTGTTGTCCAAATAAGTATCTGAGCCGAAGTTAACATTATGATTTTCGGCAATATTCTTTAGTTTTAACTTTGTTTTCTTAATATTGCTTAAAAAGTTATAGTTACCCTTAATTGATTTTGAGTCTACAAACGAAAATGTTACTTCCTTTGCTTTTGCAATAATTTGTTCTATTACCTTAAACTGTTGACCCGAAAAGCCGGTAAACCCATCAAAGTAGACCTTTTTATTAACAAAGTAGTCGCAGTTTTTAAGCTTATCATATAAACGGTCAAGCATACTTGACGGGTCTATAAAGTTAGTGCCCATCAACATATCGTAACTGTCAAAAATAAGCGCCGTATCGTAAATTTTATCGGCAAGTTTTGTGTTGTTAACCGACTCGAGTACCGCCCTTAAATCATTACTGCTTATTGCTTCGTTCTTGAGGTCGTCAATTGTCTTAAGCATACTTTCCGCAAAACTCGGAGAATTTGCATACTTTTTCCATAATTTAAGTTCGCTTTCACATTCCGATAAAGCCCTTGTCATAAGAATTAGCTTGTCAGACGGTTCGAGAGTTTTTCCGCAAATTCCGCCGCAAATACGGCCTATTGTGTTATAAAGTCCCGAAAAAGAAGTTACATAACCTAAAGTTGCTTTATTTTCACCGAATAAGTGAAGTATTGCTTTTTCACTTTCATAAGTAAACTGTTCGGGAACTATTAAAATGGGGTTTTCGCCATTTAATGCGTCATTTTTTATTAACTCCATTATTCTTTGTGTTTTACCCGTTTTTGCTCTGCCGGAAATAAAATTAAGCATATACTACACCTCTTTTTAGCATTATAGCAACATATATGTACCGTTTTTCGTACACCGAAAATACGGACTGCCGATTTTGACAGTCCGTATTCTATTTTTTAAGAATATACAAAAGGTCGCCTATATACACCCTTACTCCGTTACCCTTATAATAGCGGTTGTACTCTTTAAGGTAGCAAAACAAAGATATATAGGTCGATATTTTTTTATGAGTTAAAAAGTCAATTCTTTTATTTTCAAATTTTATAAAGAAATTTATTTGTTTTTTTAGTTTTTCGTTATCGAAAAGCGACATAACATAAGTATGTCCTTTAACAGACTGTTTAAGTCCAAGTATTCTTTTATTAAGCTTTCTTTGGCGGTTTTCTTTGTTCATTGCCGATAATGACACATTATCTTTATGATAACGGTAATGTGTAAGCTTTTTGTTAAATATGGCAGTTTTGCCCTTAGCGCACCCTATCATTGCCAAAAGCCAGTCATGTGCCATTAAATCTTTAAGGTCGATATCTTTTAAGTACTCAGTTACTTCTTTCTTTATACAAAGAGAAAAACCACGAAGATAAGAACAACCGATAAAACTTTCGGGGGTTAAATACTCAATAGTTCCGTCATTCATATCACTAAGATAAGTAACGCCCGAATTTTCGATAATTACTGAGTTTTCGTCAATGACATCATATCTTGAAGATATAACGGTAATATCCGTATTATTTTTAAGACAATTAACGGTTTCGCTTGTTTTACTATGAAGCCATTCGTCATCTTGGTCACAAATAAAGATATAGTCGCCCTTGCATTTTTTTATAGCGCCGTAAAAGTTCAAACAAAAGCCGACATTTTTTTCGTTTATGAAAACTTGCCAGTTTTTTAAGTTGTTATCCTTAATAAAACGGTTGCAAATATCAACCGTACTGTCGGTTGAACGGTCGTCACAAATAATAACCTCGTCAACCGGCAGGTCTTGATTTAATATACTTATTAACTGTTTTTCAATATACTTTTCGCCGTTATAAGTCGCAAGTGCTACTGAAATCAATTATCTCACCCTCAAAAAGAGTTTTTGGAACTTATATTTCATAAGATAGGATAATTTACAAAAATAATATACAAGATATCTATTCTGCTTATTTGCGACATAGATTATTACTTTTGATACCTTACCCGAAAAATAGGCGGTTTTGGCTTTTTGTATGAACTCTTCATTTGATATTTCATTTGAAATTTCAGAAAGTATTTCTTTTCTTTTAAGTGATAAAAACATATCTATAAAAGCCGAAAAAACCGATTTTATATAGTAAAATGAGCAGTAATTTTCTACACCTTTTGTGCATTCGCTTAAAAGTCTTGCCCGTTTTTTAATTATTTCGAGTTTAGATTTATTGTACCGCCTTGTCGTGCTTCCCATGTGTAATACATAATGATAAAAGCATTTGTCGCTAACAACAAACTTAGGAGAAAACTTTAACAAGTTAAGGTTAAAATCGGTATCCTCGAATGTTTCATTCTCGGGCATTTTAACACCCGAATTCAATACAAATGAAGCCTTATAAAGCTTATTACATGGACTGTCTATAAGGTTTTTTGATTTAATTTCGGGAATTACTTTATTTATTTCTTCGCCGCAAAATATACCGTTTTCTGCTTTAATATACGAAGATTTGTTGCCGTTTTCCATTATGTAACCGCACATAAGAATGTCAGCATCGCATTCTTTTGCTTTACTGTACATAAACTCAAGTGCTCCGTCCGACAAATAGTCGTCACTGTCAACAAAGCAAAAATATTCGCCTTTCGCATTATCAATACCGAAGTTACGGGCTTTCGCCGCACCGCCGTTTTCTCTATCAAAAAAGCTGATACGACTATCAGCTTTTTTAAGAGTTTGACAAATATCTTTGCTTTTGTCGGTGGAACCGTCATTTATAAGCAAAATTTCAAAAGAAGAAAAATTTTGACCTAAAACGGAATCAACACACTTATTAAGAGTTTTTTCTGCATTATAAACCGGTATAATTACACTAATCTTTATCATAATCAGTGACGGTATTTACCGTTTGCAACACGCTTTAAGTGTTCGCCATAAGGTGATTTACCGTATTTTTCGGCGGACTCAAGTAATTTTTCTCTTGATATCCAGCCGTTTTTATAAGCAATTTCTTCAACTGCCGAAATCATAACACCTTGACGGTTTTCAATAACCTTTACAAATTCGGTAGCTTCGCTTAAAGCATCCATTGTGCCTGTATCAAGCCATGCAAAACCACGGCTTAAGGTTACAACATTAAGCGAGCCGTCCTCTAAATATAACTTATTAAGGTCGGTAATTTCAAGTTCGCCACGAGCCGAAGGCTTTATTTTTTTTGCAAAATCAACAACACGGTTGTCGTAAAAATAAAGTCCGGTTACACAATAGTTAGACTTCGGGTTCTTAGGCTTTTCTTCTATGGAAATCGCCTTGCCGTTTTCGTCAAATTCTACTATACCGAAACGCTCGGGGTCTTCAACATAATATCCGAAAACAGTAGCGCCGTTTTCTCTTGAAGCCGCATCCTGCAAATATTTTGTAAGACCGCCGCCGTAGAAAATATTGTCGCCTAAAACCATAGCGCAAGAATCGCCGTCAATAAATTCTTCGCCAAGCAAAAATGCCTGAGCTAAACCGTCCGGAGACGGCTGTACCTTATAGGAAAGATTTATTCCGTAGTTTGAGCCGTCACCGAGTAAGCGCTCAAAATTCGGCAAATCTGTGGGAGTCGAAATAATAAGTATATCCCTTATACCCGCAAGCATAAGAGTAGAAAGCGGATAATAAATCATTGGCTTATCATAAACCGGTAGAAGTTGCTTTGAAGTTACCATGGTAAGCGGATAGAGTCTTGTTCCGCTGCCACCTGCAAGAATTATGCCTTTCATAAGTTAAACTCCTTTATTTAACAATTATATCAATGCTGTTAATAACAACATCATTAACGGGTTTATCGTTTGCGCCGACTTGCGTTTCGGCAATTTTGTCAACGGTTTCCATACCGTTTACAACCTGACCGAAAACAGTATGCCTGAAATCAAGCCAAGGTGTTCCGCCCATTTTCTCATAAGCTTCGACTATATAGGCAGGAAAACTTGACGGAATATCACGCATTTGTTCTAACATATTTTCAGGAACCGTTTTTGCCTGAACAATAAAAAACTGACTGCCGTTAGTGTTTGGTCCTGCATTTGCCATACATAATGCGCCACGAAGATTATGAAGCTCGGTATCAAATTCGTCTTCAAAGCTTCCGCCCCAAATTGACTCGCCGCCCATACCCGTTCCGGTAGGGTCACCGCCTTGTATCATAAAATCTTTTATAACACGGTGAAAGATTATGCCGTTATAGTAATTATTTTTTGCATGGGTTGTAAAATTTTCAACGGTTTTTGGCGCTTTTTCAGGGAAAAGTTTTATTTCGATATCTCCCATATTGGTATGCATTACCGCAACCGTATCGCCTTGCTTTACATTTTCGAGTTGAACTGCCATAACATTCTCCTATATTTTTATATATTTATTTTACCAAAAAAGTTAAATTTTGGCAACTATTATTTATCATGAAAATAATTATAAATATTTATAGCATTAACAGAGCTTATTTCGGGTATCTTTTCAAGGTCTTCAATACTTGCTTTACTTATATTTTCGAGCGTTTTGAAATGAAGAATCAGCTCTTTAGCTCTTTTTTTGCCTATGCCTTTTATATTCAAAAGCTCGGAGTCCAGCATTTTTTTAGAGCGCAAAAGTCTATGGTAAGTTATTGCAAATCTATGGACTTCGTCTTGAATTTTGGTTATAAGAGAAAATGAGGCTTTATTCGATTTTATCGCAATGTCTCCGCCGCTTGATGCTATTGCCCGTGTCTTATGCTTCGAATCTTTTACCATTCCGAAAATCGGAACACTTATATTTTCTTTATTAAAAATCGGCATTACGGCGTTTATTTGACCGATACCGCCGTCAAGTAAAATAAGGTCGGGCAGTACCGAAAAGGCTTCGTCCGTTCCCTTTTTATACTCTTTAATTCTTCGGCTTAGAACCTCTGCCATCGAGCGGTAATCGTCCTGTCCTGCAAAGGTCTTTATCTTAAACCGGCGGTAGTTTTTCTTATACGGTACTCCGTCCTTAAAGACTACCATTGAAGCAACATTTTCTTCTCCCGAAAGGTTTGAAATGTCGTACGATTCAATGTATTTGGGGACATTTCCGAGCCCCAAAAGACTTGCAAGTTCGTTTAATGCCGACATTTGTTTTCCGTTTGACTTCGTCCTATGAGATAAGTTGTCAGCGGCATTGTTAAGACACATATTAACAATGCTTTTTTGCTCTCCGGCTTTTGGAATTATTATTTCAAATTTGCCGTTTCTTTTTTCTTTAAGCCATGAAACAATAAGGTCTTTTTCGGTAAAATCTGAGTCAAGCAAAACTCTCGGCGGAATGTAGGACTTATCGTAATAGTACTGCTTTATAAACTCGCTGTATAATGTATCTCTGTCGAATACACCGTTGACAAAATAATGATTCTTGTCACTTAATTTGCCGTTTTTGAAATTAAAAACACTGACACATGCGGTTTCGCCTATAAATGCACTTGCAAAAACATCTTGCTCTTTGTAGGTGCACATTACCACTTTTTGCCGTTCACCGAGTTTTTTAATTGCATTAATTCTGTCACGGTATTTTGCTGCATTTTCAAAATCTAAATTATCTGAATAACGGTTCATTTTATCATATAATTTAGGCAAAATATCGTCTGTGTCGCCGTTTTTTATAAACTCGACAGCACTTTTAACAGTATCCTTATACTCTTTAAGCGGTATGTTTCCCCTGCAAGGCGCATCACAACGCCCTATATGAAAATTAAGACAAGGCTTTGTGCGTTTATCAAAGTTTCTGTTACAGTCGGGAAGCTTAAAAATCATATTGGCGCAGTCAACCGTATCTTTTACAACATAAGCCGAATAATAAGGACCTATATATTTTCCGTCATCACTAACCTTATTTGCAAAAACGATTTTAGGCCATTTTTCGTCCGTTATCTTTATATAGTGGTATCCTTTATCGTCCTTCAGAAGGATATTATACTTTGGCTGATGCTGTTTTATAAGTGAACATTCAAGTACTAACGCTTCAAATTCACTGTCGCAGATAATATACTCAAAATCGTCAACAAGACTTACCATGTTTTTAACTTTTTGGGTATGCTGCGTACCCTTTCCGAAATACTGAGTAACACGAGATTTAAGCGCTTTTGCTTTGCCGATATATATGATGCTTTTGTTTTTATCTTTCATAATATAAACACCGGGAGATTTAGGCAAACGGTTAGCTTTTATTTTAAGCTCTTTTAACTTATCGTTTTCCAAATTACTCACTCCCTTAAGTTTATAGTATTATTTTAATATAATTTCCCCGTAAAATCAATAAATAAAAAAATACCGCCGTGAATTATCACAGCGGTAAACATTATTCTTTGCAAAAAATAATATATTAAGCGTTTTTGTTAAGCTTTTTAACAAGAGCTGACTTTTTATGAGCAGCATTATTCTTATGAATAAGACCCTTATTGGCAGCTTGGTCAATCTTAACAACAGCAGCTTTTACTGTTTCATTAGCATCGGCAGCCTTACTGTCGATAGCTGCATCTGCCTTTTTAATAGCAGTTCTGAGTGCAGAACGGTAAGCTTTGTTGCGCTCGGTATTTGCCTTTGTAACGGCAACACGTTTCTTTGCAGATTTGATATTCGGCATTATGCCACCTCCCTATGTTTTTTACAGCAAGAAATATATTATCACAAAAGTTTTCAAAAAGCAAGATTTTTATTAAATTTTTTTCTCAAATTCTTAAATTTTGTTGTTGACAAGCGTATAAAGTAGTGCTATAATAACCGAGCGGCAAAATTTCAGCCGTATAAATGCGAGTGTGCTGGAATAGGCAGACAGGCACGTTTGAGGGGCGTGTGTCCATGACGTACGAGTTCAAGTCTCGTCACTCGCACCAAAGCGAAAACCTATCACGAAAGTGGTAGGTTTTTTGCTTTGTATTATTAATTATTAATTATTCATTCTTCACTTTCATTAAATCAATGTGATAACTTTGCGTTAGCAAAATTATGCAAGTTTAGTGCTGAATAAATATCAACTTACCGCAAAAAATATCTTTGAAAGTGTGGTGAGTTTAATGAGCGAAAAGCAAAAGAAGAATCAGAACTCAAAGAATTCAAAACAGTCTAAAGAACAAAACAGCAAAAATAAGAAACAGTAACAGAGAAAGCGGTGAAATTTCACCGCTTTTTTTATTAAAAGTTTTTTTGAGAATAAGCGAGAATGAAAGAGCAAACAAGAGAATATTAAAGTTTACAGATTTTTTCTTGTGATTTGTACTGATTTTTTACCAAAAAATTCAAGATTTTACTTGACTTTTTACGGTATTTGCCTTATAACTAACAAATAGTCGAAACAATATAAATTCGACATTTAACGCATCTGTGTTCTTAAAGCAAATTGCAAATATTTACGGGTAGTGGTTTTTCTTTTATGGAGCCCTTTGTCGACCGTAAATTAAATGCGTTTGCGGGTATTGCGCAGGGTAAACGGTTAGGTCGAAAGACCAAATTTACTACTGTCAACACTTAGTGTTTGACAAAGGGGGATGCTTAAATGGATAACAATGCAGTTATCGAACTAAGTGATGTATTTGTATCATTTGATAATGAAAAGGTGCTTGACGGACTTAATCTTAGAATTATGGACAAAGAATTCATCACACTTCTCGGCCCTTCGGGCTGCGGAAAAACCACTACTCTCCGTCTTATCGCAGGTTTTTTGGAACCTGACAGCGGAGAAATCAAATTTGAAGGAAAAGACCTTGAGGGTGTTCCGGCTTACAAAAGACAGGTAAACACCATTTTTCAGCGCTATGCCCTTTTCCCTCATCTTAATGTTTACGAAAACGTTGCTTTCGGTCTTCGTATAAAGAAGATGCCCGAAAAAGAAATAAAAAAGCAAGTGACGGAACTGTTAAAGCTTGTCAATCTTGAAGGTTTTGAGAAACGCAAGATTTCAACACTTTCGGGCGGTCAACAGCAACGAATTGCAATTGCACGCGCCATTGCCAACAGGCCTAAGGTGTTATTGCTCGATGAACCTCTTGCGGCTCTTGACTTAAAGCTCCGCAAAGACATGCAAAAAGAACTTCGGCTTATGCAAAAACAACTCGGAATTACCTTTGTTTTTGTAACCCATGACCAAGAAGAAGCGCTTACAATGTCTGACCGTGTAGTCGTTATGGATAAGGGCAAAATTCAGCAAGTAGGAACACCAAAAGATATTTATAACGAGCCTAAAAATGCTTTTGTAGCAGATTTTATAGGCGAATCGAATATTGTTGACGGTATAATGAAAAAAGACCTTACGGTTGAATTTTCGGGCTATACATTTGAATGTCTTGACAAAGGCTTTAATAAAGACGAAGAGGTCGATGTTGTTGTAAGGCCCGAAGATGTTGACATAGTTACTCCCGAAAAAGGAATGCTTAAAGGTGTTGTTACATCGGTTGCTTTTTTGGGTGTCCATTATGAAATTATTGTAGATATCGGCGGCTTTAAGTGGATGATACAAACTACCGATGAGCATTCTGTAGGTGAAACGGTAGGTCTTTACATTGAGCCTGATGCAATACATATTATGAAAAAGTCCGAATATTCGGGACTTTACGGCGATTACAGCTCCTACAGTGAAGAAATGGACCACATTTCCGATTTGGTTGAGGAGGAATAAGCCGTGAACAATAAATCAATTAAGAGTAGAATGATTGCGGCGCCGTACTATGTTTGGGCTTCAATCTTTGTAATTGTTCCGCTTCTTATTATGGTATATTTTGCCCTGACAGACGAAGCCGGTGCATTTACATTTCTTAACATTTTATCGATAGGAAAATACAAAAAGGCTTTTCTTATTTCGATTGTTTATGCATCGATAGCAACGCTTATCACATTAATACTTGCCTATCCTCTTGCATATTTTATGACAAAAATGAAGATAAGCACTCAAAGAATGATAATGATTATAGTTATGCTTCCCATGTGGATGAACTTTCTAATCAGAACATACTCACTTATTACCATTCTTGCAAACACTGGAATTATAAACAGTTTTCTCTCAAAACTGGGACTTCCGACATTAAGACTTATTAACACACCGGGAGCCGTAATCCTGGGTATGGTATATGACTTTATACCCTATATGATTTTACCGATATACTCTGTTATTTCGAAAACCGAAAATTCACTTATCGAAGCTGCATCTGACCTTGGCGCAAACGGTTTTCAAAGATTTAAGAAGGTTCTTTTTCCATTGTCGCTGCCGGGTGTAATTTCGGGAATAACAATGGTATTTGTGCCCTGCGTTAGTACATTCTACATTTCGCAAAAATTAGGCGGAAATAAGACTTTACTTATCGGTGATGCGATAGAATATCTATTTAACATCGGTCCCGAATATTATAATGTTGCCTCGGCGCTTTCGCTTGTTCTTATGGTAATGATACTTTTGTGTCTTGCTGTTATGAACAAATTTTCAGATGACGAGGGGGACCTTGTTGTATGAAAATATTATCGAAAATCTATACTGCACTGATTATTATTTTCCTTTATGCTCCGGTAGCGGTAATGATATTTTTCTCATTCAATGCAGGAGAAAGTGTTTGGGTGTTTGACGGTTTTTCTTTTGACTGGTATAAAGAAATTATCTTTAACCGTGAAATGCTTGAAGCACTTGAGCGCACACTTATTATTGCAGTTTTATCAGCAACAATATCAACCGTTTTAGGCACTGCTGCGGCAGTCGGAATTTTTAGAATTCGCTCAAAAATCGCAAGAAAGTTTGCCACAACGGTTACTAATATTCCCATGATGAACGCCGATATTGTTACCGGTATTTCTCTTATGCTTTTGTTTGTTTTCTTTGGTAAACTTATAGGACTCGAAGAGTCACTCGGTTTTATAACAGTTTTAATTGCTCATATTACATTTAATTTACCTTATGTAATATTGTCCGTTTTACCGAAGCTAAGGCAAACCGACAGAAATTTAAGCGAAGCGGCACAAGACCTTGGATGTACGCCTGTCAAGTCGTTTTTTAAGGTTGTTTTGCCGTCAATACAAACGGGTGTTATAACCGGCTTTATTATGGCATTTACATTATCGCTTGACGACTTTGTAATAAGTTATTTTACATGCGGTCACTATCAAACCTTACCTATTGTAATATACAATATGACCAAAAAGACCGTTTCCCCCGATGTTTATGCTCTTTCAACGGTAGTATTTATAGTTGTATTTGCTCTTTTAATACTTTATAACACAGTTCAAACCTCTTCAGAAAAAAGGAGGAAATCATAATGAGAAAATTATTATGTGTTCTCCTTTGTATGCTTCTAACATCTTTATGCCTTTCGGGTTGCGGTTACGAGTATGCCGATATAAAATATGAAGCAAAATTCGACAAATCGCTCGAGGGTACAACTCTTAATGTGTATAACTGGGGCGAATATATTTCGGACGGTTCTGACGGTTCAGTTGATGTGAACTTAGAATTTGAAAAACTTACCGGCATTAAGGTTAATTATACCACCTACGAGAGTAATGAAACTATGTATTCGCAGCTTAAAAGCGGCGGTGTTTCTTACGACATTATAATTCCGTCAGACTATATGATTGAGCGCTTAAAAAACGAGAATATGCTCAAAAAAATAGACACCTCTTCCCTTTCTAATTTTAAGTATATCGACAAACAGTACAAAGGACTTTTCTTTGACGAAAATGACGAGTACTCTGTGACTTATAATGTCGGTATGGTAGGCGTCATATATAACCCGTCACTTATAGGAGAGCCCGAGCATAAGTGGGCATCTTTATGGGACAAAAAATACAAAAATATGTCGCTTAATTTCAGCAACCCCCGTGACGGCTTTATGACTGCCCAAATGATTTTGGGATACAGTCTTAACTCGACAAATAAAAAAGAGTGGGACGAAGCACTTGAACTTCTTAAAAAAGGCAAAGGTGTGTTACAGTCTTATGTTATGGACGAAATATACGGCAAAATGGAAACGGGCGAAGCGGCAATCGGGCCTTATTATGCCGGTGACTACCTTACGATGTGTGATGTCAACGAAGACCTTAAATTCTATTATCCATCGGAAGGTACAAATATATTTGTTGACTCAATTTGCATACCGTCCTGCGTTAAAAACTATAAGGCGGCTATGATGTATATTAACTTCTTGTTAGAGCCGGAAATTGCTCTCGCAAATGCCGAATACATAGGATATGCATCACCTAACACCGCAGTTGTAAATAATCCAGACTACTGTTATTATAAAAACGAAATTCTCTATCCGAAGAAAAAAGATATGCCTTATGTCGAATATTATCACGATATAGACCCCGAAATTCGTTCTTATTATGAGCAACTTTGGATAGACCTTAAACTGTATTAAGGCGGATAAAGTAATGAAAAACAAAGAAAGTGACACCTTAAGTCAACAAAGAAAAGCAAGAGCCGAGTTTTTAGAGCTTAAAAAAATGCAGTCGGGCGAAATCGAACCGAAAGACGAACATATTGAAGCCGTGCCCGATACACTCGAAAAAAAAGCCGAAAACATCATGTACCACTACGGAAAATTCATTATTGTAGGCTTAATTATTTCGGCAATCATAATTACATCGGTTATACAGTGCGCCAAAAGGGTTAAACCGGATATAAGTGTTGTCTTATTCACTTATACATCGGTTGAAGACGCAAGAGTTAAGAACATAGAAAAATACTTTTCAAAATACTGTACCGATGTTAACGGTGACGGAAAAATTACCGTAAAAGTCTATAACTGTTCTGTAAACACAAATAATTCCGCCGATAATGCGAAATTTACAAAATTACAGTCAATTATAACGAGCGAACCTACTGCTTTGCTTTTCATTACCGATAGTAAATCAATTAAATATTTTGATAACATAAAAATTAAAGAAAGCAGTTTCTTTTCAAAAACCGTTTATTTAGGAAAAGATTTCGCAAAAGAATGCGGCTTAAGAACTTATAATACCACACTCGGCGATTTATCGGTTTCACTCAGAAAAATAAGCGGTACTACCATCGAAAAAGATAAAAAGACAAAGAAGTGTTATGACACTTCAAAACAAATAATCAATAAATTAAACTAAAATGCCAAAGGGTGCCTAAATAACGGCACCCTTTAGTTCTTTTATTAAGGGAGAATATATATATTCGTCTTTATAATCGCAAACAGTTTTAATATTTTTATCTATCGTCCCGTTAATAATCATTTCACTTACAGTGTCTTCTATTTCAGATACGATTTTTCTTTTTATTTCCCTTATTCCGTACTTTTCGTCAAAACCTATATCGGCAATTCTTTTTGCAACATTATCGGTAAAATAAATATAAGTGCCGTTATCTTTTAATCTTTCTGACAATTCGTTAAGTAAATTACCTGTTATTTTATAAACATCGGCTTTACTCAGTCTGTTAAATGTAACTATTTCGTCAATACGGTTAATAAATTCCGGCTTGAAATATTCTTTTACACTTTTTATTATCTTATCTTTTAAGAACTTGTCGGCTGTGTTTTCCGGTGTAAAGCCTAAGCTGTAACAACTGTTTTCATTTTCGGCGCCTAAATTTGATGTCATTACAATAAGTGTATTCTTAAAATCAACCGTTCTTCCTTTTGAATCGGTTAAAATGCCGTCATCGAAAATTTGCAAAAACATATCAAAAATTTTATCGTGTGCCTTTTCGATTTCGTCTAATAAAATTAAAGAATAAGGGTTTCTTTTGACTCGCTCTGTTAATATTCCGCCGTCAGTAAAGCCGACATAACCGGACGGTGCGCCTATTAAATTAGATAAAGAATATTCGGCACCGTATTCCGACATATCAAGCCTTATAACACTTTCTCTGTTACCGAAAATTTCTTCGCCTAATATTTTGCAAAGTTGGGTTTTACCGACACCCGTAGGTCCGGCAAACATAAACACACCCATCGGTTTTTTAGGGTCTTTTACTCCGCTTTTTGCCCGTTTAATTGCCTTAATAACGGTTTTTACCGCATCGTCTTGACCGACAAGCTTTTTACAAATTTCACTTTCTAATCTTTTTAACTTTTCATTTTCTTTATCGTTAAGTTTCTGTATTGGAATGTTTAACATTTTTGAAATTACAAATTTAATATCATTTTCCGTAATTTCCGGCAGGTTTTTAGGAGTACTGCTTGTCCAAACAACTATTTTTTCAATGCACCTTTTTGTTTTATTGACAGTCCCCGATTTAATGCTGACATTTGACGCCGCTTCGTCAATTAAATCAATCGCTTTATCGGGCAAACATCTGTCAGTTATATATCGTTTTGATAGCTTAACAGCCGAAATTACGGCTTCGTCTGTTATCTTTACCCCGTGAAATTCTTCATACTTAAACTTAATTTTATTTATTATATCAATAGCTTCATTATCTGTCGGCTCGTTTATTAAAACAGTCATAAATCTTCGCTCAAGCGCAGGGTCTTTCTCTATGCTTTTCTTATATTCATCAAATGTTGTAGCACCGATAATTTTTATATTTCCCCGTGCAAGATAAGGCTTTAGGCAGTTTGCGGCATCAATACCGCCCTCGGCTGAACCGGCGCCCACAATAGTATGAAGCTCGTCAAAAAACAGTATTACATCTTCTCTGCCTTCAGTTTCTTCTATTATTTTTTTAAGCCTCTCTTCAAAATCACCCCTATATTTTGTACCGGCAAGCATTAAGGTTAAATCGAGCATATATATTTTAACATTTTTAAGTTTTTCGGGTATATCACCGCTTACAATTTTTTGTGCTAAAGCTTCGGCTATCGCCGTTTTACCGACACCTGCTTTGCCGATAATACAAGGATTATTTTTTGTTCGTCTTAACAAAATTCTTATTACTTTTTCAATTTCTTCTTCTCTTCCGAAAACAGGGTCAAGCTCTTTGTTTTCGGCTTTTTTTGTTAAATCGACAGCATATTTTTTAAGAAAACAATATTTATTTTCGCTTTGTTTTTCATATTTTTCTTTTTTACTTGGGATACTCTTTGAGGCAATATCGCATTTTTTGTAAATCTCTTTTGTAAGCGCTTGAATATCTACCTTTAGAGATTTCAGTATTTTAACAGCAAAGTTGTCTTTATTAGCAACTATACTTAAAAAAACATACTCAGTCTTAACAACACTTTCGTTTGTTTCTTCTAAACTTTTTAGTGATGTATTAAGTATATTTTTGGCATTATCGGAAAACTGTTCGGGAGATAGCTTTGTTTTAGGTGCAAGTCCCCTTTTCTTAACTATTTCACCGTAAACAAGACTTTCTTTTATTCCGTGTTTCTTAAGAATTTTTGCAACAGGCTCATTGTCAAGTTTTAATATAGAAAAAAGTATATGTTCAGTTCCGATGTTTGTATGTCCCGAGCTTTCGGCAATATTTATTGCATCGTTTAGACATAAAGAAACATTTTTGCTGAACTTGTAAAAATTGTATTTCAAAATAATCACCGAATAAATTATCGGAAAAAATCAAGAGTTTTAATCAAAATAAAAAAGGCTTTTGTCAAAAAACAAAAGCCTTAAATATTTTAAGTTTATAATAATGTTAAAAACATTTCTTTAAGTATAGCCGCTCTTAAGTAGTCTCTGCCTTCAACAGCTACACATTTCATAACATTGTTTGATATGGCACTCAACATAAGCTTCGCTTTGTCTTCGTCTAAGAAGCCTGTATCAACACAATTAGAAATAAGCGCTCTTGAACTCGACATATCTATACTTGAGCCTATGGCATTAATTATATGCATAATAGCGGAAGAATGGTCAAGAACAACTCTCTTAATTCTTATATAACCGCCGCCGCCACGCTGACTCTCGATTAAATAACCGTGTTCGGGAGTAAATCTTGAGGATAAAACATAGTTAATCTGACTCGGAGCGCAACCGATATCACTCGCAAAATCATTGCGTTGGATTTCGGCGGTGTTTTCTTCCGACTCGTTTAACATTCTTAAAATTTCAGCTGTAATTAAATCACTGATTTTCATAAAAATTCACCATTGACCTTCCCTGACCTTATTATATCGCAAACAGAAAAAAAGTCAATCTTTTTTAAGTAACAAAAAATGTAAAATAGTCATAGTATGTGTTGAAAGACAAAGGAGGTCTTTTTTATGTGTAACAACGGATTTGGCGGAAATTGTACTTGGGTACTAATTCTCATTCTTTGCCTCGTTTGCTGCTGCGGCAACAACGACAACGGCTGCGGTTGCGGCTGCTGATAAATACATCAGCAAAACAAAAAGCGCCCTTATAAAGGCGCTTTTTTGTTGTTCAAATAAAAATTCTTTTTATATAATTGACATAAAAATATAAATATGTTATTATTTAATATTAGAA
>JAZUIE010000025.1:0-15229 GCA_045642125.1 Acutalibacteraceae bacterium | reverse complement strand
AAGCCGCTTGCCGTGTATAGCACGGCAGGTTTAGTCATTCAGTAGACACAATCAAAACCGCAGGTTTTATAATGCCAACGGCATTTTGTTGGTGTTTTAACACCAACAGATTGTGGATATTATAACATTAACGCCAAAACATTTCAATATGTTTTGTCGACGAAACCAACCGACCGATTTAGTTTTAATAACCGATTCGCTTTCGAATCCCTTCGTAGCAAAATCACTAAAATGAAAAAGAACATCCGAAGATGTCCTTTCTCATTTGGTCCGCCCGAAGGGATTCGAACCCCCGATCTTCAGAATCGGAATCTGCTGCGTTATCCGGACTGCGCCACGGGCGGAAATATTTACAGCACGGCATCGTTTTTGCGTTACCTGCCGTGCTGTGTTTTTATCAGTTATAGCCGTTCGGGTTGCCGCTTTGCCAACGCCATGTATCTTCACACATTTCGTCAACTCCGAGTTCGGCAGTCCAGCCTAACAGTTCTTTTGCCTTGTTTGCATCGGCATAAACTTCGTCAGGGTCGCCCGGTCTTCTCGGGTCAATAACATACGGAATATCAACACCCGATGCCTTTACGAATGCATCACGAAGCTCAAAAACACTCGTTCCGTTACCGGTACCCAAGTTTATAGCTTCGCAACCGGTGTTTTTAAGAACATAATCTACTGCCTTTACGTGTCCCTTTGCTAAATCTACAACATGAATATAATCACGAACACCCGTTCCGTCAACCGTATTATAGTCGTTACCGAAAACATGCAGTTTTTCGAGTTTTCCTACGGCAACCTGCGCAATATACGGCATTAAGTTGTTGGGAATACCTTTCGGGTCTTCCCCGATTATTCCCGACTTATGAGCGCCTATCGGGTTAAAGTAGCGAAGAAGAGCAACCGACCAATCTTTATCAGCTACACACACATCGCTTAAAATTTCTTCAATAAACAATTTCGTTCTGCCGTAAGGGTTTATCGCACCCGTAGGCATACCCTCTTTAAGCGGCATTTCCTTTGCGATACCGTAAACCGTTGCAGAAGACGAAAATACAATTTTCTTAACCGAAAATTCGTTCATAACTTCGATTAAGCTTATTGTACTTTGAAGGTTATTATCATAATACATAACCGGTTCTCTTACCGATTCGCCTACCGCCTTAAGACCTGCAAAATGGATAACGGCTTCGATTTTATTTTCATTAAATATTTTTCTTAAAGACTGCTTGTCCCTTACATCTGCCTCATAAAATTTAAGGGCTTTACCCGTAATCTTCTTAACTCTGTTAAGTGACTCATTAGAGCTGTTGTCAAGGTTATCGACAACAACAATCTCATATCCCGCATTAAGCATTTCAACGCAAGTATGACTTCCTATATATCCGGCACCGCCGGTCACCAAAACTGCCATTTTACTTCCCCCTGATTTTTTTATCTTAAATATAATACCGCAAAAACGGTTATTTTACAAGAGTTAAATTGCCGAATTTCATTGTTAAAGAGCCGTCATTTGTTTTAAGTGACAAAGGCAGTCCTGACGGCGAAAAAACAAATTCATATTTTTCGCCATTATATTTTCCGAAAAAGCAGTAATTTCCGCTCTTTTTATTCCTTTTGGCTTTATCTGCTTTTTTAAGTGCATCATTTAACAGCAACAGCATGTTATCGGCAGGAAAGCTCTTAACATTCGGCTTATAAGTTAAGCCCATATATTTGATTGTTACACTGTCTTTATTAAATAAGAGCTTCATACCCTTTACATCGCTTGGCGAGTCTATTAAAACTTCCGCTTTATCTTTTCTTTTAACCGTAACCGCAAATTTATAAGTATCGTTATTATTTTTTGCTTGGCAATTAAAACTTATATTACTTGTCTTTACATCTATTTCGTTGTCCTTGCAACCGCAAAGGAAAATAATAAAGATAAGAAACACAAAAAAGATAACCGGAATTTTTTTCAAAGCTTAATACACCCTTTATAAGGTTTTAAGCTCCTTTATTATATCCGTAGGCAAAAGTCCCGCAAGAGAGTATTTTTCTGCCGCTTTATCACCTGCAAGACCGTGTAAATATACACCTTTTTTTGCAGCTTCAAGCGGTTCTTTGCCTTGCGCCAAAAGTGATACGATTATTCCCGAAAGAACATCGCCGCTTCCTCCCGTTGCCATACCGGGGTTTCCGTTCATATTAAAGAAAATCTCGCCGTTTTTGGAAGCAATAACCGTATTAGCACCTTTAAGTACCACTGTGCATTCGTACATAGTCGCAAGTCTTTTTGCGAATACGGGCCTGTTTTTTTCTATCTCTTCTACATCTACAGAAAAAAGCCGTGCCATCTCTTTTGGGTGCGGAGTTATAATTTTCGGAGCCTTTATTTTCTTTAATATGTTTATGTCTGTTGCAACCGCATTTATGCCATCTGCATCAATAACCGTAGGTAGATTTGTAATAAGAAGCGCTCTTTTAATAAGTTCAAAGGAAGAGTTCTTATTGCCCATTCCGCAGCCTATTAAAAAAGCATCGGCAGACAAAAGAGCATTTTTAAGAGTTGTATCGTAAATGTCGATACAGCCCGACAAGTCGGTCTCGCAGGGAATAACCACCGCTTCGGGTACATTAGAAACAAAGGCGCTGTAGTTTTTGTCGGCAACGAACGCCTTTGCTATTCCGACACCACTCGCAAGACATGCTTTGCTCGATAAAATTTGCGCTCCTGCCATACCGTACGAGCCCGTAAGCATTAAAGCGGTACCGTATGTGCCCTTATGAGTATTTTTCTTTCGTTTGCCGTTTAATATTACATCGTTTGTCTTGTAAGCATACTCATTTACGGTAACACCGATATCGAGAACTTCCGTTTCTCCGCAAAAGTCGGAACCTACAGGCAAAACGAAGCCCGGTTTTAAGGCAATAAATGTTAATGTTAAGTCGCTGTTAAAACAGGGAGAACTAATCTGTCCATCGGCATCAAAACCGCTCGGAACATCTACGGCTATTTTATAAGCCTTTGTGTTGTTCATTTTTTCTATTGTTTTAAGGTCTTCACCCTCTAATCTTCCTTTTAGACCTATCCCTATAAAAGCATCAATTAAAAAATCGCAGGTTTCGGGAATTTCGTCTAAAACGGTGACCTTATTTATTACGGATAAAAACTCGTTTGCGGGACTTTTACTCGGTACTCCGCTTGGAAAAACAAGCGAAACTAAAAAATTGTTTTTATATAGAAGTTGAGCCAAAACAAGACCGTCACCGCCGTTATTGCCCTTTCCGCAAACAATGCAAATGTCTTTATTTTCGAGATTAAATTTTTCTTTTATTCGGCAATATAAAGCTTGTCCGGCATTAGCCATTAAATCTTTATACGAAAAAACGCCGTTTGATACGGCGTCATTTTCTGCCGTCTTTATTTGATTACGAGTCAAAATTTTCATGACGACTATCCTTCTTTGAATGCACTGTTTGCAATATATTTGGGAAGTGATGCTGTTATTCCTTCGACCGTTCTTTCGTTAGGCTCTATAATAACCAAAGCCTTGCCCTTTTTTTCACGGTCAATAACAAGAACATACGCATTTTTTGAATCTCTGTTACAGGCAAATACCGTTTTTTCGTAATTGCCCGTGTACTTTTTCTCGGGGTTATATTTTTCTATGGATAAAACACCCGAAATTTCAAAGCTTAATATCCTTTTTCTCGAATTCTTGGCAATTATCTTGTCAATGTCAACCGTTCCGTTTGTAACGATGTACTCATATTCTAAAAAGAAAAGAGAAGAAAGCTTAAAAGCACCGTAAAAGGTAAAGCCGACTGCGGCAATCGCAAAAACTATAAGTCTTATCAGTAAAAGTGCCAAAAAACCGGCAACAAAAAAAGCAACAAGCCAAATAAGAGCGATTAAAAGGTAGTCTTTTGCGGTTTTTTTAAGCGGTACTATTTGTTCAAAAAATGTATCCATAATTTTTCTCCATAATAAATTTATCCGAGTAAAAGAGTTGCAAAAAAGAAATAGATTATAAGCGAAACGGCATCAACTATCGTTGTAATAAGCGGACTTGCCATAACAGCAGGGTCGAAGCCTACTTTCTTAGCCAAAATAGGCAGAGAAGAACCGATTAACTTTGCAACTATTACAGTGCAGAAAAGCGTTAGGCAAACAATTAAAATTTGTATCATGGACTCGGTGGCATTTCCTTTGCCGAAAGTACCTAAAATGAGATAATCGACAACAAAAAGCTTTATAATATTTACAAGTGCCAAAGCAGAACTGCAAAGAAGCGCAACTCTTATTTCTTTCCATAAAACCTTGAATATATCCTTAAACTCAATGTCGCCGAGCGATATTGAACGGATAACCGTAACCGAAGCCTGACTTCCCGAGTTTCCGCCCGTATCCATAAGCATGGGAATAAATGCGATAAGCCCTGCAAATTTAATGAGCTTACCCTCAAAACTGCTAATAATAGCACCCGTAAAGGTTGCCGAAATCATAAGAAGCATAAGCCACGGTATTCTCGACTTAAAGGTCTCTATTACACCCGTCTTGAAATAGCTTCTTTCACTCGGCAAAATAGCCGCCATCTTTTCGATATCCTCGGTTACCTCTTCTTGCATAACATCGATAGCATCGTCAACCGTAACAATTCCGACAAGACGGTTTTCCTTATCGACAACCGGAATAGCCAAAAGGTCATACTTATCGAAGCAAACGGCAACTTCTTCTCGGTCGTCATGCGTTCCGACATAAATGATATTTTCGTCCATTATATCGGAAACTACCATATCCTTGTCGCTTAAAAGTAAGTCCTTAAGCGAAACGATTCCGAGCAAATGTCTGCTTCTGTCGGTAACATAACACGCATAAATAGACTCCGAATCAAAGCCTATCTTTCTAATGCGGTCAAATGCCATATCTACCGTCATATCCTTTTTAAGGTCGATATACTCGGTAGTCATAATGCTTCCGGCACTGTCATCGGGATATGCCAAAAGCTGATTTATCATTCGTCTTGTGTTCGCATCGGTTTGCTTTAATATACGCTTGGCAACCGTGGCGGGCATTTCATCGATAATATCAACGGTATCATCCATGAAAAGCTCGTCCATAACTTCACGAAGTTCTTTATCCGAGAAAGCTTCGATTAAAAGCTGTTGCATATCCGAGTCCATCTCAACAAAGGTTTCTGCGGCAAGTTCTTTCGGTAAAATACGGAAAATTACCGGAAGGTCTTTTTCTTCAACTTCTTCGAAAACAGATGCCAAGTCGGCAGCGTTCATTTCCGAAAGCATTGTTTTGAGTTCGCCGAATTTTCTTTCCTTAATAAGCTCTAAGATTTTCTCTTCCATTTTCCTTCTCCTTTCTTTTATTATAAACATTAAACCCCGTCTTTTTATGACGAGGTTTAATTGTATAAATTATTATAGACTTATTAAGTCGTTTTGTCAATAAAAATTAGTATATGGGGAACTTAGCGCAAAGCTCTTGAACTTCGCTTGAAACACGCTCTTTATTGCCGTCAAAGTCTTCCAAAATGTCGGCAATAAAGCCGCCGATTTTAACCATTTCGGGTTCCTTGAAGCCTCTTGTCGTAACGGCAGGTGTACCGATACGGACACCGCTTGTAACAAACGGACTTAACGGCTCGTTGGGAATGGTGTTCTTATTTGCGGTAATGTGAACCTCGTCAAGTCTTGCTTCAAGCTCTTTACCGGTAACGCCGGTATCGGTAAGCTTAAGAAGCATAAGATGGTTGTCCGTTCCGCCCGAAACAATTTTAACATCTCTCTTAATAAGTTCGTCACAAAGTACCGAAGCGTTCTTAACAATTTGATTTGCATAAACCTTGAAATCGTCTGTGAGTGCTTCGCCCAAAGCAACGGCTTTAGCAGAAATAATGTGCATGAGCGGACCGCCCTGAGTGCCCGGAAATACTGCCTTATCAATTGCCTTTGCAAGAGATTCTCTGCATAAAATCATACCGCCTCTCGGTCCTCGTAAGGTCTTGTGCGTTGTTGTGGTAACAACATCGGCATACGGTACGGGTGACGGATGAAGTCCTGCGGCAACAAGTCCGGCAATGTGCGCCATGTCAACCATTAAGTAAGCGCCTACTTCATCGGCAATTTCTCTGCACTTCTTGAAATCTATTATTCTCGAATATGCACTCGCTCCCGCAATTATCATTTTGGGTTTGCATTTAAGAGCGATTTGGCGCATTTCGTCATAGTCTATCATTTCGGTTTCGTCATTAACACCGTAAGGAACAACATTAAAGTAATTACCCGAAATATTTACGGGTGAACCGTGCGACAAGTGACCGCCCTGCTGGAGGTTCATACCCATAACGGTATCGCCCGGTTTAAGTAAAGCATAAAATACGGCAAGATTTGCGTTAGCGCCGCTGTGGGGCTGAACATTTGCATGTTCCGCACCGAAAAGCTTTTTTGCTCTCTCTCTTGCAATTTCTTCAACGATGTCAACATACTGACAACCGCCGTAATAACGCTTGGTCGGATAACCTTCGGCATACTTGTTTGTCAAAACACCACCCGCTGCCAATAATACCGCCTTTGAAACGATATTTTCGGAAGCGATAAGCTCGATGTTTCCACGCTGACGGTTAAGCTCTTTTTCACAAGCCGCCGCAACATCAGGGTCATAGTTTTTAAGTTCTTCAAAAAAATTCATAAAATAACCACCTTTTTATCCGCCTTTATTGCCGAAAAATGCCATAAAAATCATATTTATTCAGTCCGGCAACATCAAAATTTATGATACCATAATACTTAATAAATGTCAAACTCAAAAAATTATATTTTTTTCAATTTTTTTCTTGACATAGCGGTAATATTGTGGTATATTATTTTGGCGCTGTAAATGCTGGTGTAGCTCAGCTGGTAGAGCAGCTGATTTGTAATCAGCAGGTCGGGGGTTCAAGTCCGTCCACCAGCTCCATTTTTCTTTTAACTTAATATTTGGGAGAGTTCCCGAGTGGCCAAAGGGGACAGACTGTAAATCTGCTGCTTTCAGCTTCGATGGTTCGAATCCATCCTCTCCCACCAAAAAACCGTCTTTTTTAAGGCGGTTTAATTTTATGCCAAAACGCCCGAAAGTTCTCTGTTTATGCGGACTTTCGGGCTTTTCTCATCTAATCTTAAATCATCTTAAAATCGCCAAATTTAAGTGCTTATTAAGTACAAATTCAGTCCCACACACCGAAAAATATTAAAAGCAAATCTGAATTTGTTGTTTAATAGAAAAATTTAATTGCATTTTTTATGCACTAAAAATAATTGAAAAAATTGTCGTATTATGGTAGTATTATTATTTGGTATTATATTAAATAAGTATAAAGAACTATACACATGTCCGTATTTTCGGACGGTACTTGAAAGATAATATACAATAATGTATAATTTGATTTAAAAGGACGGGGACGAAAACATTGAACGCTGGTATTTCATGAACAAAATCGCTGAATATTTAGGCATTACCCGAGACACAGCCTTACTTGGATTGAAAAATGCGGTATGCCCGGCGTTAAAGTCGGCCGCACTTGGAAATTCAAAATCAGTGAAATTGATGCTTGGATGAGATCTGGTAAAACAAGTAATGATTGACATAGGTCAGTCCATTTTATTGTACATAGATTAAAGTATACTATCTCATATAAAATGGGATATTGATGTGTAGATCGCATCAATGTTCAATTCCGGAGGAACATGATGAAAACATATATAAGTCTCTTTAGTAGTGCAGGCGTTGGATGCTACGGATTTAAAGAAAATGGTTATGAGTGTATTGCCACTTGCGAATTGCTTGAACCGAGAATGGAAATTCAGCGAGCAAATAATAAATGCAAATATCAATCTGGTTATATCGTTGGTGACTTAACATCTACGGTAATTAAAGAAAAACTTTTTTCCGAATATGAAATGTGGAAAAAGCGAGAAAGCCTTAACGATGTTGATGTTGTCGTTGCCACTCCTCCTTGTCAAGGAATGAGCACCGCCAACTACAAAAAAGGAGATGAAAGTGCACGCAATTCATTGGTTGTTGAGGCCATCTCTATCATTAAGGAATTAAAACCCAAGGTGTTTGTTTTTGAAAATGTGAAAGCATTTTTAAAAACCACTTGTACAGACAAGACTGGCGAATTTATGCCAATAAATGATTGCATTCGAAAAAATTTGTCTGATAATTATCATATTTATGCTCGAGTGATAAATTTTAAGGATTATGGTGTTCCGTCCAGTCGTCCGAGAACTCTTGTAATCGGAACAAGAAAAGACTGTATTCATTTTAGCCCTTTAAATATATTCCCATTAAAACAGAACGAAATAACCGTACGCGAAGCAATCGGCAATTTACCGGCTCTTTCGTTTGGCGAGATATCAAATGATGATCCTCTACATTTCTTTCGGGAATATCCAAAATACATGGAAGAGTGGATTAGTCATATTTCCGAAGGAGAATCCGCTTTTCAAAATGCCCCTGAATATCAGCCTTATAAGATTGTTGACGGGAAAAGGGTATTATTAAAAGGCGCCCATTTGGGGAACAAATTCAGAAGATTGTTTTGGGATAAGCCTGGATCATGCATAGCCACAAGAAATGATCAACTTGCCAGTCAAGATACGATACACCCCAGAGATAACCGCGTATTGAGTATCCGAGAACTTATGCGGCTAATGACAATTCCTGATAACTTTAAGTGGTCAACAAGAGATTTGCAATCATTAACATCTTGCGATGAGGTGCGTTCTTTTCTGAAAGACAATGAGTTGAATATAAGAAGATGCATTGGCGAAGCCGTTCCTACTCGTATAATGAGCACTATCGCAAAGAATGCAAAAGAAATGATAGAGTTTCAAGAATATGTGGACAGGTATTATGCTAATCGGCGATTGGTTGAACCGGATGATTCAAACTCTTTCTATCAAAAAGCATTTTATTATGAAATGGGGCTTTCCGACGCAAAAGATTCCGGGTCGTATTATACACCGCAATCTGTAGTATATGAAACCATTGCCAATGTCGATCTTTCTGATAAAAACAGTGTAGACATATTGGAGCCCTCAGTTGGAATGGGAGCATTTTTGCCGCAGTTATTCAGATTGTGTGATGAGTGCGCATCTGTAAATATTGATGTGTGTGATATTTGTGCTAATGCGATTTCCGAGTTAAAAGAATTGCTTTCATGCCTGAGATACAATAAGGATAAGATTCGTTTGCACTTTATATGTGAAGATTTCATTACCACTAATGCGCTAAAAAACAAGTACGATCTTATAATCAGTAACCCGCCTTTTGCAAATGCAAACAAGAAAAAAATTACCGAGTATCGCCAAAAATTTAATTGCGGAAAAACAAGGAATGTTTTTGTATATTTTTTGGCAAGGTATCTTGAATTATCTGATGAAATAGTCGTTGTTCTTCCTAAAAGCTTTATTATGGCTGCGGACTATTCGGAAATCAGACGCCAATATGAGAAATTCGGTATATCTCGGATAATAGATTTTGGCGTCAGATATTTCAAGGACGTTTTTGTTGAAATATTATCTATTCATTTCAAGAAATCATATAGCCAAGACATATACATTGAGAACAAGCTTTCGAAGGAAACTTTGTTTCAGAAACAAGGATATATTTTCCACGATCACGGATGGCTGCTATACCGTAATGATTGGTTTGACCGATATATTTGCGGCTTGAATCTTGGAGTCTTTGATTTCTACAGAGATAGACAATTAACGAACTCAAAAGTTAAGGCATCAGGTGATGTATGGGTCCTTAGATCTAAGAACATTTTGGATAATGGTGAAATCATTCATATAGACGGTTATGATCGCTTTATCGATAAGAGCCAGCTGAATAGTTTTTCGGTTTCGAGATATATAAACTCTGGTTTGACCATTATGCCTAATTTTACCTATTTGACCCGTGCAACGGTATTGCCTCCTAACTGTATTCCAAACGGATCTATTGCCATTCTCATTCCAAAGAAAAAAGACATTTCTATCGATACGAGTCTTTATGCAACTGAAGAGTTTAGAAAGTATTATGAGATAGTCAAAAACAGAGCAAAGTTTACTTTGAACATTGATTCAGAATCTATTTATTATATAGGGGTGAAGCAAAATGACGATTAACGAAATAGTGAGTTCTTTATCGAATGTTTCTCTATCCAAAAAGAGAGGCCGCTTTTTGTCTGATAAATCTTATGGCTTTGACACAGTATATTTTATTGCAAAATTTATATTGCACAACTCGGAAAATTTGCGTTTTAATAAACTCGAAATACGTGTCAAAGCAATCAAATATATACAAGATTTGTTTCAGCTAAAACCGGGTACTGCCGGTGCGGTTAATTACTATCTTGAAACCATAAACTTGTTGACATATGGAAATGTTTTGTCAACTGATAACGAAAAAGACTATTTGATTTCACAGAAGGATGTTCTTCAGTTTATTGCGTCTCAACCGGAAAACGCTTATATCTATGTATACCTTCTTACATATCTCACCTTCAAAAATGATGGTATTTTGCCTTTGTTTGAAGAATATGCAAGAAAGACTGACCTTGCGGAAAAAGGTGTAGTTGTAAAAGAGTTATATAAAGCGTTTATTGAAAAATCGGTTAGTATCATCGATGAAGATACAAACTGGTCAAAGCAAATGGTGAAATATGCTTTGATTGTACTTGGCTACGCAAATAATCAGAATTATGTGTCGAGAACGCTTATCGTTAAAAACAAAATAGTATCAATAGAGGATATTTCTCTGAATGTCGCCGGAACAAGAACTCCGATATATTTGCCCAAGAAAAACGATTATTTGCAGTCATTTAATTCGGAATATGTAAGATATCATCTTAAAGGATATTTATTATATCATGTCGATATTTCAATGACTCAAATAAGTACTATTGACAGTATAGCTCGTAGTCTTGCTGATCTTAAACTTGCTATGCTCGATGACACTATTGGCGATACGCCTATGAGCGATTACGATAAGCAGCAGTATCTCGATACCGTCGTAAAAACTCGCAATCAATCTGTACAAAACCAATTCAGAAAAGGACTTTTTGATAACAATGAACATGTTTGTCCGATCTGCGGTTTTTCGTTTGAAAAGTTCCTGATTGCCAGCCACATTCGGCCTTATGCCAAATGTGAAGATACCTATGATGCGATCAATCATTATAACGGCTTATTGATGTGTCCCAATCACGACAAACTGTTCGAAGATGCCCATTATATGACGATCGATTATAAGAGTGGCAGAATCATTCTTTCAGAAGAAGCAAAGCAATCGAAAGATTATGGGTGCTTAGAAGGACACTCGATAGCGCGTAGCTATGTTGAAAATGAGCGCCGGCATTATTTGGAGTGGCACAACGAAAGATTCTTAGAGCAAAACTCATAAAGCAAAAGGAGATATAAGCATGGGCGTAATTTATATATTAACAAATCCGTCATTTGAAGAGTATGTCAAGATCGGATACGCAAATGATGTGCAGAAAAGACTTAATGAACTGAATAGTAGCACTGCTGTTCCGTTTGCTTTTCGGATTTACGCTACATATGAGGTCGCATCAGATCTTTCAGATAAAAAAGTCCATGCGATACTCGACAAGTTGAATCCCGATCTTCGCTCGAAAGAAACCATTAACGGTAAAGAGCGAATCAGAGAATTCTATGCTATGACACCTGAAGATGCGTATTCAATTCTTGAGGCAATTGCTGAGATAAATGGTTTGAAAAGCAAACTTAAAAAGTGGAAAGCTACAGCCGAAGAAAAAAAAGATGAACAATTAGCACAACAATTTACACAAGAACATCGAAAAAAGGCAAAGATGTTCACTTTCAGTTCGATTGACCTTTTCCCCGGAGATAAAGTTACATTCTGCAAATCCGGAAACAAATATAACAATACCGATGTGGAAATTGTTGATGATAAACATGTTGTTTACAATGGTACGGTTCTGTCTTTAACTGCTTTAGCAAGACAATTTCTTGGGCAAAGTTTTAACATTCCTGGCCCCGATTACTTTAAACACAACGGCGAATGGATTAATGATATTCGAAGAAGAAAAGGAATAATAAACTTTTAATTAAAGTTTTATAAATGTGGTGATAGAATGCAAAAAGTATTAGATTTTTTGAAAATTGCAGGAACATATTATCTTGCAACTATGGACGGCGACCAACCGAGGGTGAGGCCGTTCGGAACGGCACATATTTTTGAGGAAAAATTATATATACAAACCGGAAAGGTTAAGCCGGTATCAAAGCAGATTGTGGCGAACCCGAATGTCGAACTTTGTGCATTCAAAGACGGAACTTGGCTTCGTTTATCGGGCGAGTTAGTTGAGGATGACCGAGTTGAAGCACGCAAATCGATGCTCGATGCCTACCCCGAGCTTCGCAGTATGTATGATGAAAATGACGGTAATACACAGGTATTATATTTCAAAAATGCAACCGCAACTTTCTCATCGTTTACGGCACCGTCGGAAACAATTACTTTTTAATAAAATGAGCGAAACTTGACAAACCGTTTTCGGTTTGCTACACTCTAAATAGTCCTTTCATTAAGAGGTGCGGTCAAAGGGGTTTGCCGTGCCTCTTTTGCTGTTATATAACTAAAATCATACTTCGACATTTACCGACAAAAGCCGTGTTTTTATTAATAATTAATTTACAAAAAGTTATTAATAAATGTCAAAAGTCAACATCAAATATTAAAAGAATCGCTTTTATAAAGCGAGTCTTTTTTGTTTTCAGTCGTCTAAGATTTCGTCCAGTTCCAAATCGTCAATTTCGTCTTCTTTTATTTCTTCGTTTTTCGCATTTTTTAAGGAGTCGGTTTTGCCGTTATAATTTTGCTCAAAAAGTTTTCTTAAAAGACACATAAAAATATCTCCTTTTTTGTTTTTATGCTGATTATAAGGCCTTTACTGTCCCGAAATACGGACCTACGCTTATAAAAGGCACCGAAGAAATAAAAAAGTCCACTCCCTAAGCGGAACCGCCCTTAGGAGTGGAGTTTTTTAATGTTAAGATTTCTTAAGTTTTAATTTTCTTAAAATCATATTCTTAAAGAACTTAAATTCTTCGGTTCTAAAGCTTGTAAGGAAGAATATCGCATTAGGTACGATAAGACAGATTATGCCTTTTTCGATTAGTCCTACAAGACCGTCTTTTGTAAAAGAGCAAACAAAAAGTGTCAATGCGCCGACTGCGATTACAAAAAGGAGTCTTACTATCATTCTTAAAAGATTAGAAAGTGCTTTTTCCTTAAACAGGTGCTTAAACACCGTATAGTTGCACCACGGAATTGAAATGGCAAACGCCAAAATCGTTGAAATTACAACACCGCTTAAACCTATTACCTGAGCCAAAATAATATTAACAACGACATTAAAAATCATTGAAACATACGGTCTTAGGCGGTCTTCATACCAAAGACCTGCGGCGTCCTTAAAGACAAGTATCGTTCTTTGAATTTCATAAACATACAAATAGAGCGCCATCAAAACGCAAATTTCGTCCGAGAGCCTAAGCTTTTTGCCTACCCAAAGCTCTATAAAAGGCTGATAAAGGCACAAAAGACAAATTGCACAAAAACCGACTATCCAGTCGTTGATAAAACTGATTTTTTTGTATGTCTTTTTAATCTCGTCTTTATTTGATGTTACGATTTTATTGCCTACACTCGGTGTCATTGCCGAGAAGAAGAACATAATAAAGCCGGAAACGGCATTAAGAACATAATAGTAATTTCCGTATTGAGCAAGAACGGTGAGCCCGAAAAATGCCGAAATTACAATCGTATCCGCTTGATGAACAATAATAGCATTAAGCTTAGTACCCAAAAGTCCCGATATTTTTTTAAGTATCGAATTTCTCTGTTCTTTTGTTATCTGCCCTTTACATGTTATGTCGGGGTACATTTTTTTAGTTAAAACAGCCGTTAAAATATTGGTTAAAACCGTTCCGAAAACGGCAACTAAGGCATACGCATACAAGTCTTTTACAAGTACGATAACCGCTATTTCGGCGACTCTTACAAACAAAGTTACGACTATTGCAATTTTGTCTTTTATGTCTGCCCGCTGATGTGCCACAAGCAAACTTTGCATATAACCGGCGGCAAAATAACTTATAACCGTATTAAGAAGATAAATAAGGTACAAATAATAAATGTTTATACCTTCGGGTGCTTCGCCGTTCATAAGTTTAGGCAAAAGCGGCATTATGGCAATACCGAGCACTAATATTACAGCGCCTATAATGCGGTAAAGCTTTTTATAAAACTTCAAAAGTGCGCTGACGGTCTTAATATCGTTTTCGGCTATCGGTTTATACATTGAATATACTACAGCCGAGCCGAAGCCGAGTTCAGCAAGACTTAAAAAGCTTAAAATCGAGCTGAAAAGTGTGCTTATTCCGGCGGAAGAAACACCTATTAAAAATAAAAGCAGTGTTCTCGTAACAAACGGCAGTAAAAGTGTTACCACTTTGTAAAGCATACCGAATGTCGCATTACGAAAAACATTTTTTGTGCGAGATTCTCCGTTCATTTAGTTACTCTCCGTAATTTAATCTTTCGAAACATTTACTAAAACAGTTTTCTTTTTTAATATCATTAAGCGATGTTTTTATTTTTTCGGACTCGGCAGAAAAGTTTATTGCCATACCGTTAACGGCTTTAATGACATCTTCCTTTGAATTAACGGCAGACAAAACATCGAAAGCATACCCATGCTGATTAAGTTTATCGGCTAAATCGTTATACTTAACAGCCCAGCCCAAAAGTACGGCAGGGACATACTGTTTATAGGCATGTACTATTGAATGATATCTTGAAGCTATAATAAAGTCGAACTGCTTTATAAACTTCGAGTACTCAAAACTGTTAAACTCATTTTCTATTAAATGTACTTTTTCGTTGCCCTTATACATTTCGCATATACTTTTACATAGCGAAAGGCCGTCAGAATGCCTTAAAACATAAATATTTTTGTTTAAGGAAATAAGCTCGTCTATAATCTGCTTATATAAAAGCAGTAAATCTTGCTCTTTTACTTTTGTAAGAAGCATTTTATTCGGAATAATTCCGACATTGTTACTTGTTTGCAACTCAACGACACTGAACTCAGGCTTGTCTGAATAAATGTTTTTTATATCTATCTCACTGCCCTGCAAAACGGCGTCACTTGAAACAACC